>NZ_KB893358.1 GCF_000374045.1 Segetibacter koreensis DSM 18137 | reverse complement strand
ACGTCGGTCAACCCAAAAGTATACCACAAAGCCCCGCAAAAGGACTACAATGCGGGGCTTTGATTGGGGGCTTCGCGGATACTTTTCTTTTTGTTATGTGCCATTAAATCAGGAAGGTTTAAACGACAAGTATAACAATTAGGAGATTTGAATAAACTAAAAAATATATTTTGGATACTCGTTGGAATTGCCATCATTGGTCTTTTTATTTATAAAATAATAAGAAGCTTTTTGACAAATTCGTTACTCAAAGAAAATGCGGGACAAACAAAAGCAGTAATCATTAACGAGAGAAATTATATGGGAAATCAACCGGTTCATCCCAAGTTTTCTTATTCTTACGAATTTACAATTAGCGGGAAAAAGTATACTGGAAATTCCCATGACACCACGCTTACAATTGGAGACACCGTTGAAGTAGAATATGATAAGGATATGCCAAGTATTAACAAACCTCTACATAGACGGGAATAACATTTTTAACGAAGGAATTCAAATTCTATAATCCTATAGGCTTTTTATTGGAAAAACAAAATTATCTGGAAAGTTGCTCCAGACGCAAACGGCACATAACATGCATGTTTATGTAATACTGGCGGAAGAACATAAATCCAATCTTTTATATCTTTAATAATCAACGGCAAGTTTATGAAGCATAGTATTTCAAATACCAGTACTACATAAACATGTTCAACGTTGTGCGTCATTCCCCTTTTTTCCCGGAAAATAAATTCCTTGGCTAACGGGATCAATTTATATCACTCCGACTTTTGCATTAAAGGCTTTTTGTGAGACCGGTTTAAGCAATGGTAGTTTACAACTCCGTGCGTCATTCTGGTTGAAATGCACAACTCCTTTTCGGAGAGTTTATGAATTCAGTGGTGGTGAATGCTTTTGTGTTCAACCCCGGTCAGAATAATTGATAAATTTATAGGTGCATTTTCTTAAAGCCATATTAATTACTTAAAAGTTCAATTATGGCAAAAATTGAAATGGATGTTATTCACCCGCATTGTGCAGGGATTGACATTGGAAGTCGTTCTCACTTTGTTGCTATCGGGCAAGGTGACAATGATGTAAAAGAATTTGGGGTATATGCTGATGACCTGGTCAGTATTTGCAATCATCTTAAAAATAACAACATTACCCATGTAGCTATGGAAAGCACTGGCAGCTACTGGCAAAACCTGTATGTAGAACTATCAAGCCGGGGTTTTGAGGTGACACTCTGTAATGGGAAGTTTACTAAAAACATCAAAGGCAAAAAGACTGATGTAAAAGATGCAAGATGGATACAAAAGCTGCACAGCATAGGGCTGTTAACCGGCAGCTTTTTACCAGATGAAACCACCGAAACCTTGAGAACTTATTCAAGGCAAAGAAGCAACTGGATTGCCCAAAGTGCAGAAGCTACACATAAAATGCAGAAGTATCTGAAACTGCTTAACTTTAGATTAGATGTGGTTGTAAAAGATGTATGCGGTCTTACAGGAATGGCTATCATTGAAGATATCTGCAAAGGCAATCTCAATCCTGCAGAGCTGGCAAAGCATCGTCACTTTAACTGTCGCAAAAGCGAAGAAGAAATTGCAAAAGCTTTAAAAGGTAACAATAGAAAAGACTACCTGTTCGGATTGAAACAGGAGTTTGAAAGTTATCAGTTCTGTCAGAAGAAAATAGCTGAGTGCGACGTTCAAATTAATAAGTTTCTACAAGAGCAGATTAACACAGACCCTTCAAAAAAAAACTTTCAACCACACTAAAAACACACAAGCGACAAAACAAAAATGCTATCAAAGGTATCGACCTGAACCAAGCGGCTTACCAGTACTTCGGGGGTGTTGACCTGATGCAGATAGAAGGAGTAAGCCATGCTACCATCCTTACTATAATAAGTGAAATAGGACCGGAAGGTTTTAAAGAATTTCCAACTTCAAAACATTTTACAAGCTGGATGAGGCTGGCGCCCAACAATAAAAAAACAGGAGGAAAAATTATCAGCAACAAAGTGCCGAAAGGAAGCAATCGTTTGAAGATTGCCTTACGACAAGCTGCCAATTCTATTGGAAATTTAAAGGATACTCACCTGGCAAACTTCTTTAAAAAGATATTGTATAGAAAAGGCAGAACAGCCGCTGTTAGTGCTACAGCAAGAAAGCTGGCAGTAATCATCTGGAACATGATTGTGAAGCAACAACCTTACAATCCACCAACCCAATACTTATTCCTTGATCAGAAAAGAAAAATGGGATTAGTAAAGAAGATTAAAAAGCAAATTGATAAATTTGAAATAACTGGCGAAGAATTGGGAATAGCTACATCATGATACAACCATTTTCTTACGTTAGTCAGAACCTTAGAAAATGAACGATGAACTATTAAAAATCGCTAAAATAGAAAGACGGCGATATGTTGAATATTTTACCAATGAGATAAGTGCACTAAAAAATGGAAAGGACATCTGTGCATCAGAACTTCAAATCGAAGTAAACGACGAAAGTACTTCCTATCCGTTTAACAGGATCTACTTAGATTTTATCTATAAAGACCAAAAGAGCAAGGACCATATTTTAGAATTAAGGCTCGATAAGAACTTAGATTATAAATCCCTGAACTTCTATTTTCAGAAAATGAAAGTAGAAGTCCATCCTTTTTGCTGGAACAGTGTTGAATTTATGGTAGATAAGATTGATGTTTCCTCATTATCCGGATGGGTTATCAAATGGCTTAAAATTGACGAAGAACTTCCTGATGATGAACTCGGGGAAGTAATCCATAGTTGTTCAGAACCTGGGCTGGTTGACGACAAATATTCATTTGCAATTGATTTTGGTTCTGCACCTGAAAATTGCTTCATAGAGTTCTTGCAATTTCTGTGCGACAGCAATACTGGATTTGTACGGATTGAAACATCTGAGGCGTAAAAAGGCGAACGCACAACAGTGTGTCCTATGTATATAGGCATTTAAACAGGGATAATATCGTTGTACTTTATATTCTTTTGAAAGCAAGAGATAACAGAAGGTTTTATTCAATT
>NZ_KB893357.1 GCF_000374045.1 Segetibacter koreensis DSM 18137 | reverse complement strand
TTTATATTCTTTTGAAAGCAAGAGATAACAGAAGGTTTTATTCAATTATCTCCTGCCTTCGCCAGATGTTTTGTCCATAACAAATTTAATAATTTTTTTATCAATCATCATCCATTACCAGCATCCTATGAGTAGACTACAACAGGTGTAGCTACAAGCTCTTGTTTTTTAAATTTATAAATGATGAGTTGTGCTTCTCTTCTTTTCATTGGCACAACAAACAACCGGCTACATGCTTTAATAAAGGTCAATGCTTCACGCTTTTGATTATTGCTCGTGATGACAACACACTGTTAAGTAGTCCGGTTGCAGNTTTTAGTATTGTAATGAACAATGATTAATGGTTATAATGAAACAAGTTATTTTACTATACCTGTCACGTAAGGTTTTTCAGTTAGCCATACATATCTTATACGGCTAAGCAACTTACGGGCTATTTTTACAATAATCATTTTGGGTTCTTTGCCTTTTTTTAGTCAGACATTTTAACTAATTTTCACTCATATTTAACTAAAAAACTAAAAAATGGCAAACGTATCAATTTATCTAAACTTTAATGGAAATGCAGAAGAAGCATTTAATTCCTATAAAAGAATTTTTAAAAATGAATTTTCTTCTCCCATAATGCGAATGGGCGATATGCCATCACAACCAGGCATGCCTTCTCTTTCCGAAGAAGATAAGAAAAAGGTAATGCATGTCGCCTTACCGATTCTCGGTGGGACAGAAATTATGGGAACCGATATACTTGAAAGTATGGGGCATAAACTAATTGAAGGAAATAATGTAACAATCAGTTTGAATCCAGATACAAAAGAGGAAGCAGATCGTTTATATAAAGAACTTTCTCAGAATGGAGCAGATGGTGTTGCTCCTCACGATGAATTCTGGGGATATTGGGGAACTTGTAAGGATAAGTTTGGAGTGCGCTGGATGTTCAATGTTATGAAATCAGCAAATTAAGAAACACAGCTGCCAACATAAGTATTTGTAATAGCTGGCAGACGGAAGTTTGATCAGCTGAAAACTGCTACTGTATTGCATCCTCGCTGCCTGAATTCTGATGAACGCTCGAGATAACTTCTGCTTTTAATTATTATTCGGCTCCAGTTTCAGGGGGGACACAGCAGCGAATGTCCAGCCATCATGAATACCTAACCGTTGGTGGCAATGCGTTGTGACTTTCACTCTCAAAACAGACACTCCTAATGAAGCATCTAAAAACTCTTCTCCCTTTAAGTTTACTCACTTTCTTAAATGTAACGTTTGGACAAATGGTTAAGAGCGGTAACGGTAAAGTAAACGATGAGACTTTTTCATATTCTTACATAGAACCAACTCAAGAAATAAAAGGCGTTCTTATTCTTTTACCAGGCTGGGGCGAAAGCACTCAAAGTATTTATGAAAAAACAAAACTTCCCTATCTTTTATTAGAAAAAGGTTTTGTAACAGTAGTTCCTCAACTGCATCAAACTTTGTTTGCAGACGATTACACAATTTCAGAATTAAATGCGGTAATTAAAATTCAAACAGAACGGTACAAATCAAATCATCCTAACCTCATTATTGGAGGGCTGTCAGCAGGCGGAGCGATTGCGATTGATTATGCCGAACATATTTTAAGTGCTGATTCGATACAAAATTTTAAAGGTGTCTTTGCTATTGACCCTCCTTTAGATTTAGTTCGTATATATCGTTCCGCTAAAAATAAAATTAATTATAGATGTAAAAGCAGATTAATAAAAAAGGAAGGTTCTTTCATTAAGAAAAATTTGCTTGGCAGTTTGAACGGCACACCACAAGAGAGCCATGACAAATACTTGAAGTATTCGGGATATTCAGCAGACGTGCCAGATGGCGGTAATGCTAAGTTTCTTAAAAATATTCCTGTTCGTTTATATAGCGAACCTGATTTGGATTTTGTTCGAAAAACATACTGCGACGAATTGCAATACGAAGACATCAACGCATTTGATTTGGAAAAATTAGATAAATTTCTTGGCAGTATTGGCAACAACAAAGCGGAGTATATCACTACAAAAGGAAAAGGATTTCACAGTTGGAACATTCTTGACCCTACAGATTGTGCTGATTGGATGTTAAAAATTTGCAACTAAACTTTTTTAAAAGGATAGCACTGCCACAAACAAAAGTATCCTAGGTGCCTTTTATAGGAATTAAGGGAGCTAATATGGAGGATCGATGAAACTTATATAAAGGTAAAAGGAGAGTGGATGTATTTATATAGAGCCGTTGACAAGGAAGGAAAGACAGTTGACTTTTCTATTAACAAATAGAAGTAATAAGCTGGCCGCACACAAATTTCTAGTAAAAGCTATAGGTAATAATGTCTGCCCAAAAGTAATGAATATAGATAAAAGCGGAGCCAATAAGGAAGCTATGAAAACTTACAATAAGAGGCGTTTAAAGAAAATCAAAATTAGACAGAACAAGTATTTAAATAATAGGGTAGAGGTAGATCATCGATTTATAAAATGGCGAACGTTTTTAGTATTAGGGTTCAAAAATTTCGAATCAGCACAAAGGACATTGGCAGGTATAGAAATGATAAGGATGATTAAGAAGGAACAAGTGGCTTCGGCTGTCCATTGCTGAGTGGTAATCAGGCCACCATCGTATACGAGTTGGTCCACTTCGGCGAAAACACGGTACTGATCTTTGCTATAGGTTGGAACTTTAAAAAGAAAAGGAACAAAAAAGAAAAAGGAAAGTGCAGGAAGCCATTGGACTGGATTATATGTACCAATTTCAAGGGCAAACCTGGTACTATCAAATATTGACAAAGTAAAATTTAGTAGTGATAGCATTAAAACCCAATACATAGAGGAGATGAAGTTTATCAGGGCTTGTATGTATTTTAACCTTGTAAGTGAGTTTGGAGATGTGCCTGTGGTAACAGAAGCGTTATCAGATGCAGACCAGGCAACTGCGCTCACAGTACGTGCGCCCAGAGAGAAGGTGTATACACAAATAGTACAGGATTTAAAAGATGTAGTTAGTAGCAACTTGCCGGTTGTTCAATCTTTGGCGAATAAAGGCAGGGTTTCAATGCAAGCTGCAAACGGTTTGTTAGGACAGGTATATCTGACTATGGCAACAACGCTAGACCCGGGAAACGCAGCCACTAACTTAGAAAATGCAAAAGCGTATTTAACGGCATGCTATAACATGCGCACTTTTGCCAACTTATCTGACCTGCCTTTTCCCGATGTTTTTGATGCCAATAAAAAAGGTACTAACCCTGAAATCATTTGGCAAATTGTGTACGTGCAGGGCGACCCGGTATATTCGTCCAATCTTGCTGCAAACAACCAGGCGAAGGGAGAAACAATTAATTCAATGTATAGGTCTTGTTAGATTTGTCGTTATCTTCTTTTCTATCAAAAAAAAATTACCATTCTTTGTCAACAATAAGAATTCTTTTAATGAATTCTCCAAGTCACCTACCACGTACCACAAACCAAAAGAAAGTGTGAAATTGATAAATGTCATAAAAAAGTTCGTCAGAATGTGATCAATGTCACAAAATTCGCACTATGATCTGAAATAATTGTTCAACTAGATGTATCCTCACTGGCCAAGGGAAGTGTATATTTTAAAGGCTGCAAGTGGTAAGCAAGTTATTTATAAGCAGTTTGTAAAGTTGTAGCAACCTTTATTTATGAAAATTCAGACTTTGGTTGACAGTTCAGTTAGTTTTTCTCTTAGTGCTACATAAATCAATACCGGAAAATGGTTAAACAAAATCGACTTAATTAAAAATGATTTTTGTCACAAATGCCTTTAAAAACCTAAATCGTCTCATTTTCTTTTCTTCCGAAAATTCTTAATACGTTATGCAAATACTTTTTCTTCACCCGGCCACCTTAGTAATGGATTGATGTTAAGCGAAAGGGTAAGGGTTGGAGTTTGACTAATAAAGCATCATAAGTGCGCCTGCTAAAGATTAAAAATTTTCTTCCCCGTACTATAGCTGTACAATGTTAAGTGCTTATAAGCAGGCAAAACCAATTTCACCGACGGGATTGTTTCACCAATAAGAATCGGCCTTGTACTTATGATGCCAGTTGTACTTCATAGCCTAATTGTTTCAATTTTTTGATGTAGTGCCTTGTCGCTTTTTCTTGTTTGTCTTT
>NZ_KB893356.1 GCF_000374045.1 Segetibacter koreensis DSM 18137 | reverse complement strand
CACCGCTTTCCAATTTTTTCAACCGGATCAACTACCGAAAAGGAAGAGTGTCAGCGATCAGTGCAACAGCAAGAAAGCTGGCAGTGATTATATGGAATATGGTGATAAAAGCAACCATATAACAACGAACACGGCTATGAATTCTTAGATCAAAAGCGCAAAAGAAAAGTGCAGGAAATGAGAAAGCTTATTCATAAGTTTGATATAAAGACTGATGAATTAGGGCTGCAATTCAACTGCTTATAAAACGTTAGTCAGAATATTATTGCTAAGTAGCCTTTCAAAAAAACTCCACAGGCGATTTATCTCATTATTATTACGACCATGTTTGTATGGAAAATACCACACGTTTCTTGCGTCAGAAGAAGGAACTCCGCATATGTCCTTAACTTCAATAGCTATATTCATTACTTCACAAACCTTCCTTAATACCAGCTTGTTCCTTAAGGGGCCATGTTTATAGATATAACTAAAAAAAGTAAAAGGATCAATTTCTGTTAAGGGTACTTTATTATCTTCAACGTCTTCATCATTAAAACCATCCACCCCAGCTTGTTTTAAAATTTCAATTAGCTCAAGTTGATTGTCTCGATAACCAAGAAGTTTTTCTGCAATTGCCTGATGGGCTTCAATCCAGGTGAAAATTAGTTTCATGTTGTTCAAAATTGTACTATTAGATGAAAAGGTGTATGTATTTATTGCTCAAACTATAACGTTTGATTTATAAGAATTTCTCTCATGAGTTTTAGTTTGTGATCTTCGTTTCTATTTCAAAAACATTAAGGTATCAATACTCCATCCTGAACAGCTTTCTCTTAACCCTAATAACACAATGTTTGATTAAAATAATCAAGGTTGTTTCTTCTGCTGAAGCAACTACTTCAGTACAAGAGTGCGACGCAACGGCTGTTTCATAGTAGCAATGCAGTTTGGTTCATAAAAACACCCCGCTTCGGTTTAGGAGATTGCTTCGTCGTGCCTCCTCGCAATGACGGGTATTATGCCACCAAACTTTCATTTAATTCATTAATAATTTCATCCGTTTGTTCGCCAAACAACTGCCACATCTTACCCAGCCCGCCTTGCTTGTTGAAAGGGTCGAGTTCGAAATCATCCCTGTCTACGTGAAACGAGTTGGCTATGTAATCCTTTATCATCCGCAGCCATTGTACCTGTTCTTCGGTGTACTTGAGTGTGCCTGCCTGTTTCTTAAAGATCCAGTCCTGGAAATTCTTATCTACCGTTTTATCGAAACTGGTAAGGATAGCATCCATTCCACTTACTTTACGTATGAGCGATACCAATGCAATTAATTCGTTCTTTGGCTGGCCTTTTACCTTTTCAAGTTGGTTGTATGCCTGCCATACGTGCAAAGGAGCAAGAACAGGCTTAGTTGTTTTAATAGTTTCTACCAGGTCTTTAATCATCTTATAACTCAACTCACGCCTTTGGTAAGGTTGAGCATAAAATATTTGCAATGCCGTTATCTCTGTCTTGTGTTGTTCTATCCATGCTTTAAAATCGTGAACTGTATTTTCAGCAGCAGCTTTGTTATCCTTTACCCAACCAATGTTTACTATTTCATCGGGATTAATAGTATCAATAACCTGGTCGTATTTTTTACGAATGTCAATAATATAGTTGCGAAGATCAGGGTCGTTGAATACCGCTGTAGCCTTTTCAATTGGTTGTGAGTGGTGAGTTGTCAGTAGTGAGTTTATTTGTTCTGGTGATGCTCCCGGGTTTTCACCTTCAACCTTACACCTTACACCTTCTACCGTATCTGCGTCATATGCATTCAACAACTCCTTTACTACATGATTGATGGTTTGCCCGCCTGCTTTTTCGGCAAAGCTCATCTTTTCCTTTTCGTTGATCTGTTTATCTAAACGGATAAGGCGATTGGCTAAGGTGGTCAACATGTCTTCGCTGGTATCGCCTAAGTGTATTCTTTCCAACACTTCCTTGAGGCTCATGCCTGGTTTCTTTTCCAGTGGATGGCTATAATACAACCTTTGAATAGTACTGATATACACCTGGCTATCGTGAGGAATAAAAGAACTGCTTAACCTTGTAACGCCATATAACTCCGGAAAGAGCCGGTTGTCGTCCTGCGGTTCAAACCGCCTGAATTCCTGCTCTGCCTGTTCACCAAGGTTCTTGGTATTTACAAGGAATAAAATGCGTTTTGCCTTGGCAAACTTTAATAAGCGATAAATACTGGTAATGGCAGTAAAGGTTTTACCTGAACCAGTGGCCATTTGTACCAGTGCCTTTGGCCTGTTTTCCCTGAATGACTTTTCTAAATTATTGATGGCGGTTACCTGGCAATCTCTTAAGCCAGCCCCCACCCTGCCTCCCCCTTCTGGGGAGGAGAAAGAAGGTGAAACAGGTATATCAAAAACCTTTGCTCGTAACGTTTTTGTCTCTCTTATCAGAACCTCTAATGTCTCTGGGCGATGAAAAGTAAACACAGGCCTTGAACGGGGTTTGGGATCACGGTAATCAGTAAAACGAGTTACTTCACCTGTACTTTCATAAACAAAAGACAATGGATCGTTGATAATGTACTTGAGCTTTGCAGTTGCATAATCGGCAGACTGATCTTCGTGCACAGTAAGCCGAACACCTTCTTCCTCACGTTTGGCTTCTATAACACCAACGGTTTTTTATTTACAAAGAGGATATAATCAGCAGGACCAATGTCTGTGTGGTATTCTCGAACGGCAACACCAACAGCGGCAGCAAGGTTAATTTGTTTTTTAGATTGCACCAGCCAACCCGATGCGAGAAGCATTTTGTCAATTTGGTCGCGGACAAGCTGTTCGGGATTCTGGTTAGCAGTCAATGGTTGAACTTAGATTTGCTAATGTAGACTTTTTTTCAACCCGTCCAACCACATATTTATGTGATTTTTAAAATGATATAAAAGTTGGAAGGGTAAATGGAATTTTGTCGCCTGGTAAAGAAAAGGGGGCTGAGATAGAAATCCCGCCCCGTTTTTATCCAATATTCTATGAAAAACCAAGAATAAGAGTGATTATTTTTTAAAAAGGTTGCTGAGCTCTCTACAACTTTACAAATTGTTGATGCATCACCTTATCTCCAGTTACCACTTTTAGGGTGTATATTCCACTAACAAGAGTTGATACATCCAGTTCCACAATTTGATCAGACGCATTTGTTTGTATAGTTTTCGCTACAACTTCTAAAGCGGATATCATGGAAAGTAGGCTTCATCTGATTCACTAGCCTCGGTTAGCCATTTTAAAAGAGGACTGTTTGTCCCGGCAGAATAGACAAGGCCAGCAAACACTTTATCAGTTGGTTATTAACGCTCTCACAATAGGCCAAAAGCTTGTTTTTAAATTGGAATCGTTTCAACACCTTCATTTTAAGCTAAATATCTATCTCTATTTGCTGATTTATTTGCCGATACAGAAAGTAACAGCATCTGAAAGTCAATTAGTTAAATTATCAGGGTACAAATAAGGTCCACAAAAAACGGTTGAAAAGGTACAAAAAGCGATTGCAGTTATTTAACCGGTAATCTCCCCTCTTAATTCTTGGTGTTCTCTATCAGTTTACTTTTTATTTAATTTTAGAAACTGGCTGGGCGTGACAACCGGTAATTGACCTATTGCTTTCTTGTAGTCTTTAATATTAGAAGTTACAAAATAATTTATTCCTTTTACTTCAATTGCAGTAAAATATTGAACGGCATCCTCTAAATCATCAAACCCTGCTCTTAGAGCCTGGCGAAAAGATGCGTTTGAGGTATTAACCAGTTGGGTATAAGTAAGGGTTAATTCTAAGACCTCAATGATTTCGAAGTTTTTCAGTGCTTGCTTGCGAAGTACATAAATGATATTGACCAGGTTATTAGCTGAAGTAAACAGGCTAATTTGTTCTGTTGCCGCTTGTCGCAATATCAATTCAGAATCTTTCCAGTTAGCTGTCCTTTCAAGAAAAACATCGAGAAAAACATTAGTATCAATAAATACTTTATATGCCATACTTACCGTTTAAACCTTCTTCTTTAGCTTTTTTCCAATCGACCTGAGGCTCGGTAACTTTTCCTTGCATTATTTTTTTGATTTTATCAACTGCGTTTTCTTCTGCATCGTCTTTCTCCGGTAATGAATTTATATATTCTTCAATTAGTTTACTTACGCTTTTACCGCGTCTGAAAGAAATGCGTTTTGCTTTCCTTACGATTTCTTCATTTATACTTAAAGTCAGTTTAACGGTCATGGCTCAAATTTCTTCCAATGTACGTATACTTTTTAAATATACGTATAACAGGCATTTAATTTTTTATTAAGAAAAGAGAGATGAGATTTCGAACTTAAATGAATAGGTAAGATCAAATCTGCAGGATGTAATTTCAAAGAGGGATTACTGCGTTCATTACTCCCCAGCGCACTCTCCAAATTTTCCGCTATCTCCTCTGCTAATACATTACGATCACGAAGGTTACCTATGTCGCCAAGCAATTAGTCTTTTAATCAGCTGATGTCTAAAAAAGCTTTATCACGGGCAAGGATTTCTTTGTAAGTAAACATCTTCCAACGGCGTTCTGTGTTCTGGATTGGATGCGAAACTATAATCAAAAGACTGCTCTTTAAACAAAACCTTACAAGGAATAGCGTTAAAGGGTGGAGTAGATAGGGTGCGCCTGTTTTATAAATACCAAACACAAATAGCTTAACCAGCCAAAGAATGACAATATGTTTGGTGATGTACAACAACAAGTTGAAAGCGTGAATATTAAAACGTAAATTAGGACTCTTAACCTGCTTTATGAGTACTACTATAGTTCAACCAAAGCAACGCATACANNNNATTGATATGTTGCGGGGAATTGTAATGCTTATAATGGCGCTGGACCATGTTCGTGATTTTTTACACGTAACTGCATCCACAGATTCGCCCACCAATCTTGATACAACTACTCCGCAGTTATTTTTTACAAGATGGATAACGCATTTTTGTGCACCCGCATTTGTTTTTCTTTCGGGTACTTCT
>NZ_KB893355.1 GCF_000374045.1 Segetibacter koreensis DSM 18137 | reverse complement strand
CCAACCGGGAGAGTAGGTAGCCGCCATATTTATTATTCTTTAGACCCTTACAGTTTTTAAACGTAAGGGTCTTTTGATTCTAACTCAAACGTAAACGGTAGCGTTAAAAATAATCTGGGTGTAAATGATAAAGATGTGTGTGCGATTTTCTTCAATAAAAGCGCTTGCTATAATTAAGATTTTGTAAAGAGGAAGAAAAAGTTTTATTTAGCTGCGTTCCAAAACCTCTACTTCTTTTGCGTTAGCGATGATAGCTTTGTTTGCCATCATATAAAACAAAGAAGTTTCTACAACTCCTGTTATTGTTTTCAAAACAGGATTGATTATAGCAAGGTCGGGCCATTTATCAAACCATATATCTAAAAGATAGTTTCCATTTTCTGTTAGAACAGGACCTTCCCTTTTATCATTTATCCTAAATTCTGCTTTTACTCCCTGAAAAAGCATTTGAATTTTTGTTGCAGCAAATACTTCTGCTTCCGGAAGAATCTCAATAACTAAGGGAAAACGACTATCAAGATTATCAACAAGTTTTGTTTCATCTCCCATTAATATAAATTCATCAGACATAGACGCTAACAACTTTTCGTGTGTATGTATTCCGCCTCCACTCTTCAATGCATTCAATTTTTTGTCAACCTGGTCACACCCATCAAAATAAATATCAATCTTATTTAAAGAAGATAATTGCAAAACCGGGAGCTTGTTTTTTAGTAATAATTGGTTTGTGGTAAACGAGGAAGTCACCACTTGGATATTTAACCCATTTTCTATATTTTTCTTTAAAAACTCAATAGCGTGTGCTATAGTCCTTCCCGCTCCTAAGCCAACTATACTTTTGTCTTTTATCATTGAAACGGCTTTAGCCGCGGCTTCTTTTTTCAGATCCATATTAGTTGTTATTATCTAAAAAAAACAAATTCCGGTAAAATAAAGTTACCCTGTTATTGCAGTAACTAACGTGCAGTCAGTATCCCCCAAAAAAAATAAATTTTCAGTATATCTATCCAACTTTAATTAGTTTCTGGAAGTTTCTTTAACCCTAGTATTTATGAAAGGTACTTTCCTACAATAGGCACCCTTCTCCCAACTCCAAATGCTTTAGGGCTAACTCTTATAATCGGACAAAATTGGTTTCGTTTATATTCGTTCGAATTAACCAATTTTAGAATGCGATCAGTAAGTGCGCTTTCAAATCCCTGATTCTTAATTTCCTGCGGACCTTTGCGCCTCTCTATATACTGGTATAAAATTTCGTCGAGAATGTTGTACTCTGGCAAGCTATCCACATCTTTTTGATCCGGTCTTAACTCAGCACTGGGTGCTTTATGAATAATATTATCTGGAATTATTTCAGTATCTCGATTAATATATTCTGCAAGTGCATATACCTGTAATTTATAGCAATCACCCAGCACACCTATTCCCCCTGCCATGTCTCCATACAACGTTCCATACCCTGTTGCCAATTCACTTTTGTTAGATGTATTTAATAAAATGTAGCCAAATTTATTTGCTATACTCATTAATATATTTCCCCTCGTACGGCTCTGTATATTTTCTTCAGCAATGCTGAAAGGTAAATCTTTAAAAATGGGTTTTAATGTAGATAAAAACGATTCGTAAATGTCAGCAATCTTTATAATGTCATAAGGATTCCCAAGGTTCTCACTTAATTTCACGGCATCATTTACAGAATGTTCTGTGCTGTAGGGAGAAGGCATTAAAATAGCTCTAACATTTTCTTTACCTAGAGCTTCACAAGCAAGTGCAAGTGTCACTGCGCTGTCGATACCTCCGGAAGAACCAAGAATTGCCTTGGTAAAACCCATTTTTTGAAAGTAATCTTTAATTCCATGAATTAAAGCTGTATAAATTACTGGTATATTTAGCTTAGGATCATATTTTAATGGATTGGGTTTGATATGGGTGATAGGTTTTATATAATCGTAAGTACTTTCAACTACACTTCCGTCATCATTTAGCGTAACTCCCTCAACCGCTTCTTCAAAAGACGGTAAAGCCTTGCACAAGTTGCCTTCTTTATCAAATATCAATGAAGCGCCATCAAAGACAATTTCGGTTTGGCTTCCTACCGCGTTACAGTAAAACATTGGAAGCTTGTACCTTATTACATTTGATTTGATTACTGATTTTCTTTCCTCTTCATGTATATAATCAAAAGGAGATGCACTGAGATTTATCATAACATCAGGATTCTGCTCCATCAGTTTGTCCATCGGGCAAATGCGATACAAAGGATTATCGTTAATATTCCAGATATCTTCACAGATTGTCACAGCAAGTCTTTTGCCTTTAAACTCAAGCACTTTCCAATCAAAAGCTGGTTCGAAATATCGATATTCATCAAATACATCATAAGTGGGCAAAAGGGTTTTGTGAACCTCGCCCTTTATCTCTTTTTCATACAGAAGAAAAGCAGCATTAAAGAGATCTTTTCCTTGTACAACAGGGTTTTTTGCAGGTGAGCCCACTAATACTCCTATAGTATCTGCATGCTGTTTTATCTCATCAATTGCCTGGTAACATTTATTAATGAAGTCATTGAACTCGAGGAAGTCACGCGGGGGATAACCACAAATACACAATTCGCTAAAAACGACCAGGTCAGCTCCGCCGGCTTTTGCTTTTTCAATCGCGGAAATAATTTTTTCAATATTTTTTTCGAAATTCCCTATGTGATAATTCTGTTGTGCCAGTACAATTTTCATGGTTAAAGATTTCTATAATTATATTTCACGCTATAAAGTTCGTGCCTTAATGTAATTTGCCCCAAAAGATTATTTTTATGAAGAGGTTTTGCTGGTATCTCTTAATTATCATAATGATTAGCAGTTGCAAGGGAAGAAAAGTTCCGGATGTTTCCGGCATAAAAGTGCATTTGCAATTGCAGCGTTTCGAAAGAGATTTTTTTTCAATCGATACAAATCATATAGATGAATCTCTGCAGCAACTACACCAAAAATATCCTTCTTTTCTGCAGGATTTTATTTTTAATATACTCGCACTTCCTCCTCAACCTGATAGTGCTTCAGCTGTTGACCAGGAGGTTAAAGCTTTTATTAGTTCTTATACACCGTTAAATGATTCTGCTAAAAAGCTATTTGCAGATGTAAGTGCTACTGAGAAAGAGGTCACAAGGGGGTTGCAGTTTGTGAAGTATTACTTTCCATCTTATAAGCTGCCGACTAGACTGATTACTTTTATCGGGCCAATTAATAGCTATGGAAATATATTAACGACCGATGCGCTTGCTGTAGGACTCCAACTTTACATGGGAAAAGGTTTCTCCTTGTATCAAAGTGAGGCAGGGCAGGAGTTGTACCCTGCTTATATTTCAAAAAGGTTTGGGAAAGAGTATATTCCTGTAAATTGTATTAAAACTATTGTAGACGATATCTTTCCAGATAACAACGCAGGCAGACCATTAGTAGAACAAATGATTCAGGCGGGGAAAAGATTATACGTTCTTGATCAGCTTATGCCTGATACGCCAGATACTTTAAAGACAGGATATACGAAAAAGCAATTAGAAGGATGTTACGCGAATGAACAAACTATTTGGACCTTTTTTGTTCAAAACGATCTTTTATTTTCAACAGATCCATCAGTTACAAAAGACTATATGAATGATGCTCCCCAAACACAGGTATTTGGAAAAGAGTCGCCGGGTTTTATAGGCCAGTTTTCAGGATGGCAAATTGTAAAAAAATGGATGGCGAAAAATGATAAAGTCTCTTTAGAACAATTATTACAAATAAATCCTAAAACCATTTTTGAGCAAGCTAAGTATAAACCTTAATTATTCGGTAATTGGGAGAATAAGCAATTGTGACATTATATAGAATAGGTTACTATATCTGCTTAATTCATCACTAATTTAAACTTTATCAAGAGGTGTTTCCTGAGAGTTAATTCATTTTATAAGGCACTACCATCTCGAAAGCAGGAATATTAACTTCAAATGTTTTCTTATTGTTTAGATTTTCCATCACATATTTTCCAAACATTTTTCCCATTTCAGTTCGCAGGTTACAACCACTTACATATTGAAATTGTTGTCCCGGTTGCAATAAAGGTTGTTGCCCTACAACACCTTCACCCTCTACCTCCCGGTATTCTCCATTGCTGTCAAAGATATGCCATTGTCTCCGATGCAGTTGAACTGGAAAGCTATTGTGGTTTTCGATGGTGATACGATAAGCAAACATAAACTCACTATTAACCGGATTACTATAATCTGGCTGATAAAATGTTTCCACGCTTATTTGTACTCCCTCAGAAAGTTTCGATATCATACGAGGTCGTTTGAGTAAAAATAGATAAAAAATTATAAGGTAGACCAACAAAGTTTATGCAAAAACTCTACCATATCTTCTTTACATCATTATTAATCATTTGATTTTTTAAACAATATTCTCTTTAACACCATTTCAGGCAGTACGTATAAAACAGTTAAGAATGGAAAGCGAAATAATATAATATAAATTAATTATGCGTATTGGCGTTTTGTTCTTATAATATTGCATTATCTTTTGAGAACGCTTGCATAATTTTCTTATCCAAATACTTGAGTTGTTCCTTCATTGCCGAAAAATCATTCTTCGAAATGCAGAGTTTGCTTTTTAGTTTTTAAGCTTTCAATTGCCTGTTAGCTTCATCCTTAAACGCGGGTTCAAACGTAGAAATGTAATCTCTAAAAGTTATGATCTTATCTATGCCTTTTTTAAAGTTTTCTGCCAATAACTGTTATATTATTTTTTTTAAAGTTTTTATAATAAACGGCAAACGTACCATTTCTTAATATTAAAGCACTTTTATTTAGCTTTGTCGTATTCGTAAACGTGATAAATCTTTTAATACTGTTTAAATGAAGTACCTGCTAATTATATTTTTCTTTACTTTTTGTTCGTTTGCGCTTTTTGCTCAGGAAAAGCATTTTGTTTTCATTCAATCGGACAACAATCAACCTTTTTATGTTTCTCTAAATGGAAAATTGTATAGTTCAACCGCAACCGGGTACGTGATTATTCCAAAACTTACCGACGGTAACTATAATTTTTCTATTGGTTTTGCCAAAAACGCCTTTCCCGAGCAGAGCTTTCAATGCGAAATAAATAATAAGGACCTCGGGTTTAACTTGAAGAATTTTGGTGAGAAGGGTTGGGGACTTTTTAATCTTCAGTCCCTGTCTGTTACAATGGCCGAAGAGGGCAGGACAGATAATATAAGTAAAGCATTAAGTGAAAAAGATGTAGCAAAACAAGATCTTGATCCTATAATTTCTTTCGATAAAAAGAAGACAAATTCTTCAGCTTCTCCTAGTACGGCAAAAAATTCTGATAGTGCAAAAGATAGTCAGGATGTGAACAACGACACCTCAAAAGAAGTAAAAACTAACGACGTTGCTGAAGCCAAAGGAAATAATAACGCTTCTGGAGATCCGAATGCAAGTGAAAAACCAGCCGAAAAAGATAATGTTGAGGAAAAACACGGTGTTGGGAATGACGTAAACAAAGTTTCAGAAATGAAAGAGGAAGACGGCTTACATATGGCTTATTCTGATCGTAATGGTAAAGATACCGACACTATTCACGTCATTATTCCGGCCGATAAATCTCAATCAAATACTGAAAACAAGATTTCATCAACTGAAACAGACAACACTAAAAGTACCGATGTTGCTGCAACTGAGCCATCTGCTTTAAAAGAGGCAGCTAAAGACAGTTTAAAGTTTCTTGATGTAAATATGGATAAATCAAAAAAAGATGGTAGCGAAAAATCTTCTGCATCAGAAAATAATGCATCAGAGATAATAAACAGCCAATGTAAAAATATTGCAACCGATGAAGATTACACACGCTTAAGAAGAAAAATGGCGATGGAAACAACAGATGAGAAAATGATTAACGCAGCAAGAAAAGTTTATAAAAATAAATGCTTCACCACCAGGCAAATTAAAAGTCTGTCTACTCTGTTTTTATCTGACGAAGGAAGATATAATTTTTTTAATGCTTCTTATAATTCAGTAGCTGACGTTTCGGAATATCCCACGCTACAATCTGAATTTATTGATCCTGCATTTATAGATCGTTTTAAAGCGATGCTTAAATAGGATTGAAAGCTATTAAACGTTGTACATGAGGTATTTTCTTGAAGTAAGTTATAAAGGAACTAATTATGCTGGTTTTCAAATACAGAAAAATGCAGTAACAGTACAGGGAGAGATTGAAAAAGCATTAGCTACTATATTTCGGCTGAATGTTAATTTAACAGGCGCTTCCAGAACGGATGCGGGCGTTCATGCCTTACAAAATTATTTTCATTTTGACATTGATTTCGAATGGCCGGGGCAAACTTTATATAACCTAAATGCAATTTTGCCAAATGACATTGTTATAAAGGCAGTTACTCACGTTCCCGATAATGCTCACTGCAGATTTCACGCCATTTCAAGGGAGTATTCATATTATATTTATTTTTTAAAAAATCCGTTTTTGATAGAAACGGCCTGGTTTTACCCGTACAAACTACACATAGAAGCACTGCAGGAAGCGGCCTCTTCCATTCGTAACTATACCAATTTTACATCTTTTTCAAAAAGAAATACCCAGGCATATACTAATCTTTGCACAATAACCAAAAGTAATTGGCTGCACGATAACGACAGGTTGATTTACAACGTTAAGTCTAATCGTTTTCTTCGAGGCATGGTTAGGGGGTTGGTGGGAACGATGTTACAGGTAGGTAGGGGAACCCTTTCCCTCTATAATTTCAATAATATTATTGAAGCACATGATTGTACTAAAGCGAATTTTTCAACTCCGGCAAAGGGACTTTTTTTAACCGCTGTTGAATACCCTTCTTCAATTCTTCCCCCTGATTCTCAAAAACGTGTTTCTCTTTCAGTATTAAACGGAAAAAGATAATTTCTATAACATGTATATTCTAGTGCTTTTAGTCTGGTTTTTGCAATTCAAACTCTAAAGAAAAGTGAAAGGGGGTTGGGTTTGTGAGATAAATATTTTCGGGTTAATTTTTTAGTGTTATATTTGCT
>NZ_KB893354.1 GCF_000374045.1 Segetibacter koreensis DSM 18137 | reverse complement strand
ATGAGTATAAAGAGTTGCATCAGCAAACAAGCAACCCCAAACAAAACTTCAAACTTTTCCATCGCCAAGTAATGATGATTAAAGGTTGGCTTAGAGGTATACATCATAGTGTTAGAAATTTACAGCCCTACCTGGACGAATTTTGCTACAGGTTTAATCAAAGTAATTCAATAGAAGAGATTTTTCACAACATAACTGGCAGAATGATTAATACTCAACCAATTTTTATTAAACAATTGAAATTGGAGTAGCTAAATGCCTACTTCCATAAAATAAATTTATTTACAGTTATAATATTTTACATGTTTTTTTAATAAGTAGTTTTAGCTAGTCAATTCATCAAAAACGTTCGTGGCGATAAACATGATTGCAGGAGTAAAACTCGAAATAAGGGTATTAAAATAGCTGGTAACAAACCTTCGACTGGGCCATTTTGGTAGCAGGAGAATTTGCAAGAAGAAACAGAATATGTAAGGGGCTAAATGCAGTTTTTGACCTTGTACTATCAAGGCGGTGCAATAAAGGATTGCCAAATTGTTGAGTTATCTGTCTTATTACTTTTTGATTTGATGCTTTGTTTAGGAAAATAATACTTCTCTTTAATTTTCACGTTTTTCGTTTTGAAAACATTTCGGCATTAAACTCCTGCGATTTTCGTTTGGGGACAGAGAGCGATTTCCAATTACTGCCACAAATCATTTTACCTATAAATACTATTTGACCAACGTGATAAGGATAATGCGAGAGTTGTCTATTTATTGCTTCGATTACCGTGTGTGGTTCGTTGCGGATAAAAATTTCCTTCTTCAAGTCGTCTTGCGTCAAAGAATTAAGCGCATTAAATAAACAATTCCAACCAGAATTCCATTTATCCAAAACCGCATCTCTCGTTTGCATGTCATTCTCAAATTCTTCATCCCTATTTCGCCAATCTTTTTCACCATCAGTTGTCAGGAAGTCAGTCCAACGAGAAAGCATATTTCCCGACAGGTGTTTTACAATGGAGGCGACACTATTACTTTCTTCATTGCATTGCCAAAATAACTTGTCATCCGGGAGTTGGTCAATAGCCTTCTCTCCGAGCATTTTGTAATAGCTAAATTGTTTTTTCACGCTATCTAAATAATTGTTGCTCATTTTGATGTTAATTTTTATAAAATGAAACTCTTGAATAAATTTAAGCAATTATTCAAATAAAAATAATTGCGATTTACTTGGCTGAAGGATGAGTATCATGCAACATTGGGATCTTCATGTTGAGGTAAACAACAAAGATTCTAAAAACTGCGTCGGAGAGTTTAAGGAAGGTATTGAGTATTGACAGTAAGCAATCCTCCGTTGTTTTCTTCAACCCAAAAGATTATTCCTTACGTTTTATACATCTTGTTATCTTTAATTTCTTGATAAGTTTAAAGATTAATTACTTATGAAGGATGAAAAAGATGAAAAGTGGAGAGCAAGGCTTCATGAAATCATTTATGAATCAAACACAGTTGCAGGTAAGGCATTTGATGTTTCGCTGCTGGTATTGATTTTTACAAGCATCATAATTGTAATGGCCGATAGTATTGAGCAATGGCACAACCATTATGGTAACTTATTTTCGACCCTGGAATGGTCATTTACATTTATGTTTACCCTTGAATATCTCTTAAGGCTGGTGAGTATAAAAAAGCCCTGGCGGTACGTTTTTAGCTTTTTAGGCATCATTGATTTGCTGGCTATTATTCCAAGTTATTTGAGTATATTTTATACGGGCGCTCAATCCCTGCTGGTATTTAGAGGGCTGCGTCTGCTGAGGGTATTCAGAATTTTTAAACTCACCCGTTTTCTGTCTGAAATGAAATTCCTCGGGGGTGCTATAAAAGGAAGCTTTACAAAAATCAGTATTTTCATGCTGGTGGTTTTAACCCTTGTTGTTATATTGGGTTCACTAATGTATTTGATCGAAAATGGCCAGCATGGTTTTTCAAATATTCCCGATAGTATTTACTGGGCTATTGTTACGATTACTACTGTGGGATACGGCGATATTTCGCCGACAACACCTCTAGGCAAATTCGTTGCAAGCATCATTATGCTAATGGGCTATGGCATTATTGCCGTGCCCACTGGAATTTTGACGAATGAAATTGCACTGCAAGCAAGAAAGAAAGAGCAAAAGCATGAAGTATGTCCGGGATGCGGTAAAGAAGGACATGATATAGATGCAAAGTATTGTAAGCATTGTGGAACGTTGCTTTAAGTAACACTTATCCGAAAACAAGAAAGACTTTAACCATCTTTTGATTGGATCTCATAGTGTTAGTTGGGTTCCATTATTAATTATGACCTTTTTCATCCTATTTTAAGATATTACTAAACCTATTGTGCCTTGCCTTTTAGCGTAACAAGCGCGTCAGGTGCCTCTGTATTGAAACTACGCTTTATATCAACTGTGATGTCATCTCCGGCAAACCGGCACAGCATGGTTTCTGTATGCGGACTTTCAATATACCGTAAAACCAGTTCAAGCGTGTTCGAGTCAATCCAGGTATATTCAGCAGCAACTTTAAAAGGCGGTAATCCGGTAAGGCTGTTTTTTGCATTACCTACCAGGTACGGTCCCTTCATCCCGGTTTCACCTTGTTGCCAGGAATTTGCGGCAAAATGAACAGGATAAGTTCCACTATCGAGTTTTATAATTAGACCGTAATCTTTGCTTCGATGATTGAAGGTAACTGTACGAATGTTTCGTGCATTAGGTTCCATCACAAAAGTCTTTGACTTGGTAAGCGAAGGAGTAATCACATCTTTTTTTACCGGCAGAGCAAGAGCAGCCAGTTGCTTTTTCAGTATTGCATCCGCACCGTTATTCGGGGCAAGTTTGCCTTTTTGCATTGCCGGCAGCAATATTTTCCAAATTAAATTTAATTCACCTTGCATGTCTGCCGTTTCTGATGTAATGGCAATAACTGCGTCCTGCTCGGGCATCACGATTGCGTACTGACCAAAAGCACCGTCACCACGATATGCATTGTTTCGGCAGCGCCACATCTGGTAACAATAACCTTGCTCCCAGTCGCTTGAGTCTCGTTTAGCTTGCGAATACTCAGGGTGTTGAATAATGTGTGCAGTGCTTGCTTCTTCTGCCCAGCCCGGCGGTAATATCTGCTTTCCGTTCCATTTCCCTTTTTGCAAAAAAAGCTGTGCAAACTTTGCAATGTCTTCCGTTTTTAATCTAAGTCCCCATCCTCCGGTGTTTGCATGTTGGGGACTTTCTTCCCAGTCTGGCTTTGCTATACGTAAAGGTTCAAAAAGCCTTGGTTGTAAATAATCAATAACCTTTTGGCCCGTTACCTTTGATACAATTGCAGAAAGCATATAGGTAGCCATTGAATTGTACAGGAAGTGACTGCCCGGCTGGTACGTGATAAAAACTGTAAAAAAACGCTTCACCCAATTAGTATCCTCAACAACAGTACCTGTAGGATCAGGCTCCTGCCCTACAGACATAGTGAGCAAATCTTTTACAGTTAGTTGCTTTAAGTTAGCACTAGCTGTATCGGGGACTTCATTCGGAAAAAAAGAGACTACTTTATCTGTCAGCGATAGCTTTCCTTCGGCCCGCGCAAACCCGACGGCTGTGGCAGTAAAACTTTTGCTTAAAGAATACAACGTGTGTCTCAGGTCTTTACGGTAGGGATTCCACCAGCCTTCGGCGATAACCTTGCCATGTCGCATCAGCATAAAACTATGAAACTCATGTTTGCTGCTGTTAACCGAATCTAAAAAGGTACTGATTGCAGGTGCAGGTACACCTTCTTCCTCAGGTGTAGAATGTGGCAGCGAGTTGCTTGTTTGTGCAATTACTCCTACAGAGAAAAAGGTTGAAAGCAATAAGGCGGAAAGAAATATTCTTCTCATAAGAAGGTTTTATAAAAAACTTGAATCGTGATATTAGATAAGCAATATAAAACTTATTCTGTTGTTTTGATTGAAGAAATAAATTTATCATAGCGTACATAAACTACCAAAAAGTTGTCTATTGTTGAAATATGCTATTGTTATGTTATTGTCCTACGCAGTCCTACAATTATTATTCATTTTCAGTAAATCTTAGGAACAATTAAAAGGTGAGAGGGCTTTCCTTCCGTAAACGATCAAATTATCATTACCCTTACCTTTCCGGGTGATGTTAATACAAGGGCATTATAGTAAAACACATAACTTTATCTCCATTCACCTCTGCTGATTTTTGCGAACACATTACTCTCCCTGTTTTTATATCCATGAATTGTTATAGCAATTAATAAAACAAACGAAGCAATGAGTGCTGCTACAGAAATATTGTTATGAAGTTGCCATTGTTTTGTTGCTATTGCGATAAATGCCCAAATGCCTACCACCGAAGCTTCTCTTAAATTTCGGTTTCTTACTAACAAAAGAAAAAGAAAAGTTGCAATAGCGATCATAACAACTGTCCATGCTTCTTCTCCGATAGTTCCTCCCTTATACCCTGTGGAGACCAGCCATGCAGCAATACAGGCTATTGTGGCTACCATTATCCATCCTAAGTAAATGGTAATTGGCCACCAAACAAATAGTATTGTTTGTACCGGTTCGTCATCTAATTCGAGGCGAAGACGCACTGTAAGAATACAAAGGCATATTAGAAGCAGCAAAATTACCACTACAGAGAGGCCAACCCATTCGTTTAGCCAGCAAAACAGCCAAAGAGTATTAGCTAAGTTGCTGACAGCAAACCAGTAACCTGTTTGGAGTATATAATTTTTACGGTCTCCATTTTTTAATAAGTACCACTCATAAATGCAAAAAGAAATAGCCAGTAGAAATATAAAAGACCAAATGATGAAAGCGTAACCGGAAGGTGTAAAAAGCGTATCATATTTATTACTTACTTCTCCAACCGTTTTATTTACAAATGAGCCTGTCCCTGCAAAAAAATTAGCGATCAGCATTATTATCAATGATACTGTATTTGCCAGAACTATTCTTCTTGATCTGCTTTGCATGCTATTTTAGTTTCTATACATTATTGTGGAACAGTAATTTGCGGATAAGGTTTAAAAGTTATTGCTTTTAGCATAAAACCAGGTGTTAGGTTCATATAACCGCTGCAATTTTTTTACATTTTAACCTGATCTAACTATGCGATGATTCTTGAGATCATCTAAGCACTAAGTCTAATTCCTATTTGATGCTTAAATTTACCGCTTCTGCCCCTATTGATTAAAGCAAGTGTTAATAGCCCCATGCATTTTACCCTATGCAAGCACTATGAATAAGAAAAATCTGAACCGAGGTATTTTAAATACGAAACCGCATTTTGAGATTCTTGGCGGTTTAAGAGGTGTTGCAGCGCTGGCTGTTGTCATTTTTCACTTTATGGAGTGGGTTTTCACCGACTACGGCAAAAACTTTATTGGTCATGGTTTTTTAGCGGTTGATTTCTTCTTCTTTACATGACTCATTATGCCGCTATATGGGTCTTTGGAAATTATTATATTAATAAAAAACCCTCGGCAGGCGAGCTACCCTATATCATAATACCGGGCGTCATTTTCCTGGTGGTTGTTGCTTATTTCGTAATGGTGTTCTATGATATACCGGTGAGGAGATACCTGGCCAAAAAAAGGCTGTAGGGTCAAAAGCAGAACACGTTGTCGGCAAACCTCGAAAAAACCTTCGATGCTGCGGCAGTATGAATGCGACAATCTTAGTGGCTGAATGCGAAAGTGCGATAATCAGAAGGTAGGTCTTTATGTAAAAGTTTAATAAATAAAAGTAAGAGAGGCGAAGAATGACTACTAGGTTACGCTGTTGTTTAAGTAAATGGGATCAATTAAATAAAGAACCTGGAAAATTTCTAAATGAAGTATGTGGGTATTTTATTATAAACGAAAAATAGGCCTATATATTTAGACATGGAACTACACAAGGAACCACATAAACAGTTAGGAAAATAGTTAAAAATAACAAACGGGCAACTATTCGGGCAACATAATTAAAATAAAAAAGCATTATAAGTTAGTTGTTAATTTATAATGCTTATATCGAAGCTCCCCCTTCAGGACTTGAACCTGAGACCCTCTGATTAACAGTCACAGTATTTTTGTTTCCTATACTTCCCTTTATTCTCTTTAGGCTTCTAAGTCAACTACTTATGAAAAATAATTAATATTTACTAACACTTATTTTCCCTTTATTACTATATTTATGGTGCAAATTTGGTGCAATCATGGAAATATATAAACCTACGGCAACATTGTTTCTTGACAATAGAAAAGTAAAAAAAGATGGAAGATATCCGGTAAAGCTATCTATTTATTGTAGCCCCGATAAAAAAAGATATTCCACTGGTTACGACTTGACAAAACAAGAATGGGAAAAAATTCACAATGATAGGTTACGTGATGACAATTTAAAAGAAATTAAACTTAAGCTTAACTATTTTAAGGAGAATGCTCAAGCTATTCTAAACAATCTTCAGCCTTTCTCTTTTTATGGTTTTGAAGAGCAATTTTTTAAGACTGCGAAAACTAAAGCTGATTTATCATTAGCAACCTGGTTTGACGAGTATATAAAAAATCTGAAAGCCGAGGGTAGGATAGGCACAGCTATTTCATATCGTACAACAATTAATTCTATAAACTTATTCAAACCCAATATGCTTTTGCAGGATGTTACTCCTGCATTCCTCAAATCGTATGAGATGTATATGACAGAGTTAAAAAAATCGCCTTCAACTACAGGAATTTATTTACGACAATTACGTGCAATAATAAATAAGGCGATTGATGCGAATATATTAAAGCAAGAGAATTATGCATTTAAAAAATTTGAAATCCCAGCAGGGAGAAATATCAAAAAAGCACTTAGTGAAGGTGAAATAAAAAAGTTATTGCAATACAAACCAGTTGATAGTAGGCAGCAAAAAGCCTTGGATTTTTGGATTTTTAGTTACCTCTGTAATGGCATGAATTTTACTGATATTTTGCACTTAAAACCTGAAAATGTCTCTGAACACTTTATTTATTTTATTCGTGAAAAAACAAAAAGAACACGTAAGAAAGATTTACAGCCCATAAAGGTTGGCTTAAATCAAAGGGCAGTTGAAATATTAGGCAAGTGGAAAAATACAGATTCAAAAAAACCTTACCTTTTTCCTGTACTAGAAGAAGGTATAACAGCAACTACAGTTAAACACAGATGTCAGCGTTTTATAAAATGGGTTAATAAGCATATGGAAGATATAAGGATTGATTTAGAGATTAAAAACAAAGTAGGTACTTACGTTGCCAGACATACTTTCTCTACTGTTCTTAAACGAAAACACATACCCATTAGTTACATAAAAGAAGCTCTCGGCCATTCAACTAACGCCATAACAGAATCTTATCTTGGTAGCTTTGCTGATGAAGTGAAAATTGAAAATGCTTTTCTACTAACAGATTTTGAATAAAAGCTAGTACAGACAATGTGAGACGAATACACTTTTTGAGGTCAAAGAACATATTAAAAAAATCATAGATGCGTCATTTATGGTGGCTTTCTCATCGTCCCTCTCTCCAACATTACGAGATGGGTTCATTTGTTTTACTTCTGAGTCACTCCCGTGTAACACTATTTCTGATTGAGCAATTTGCGGATCATTCAAACTTAATAGAGGCTTTACTGCTTGACCTCCTCTGACCTCCTCCCATACAACTGGACCAATCTAAATTAGAAAAATCGGGTAATTACTGATAGATTTAAGAGCAGATTAATTACCATGAAAAAATCAAAGTTTACCGAAGCTCAAATTGTTTTTGCCATTAAGCAATCAGAGACTGGAGTTAGTGTGGAAGAAGTATGCAGAAAGATGGGTATTACGCAAGCTACTTTCTACAACTGGAAGAAAAAATATGGTGGCTTAGGCATTAGCGAACTTCGCAGATTAAAGCAATTGGAAGAAGAAAATAGCAAATT
>NZ_KB893353.1 GCF_000374045.1 Segetibacter koreensis DSM 18137 | reverse complement strand
CTATTTGTGTGATCCTTTTTTATTTGACCGGACATACATCAAAAGACATCGTCGATGTAAACACCCCTTTCTTATTTCGTCCGCAGCACTTTGGCTTTAATCTATGGATTGTCTACATTACCTGGCTTTTTGTTATAGTTGTTCTCTATAAGCCATGCAAATGGTTCGATCAATACAGACGAAACCACAGGCAGTGGTGGCTTAGCTATTTATAAAATATTTACAGAACAAAAGATAATTGTGCGACTGAGGATGGGGAATGCTTGCAAAGAAGTATTCTGTATAGCCTAGAACTTCTCCATAATATCCTCCTTTTTAATGTCTTTCAACACCTCACTAAAACTCCCCAACCCACTCTCTAAATTCTCCGCAATCTCCTCCGCCAATACATCAGGGTCAGGAAGGTTATCTGAATAAGCAAGAGACTTATCCTTCAACCAGGTAATATCAAGTGAAGTCTTATCACGAGCTACAATCTCATCATAACCGAACTTCCACCACCCGCCTTCAGGGTTATCAACCGCATGATAAGTTTCAACACGCTTAAATCTGTTTGATGGATTATAACAGGTAATAAACTGTCCGACAGCTTCTTACGTGCTGTCTCAACTGCCCCGACTTCAACAATACACTATCCGGAAGAACTACTCCTGCCCACATTACATCTGGAATTCGTAGGACTGCCGTTCCCACAATAATTGCAGAAGCATCTAGCTGATGTTTTTCAAATCCCTCACACAGTCCGGCTTTTCGTTACATCCATAGCTAAATACACGGATAGCAGGGGTTTGGCGCTCCTTTTGAAAAAAATAAACGCGGTACTAATATCTGCTTATTATGTTTTAGATCATATTCTTATCTTTAAAGCATGACTTATAAAACATTATTCTCTGTTTGTTTCTTATCCTTTTTAATAAATAGTGCTATAAGCCAAACAACAATCACGAAATGGAAAGATGATAAAAAAGGGGCAATATCACTCACGTATGATGATGGTAACCGCAATCAGTTTAAATATGCATTACCGATAATGGAACGGTTGCAATTGCCTGCAACGTTTTATATCATTACAGGTCCTATCAAAGGCTCACGATACCAGGGAAAATTTGTTGGCCGGCCGGTCGAAGATATCATCAAAGAGTCTGCTTCAAATCCTACTAATGCAGATAACTATTTTGAAAGGGCATCGGCTGCAAAATATTTGGGTTACATAGGCGCTGATGCTCTTTACGATAAAAGCGCCATTGCATTTGAGGATGGAAAAATAGATGAAGCCCATAAATTAATGGACACACTTTATCAGAAAGTGAGAAATGGAGCTTTGAAAAAAGGTATCGAATTTAGTGATGAAGTAGCACAGGAACAAGGTTTGGCTTGGGATAGTATTAAGGCGTATGCAGCAAAGGGATATGAATTTGCCAGCCACACAGTAACGCATACACATCTTGCCGTATTGGATACGACAAATATGTCGTATGAGCTTTATAAAAGCAAAGAAGATATTAAAGAGCACCTTGGCGATAAATATATTTTTGATGCCGAGATCCCTTTTGGCGTCGAACATCCTCGTGCATTAAAATATGCTTTTCCTGCTTACGCTGCTTTGCGGAATATGATGACAGATAGTTTTCTCTTTGAAATAAATCGTGGTTACAAAACTCAACCCGGTTCTTCAAACAAAGAATATGTGCAATGGCAACGCGGACCACTTTCTAAAACTTCTTTGCAGGAAATGAAATCTTATGTTGATACAACACTTGCTCATAATAACATATGGTTGGTGCTAGTGTTTCATGGTATAGATGGATTGGGCTGGGAAGCATTGCCGCATGAACTGCTTGAAACATATTTCAGATACATTAAGCAAAATGAGAATAACTTATGGGTGGCAACATTTGCAGATGTGGCAAAGTATATGCGTGAACGAATGCATGCTGATGTAAGTGAAAATAAAACCGGTAGCACTATTACGGTCCATCTGAAGCAGACATTGGATAGCCGGGTGTATGATGTACCGCTTACTTTAAAAACCTACGTGCCCGGGAGTTGGAAAGTTGTAAAATCAAATCAACAGCCAAACCTGAAAATACAAAAAGATGCTAAAGAAAGTTATGTTTTATATGATGTAATGCCGGGAGAAACCATAACGTTGTCTCATCAGTAAATGTTTGAACGCCTTCTTTAAAACGAAGTCCTGGTTAAAGATGTAGATACAGTAGATTTTGCTGGCTGAGGCTAAATCCTTTTGACTTCCGAAAATATGGTTCGTGTCATTCTTATCCTCTACATTAGGATTTATAGAATTTGATCATTGCAGGATTATGTAGAATATAAATTGGCTTTCCCACCTTGTGATATTGTCTAAATGGCAGCGGTTCTTCATATACTTTTAATCTTTTTTACGATGCAAAATCTATTACAAAAACAATATTCACTGATCAGGGATACAAGGCAACTGGTACTGGATTTTTTAGAAAACGAGGTTAAAGAAGACGTCAACACACCTGTTCCCGCTTTAGATAATAAAACCATCAGTTATTTACTCAAGCACACTGCGTGCTGTTATTTTTACTGGCTTGGCCACTACACGCTCCAACAGCCTCTTGATCTGTTGGAAAACGAGCAGCCGAAAACAATATCGCTGATCCGTCAACACTTTACGCGTGTCGACAACCTTATAGCTATCTTCTTCAATAAGTTTGAAAATAAATGGGAAGTAGAAATAGATGGAACATTCTCGGGAAACCCGCTCGAGCATCCTACTCCTTTACAAATACTGACTCATGTTATTACCCACGAATTTCATCACAAGGGCCAGATTGCAAATATGTGTCGAATGTTGGGTCACATTCCACCCGATACTGATCTCAGCAATAGTTTTACAGTAAAGGTGTAAAAGGAAGTGATAGCATCAGGAAGATTATCTATGTCAGCAAGTCATTTATCTTTTAATCCCCTTCAGCTTTTTGTCACTTCCTTTTCCTTGATGAAAAGAAAGTAACCAAAGAAAGAATCGTTTCGCGTGGTCGCACAGAAGTTCTGGCAATTGCAAGGGATATATTCCTTTTCCTGTTCAATTTATTGGCAAAATGTCTATCCTATGAAGTACTTACTTTTAGGCAAATAAGAGAGTAGCCTCATTATAATGTAAGTTGTAATGAAAGTAATGACAGCTATAATCGGGATTTTGATGGCGGCAGAGGTGAACAGTTTATCAAATAAAGAATGAACTGCATTCAGAACCATGATATGACCAAGGTAGATTCCATAACTTTTGCGCGAAACATCAAATAATAAACTATTGAAAGCCGATGCAGGTGTTGCTGTTTTTATATTTTTTATAATTAAAAACAACCCTGCAGTTATCATGGCTACATTGATGGTTTCAAATCCCCAGGTAAGCTCAAGCAACCTGACGTTTGGAGCTGTCGGAAGCTTTTGAATAAAGCCGATTGCTGTTATTGCATATCCTGCAACTATAAGAAAGGCTCCCATTACGTATTGCCCGGGAAATGGTAACAAAAAGAAACGTTTAATATAAAATGCCAGAACTGCATAACCCATAAACCCTGAGAAATAATACAGCAAAGGTGTTTTGTTCCAGTATGCTTCACCCAGCAGTTCCGGAAAGATTATATGTAAGTAGGGTACTGTCATTGCGATTGCCCAAAGTACAAGGTAGAACCGGATATTTTTTTCAGATGCACTTTCTATCCATGGAGAAATAACAGGTGCAAACAGGTAAAGCCCAATCAACATATAAACATACCACAAGTGACCAATATCAGTTCCGAAGTTTACAGGTATTCTTAAGATATTTGTGAATGCTGTTTCGAGGTTTACCTGTCCAAGAAAAAATTGATAAAAAGCATACAGGATACACCATATAACAAATGGAATAACAACACGGCTCAACCGTTTTCTGTAGAATGTATTGACATCCTTGACGGGAAAAAGGAAAAAACCAGAAATCATTACAAATAACGGAACGCAGGACCGGAACAATGAGTTGTACCAACCGACCCAATAAGCATCCATGCCCGGCAGCACATTTCCATCTTTAGCTATATAGTAAAATTCACCTGTATGAATTTGAACAACCATATATATTGCTAATACCCTTAACACATCTAAACTATAGTTGCGACCAGCGTGTTGAAATTTCATATCAAACAATGTCATTAATTACTGTAAAGAAAGTAATTTAAATGGCTATTTTTTATCTTACCTATCGAACAAGTCTCAAGATATTCATATGTTTTATTAGTTATTGTTTTGATACAAATCAGTTTAGTCATTTTATTCCCGTAACCCGCTGATCTTCTAATTCTGTAAATCCTTATTCAGGCGTTTTAACACCTCCCTAAAACTCCCCAACGCGCTCTCCAAATTCTCTGCAATTTTCTCCGCCAATACATCAGGATCAGGAAGATTATCTAAATTAGCAAGGATTATCTTTTAACCAGGTAATGTCTAAAGATGTTTTATTTCATTTGTTCTACATGGAATTTAAATTCCGAATGCTTGCCTTCGTTTCATTAATATTTACAATTAGTTTCAAAATAAGGTCAATATTTACATCTCCTATATCTTCAAACATCTCTGGTTCAACTTGTAATATTTCGCCTTGTTCATATAGCCTGCCCAACTCCTTATATTGTCCTGCAAAAGCAATATTCAAAACTGCTGAGATTGCATGACCTGCTGCATCATCCAGGCAATCAAGTGCAGAAAGTAAACTTTCCTTATAAGTCTGGTGTTTTGACATTTATTTTTTTATTCAAATCCCAATAATACTCCAATTTCCAAAATGGCTCTTCTTTCATAAACTCTTTAAGTTGATCAATCAGCTTCATAAAGGCTTCCTCCTCCATTTCAGACCAGCTGATATTCTCAATTTGTAAATCCTTTTTCAATCCTGACAAGAGGTACCTATCAATTGGAGGGAAGGCAACATGAGAAATTTTCGACATTCCCTTTGAGGGGATGATCTCGACTGTTTTAACATAAATGCTCACAATTTTTGCAGCGATACCAAACTCCTTCTTCCTTTTTTTATGATTTTCGTACTTGTTCCTAAAGAAGGGCAATTTGACGCAATTCTATTGAAAACACGCTTTGGTCGGGAAGATATCGGCCGGTCCTCTATATCATCCCCTGCTGATCACTACATTCAACAGACAAGACAATTGCTTGATAAAGTAAGGCCACTTTTAAAAGACGGAGGATTACTATTTATTTGGGGACTTCCTAATTATTTGCCTTTTCTGGGACAGCATTTGAGTGATAATAAAGAAGATGCTAATTACTTGTTCAAGTACTGGATATCAGTAGAATTAAAAGCATCTGATAACGAAGGTCTTCCGTCTTCTCATCTCGGACTTTTAATGTACTTAAAGTCAAAGTCAGTTAAAAGTACCACTCCTTTTCACCTCAACTTAATTAATTCTAAATATTAAGTCAACTTAGGCAAGTTCTAATCTGGTAGGAAAAACTGGATTTACTATTACAATTGGCTACCAATAACAAAAGAAGCTTCACTTTTCAACCTCATACATTCACTTAAAATGTCACTCAACATATTTTCTAAAGATCGGGCAATGTTGTTAAACTCTTTCATACTCCAGAAAGGCACTTCTGCCGCAATAACTTTTATAACTTCAGAGTTTTTCGTGAAGGGCGAGGTGATAGAAAAATAGTCACGAGTTTGAATTGTTTCAGAATAATTAGGATATAATAAGAGAACACAATTACATCCTCTTCTAAAGGCATAAGAGGTAACCTGATAGAGGTCGGATTGAGAAATTCCTCTTTTCTTATCTTCCCTTGCTTTTGCGCTTCTAAGCTTATACTTTGTATCCACAATAATTTTCAAGTTCTTTACTTCCTTGTTAGTTAAAAGTATATCATGTCGCATTTGAAATACTTTCTCATCCGTCAAAAACATCTCCGACTTCTGATATTCAACAAGCCACTTTTTATTGAATTTCTTTTCCAAAAACCCAGCGATAAAGTCTTCAAAAATGTATTCCATCGGAAACAACAAACACCATTGTGGTTGTTGGTAGAACTGATTATTATAAATCTGCTGGTCTAACACAAGTTTGCAGATATCAATCAATTCATAATAATCTTCATAAAAGCGATTTATCTTAATGGTTGATAGATGCCAGGATGTGCATTGCACGTCCTCTACCTCGTCTAAAATAAATATAATCTCCTGCAGCTTTTGTTGAGTTTCTGTAAACTTTGCTTTATTTAATAAAATCCTCGTAACATATTTTATAGCCCTATTCAAACTATTATCAAACTGCAACGGTTCGAGGTCACATTCAATAATATTATTGTTGCCTGTTGACAACCTTTGAGATAAGTACCTTGAAAAGTTAATCGTACCTCGCGGCATACTTACTCCTTCCTCAATCTCCTCATATAAAGAAATTGGCGATTGGCTTATCACATCCAAAAATCGTTCTGCTATAAGTTTAATAATCAGCTCCGGAAAGTCCAAATGATTAAAACGATCCAAACTAGTTTTAGTAATAGGAAATCTCCACTTACGACAGTAATCAAACCAGAAGAAAATATGCTTTTGAAACAATTCGACATTCTGGGCAGTAAGATTATAATTCCTAAAAACCTTTGGATATATTTCTACCTGATCTTTTTCTGTTTGAATAAAGCCAATGTAGTTTTGAGCGATTGCAGTATTATCAACAAACGAAAGAATTCTCTGCTTTTTTTCGAGGTCTTCGTCGTTCACATCTATGTCTGTAAACCTTTCATTCCATACTTCTTTAACATAAAACTCTAACAATTGCCTGTCGAAACCATTGAAAGCACCGTATTCGAATACTTTATGCAACTGCATCAGAAATAGATTTTGGTGAAACAAACCATTTGTATTTCGAGGTATCATACTTTACCTCATAGCCCGTTTCTTCAAATAATGATTCCACCTCTTCTATTCGACCATTAAAATATTCTGAAACTAGTGGAATTACTTTTTTTGTTATAATCTCCTCTAGGGAAAGATTGCTAATGAAGTAGGCGTAACCAATCAAATAGTCGGCATTTTTACGTTTCTCATAAATTTTCCTATTTATACTTTCAAGAAAGGTGACGCGGTCTGAATATTGACCATTTAAAACAGACGAATCTGGATACATTCCGATAAACTCAAACCGTCTTCTTAACGCTATATCAATCAGGGAAATTGATTTGTCAGCAGTATTCATCGTTCCTACAATATACAAGTTTGGAGGCAAGGTAAAGGTTTCACCGTTGGATAAAGTCACCGACAATTCATTATCTGCCCCTAACCTTTTATCATCCTCAAGTAACGTTATCAGTTCCCCAAAAACTTTGGAAATATTTGCGCGGTTAATTTCGTCTATTATCAATACAAAACGATCAGCTTGTATGTTTGAATTGCTCCCTAATTCATACGCTTTTTTAGCTTTTTCCACTATCTTATAAAAAATCCCTTCGTGCTTCTTAAATAAGAGTTGCTCTTTTTCCGTAGCCGGTTTTAAACCTACAATAAAGTCTTCATAAGTATAATTTTGGTGAAACGTAACAAAGGCTATTCTTCCCTCTGATTTCAGTTTGTCAAAAGCAAATTTATTTTGTTCATGATCACCGACAGTACCATTAATTATTTCAACAGACTTATCGATTGTATTATAAGTTTTACCAGTACCTGGAGGGCCATAAAGAATGATGTTTAATGGAAATTCCGGTAAGTTAGGTTGGGGAGTAGGTGTAGGTCCAACTGGAGGAACAGGTATTCCTTTAGGTTCTCGAATTCCCAGATAAACTTCTATCTGCTCTATACTATTGGGATATTCATATTGCCAAACCGATGTCATTAAACCTTCGTTTATAAACAAGTCGTCAATATTTGTTTTGATCCACGTAACATTCCTGCAGTGCGGAAATGAAAAAGTGCCTTCGTAGAAGTAATTATTACTAACTATTTTACCAATCGCCTTTATAGATATCCCATCTGCGACAAGAACATAATCAAAGGGTTTTATTTCATTATAAAACTTAAATATTTCACCTGCTTTCCTGGAGGCTGTGCTAGCATTGTCGTAAAAACCTTCTGCCATTAATGCATCTTTAATCCCAACTTTAGTAAGAGGACTTATATCTTCCAAGTCACCCAAGTCATACCATCCTATAGAAACTACATTATTTGTAACCATTTCAGATAAGATAGAAGCGCCATTTACTCCGTCTGTACTCCCTATTCTAAAGAAACGTGATTTATTATCTAAGTGCTTGTAGAGGAAAGCATCATAGGAAAGGCGAGGAAAGTCTTCATTTATTTCACTTTGTATTCTTACCTGTAACTGTTGTAATTCATCGAACGTATTATAAGTAGGATCGATTCCTTTACCCTTCAATAAATATTCATTCACGACGCCGTTAAGGCATAAAAATTGAAAAGGTTTTAACCTAAACATCCCGTCTAGAAGCTTCGCCTTACCAATATTTCTTATTGCTAAAACGTCCGCAAAAACGTTATCAGTAATCCCTCCTTTTTCGGCTCCTCCAAAAATGATTTCCGAAGCTAACGTTTGACAGGTGCATCAGCATAATTATTATATTGCCTTGCTCTATTGTAAGGCCGATTTAAGACTGTTGCGTGATAGCACGGGCGTAATCCTGGTTGGAATGTAAAAAGCCTTTCTGCTACAACAAAAAGGCTTTGAGATGATTTCAGTGGTGAGTCCCCAGTTGGACATCCCGATCAGAATATTTACATGTCAAAGGTACATTCCCTGTAGAGCATTTTTAAACTAAAAAAGAATGCTTGTGAAGAAAAATGTTTCAATGGAAATTATTAATCCTAATGCCGCCGGTATTGATGTAGGTAGCCGCTCACATTTTGTAGCGATAGGACAGGCCAAAGATGATGTAAG
>NZ_KB893352.1 GCF_000374045.1 Segetibacter koreensis DSM 18137 | reverse complement strand
TTTTAACCTAACCTAACTATTACCGCTAAAACAGTTATTATGAACTGGAAAGAAAAATTACGCAGTAATTTATTGCTGCGTAACATGATGTTCGATGTAATAGGTTTTCCTGCTTCTGCAGCCAAGAGGACATTTATTCCTTACTTTCAATATAAAATNGCGCCNTACCANAGGGATTACTACCTCTATTTCACAAGCCCGCCCAACAGTATTCGATATAAAAACGATATTTTTAATAAGCTCTATGAATATGATGGGTATGAAATTGTTCAGTATATAGAATTTCACTTTTCTGCTTATGAAAACAAAGAAGATTTTCTTCGTTTTCTGCGCTACGAAACCAACCAGAGATTAAAACTGACAGCTAACAAATCTTCTAAGCTTAAACTCGAGTCCGTTTTGGATTGGCTTGTAGAAAAACAAGAAGAACGGCTAACCCTTCAGCAAGAAGCGTTAGAAACTGGTCTTGGACAAGAGGTGCAGAAAATTGTTGAAAGGGAGGTAAGTAAAGGTAATACATTAGAGCAGCTGGATTTTGAAAGTATAGCTAAAGAACTCATCAATACTTTAACCCCACAAATAGATGTCCTTATTTCCAATGCGGAAGAGAAGATGGAAGCTATAACAGCCGCGTATGTAACAGGTAGTATCCAGCTTAATAATCATAACCACCTCGAGAAAGTTATCCAGCTTTTCTACATCATACAAAACATCTCCGCTCCAAAAGAAATTGCAAAAGGAGAGAAATTATTCAAACAATTCGGGGCCATTGATATTGCTTACTTATTACAACGCTTTGAGGCTTTTAAAAACAAGAAGATTAATACTATCCAGGGAAATATTAAAACAGCAAGTGATAACCTAAACTTTAAAAATCCTAAAGTGCAAAAGCTAAATGAAGCACTGGAAGAGTTCTTTTACACATAAAGACTTACTCTCATTAATTTGATTTTTCCATCTCGTAGAAGTAAACATATTTCTATATTAAGTTAAATTTACTTTCCCTGCTTAAAATTAATCTTAACCAGATGAAAATTACTTTTATTTACACCAATTTGTCAGCTTAGCTTTAGCGGAAGTAAGCAAATTTATTGAAAAGGTATCATGACAAGATGATATAACAAGCTCTAAAACTTTGCTTCTCAATCTTTTATTACCTTCAAAACTAACTGCTAGTTGAATCCCTCTCAGTGCTACGAGGATTAATTATACATCAAATATCAGTAAAATGTCGTTTAAAGGATTTTACTCTTTTAAAAAATAAAACAGGTTTGGACAAAACACAGGATTGAAAGATAAAAGGTAAAACATACAAGAAAGGTTTTAGAGTGTGTAGTTGGGTAATGGCACTTTTTAAAAGGGGTGGCCAACTTATTATGAAAAGTTAATACAATTGATTATCTTTTATGATCAATTCTTCTCTATGAGAAAATTTGTCTCCACGCTGGTCGCAGAAAGAACCGTAGAATTAAAACAATCCTTAGCAGAGTTAAAATCAGCCCAAGCCCAACTCATCCAATCTGAAGAAATGGCCTCACTTGGAGAGCTAACCGCAGGCATCGCTCACGAGATACAAAACTCACTAAATTTCGTCAATAACTTTTCGGAAGTCAATAAAGAACTGATTGAAGAATTAAAAAGTGAAAAGTCAAAAGTAAAAAGCGAAAGAGATGAAGAATTGGAAAATAAAATAGTTAATGATCTTTCTCAGAATCTAGAAAAGGTAACTCTTCAGGGCAAAGGTGCAGACGCCATAGTAAAAGGGATGCTGCAACATTCAAGAGCAAGTACAGGCAAAAAAGAACCAACAGATATTGATGCATTAGCAGATGAATATTTACGACAAAGTTATCATGGGGTTAGAGCCAAAGACCAAACACATTTTGACAAAAGCTTGTGTAAAATAGAAGTCATTCCACAAGACATAGGAAGGGGGTTATTAAACCTATTTAATAATGCATTATATGCTGTAACGGAAAAGAAAAAACAATTAAAGGAATCTTTTGAACCGTTAGTTTCTGTAAGTACAAAAAAATTAAACGATAAAATAGAGATAAGAGTAAAGGACAACGGAATGGGCATTCCTCAAAAAGCTGTTGACAAAATCTTTCAACCCGTTTTTACAACAAATCCAACAGGACAAGGAACTGGATTAGGACTGTCTTTACGCTATGATATTGTAAAAGGACATGGAGGAGAGATAAAAGTGGAAACGAAAGAAGGCGAAGGTGCACAGTTTATTATCCAATTAATTAATAAAACTCTTTACAATTCGTAGTATTCAATATGAAAAAGTTCTTTCTCTTTACAGCAAAACCTACAGGGCAGGAAAGGGACTTGGATTGAGCATGAGTTATGATATTATAAAAGCACATGGATGGGAATTGAGTGTGGAGACGAATGAGGGGCAAGGTGCAGAGTTTACAATTCATTTACCATTAATAAACAGACAATAAAAACCGCCGTGAAAAAGATCACTATTATTCTTTGCCTGCTTTGTCTGACAATCTCAGTAATTGCACAGACTTCATGGCAGGATAGTGTAAAAAATTTACTAGCTTCTGCAAAAGACGATACCACTAAATTTAAATTACTTTCTCCGCTTGTTACTTATTACACATATTCAAAGCCGGACTCAGCGATAATTTATGCACAAAAGCAAATTTCGATAGCAAAAAAAAATAGATCCGCTTCCTTTTTATCGGCTGCATTAACGGGGTATGGTGGTATTTTCTCAATAATTGGAAACTATCCACTTGCGATTTATTTTGAGCTGGAAGGTTTGAAAGCGGCCGAAAGCGCCAAAGATTTTTTGGCAATTGGCTGGTCCTATGACTACTTAACGTCCACTTATACAGATGCGGGAGATTTTGAGCATGCTTTTTTCTATTCCTATAAGGAAAGATCTCTCGCTGAGACACATTATAAACTATCGCGCGACAGTGCTGAAAAAAGTGCCTTTAGCTATTTATATAACACCTCATTGTATGGTTTCGCTATAATTTTTGATAAATTAAATCAGCCGGATTCTGCACTTAAGTATATGCAAATAATAAATGGGCGCGATGCACATCAATATGGATGGATAGACTCGACCCGTTTTCATTTGTTTGGCAATATTTTTTTTAAAAAAGGCGATTATTTGAATGCACTGAAATATTACAGAGACGGATACAAGTTCGCAGCTGAATCGCACATTAATAATGAAATCATGTCAAATTGTAACGGTATTGCGAAAACATTCTGGAAGAACGCTCAGACTGATTCAAGTATTTATTATGCTAATAAGGTTCTTGAAGCGAGTCAGCATGCACAATATCCTCTTGCAAAACTTGAAGCACTTGATTTGTTGGCAGAGATATATAAATCAAAGGGCGAGTGCGATAGTGCGGTTAAGTATCTGAATCTCACTCTTACAACGAAAGACAACCTGTTTAGCCAACAAAAAGTAATACAGACGCAAAGTATGACCTTCAATGAGCAATTAAGGCAACAGGACATACTGGACGCACAAGAAAAGTATTGGAACAAGATAAAGACATACATATTGATTGGCGGAATTGCTGCGCTTCTTTTAATTACATCACTTCTTTTGACAAACAATATGCACAAGCAAAAAGCAAAAGTGCAAATTGAAAAAGCTTATGACGATTTAAAATCTACCCAAGCCCAACTCATCCAATTCGAAAAAATGGCTTCGCTAGGAAAATTAACTGCTGGGATTGCACATGAAATACAAAACCCTTTGAATTTTGTGAATAACTTTTCCGATGTAAATACTGAACTAATTGCAGAATTACAAACTGAACTAAAAGGCGGTAATATTGAAGAAGCTTTTGCAATATCAAATGATTTAAAAGAAAATGAACAAAAAATAAATCATCATGGCAAACGTGCCGATGCAACTGTAAAAGGCATGCTGCAACATTCAAGAGCGAGTACAGGGAAAAAAGAACCAACAGATATTAATGCTTTGTCAGATGAATATTTGCGATTAAGTTATCATGGACTAAGAGCCAAAGACAAATCATTTAATGCAACAATTGAAACACATTTCGATGAAAGCATTGGCAAAATAGAAGTTATTCCCCAAGACATAGGAAGGGTATTATTGAATTTGTTTAGTAATGCTTTTTACGCTGTAACAGAAAAAAAGAAAGCCTCAACCCTAAAGGGAGAAAACTACGAGCCAACAGTTTCAGTAAGCACCAAGAAAGAAGGTGATAAGGTAGTCATATCAGTTAAGGATAATGGTATTGGTATTCCTCAAAAAGCTGTTGATAAAATCTTTCAACCTTTTTTTACAACAAAACCAACAGGGCAGGGAACAGGGTTGGGATTGAGTTTAAGCTATGATATTATAAAAGCACATGGAGGGGAAATAAGAGTGGAAAGTAAGGAGGGTGAAGGAAGTGACTTTATTATTTTATTGTCAGGTATTTAAATTTTAGATAAACAACGTGAAAAATTTTGTCTTTTTTATAGTATTGAGCAGTATGATAAAGTTGGTTCACGGTCAAATGTACCATGAAGACAGTTTACGAACAATGCTTTCTTCGGCAAAAGACGACACTACAAGGGTAAATATCTTAACGGAGTTAAGCAATGACTATTTCAATAATAATCCCGATTCAATATTCTTTTATGGACACCAAGGTTTACGGCTGGCTCAGTCCATTGGTTACACAAGAGGTGAAATAGAATGCAAAGCCATTCTCGGTGATTACTGGTGGTCTGTAGGCGATTATGCTACAGCCATAAAATTGGAGCTGTCTATTGCGGAGTACGCAAAGTTACAAAAAGACACCTTACGCCTAACGAAAACCTATGCAGCACTAATCAACAGTTACAGGGATCAGGGTGATTATAAAGAGGCTTTACGGTATTGCTTTTTAGTATTGCCGCTGGCCCAGCTCATACAAAACTGTTTTCCGTGCGGCGCAGCTCACGCCATGACGAGTTCAGTTTATTACGAATTGAATAAGATTGACTCTGCCATTTTTTATGTAACCAAAGCCTTAGCCTATCCGCATGTTATTGCCTACGCTTGGATTTTGTTAATGAATGGAAAAGTACAGGCTAAGGCTAAAAATAATGATACAGCACTATACTACTGTCGGCAAAGTATTGCTGCCTTGCAGAGTGCCCATAATTTTAAGGATTTAGCCGGAGCTTATATCAGCATCGCACAACTCTACGATGAAACAGGTCATGTAGATTCGGCCATTGATTATGGAAGACGTGCACTGACTATTGCTCAGCAAAGAAAGTTTGGTAAAGAGGCATTGCAGTCTTACTTATTGCTGTCTGCTGCCTATGAAAAGTTGGATAACAAAATTGCTTTAGATTATCATAAAAGAGCAATGGCTGCAAAAGACAGTTTATTCAATCAGGAGCAGCAGCGCCAAATACTGAGCTACAAATTCAACCAGGAACTACAACAGCGGGAAATTAAGAGTGCCGAGCAGCAAATCAGAATCAAAAGAAGAATTTATCTGCTGATTGGTGTACTTGCGGGCTTGTCCTTTTTTGCTGCTTTTTTAATACGCAACAATAAGCAAAAGCAAAAAATTAATGCTTTGTTGCAGCAGAAAAATATAGAGATACAAAACACATTGACCGAGCTCAAAACCACACAAGCGCAACTCATCCAATCTGAGAAGATGGCTTCTCTCGGAGAGCTAACAGCAGGTATTGCTCATGAGATACAGAACCCCTTAAACTTCGTCAATAACTTCTCAGAAATCAATACAGAATTAATAGAAGAATTAAAAAGTCAAAAGTCAAAAGGAAAAACTGAAAGAGATAAAGAGTTGGAAGATGAAATACTGCATGATATTGCAGAAAACGAACAAAAAATCAACCTTCACGGCAAACGTGCAGATGCCATTGTAAAAAGTATGCTCGAACATAGCCGTGCTTCTAAAGGAGTAAAAGAACCCACAGACATTGATGCTTTAGCAGATGAATATTTACGACTAAGTTATCATGGTTTAAGAGCGAAAGACAAATCTTTCAATGTGACAATAGAAACACATTTTGATGAAAGTATAGGAAAGATAGAGGTTGTTCCACAGGATGTTGGAAGAATTTTATTAAACCTATTCAACAATGCTTTTTATGCGGTAAATGAAAAAAAGAAACAGCTAAATGGAACGTTTGAACCGTTAGTTTTAGTTACCACAAAAAGATCAGGTGAAGAAGTACAAATTCGGGTAAGAGACAACGGAACAGGCATTCCGCAAAAAGTAGTTGATAAAATTTTTCAACCCTTTTTTACGACTAAACCAACAGGACAGGGAACAGGATTGGGACTATCATTGAGTTATGATATTATTAAAGCGCTCGGAGGGGAATTGTCAGTTCAAACACAGGAACATGACTTCTCCGCATTTACCGTTTCACTACCCATTAGATAGAATAGGGAAAAATATCGAAAAAGATACAATAAACAAAGCGCTTCTTTTATAAACTAGATCTTCATGACACTTGCATTGAAAACGTTCTTTCATGATTATGAAAAGGCCGAATAAGAATGTCTAATAATAAGTTGAATCATCAGTTGAATTTATGTTCATCTCACACACCCTCACCACTACAAATATTTGAAGAAGCTTGATATAAATTGGTAGGCTAAAAACGAAAAAAGGCAGTAAACACTGAGTTTTACTAGACTTCTACCACAAAATCCTCATCTATGTCGTCGTGATGCCTATAGAGTAAGTCGAGCTTTACAGTTCTTCAACTTAATACTTTGTCCGCTACTTATTTTAGTACAAACATACACGTCTTAGCCAATCTAACCTCTTCTAAATCAATCCTAAAAAATCCCCTACCAATCCATCATTGATTTCTTAAGTTTTCTTAATCAGATTTACGTCCATAAAACAAAAACATATGGACACTTTATTTATCCCAACTGAAAACGACATTAAGAGCTGGATCCGGGAAGCGGTGAACGAAAGTCTCAGCGTATCTGTTGCACAAAATGATAAGTCTGCTAATCTGGCGCAGTAACCACTTATAAGCAGGAAAGATGTAGGCCGGTTCTTAGGCATCTCCATGGTTACTCTTAACGACTGGATGAAGAAAGGTTTGCCTAACCATAAGGTAAACGGTAGAGTTTACTTCCAAAGGTCAGAAGTGCTGGAGTATGTAAAAACAAGCCGACGGAAGTTGTAATACCTACAGAAGACTTTTTTAATTGTAATAAATCAGCAAGTATGAACGGCATTGTAGAGAATGAACAGGAGCAGGAATACTTACGTATAGGTACAACCTATTATAGAAAAATAAGAAAACCACTAGCTTCAGGTGATGTTACAGAGTTGTTGTTGCCATGGTCAGTAGAATGTATTAAGCAGGACTATGGAAAAGCTTTTTTATCTGCTATTCCGCGTTATAAGGGTTTTTGCCTTGTTCCCAATCACTTGGAATACAAAAGGGAAATTGATAACTTTTATAACCAGTACTACCCTTTTCCTCATGAGCCTCGTCCGGGTTACCCCAAACATACCCTTGTTTTTTTAAATCACATCTTTGGCGAACAGCTGGATCTGGGTTTGGATTACTTGAAAGTTTTACTGCTGCATCCTGTACAGATACTTCCTATCCTATGCCTGGTAAGTACAGAGCGAAATACAGGCAAGACAACTTTTTTAAATTTTCTAAAAGCTATCTACGGTTCCAACATGACCATCAATAGCAATGAGGATTTCAGAAGCAACTTCAATGCAGAATGGGCACATAAACTAATAATTGGTGTTGATGAAACTTTCCTTGACCGTAAAGAAGACTCCGAACGTATCAAAAATCTAAGTACTTCCCGTTATTATAAGATAGAAGCCAAGGGCCAGGACAGGCAGGAAATTGAATTTTTCGGCAAGTTCATCCTATGCTCCAACAATGAAGACAACTTTATCATGATTGATGCAAAGGAAATCAGGTATTGGATAAGAAGGCTGTCTACATTGCAAGCACCTAACAATAAACTGTTGGCTGAGCTGGAAGCTGAAATTCCTGTTTTTATTCATTATTTACTTAACCGCCCGTTTACTACAAAATGCGCTACCCGGATGTGGTTCACACCTGAGCAAATCGCTACAAGCGCCTTAAAACGACTAAAGAAGTACAACCGAAACAAACTCGAAGTAGAGATGGCTCAAATCCTGCTAACCATTGTTGACCAGAAGGAATTATGTGAACTATGCTTCTGTTTATCCGATATGCAGGAGTGGTTGCAGAAAAAGGGTTTTAGATGCTATGACAGCAACAGCATCAAAAAAGTACTTCAAGACACCTGGAAACTTGTTCCTTCTGAAAACTCAAATTCCTATACACAATACCGCTTCGGTAGTGACGGAAGTATATACGAATACAACTACAAGGGAAGGTATTATAAGCTGTCACAAAAAGAGGTTATAAACCTTCATTTTTCTGATGATTTTGATGACAGGAGTATAAGTATTTGAAGCTAAATAAGTTATGATCATCAGAAACGTCATCAACATTTCATCAGAAAAAACACTTTGATGAAAGCTCTTATCCTCCTGATGAAAAAAAGATGAAGTGATAAGTAATTAAAAATCAAATAGTAAGAGTGCGTTTCATCAAAATCATCAAAAAATCAAGCATATGGCCACCCATTTTTTTTCCTACGAGGAATTGAGGCAAACAGATATTGTAGAGTACCTGGAGAAATTAGGTTACCAGCCACAAAAAATCACCAACAATGACTACTGGTACTTGTCACCATTAAGAGATGAAAAAGAAGCCTCTTTTAAGGTGAACCGAAAATTAAATGCATGGTTTGATCATGGTTCAGGNAANGGTGGAAACTTTATAGATTTTGGAGTTNTATACNATAAATGCAGTTTTGAACAACTTATTGAAAAGATAGAAAACTTTTTTTCTTTTCATCCGGGAAACGTACCGGTTCAACCGCCTCTTATCAACACTCAAGAAGCCAAGGAGGCACTTGAACCTAAAATAA
>NZ_KB893351.1 GCF_000374045.1 Segetibacter koreensis DSM 18137 | reverse complement strand
AATAAAATTATGGCACCAATTAGCATTATCATATTGCTCAGGAATGTCTATGCCGCTAAAAGCAAGCATACCTTTGATCCTGTTTTTGCAGCGGGTGAGATCTTTCCATATTCTTTTACGATGCCTGAAAAATACACGGTCAGCTTCCTGTTGTTCATCCGGAATGTGAATACTATGTAGCACTCCTGATTGCAGACGCAGAGCTATGTTACGAGCGTCACGAGGATCTGTTTTCTGCAGCGTGTCTTTCTGAGACTTAGGAATATCAGCAGGATTAACTACCAAACACTCAATGCCTAACTGGGTCAACTGGCGTTGTATCCAAAATCCGAACTTGCCAGCTTCATAAGCAGCTTTATACTTTGCTCCAGGAAAGTGTTGGTTGAGGAAAGCAGCCATAACAGAAGGATTTGGTTTTTGATGAATATTTTTGATAAACATGTCATTTAAATAAATGCCCAGGTTCCAGCTGGCTTTATGAATATCCATGCCGACAAAAATGGTCTGACCTTGGAAATTTGTTTTAATTTTATTCATACTGTTGAGGTTTTTATAATGAAATTAAAAGTTAGTGTAGCGTTTTTAAAATGACTACTTTTTTAACTGCCTCAACAGTTCTTTAAAGGTTACATGGAGTCTTGGCAATAGCGGGGCTGACGGTTGTAACCTCAATATTTGTATTTCTATTGGGCATTTGTGCAAATGTTGGGCTGACGTTTTCCAAATGCCCCACCATCGCCAATACGTAATCCGTTAGTGGCAATGCAACTTCAACTTTCATCATGTGGATAATCAGAATATCATTAGACTTGTACGGCGACAACTTTTCACCGAGAAAAGCGCTTACAGAAATTACAGACACCATTCACATCTCTTGTTCAATTGAGCCTGATGATTTAAACGACAAAGACCCAAGCGGAGTTTATGGTTTCGGGAGTTTATCAATCCTTTCACCGCAAGTCTATGGATTACAATATGAGATGGCGGAATATGAAGAATGGTATTTCAGTTTCATTGATAAGTATAAACCAGTCTTTGACAAATATGGTGTAAAGGAGATAAATCTATTTTTTGATGTTTTTGACAATGGCGGTCAACTGAATTTTGAAATTCTTTCACGAGAGTTGCTTAAAAAGGTTGGACAGTATGAAATTGCTATTCCAATCAGTGTGTACAGGTTGACAACTGGGCAAATAGTAGATATGTTGAGCGAGACAACTATTTCGCAGGAAAAATTACGACAGTATGTGGAAGACCCAAATTGACAGCACATGCCACTAACAGTGTGTTTGCAATATGGTGGTTGAGGGAACTCGGCTCAAGAGCAGTTTTTCAATTAAGCTTTATATCTTTAATCAGGGTGACGGTAATTCTATTGCCGCCACATCGCAAACACTTCAACGTTAGGCGCAATATGGAAAAAGTATACGTTTGCATCTTTTAGTAAAACCAATGACAAAACTGCTTTTGTCCTTAATTATTATTTTTATTATCGCTTGTAATTCGTCGACAAATACTGGTAATACATCTAAAACACCTGACACTACCTCTAAAACTGAACAGCATGCTATTCTTGGCAGACAAAATGCAAGAAGACAGATGCGTGAAGCTTTAGAAGGCAAAGGTCAACCATTTACCTGGGACACCCTAATAAAAACATCTTCGACTGCAATAGCTACCGCTGAACCAATATTGTTTGATGCTTTTGGTAAGGAGCAAGTGCTTAATGAGAAGCCTTACGAAGTTTATCTGATAGACGGGTATTGGTACATAACAGGAACGGTACCAAAAAAGTATAATAAAGGAGGTGCATTTGAAATAATTTTTAGCGCTCGGGATGGAAAGATTATAAGATTGACGCACTACAAGTAATCAAACATGCGCCTAACAGCATGTTTATAAAATTGTGGCGGGAGTGTGTCACGAATGAGAAGAATTGAAGTTCTTTTCAATGCTGTATAAAAGATGAGGGTAGGTCCCTCATATACGCCTTGCGGGAGGAGTATATAAACCACTTCATGGTGCTGTAATCAAAAGTTATGGTGCTGAGCGATGAAGCAAAAGGCATCATAAAAGATGTCAGGTGAGTGTAGAGGAGCTGAACGAAAGTAAACCGTTCGATGACGTTCCGAAAGAATACTTGTTGACGAAACTATTGGCTTCCTGCACTGATAGGAAACGACTGTAATGGACAAACCGCATACTGATTACAGGTCAACCGGGATTGAGACGGCAGGAACTCTACACAGGCTTTTATATGGAACGTGAGAGACTGCTTATTAATGTGTGATAGTACAATTACAACATGTGGTGAAAGCCGCTACCACGGCAGTAATAGGCTGCTTAGGTTATGATTGTAATTTAACCCTGCCATAGGCAGAGGAATGTAATAAGTAGAGCCGGATGTATCCATAGTAGCAAGGAAACTTCTGTAATGGAAGTGGAGCGAAGGGATACAGTTATTCGTTTAGAGTATTTGTAAACAACCATTGAAAGATGGAATGATGAGCGAAGAAAAGACAAAGTCATTTGCAGTAAGTAAGGCGATGGTGTACAACAGCTATTTGAAAGTATGCAGTAAAGACGGTGCAGCAGGTATCGATAGGGAAACGATTGACATGTTCAATAAAGACCTTGAAAAGAACCTCTACAAAGTCTACAACCGCATGGCATCGGGCAGTTATTTTCCACCAGCTGTACGTACTGTACTAATTCCAAAGAAACAGGGAGGCAAACGACCGTTGGGTATTCCAACGGTAGGCGACCGTATTGCACAAGGAGTTGTAAAAGATTATCTGGAACCTATCTTAGAGCCATTATTCAGTAACAGTTCATTTGGCTATCGACCTGGTCGCAGTGCACATGATGCACTTGCACAGTGCAATAACAATTGCAGGCAATATGCATGGGTAGTAGACTTAGATATCCAAAGTTTCTTTGACAATCTTAGTCACGAATGGATGATGAAGATGGTCAGCCATCACACGCAGGAGAAGTGGGTGTTGCTCTACATAGAAAGATGGTTAAAAGCAGGAGTAGAACAAGCTGATGGCAGCATAGCAGCAAGAACAAAAGGCACTCCGCAAGGAGGTGTAATTAGTCCCTTGTTAGCCAATCTATACCTACATCATGCATTTGACATGTGGATAAGCAAACACTATGCATCTAATCCATTTGAACGCTATGCTGATGATATCATTGTACACTGCAACAGCAAAGCAGAAGCGGAAGAGTTGTTGTCATCAATAAGGCAAAGACTGCAAGGCTTTGAGTTGGAACTTCACCCTGAAAAGACGAAGGTGGTATATTGCAAAAGCTACAACCGAAAGGAAGAGCATGAGCATAACAGCTTTACATTTTTAAGTTATAGTTTTCAACCAAGAGTAAAGGCAAATCTACAGTTCAAGGACAGAAAGTTTATGGCCTTTGATGCAGCTATTTGTTGCAACGCGAAAGCCTATATTAAGCAACGAATAAGAGAAGTATTCAATCCAAGAAATACTACTGTATCACTTGAACAGGCAGCGATAAAGCTGAACCCAAAGATACGGGGATGGCTAAACTACTATTGCAGGTTCAATGCCATAACAGCACAGAAAGTGTTCGAATACCTCAATGAGTTAATACAAAGATGGTTCAGTGAAAAGTTTAAGTTAAGAGGTAAGATGGCTATCTTAGAGAAATATAAAACCTATGTGCATGAAAACCCGAAGCTGTTTATCCACTGGCAGAAAGGAATTACCTATTGACTGAATAACAAGAGCCGTGTGAAGGGAGACTTTCATGCACGGATCTGTGAGCGGCTAAAGCTGAAATGCTTTGGCCTACTCGACCGTTAAGTATTCAACGATAAATCGGTATTTTGCTTTTGTGGTTAATTGAAACTGACGTTTTTTAAATGCCACAACTTCATAAACACGTTAACGTTAGCAGCTATTTTTAAAACCTGTTAGTTGCTTGGCTGTAATAAGGCAGAAGGCGTTTTACAACATGATTTCTAAGTAGGACAAATCGTTAAGCATGGAAGTAAGAAGTTCGGCAGACATAATGGAAGACTCTGGATTAAATCCTCTTCTAAATGAGATGAACATTGGTAGACCTTTTCATAATAAAGACTATGGAAACGGTGATGTTGCATTATTCTTTGTAGTTAACTGTTTGCCATTTGAAGCCAAACTTAGATACCATTTTGGAAAGAAAGAAAAGGCTTTGTATTGGGACATATTGTTAGATTATAAAGAGGTGAAGGCAGCAACAATGGAACGCAAAAAAGCAATACTTGCAGAGAGTATTATAAATTCTTTTGACATTCTTGATAAGTACAAGAAGTTAAATCTTGACAAACAAAAACTCCAGCAAGAAGCAAAAGAATATTTTAAAGAGTTGAATTGGATTTAACTGAATGGAAAGCCGGAACATTAAAACAGCTGCTAACAACAGTGGCTGATGCACAACTACATTTTAAGTGCATTTTATTTTTGGTGTTTAACCATTAGATTTTATTAGCTGGTCATATCCTTACCCGTCGGGCTTAGACTGTATAGACGCTAATAGAAGCCATAGGTGAAAAACGAGCTTTAATAGGCTGTTTTCTACCTTTATTTGCATTGCTTTTACTATGGTTGATACTTTATTTGTTTTCCAATTGAGTAGTTTTTTTAGGTTATAAGCCACTGCTGCCATTAACATGCATTTGTTTGCTTGTTGTATGCCTCTTGTGTTTACTCTTTTCATGGCCAGATAGTTTACTAATGTTCCTATCACTGGTTCTACGGTTGAGCTTCGTAGTTTTTTAAATCGTTTGGCTTTTGTTGATTGAAGTCGTTCATGCATTTTATCATACAACGGTTTATCAATTGTATCTTCTATTTTCTTTTCGTTACTTTTGCCTATGCATGTTGTTTTAAAGGGACAGTTTTTACAGTCTTTGGCACTGCTTCTGTAATGCTTCATTACATAACCAGGCGTTGTATGTTTGATCTTTTTAAATACAAGATGTTTGCCTTGTTTGCAAGTGTACCTGTCATGTTCTTTATTGTAAGTAAAGCCTTCTCTTGAGTGTTTATACTGTCCAAAGTTTGGGATATAACCAGTGATATTATAATCTTCTAATGATTGTAATGCTTCACCACTGCTATAGCCACCATCGGCAAGTACTTCTTGTATTTGTAAACCTTCTTCATGTAGGTTGTCAATAGTATTTTCTAAAACCTCTGGTAAACATTGGCTGTCTTTTTTATCTGCATGATGTGCTTCTATGTTTGTTATTACATGATGATTGGTATCGACACTTACTTGTGAAAGATAATTTAGTTGCCTTGGTTTGCCTGGCTTTACACTTACCCTTGCATCGGCATCGGTAGTACTGTAATGAGTATGATTGCTTACATAGCGAGGAAGATATTTATCTTCATCAGCATTGCCTTCTTCAGTTTTCTTTCTTGCACCTGGCATGCCTTTGTAAGCTTTCGCTTTCCATGTATGATGTTGTTGTACTCTTTTGTTTATTGATGCAGATACGGTGTGGTCTTGATCAGGGGTATTGATTATTGGTTCATCTTCTTCGGTTAATGTTGTTGCGTAATCATCTCCATCATTAAGAATGGCTTTTTCGTTAAGGCTATCCATGCTTGCGTTTGCTTTTACAAATACACTGTCTATAGCCTGTCGTTTGCCTGCTACCATGCCTTTATCAATACACTGTTTAAGTACTTGTTTAAAAAGTTGTTTGAACACTTCACCTCCATACAGTTGTCTTGTACGACTTAATGTGCTGTGCCATGGAAGAGGTTCATCAATGTCATAACCGACAAAGAAGAGCATATCCATACGCATACTAACGGTGTTGATAATACGACGATCGCTACCAAGATTTTCTAAATACCCAATAAGAATGAGCTTGAAGAAAACGATGGGATCGATGCTTTGCTGTCCTTCGCTGCCATAGTACTTTGCGGTTTGTTTATAGAGCCATTTAAGATCCATTATGTCTTTAAGCCTTCTATAAAAGTTATCTGTTGGAACACGATCAGATAACTGAAAAGAGAGGAAGAGTTTTTCGGTATGTTGCTTTCTGCCTTGCATGATTCGAATCTACGAATCGTTGGTGAAGTTTACTAACTATCTTTATTAACAGATGTGAGTATTTTGATGTAGTTGTGCAACAAGCACAACAGCTTGTATGCAATAGTGGCTTGAGGAAGTAAACTAAACACAATATCTTTAATGAGCTTCAGGACAGTAGTTAGACAATAGAACAATGAATACCACTCCTGCATAAAGCTGAAAACCGTTGTAGGCAACCAATTTGATGCAACCTATCAAACAAAATGAACTTAAAAAACTTTTTACCCTTTGACAATTTCAAACTGCTGACAAAGCTTACTCCGTCAGAAGTAAATCAACGGATTGAAAGTATTACAGAACTCAAAAAAGGTCTTAACTTTTCATTTTCTACAAATAGGACCAAACCTTATGAAGGCAATCTTATAGACCGTTCTTTTGAAATCAGCAGAATTATAAGCTATCGCAACTCATTTCTACCGGTCATTAAGGGACACGTTTCTACCTACTTAGGAAAAACAGAAGTCGCAATTAAAATGCGACCTGTCGTTTTCGTTTTAATTTTTATGTCCTTATGGTTGGGAATAGTCGGACTAATATGTTTAGGAATTATCACTGCGGCTATTCTCCACTTTAAACAACTACTTGAGCAAGGTTTTTCGCCAGGAGCGTTAGTTCCGTTTGGCATATTTGCATTTGGATATGCCTTGTTGACAATAGCATATAAAGTAGAAAGTCAAAAATCAAAAGCCTTTCTGACTCAGTTACTGGAGGCAGAAGAAGTGTAAGTTCCAAGCTTAATAGAGTCGTGGCTGCCTACAACATTGCATTTGCAAAAGCATGGCTGAATTGCTAACTTTCAACATTAAACCTTTAATCAACGACATAGCGAAAGTAAAGCAGTTCGAACTTCTACTCCATGCCTTCGCAAATGCTTGTACGTTGTCAGCAATCATGCGAACAGTCCTTATTATATTGACCATATTAATTTCAAAAACTCCTTTCTGTCAAGATATAGACAAAGCTGTTTATGCTGACTACTTCAACACAGCAGATAGCATTGTAACACTATATTATGGCAATGCAAACAAAGTAAAGTATTTAAAGCTCGACAGCTCAAAAAGCGAGTTTTTGGTGTTACATAACCATTGGGACAATCGGGCAAAGTTTAATGAGCCACTTACTTTTAAACCCAACGTTTTTCAATTTCGGTATCACTTCAATCACCCTGCACTTGCAAAAGATACTTTTACTGTTACTTTTTTGCTTGACAGTTCAAGAGAAGTAATGACAGGCTTTTTTCCTCATGGCTTATTTAATAGTTCAAGTGTATCTGAGTATCATTTCATTTCAAAACAGGAAGCTTTGAAGATTGCCAAACAACTAAAAATTAAAAAGCCATTGAAGGAATACGAAATAAAGGTAGGATGGGAAGCTTCAAAAGGTGACTTCAAAAAGTACCGCCAAACAAAGGATTTGAGAGATATTGTAGATGGTAGAATAGTTTGGAAGATAAAAAGCGAATACAGGAAGCCAAAAGAAGGAGACGAACGACCTTATGCTGAAATTTTCATAATTGATGCAATGAACGGTAAAGTTTTGAGTAAAGAGTTTCCTTACCTTGACTGGGATTAAGACTGCTGACAACATCAGATTTCTAAAACCAAGGCTAAATAGCAATAGCTAAACTGAATATCTTAATGAACAACAGAACAGAAGTGAAGCTGAAGACACCCGAATATCTTGGCTTCAGAAATCTGTTCGACGTTAGGCGCAATTGTGGAAAGTCGCTTCAATCCACTTGAATAAAATAAATGACTAAACTGTTTTTGCCTTTTCTTACTTTTTTTTTGTTTGCTTGTAATTCCCCGACAAGTACTACAAATACAAAAGAAATTCCTGAGCGAACGAATGAGCCGGATGAGCACGAAATTCTTGGTGAAGCAAATGCCAGAAAACAGACCCGTGAAGCTTTAGAAGGCAAAGGTCAGCCGTTTACTTGGGACACCTTAATCAAAACTTCTTCGGCCGCAATAGCTACCGCTGAACCTATACTGTTTAATGTTTTTGGTAAGGAGCGAATAATTAATGAGAAACCTTACGAGGTCTATCTTATAGACGGGTACTGGTACATAGCCGGAACAGTACCCAAAAAGTATAATAAAGGCGGTGCGTTTGAAATAATTTTTAGCGCTCGGGATGGAAAGATTATAAGATTGACACACTACAAATGAACCAAATGCGCCTAACAGTGTGTCCTATGTATATAGGCATTTAAACAGGATAATATCGTTGTACTTTATATTCTTTTGAAAGCAAGAGATAACAGAAGGTTTTAATCAATTATCTCCCGCCTTCGCCAGATGTTTTGTCCATAACAAATTTAATAATTTTCTTATCAATCATCATTCATTACCAGCATCCTATGAGTAGACTACAACAGGTGTAGCTACAAGCTCTTGTGTTTTAAATTTATAAATGATGAGTTGTGCTTCTTTTCTTTTCATTGGCACAACAAACAACCGGCTACATGCTTTAATAAAGTCAATGCTTCGGGTTTTTGATTATTACACCCGGTGACAACACATGTTAAGTAGTCCGGTTGCAGTTTTTTTTAAGTATTGTAATGAATAATGTTTGATTACTTTATAAATGATTTATGCTTTTTATTTTACTACACCTGTCACGTAAGGTTGATCAGTTAGCCATACATATCTTACACGGCTAAGCAACTTACGGGCTATTTTTACAATAATCATTTTGGGTTCTTTGCCTTTCTTTAGCTGGTTGTTGTAATAGAGTGCTAAAGCAGGATCTGTACGTTTGGCTGTCCATGCACATTCAATCAGGTCGCTTCGTAATTGGCGCTGTTTTCTTACAGTTAGCCGACCCTTTAGTTCTCTCTCACCGCTGCTGTGCTCCATTGGCATTAAACCAATAAAGCTATTGAGTTCAACAAAAGAAGGGAAGCGTTGNATGTTGCCTATTTCTGTTATTAGACTGGCTGCTGTTAGTGGTCCTATACCGTTTATGGTTCTTAGCAGGTAATAGAGTTTTTTGTATGAAGCAGAACGCATGAGTTTTCTTACGTCGTTGCTGATGGCAAGTAGTTCTTTACGTAATATTTCAGCTTGCCTTACCTGGTAAGTAAGGGTAGTTTTTGTGCTGCTGTAATCGAACTGCAGATCGTTTAGCCAGCTAATAAAATTACGGCTCCAGTTACTGTTGTTAAACTTGTCGGGCAGTGGTACACCATTGTAATCTAAAAAGCCTTTAATACGATTTTTACAACGGACGAGATCTCTCCATATTTTTTTTCGTTGACGTACCAAAGAGCGGTCGGCTTCCTGCTGAAGGGTAGGGATATAAATGCTTTTGAGTTGTCCGCACTGCAGGGCCATGGCAATGCCACGTGCATCTCTTGGATCGGTTTTACTTACCTCATCTTTATGAGTAGAAGGGATGTCGGCAGGATTGACAACAAGACATCTAATTCCTTTGTTATTAAGTTGTCGATGTATCCAGTAACCAAACTTTCCACTCTCGTAAGCACACACATATGAAGCGCCAGGATAGT
>NZ_KB893350.1 GCF_000374045.1 Segetibacter koreensis DSM 18137 | reverse complement strand
TTATTTTAGGTTCAAGTGCCTCCTTGGCTTCTTGAGTGTTGATAAGAGGCGGTTGAACCGGTACGTTTCCCGGATGAAAAGAAAAAAAGTTTTCTATCTTTTCAATAAGTTGTTCAAAACTGCATTTATNGTATANAACTCCAAAATCTATAAAGTTTCCACCNTTNCCTGAACCATGATCAAACCATGCATTTAATTTTCGGTTCACCTTAAAAGAGGCTTCTTTTTCATCTCTTAATGGTGACAAGTACCAGTAGTCATTGTTGGTGATTTTTTGTGGCTGGTAACCTAATTTCTCCAGGTACTCTACAATATCTGTTTGCCTCAATTCCTCGTAGGAAAAAAAATGGGTGGCCATATGCTTGATTTTTTGATGATTTTGATGAAACGCACTCTTACTATTTGATTTTTAATTACTTATCACTTCATCTTTTTTTCATCAGGAGGATAAGAGCTTTCATCAAAGTGTTTTTTCTGATGAAATGTTGATGACGTTTCTGATGATCATAACTTATTTAGCTTCAAATACTTATACTCCTGTCATCAAAATCATCAGAAAAATGAAGGTTTATAACCTCTTTTTGTGACAGCTTATAATACCTTCCCTTGTAGTTGTATTCGTATATACTTCCGTCACTACCGAAGCGGTATTGTGTATAGGAATTTGAGTTTTCAGAAGGAACAAGTTTCCAGGTGTCTTGAAGTACTTTTTTGATGCTGTTGCTGTCATAGCATCTAAAACCCTTTTTCTGCAACCACTCCTGCATATCGGATAAACAGAAGCATAGTTCACATAATTCCTTCTGGTCAACAATGGTTAGCAGGATTTGAGCCATCTCTACTTCGAGTTTGTTTCGGTTGTACTTCTTTAGTCGTTTTAAGGCGCTTGTAGCGATTTGCTCAGGTGTGAACCACATCCGGGTAGCGCATTTTGTAGTAAACGGGCGGTTAAGTAAATAATGAATAAAAACAGGAATTTCAGCTTCCAGCTCAGCCAACAGTTTATTGTTAGGTGCTTGCAATGTAGACAGCCTTCTTATCCAATACCTGATTTCCTTTGCATCAATCATGATAAAGTTGTCTTCATTGTTGGAGCATAGGATGAACTTGCCGAAAAATTCAATTTCCTGCCTGTCCTGGCCCTTGGCTTCTATCTTATAATAACGGGAAGTACTTAGATTTTTGATACGTTCGGAGTCTTCTTTACGGTCAAGGAAAGTTTCATCAACACCAATTATTAGTTTATGTGCCCATTCTGCATTGAAGTTGCTTCTGAAATCCTCATTGCTATTGATGGTCATGTTGGAACCGTAGATAGCTTTTAGAAAATTTAAAAAAGTTGTCTTGCCTGTATTTCGCTCTGTACTTACCAGGCATAGGATAGGAAGTATCTGTACAGGATGCAGCAGTAAAACTTTCAAGTAATCCAAACCCAGATCCAGCTGTTCGCCAAAGATGTGATTTAAAAAAACAAGGGTATGTTTGGGGTAACCCGGACGAGGCTCATGAGGAAAAGGGTAGTACTGGTTATAAAAGTTATCAATTTCCCTTTTGTATTCCAAGTGATTGGGAACAAGGCAAAAACCCTTATAACGCGGAATAGCAGATAAAAAAGCTTTTCCATAGTCCTGCTTAATACATTCTACTGACCATGGCAACAACAACTCTGTAACATCACCTGAAGCTAGTGGTTTTCTTATTTTTCTATAATAGGTTGTACCTATACGTAAGTATTCCTGCTCCTGTTCATTCTCTACAATGCCGTTCATACTTGCTGATTTATTACAATTAAAAAAGTCTTCTGTAGGTATTACAACTTCCGTCGGCTTGTTTTTACATACTCCAGCACTTCTGACCTTTGGAAGTAAACTCTACCGTTTACCTTATGGTTAGGCAAACCTTTCTTCATCCAGTCGTTAAGAGTAACCATGGAGATGCCTAAGAACCGGCCTACATCTTTCCTGCTTATAAGTGGTTACTGCGCCAGATTAGCAGACTTATCATTTTGTGCAACAGATACGCTGAGACTTTCGTTCACCGCTTCCCGGATCCAGCTCTTAATGTCGTTTTCAGTTGGGATAAATAAAGTGTCCATATGTTTTTGTTTTATGGACGTAAATCTGATTAAGAAAACTTAAGAAATCAATGATGGATTGGTAGGGGATTTTTTAGGATTGATTTAGAAGAGGTTAGATTGGCTAAGACGTGTATGTTTGTACTAAAATAAGTAGCGGACAAAGTATTAAGTTGAAGAACTGTAAAGCTCGACTTACTCTATAGGCATCACGACGACATAGATGAGGATTTTGTGGTAGAAGTCTAGTAAAACTCAGTGTTTACTGCCTTTTTTCGTTTTTAGCCTACCAATTTATATCAAGCTTCTTCAAATATTTGTAGTGGTGAGGGTGTGTGAGATGAACATAAATTCAACTGATGATTCAACTTATTATTAGACATTCTTATTCGGCCTTTTCATAATCATGAAAGAACGTTTTCAATGCAAGTGTCATGAAGATCTAGTTTATAAAAGAAGCGCTTTGTTTATTGTATCTTTTTCGATATTTTTCCCTATTCTATCTAATGGGTAGTGAAACGGTAAATGCGGAGAAGTCATGTTCCTGTGTTTGAACTGACAATTCCCCTCCGAGCGCTTTAATAATATCATAACTCAATGATAGTCCCAATCCTGTTCCCTGTCCTGTTGGTTTAGTCGTAAAAAAGGGTTGAAAAATTTTATCAACTACTTTTTGCGGAATGCCTGTTCCGTTGTCTCTTACCCGAATTTGTACTTCTTCACCTGATCTTTTTGTGGTAACTAAAACTAACGGTTCAAACGTTCCATTTAGCTGTTTCTTTTTTTCATTTACCGCATAAAAAGCATTGTTGAATAGGTTTAATAAAATTCTTCCAACATCCTGTGGAACAACCTCTATCTTTCCTATACTTTCATCAAAATGTGTTTCAATTGTTGCATTGAAAGATTTGTCTTTTGCTCTAAATCCATGATAACTTAGTCGTAAATATTCATCTGCTAAAGCATTTATGTCAGTTGGCTCTTTTTGTCCAGTAATGGTGCGAGAATGTTGCAGCATACCTTTTACAATAGCATCGGCTCGTTTGCCATGATAGTTTATTTTTTGTTCGTTTTCTTTAATGTCATTCAGCAAATCAAATTCAAGTTCTTCATCTCTCTCACTTGTCACTTTTGACTTTTGACTTTTTAATTCTTCTATCAGTTCAGTATTTACTTCTGAAAAGTTATTGACAAAGTTTAACGGGTTCTGTATTTCGTGTGCAATGCCCGCAGTAAGTTCTCCGAGCGAAGCCATCTTTTCAGACTGGATAAGTTGGGCCTGGGTGGATTTTAATTCCTGCAACGTACTCTCTAGTTTTTCTTTTTGGTGTTGCAGCAAAACGTTCGCTTGCTTTTTTTGCAAGTTATTCTTGTAAAGGATAAATGCTATCAAAATCATGATACCTAAACCAGTGATAAATTCATATTGTTTTAGGCGGCTTTCTTTTTCAATTTGCTCTTCCTGGATTTGCTGTTGTCGCTGCTGTTCTTCCGCTAATGTTTTTTGCAGGTCCTGCACTTTCTTTGCTCCATACATACTCTCATTTACACTATCGAAGACTTTCCGGTAATGAAGTGCTTCCTGTACGTTTAATTGCTCATATTCTTCTGCCAGCAATTTGCTGTTCTTGTATACTCCAAACTCATACGCCATTGCATTTGCTGCTGTAAGTCCTTTCTTTGCATAATAAATAGAAAAGTCCGGCTGTTGTGTCGTTTTAAAAAACCTGGATATCACAGCATAGGCTTCAGCTTGTGTAAAGTAATCGTCGTTGATGGCTGCTCCCGCAATGCTTTCCCGCAAAAAATCAAATGCTGTGTCACGATTACCCTGTTTAAACAGGCAATCGCCTAACGAGTATAATGCTACCGGGTGCCAGAACACATCATGTAATGTTGCCTTATAATGTTCAGACAAGTAACGATACGCAGAGTCCAGGCGGTTCCAATCAAGATAAGACTGACCAATGTCTAAGATGTTAAGCAACATCCAATCCCGAACCCTGGGTCTATTGATAATAGTTTCAAATAAGTGCTGGGATTTATTATAAAAATCTACTGCCTTTGAATAGTCTGCTAAAAACCAGTATGCGCCTCCAATCCATGCATAACAAACTGCTGTTTCAAAAACATAATTCTTTTTTTCAGCAATATGCAGACCTTTGTACACGTACTCCAATGATTTTGGATAATCACCTTCCGTTTGCAGACAAACGCCTAAAGCAGTTAATGCGCTTGCTTCTCCCCTGGAAAATCGTATTCGCTGTGCCAATGCAAGTGCCTGGTTTCCGTATTTGCTAATGCTATCAGAACTGTTTACATAGTAGGCATTGGCTATATCTACCATGATCAACACACGGCTAGTATCATCTTTGGCAATTGCCAGTTTATGCTTCAAACTATCCCTTAGCTGGTCTGTTCCGCCAACCTGCGCAAAGCCGATGGTTCCAACAAACGCAAGCAGAAGTATTATGGTAGAAGCCTTTATCATTTCATGATATCAATTTGGTAAGTGAATAATAAACTCACTCCCTTCACCTTCCTTCGTATCCACACTTATGTCACCTCCATGCGCTTTTATAATATCATAGCCTAGAGACAATCCTAATCCTGTCCCTTGCCCCGTAGGTTTTGTAGTGAAGAAGGGTTGGAATATTTTGTCAACAACTTTTTTAGGAACTCCGATACCGTTATCCCCGACGGTAATAATTACCTTATCATTTTCTGTTTTTGTGCTTACTGAAACTGTTGGCTCATATCCTTCGGCTGATGTTTTCCTCCTTTCTGTTACTGCGTAAAAAGCGTTATTAAATAAATTTAGAAGTACTCTTCCAATATCCTGAGGAACAATATTTATTTTACCGATACTTTCATCAAGATGTTTTTCAATTGTTGCATTGAAAGATTTGTCCTTCGCTCTAAAACCATGATAACTTAATCGAAGATATTCATCTGCTAAAGCATTAATGCCTGTTGGCTCTTTCTTGCCTGTACTTGCTCTCGAATGTTGCAGCATACCTTTTACAATAGCATCAGCTCGTCTGCCATGATGGTTTATTTTTTGAAGATTTTCTTTAATGTCTGAAGCTATTGCAATGGCTTCTCCCTTATCATCTTTTTGCAGCGCTACCTCTATTTCATCGACCAGGTCGCTGCTTACTTCAGAAAAATTATTGACGAAGTTTAACGGGTTTTGGATTTCATGTGCAATCCCTGCTGTTAGCTCACCAAGGGAGGCCATCTTTTCGTTTTGAATCAGGAGTGCCTGTGTGGATTTAAGTTTCTCTAAGGCGTTCTCAGTTTTCACCTTCTGTTTTTGCAATAAACTATATGCTTTCTGTTTATTTCGATTGGCGAGAAACATAATACAAGTAACTATCAACAAAACAATGAGTCCTGCCGTAAGTATTAGTGTTCTTATTTTAGTTTTGAACTGTTTCTGTTGTGCAATAATATCTTGTTGGCGCAATTGCTCGTTAAAAGTCATGCTCTGCAATTGCATCACTTTCTGTTGGTTATACAAACTATCTTTTACAGCGAGAATAAGGCTTAAATACTTAGCCAGGCTGTCGGGATTATACCTTGATTTGTAAACTTCAGCTAACATATTCAACGCTTCGAGCTGAGCAATAGGATATTTTTGTAATTTACTATCCTCTATTACCTTTTTTGAATAATAAACAGCAGAGTCTGTCTTATTCTGCTTCCATAAAACTTTAGCAACACCATTATAGTTGTCCATCATATTAGTATTCGGACCAGAATTAGCAATACCTTCCCGATAATATTGTAACGCGGAAACATATTGTTTTTTCTTAAAATAGTAATTACCAAATAAATAAAAAAGCGGAGGCCACTTCCGGCTCCCATAAGTTTTTATATAAAAATCATCTACAATTTTTATATATTTTAATGCCGAATCAATCTTGTTGAATTTATCGTATATTAATGGAATATCGATCATTAACCCAAGATATCTATCGGCGGTATCCCTGTTTTTGTAAGCAGAAGCTGGAATAGATCGCTCAAAAGTAGATTTTGCTTTTAAACAGTAAAATATTGCACGATTATAATCACCTGCAGCATTATAAGTCGCACCTAGCCAATCGTAAACAAAAGCCAGAACAAGGGGATTTCTTAACCGCTCAGCTATTTTTAAAGCCTGAAGGCCATAATTAATTGCTTCAGGATAGTTACCAGATAGGTTTAAAACAGCTCCGTAAACAGCCAATGCTGAGGCTAAAGTAGAATCTGATTTTATTTGCTTTGCAAACGATATTTCCTGTTGCACGTAACTTACTGCTGAATCAGGTACGGTATATGCGTAAAATCCAATAATTTGGATGTATAAATTCAATTTAGCTGAATCGCGTTTTGCTTTCGCGAGCTCTTTCTTTAGACTATCAACGTTCCTTTTGAATAACTCGTTGTTCTGAGCATTTGCTATAGAAGAAATAAAAAAGATCAGGATTAATAACCTTTGCATATTGAAAATTGTATATTTTACATAATTTATTAGGGAATTCGGACAATAAATTGTGCCCCTTCCCCTACTTTAGTTTCTACTTCAATTTTTGCTAGTGTCCTTTAATAATTTCATAGCTTAGTTAGCCTAATCCCGTTCCCTGTGCTGTTGGTTTGGTTGTAAAGAACGTCTAAGCCCCGCTCCTAACCAGAGCAATTACCCCAGCAAGTAAATAGTAAACTCACTTCCTTCACCTTCCTTACTATGCACCTTTAATTCTCCGCCATGTGCTTTTACAATATCATAACTCAATGACAAACCCAATCCCGTTCCCTGCCCTGTAGGTTTTGTTGTAAAGAAGGGTTGAAAGATCTTATCAACTATTTTTGTTGGAATGCCAACACCATTATCCCTGACTGCAACAATTACCTTATCATTTTCTCTTTTGGTATATACTTCAACTGTTGGTTCAAATGTTCCACCCAGTTGTTTTTTCTTTTCTGAAACTGCATAAAACGCATTATTGAATAAGTTCAATAATACCCTCCCTATATCCTGTGGAACAACTTCTATTTTGCCAATGCTTTCATCGAAATGTGTTTCAATTGTTGCATTAAATGATTTGTCTTTGGCTCTTAGTCCATGATAACTTAATCGCAAATATTCATCTGACAAAGCATTAATATCTGTTGGTTCTTTTTTCCCTGTACTCGCTCTTGAATGTTGCAGCATGCCTTTTACAGTTGCATCGGCACGTTTGCCATGATGATTTATTTTTTGTTCATTTTCTTTTAAATCATTTGATATTGCAAAAGCTTCTTCAATATTACCGCCTTTTAGTTCAGTTTGTAATTCTGCAATTAGTTCAGTATTTACATCGGAAAAGTTATTCACAAAATTCAAAGGGTTTTGTATTTCATGTGCAATCCCAGCAGTTAATTTTCCTAGCGAAGCCATTTTTTCGAATTGGATGAGTTGGGCTTGGGTAGATTTTAAATCGTCATAAGCTTTTTCAATTTGCACTTTTGCTTTTTGCTTGTGCATATTGTTTGTCAAAAGAAGTGATGTAATTAAAAGAAGCGCAGCAATTCCGCCAATCAATATGTATGTCTTTATCTTGTTCCAATACTTTTCTTGTGCGTCCAGTATGTCCTGTTGCCTTAATTGCTCATTGAAGGTCATACTTTGCGTCTGTATTACTTTTTGTTGGCTAAACAGGTTGTCTTTCGTTGTAAGAGTGAGATTCAGATACTTAACCGCACTATCGCACTCGCCCTTTGATTTATATATCTCTGCCAACAAATCAAGTGCTTCAAGTTTTGCAAGAGGATATTGTGCATGCTGACTCGCTTCAAGAACCTTATTAGCATAATAAATACTTGAATCAGTCTGAGCGTTCTTCCAGAATGTTTTCGCAATACCGTTACAATTTGACATGATTTCATTATTAATGTGCGATTCAGCTGCGAACTTGTATCCGTCTCTGTAATATTTCAGTGCATTCAAATAATCGCCTTTTTTAAAAAAAATATTGCCAAACAAATGAAAACGGGTCGAGTCTATCCATCCATATTGATGTGCATCGCGCCCATTTATTATTTGCATATACTTAAGTGCAGAATCCGGCTGATTTAATTTATCAAAAATTATAGCGAAACCATACAATGAGGTGTTATATAAATAGCTAAAGGCACTTTTTTCAGCACTGTCGCGCGATAGTTTATAATGTGTCTCAGCGAGAGATCTTTCCTTATAGGAATAGAAAAAAGCATGCTCAAAATCTCCCGCATCTGTATAAGTGGACGTTAAGTAGTCATAGGACCAGCCAATTGCCAAAAAATCTTTGGCGCTTTCGGCCGCTTTCAAACCTTCCAGCTCAAAATAAATCGCAAGTGGATAGTTTCCAATTATTGAGAAAATACCACCATACCCCGTTAATGCAGCCGATAAAAAGGAAGCGGATCTATTTTTTTTTGCTATCGAAATTTGCTTTTGTGCATAAATTATCGCTGAGTCCGGCTTTGAATATGTGTAATAAGTAACAAGCGGAGAAAGTAATTTAAATTTAGTGGTATCGTCTTTTGCAGAAGCTAGTAAATTTTTTACACTATCCTGCCATGAAGTCTGTGCAATTACTGAGATTGTCAGACAAAGCAGGCAAAGAATAATAGTGATCTTTTTCACGGCGGTTTTTATTGTCTGTTTATTAATGGTAAATGAATTGTAAACTCTGCACCTTGCCCCTCATTCGTCTCCACACTCAATTCCCATCCATGTGCTTTTATAATATCATAACTCATGCTCAATCCAAGTCCCTTTCCTGCCCTGTAGGTTTTGCTGTAAAGAGAAAGAACTTTTTCATATTGAATACTACGAATTGTAAAGAGTTTTATTAATTAATTGGATAATAAACTGTGCACCTTCGCCTTCTTTCGTTTCCACTTTTATCTCTCCTCCATGTCCTTTTACAATATCATAGCGTAAAGACAGTCCTAATCCAGTTCCTTGTCCTGTTGGATTTGTTGTAAAAACGGGTTGAAAGATTTTGTCAACAGCTTTTTGAGGAATGCCCATTCCGTTGTCCTTTACTCTTATCTCTATTTTATCGTTTAATTTTTTTGTACTTACAGAAACTAACGGTTCAAAAGATTCCTTTAATTGTTTTTTCTTTTCCGTTACAGCATATAATGCATTATTAAATAGGTTTAATAACCCCCTTCCTATGTCTTGTGGAATGACTTCTATTTTACACAAGCTTTTGTCAAAATGTGTTTGGTCTTTGGCTCTAACCCCATGATAACTTTGTCGTAAATATTCATCTGCTAATGCATCAATATCTGTTGGTTCTTTTTTGCCTGTACTTGCTCTTGAATGTTGCAGCATCCCTTTTACTATGGCGTCTGCACCTTTGCCCTGAAGAGTTACCTTTTCTAGATTCTGAGAAAGATCATTAACTATTTTATTTTCCAATTCTTCATCTCTTTCGCTTTTTACTTTTGACTTTTCACTTTTTAATTCTTCAATCAGTTCTTTATTGACTTCCGAAAAGTTATTGACGAAATTTAGTGAGTTTTGTATCTCGTGAGCGATGCCTGCGGTTAGCTCTCCAAGTGAGGCCATTTCTTCAGATTGGATGAGTTGGGCTTGGGCTGATTTTAACTCTGCTAAGGATTGTTTTAATTCTACGGTTCTTTCTGCGACCAGCGTGGAGACAAATTTTCTCATAGAGAAGAATTGATCATAAAAGATAATCAATTGTATTAACTTTTCATAATAAGTTGGCCACCCCTTTTAAAAAGTGCCATTACCCAACTACACACTCTAAAACCTTTCTTGTATGTTTTACCTTTTATCTTTCAATCCTGTGTTTTGTCCAAACCTGTTTTATTTTTTAAAAGAGTAAAATCCTTTAAACGACATTTTACTGATATTTGATGTATAATTAATCCTCGTAGCACTGAGAGGGATTCAACTAGCAGTTAGTTTTGAAGGTAATAAAAGATTGAGAAGCAAAGTTTTAGAGCTTGTTATATCATCTTGTCATGATACCTTTTCAATAAATTTGCTTACTTCCGCTAAAGCTAAGCTGACAAATTGGTGTAAATAAAAGTAATTTTCATCTGGTTAAGATTAATTTTAAGCAGGGAAAGTAAATTTAACTTAATATAGAAATATGTTTACTTCTACGAGATGGAAAAATCAAATTAATGAGAGTAAGTCTTTATGTGTAAAAGAACTCTTCCAGTGCTTCATTTAGCTTTTGCACTTTAGGATTTTTAAAGTTTAGGTTATCACTTGCTGTTTTAATATTTCCCTGGATAGTATTAATCTTCTTGTTTTTAAAAGCCTCAAAGCGTTGTAATAAGTAAGCAATATCAATGGCCCCGAATTGTTTGAATAATTTCTCTCCTTTTGCAATTTCTTTTGGAGCGGAGATGTTTTGTATGATGTAGAAAAGCTGGATAACTTTCTCGAGGTGGTTATGATTATTAAGCTGGATACTACCTGTTACATACGCGGCTGTTATAGCTTCCATCTTCTCTTCCGCATTGGAAATAAGGACATCTATTTGTGGGGTTAAAGTATTGATGAGTTCTTTAGCTATACTTTCAAAATCCAGCTGCTCTAATGTATTACCTTTACTTACCTCCCTTTCAACAATTTTCTGCACCTCTTGTCCAAGACCAGTTTCTAACGCTTCTTGCTGAAGGGTTAGCCGTTCTTCTTGTTTTTCTACAAGCCAATCCAAAACGGACTCGAGTTTAAGCTTAGAAGATTTGTTAGCTGTCAGTTTTAATCTCTGGTTGGTTTCGTAGCGCAGAAAACGAAGAAAATCTTCTTTGTTTTCATAAGCAGAAAAGTGAAATTCTATATACTGAACAATTTCATACCCATCATATTCATAGAGCTTATTAAAAATATCGTTTTTATATCGAATACTGTTGGGCGGGCTTGTGAAATAGAGGTAGTAATCCCTNTGGTANGGCGCNATTTTATATTGAAAGTAAGGAATAAATGTCCTCTTGGCTGCAGAAGCAGGAAAACCTATTACATCGAACATCATGTTACGCAGCAATAAATTACTGCGTAATTTTTCTTTCCAGTTCATAATAACTGTTTTAGCGGTAATAGTTAGGTTAGGTTAAAA
>NZ_KB893349.1 GCF_000374045.1 Segetibacter koreensis DSM 18137 | reverse complement strand
GGATACGTTACGTGCTGATTAATCAAACACCGTATGAATATGGAATAGTAAAATAACCAGAGCCCTGACTGCTAAACATGAGGTGTATAAAAGATACTGCGCCAAGACTGCAGCAGGGCTTACTTTAAAGGAAACAATATTAATAAACCCGACATATCAAAAAACAAAACACGCTGGCTGACTACTAAACAAAAATTTGTCATCGTACAATAATCAAAAAGCGAAGCATTTTCTTTGCCGCAAGACTGTAGCACCTGTTTTACGCCACTCCTTACACAAGGACTAAGCGTGAAAATCAATAAACATAACGGAGAATTGTAGCGCTTATTTTAGCTTTAAAACTAAAATNACCCGACTACTCATAGGATGCTCGATATGTTGATTTAAAAAACATTTATATTTGAAATAAGGAAAAAATCTTGCGAAGGGGAAAGGTTATCACAATCATTAATCTTTCCCTTTCAAAGGAAATTTTAATAAAATATCTACTACCATATTAACTTACTCAACTCCTAATAAAGGTACATAGGATACGATGTTAGCCACAGTTTTATTTGTTTCGGTCTAACATTGTTTGCCATAAGTTAAGCTTGTTCAATATGATTTCTCGTACTAAAGCCTGAACATTAAAAACATCATATGGACTGATGTATTGAGTCAATTCATTAAACTTATGTGCTGCAATGAAATTTCTCAAATAGCTTGCATTGTGAATTGCTTCAGGCATTGTCAATGTCTTATCTCTTACTGCTTCGCCATATTTTGTCCATTCAGAGTCAAAACCAAAATATGGTTTGATTTCTTGCTCAATACGAGTAGGTGTTCCTCGATATATCCAATCAAAAGTCATATCATTAGGAATATTACTTTCGTTCAATCTTTTTTGTATGTCAGCTAAAACGTCAGGATTCCACTCACCATTTTCAGGATTTGTAAATCTTGGCCTCTTTTGACTTGAGCGAACTTCGAGTCCCAATTCTTCAATAGCTGAAAACGCAGAAATTAGAGCAAAAGCAGCTTTGGTATGGTATTCTCGTTTTACGTCATAGTGGTCGAAAACTTGACCATATCTTGGGTCAGCTGAACGAGGATTGAAGGAGGTTAATCCGATACTAGTTTTATATTTCTCTATTGCATAAACTAATTGGTTGTCTTTGATTGTCTTTTCAGCAATTAAGCATCCGAAAGCAGTATCGTCAAATTTTTTTAAGTATGAGAAGAAGTTCTTGTCGCTGTATATGTAATTTTTACTGCTATCATACTCAGTTGTAAAAATAAAATTATGAATGATTGAAGCGTCAGGATACGCTAACAACATTCCTCCTTGAACTACTGATAAAAAGTCCTGACAAACAGCTTCATCAGCAGCCTCAATCAAAAGTTCGTTCATCGGTATTTCGTCTTCTCGAATTGTATGCGGGTCTCTGCCACCGTATGAAATAGAACTCGACTTTCCGTCTTTTGATTCCCAATAACAGTTTGAAGGTTCTGGAACCAACTCAAGTGTTATGTTTGGTACTTGTAGTTGCTTTATTTTGTCAGCCTCTTTTTTGCCAACTATTAAATGTGTTCGGAATTTCGTCATAAAAATTGTGGCTAAACACGAAAATATGCGGCTATTAGGATATTTTTCTAAAAAAATTTCAAATTGATTATCAACGCTTTTCCTTTCGCTTTTTTGTGTTGTTGTGCCGCAAACACGTTTTTTTATATTTCTATTCCTCCCTTCTTCCATAGGTCATCAAGGGGACTTATTATCGTTACTAATTGCTCTTTTCTTACATGCAGGTACCTTTCGGTCGTTTTTATATTAAAATGTCCCAAAATGTCTTTTATGTATATTACATCTATTCCTTTTTCTAACAAGTGAGTTGCAAAACTGTGCCGCAACGAATGAAAAGATACTTCCTTTTTTATACCAGCACTTTGCCTGGCGGTTTGAAAAATTTTTTGCGCACTTCGGGCGCAGTAAGGCATTCCTGCCTCATTACTCTCAAAAAGAAATTTAATCGGCCGTGGTTTACACTTAAGTATGTATGCACGAAGTACGTCCAGCAATATGGGGCTTAGCGTTACGTACCTGTCCTTTTTACCCTTACTGCACTTTATAAACGGCTGCATCCGGTCGCTGTCCACATCCTGCAATCTTAAATTCATTACTTCGCTCACCCGTAAGCCGGCACTATAAGCGGTAAAAAGAATGGCTTTGTGTTTTAAATTAATGATAGATCTAAACAGTCGACTTAGTTCGTTCTCACCTAATACTCTTGGTAGATGAAGCGGTTTTTTGGGCCTAGGCAGCTCTATCAACATTCTTTCTCTGCCTAAAACCTGTTCAAAATAAAATTTGATAGCATTAATTCTACTATTAGCTGTTGCTTCACTTATCTTATACTTATTGAAACAATAAAAAATGTATCTTCTTATATGGTCAACCGTCAGATTCTGTACAGGTATATCCTGTATTTCTTTAAGTAACTGGCTAAACTCGTTTCTGTAGGTTCTTATGGTAGACCTTGAGTATGCTTTTAAAATAAGTGTTTCGATAAATCTTTGCAGGGCTTGTAAATTATTGGCTGAAAATTCGACAGCATCCTGTTTAATAAGCTGCGACTGTACCATTACTGGCAGTTGCTTTTTGGCCAGCAATTTTTCACGTAGCGGTTGTACGTCTAACTCTGCAATCCCACGTATCTTTTCCTTTAATATATCTACTATTTCCTTTACCGGTGGAAAATGCCAGCTGCGGTAGGTAATGCTGAATTTTGCTCCCGGTATTTCTTTAAGTATTTTATTTAAGACGGTACAATAATCACAATATGCAATGACTCTTTCATGCCCTTTATGGTTAATGAGGTCGAGACGGAGTAAAATTTTTTCCATCTTGTAAATTAACATTTTTCAAAAAAAATTAATGAAAAATATCAATTAAAAAAAATCAAACATACTCATGCTCTTTCACGCCCGCACATGCCTCCGGCACCCTCAGTTACATCTGTCATACGTTTTTTAGATGAGTAATATTAGAAACGATCATTTTTAAATTTTAGTATGTATTATGGAAGCGGTGGAAATGACGGAAAATGGAATATATAAACGTGGGACTAACAGAGCAACCGCGGTTGAAGAAAAAAATAGTTTTGTTAGAAGGACCGCCAAAAGAACTGTAACTTATAGCAGCTCCTTTTTATGAAATTGAAACCAGACTTTAAATGCAACTGCTCAATATTGCAAATTTGCCAACCAAAACAATCGACCGAAGAAAACCACTGTTATCTCTACGAATCTACGATTTAAATTTTCCAGTAAAGTTGTTGATATTTGCAATTGAACTCTTTGAACTATTTGCGTTACCAGTTGGGTTACACAATAAATAGAAACTTTATAAGAAGTTGAAATAGAGCGATTTAGAGTTATGATAATCGTATTGTCATCCCGACAAAAGAGGGATTAATTAAATTTAAAAGCCTGTAAACACGTTGATTTACAGGCTTTTAAATTTGTAATAATATCAAATCTATTCAAATAAGTACAAATCATTCATGACTAAATCGTGAGTTTTTGAAATTTTTCTATTTTAGCTCACGATAATCGATCTAAAGAACTGAGTATCAGTTCTGTAAGACAATAAGTTTTGACATGATTTGATACGATTCGACAGCCTTCGAACTTGAATCCTACATGTAATGACTTTTGAGTTAAGTGGTTTTTGCAGTTGTGTTATTGATTTTAAAAGCTTTTAAAAGTTATTGTATGAGAACAAACAACACATTTGCATTGTGCTTCTTTGCCGCCCAACGAAGAAGGATACAACTGTTGGTGGTATCTATGTACGTATTACTGCAAATGGTAAACAAACAGAAATCTCGCTCAATGAAAAAATACCTGTCAATCAGTGGAATGTTCAAAAGCAGGAGGTTAATGGACGTACACCTCAGGTAAAAGCTCTCAACACGCATCTGGAAAATGTAAGGTTCAAGATTAAAGAAAAATACAGAGCTCTGGTCGATAAAGACCTTCCTATTACTGCAAAAGGAATCAAGGATGTTTTTTTAGGAAATCAGGTCGAACAAAAAGGTCATTCTCTAAGTGAACTGGTCGCATACCATGCAAAAATGCAAGGTGAAAAACTGAGTCCTGGAACTATGAAGAACTATGTTGCGACGGGAGAGTACATCCGAAATTTTCTAATGTCAAAGTTTGGCAAAGATGACATGTACCTTAAAGAGTTAAATCATGAGTTTATTACCGAACTGGAGTATTTTATTCGCACCAATCCACTAAAGCTTCACGATCCTTGTGAAGGCAACGGTATTATGAAACACCTGGAAAGGGTTAAAAAGATGGTTAGATGGAGCCGACAGTTAGGCTGGATACATTATGACCCGTTTCTGGACTACAAATTAAACTTTAAAAAGTATAAAAGAAAAAAGCTGGATTTAAATGAAGTAGTTAGAATCGAAGAGCAAACATTTACAAACAAAAGCATAGATTATGTAAAAAATTTGTTTTTATTCAGTTGCTATACCGGACTGGCTTATGCTGATGTAATGGCTTTAAAACCTGAGAACTTAGAGACTGATCATAATGGCAGACTCTGGTGCAAAATATATCGCCAAAAAAATGAGGAATATGCTGCCATTCCAGTCTTAAGCATTGCTGAAAGCATAGTTGAAAAGTATATCAATCATCCTAAAGCTGTGAATAGGGGAACGGTATTTCCCTATACAAGCAATCAGGAAGTAAATCGATCCCTGAAGATTATCGGGGAAGTGTGTGGGATAACTAAGTACATGAGCTTTCATCTTGCCCGTCATACTTTCGCAACAGCGATAACACTGAAAAACGGAGTGCCTATGGAAACCGTTAGCAAAATGTTGGGCCATAAAAGAATATCTACAACGCAAATCTATGCTGATGTAGATGAAGAAAAGCTAACGGCGGATATGGCAAGTATAGAAAGGAAATTCAAGAAATTTGTTCGAAGCAAAGGAACAGGTTCAGGCCATAAGCATCAAAAAGGAAAATTAGAGTAACTTTGCATTAAGAGTAACCTTGTATTAATTACCAATTCTTTTCCGTAAGTTTACTTCTTTCCCATTAGCTTTTACGTTTTAATAATAGGATGAATTATGAAGCTTTTTTTGTTGAATATTGAAGGTACTGTGTGCAAAGCAGGAAGATAATTATTACTGATTTAAAGGTTAAATACAATCGGTGACTAAGCAAACAAGAGTTTATTACAGTTCTAAAACCAGCCCATTAAATACTGAAATGAGGATCTCGAGCAAAATCTTCCCTTATAGGACGGAAGTAAGGTTGTCATTTTCTCGCTCCTCCACTACAATAAATTTTTAAGCAGAAGGTAACGCTATTAATGCTGCTTGTTGCAACAGCTAAATTCATAAAATGATGCCAGGCGAATTAATGCGTCCAATTACCTTTCAAAATTGGGCTACTCTCCTACTAAAGTTAGAAACTTTGACTCTCGTATTTATCTCCTTTACACAACCAAACAACTCGTTCTCTAGAAGTTAAAGGACGTTGAATTGTTAGTATCACTATGGTCTGGCAAGTGAGGTAACTCGATTCATTTTGTTAACACCCATTGCCATATTGCTCTCGTTGTGTTGTTATTTTAGCAACCATTGTTCATAGGGTTGATTCTTAACAATTTGATTTCGTCAACTTTTTTTATCGAAGCATGAAATAATGCAGGTTGTCAAGTATCCATTCCCGGAACTCCGGTATCTTGTTCAATACGTGTATTTTTTTTACCACCTGATTAAAATTGTTTTCCAATTGCATGTAGCACTTTTTTTAAGTTCTAGCGCATCATTTAAAAAAGCGTCAACGGAATAGGTATGATATTTAACTATTTCCGGTTTTTGAAAAGCCACTTTCCGTAACTAATTGCTCAGGTACTTTTTGATACTTTGTTTCTGAAGTTTTTCCAGCCGTTCCAACTAAGAATGATTTATTATCATAATCACAATTGTTTGTTTCATCTCATTCTCCGGATTCTTCATCAAGTAGCTATGTCGTTACCAATATTTTTCTGTTCTGTAATGACCCCTGCACGAGTTCCGAGTGAAGTGGCAAGTTTGTCAAACGTATAACGTTTGTACATCTTGCCATGTGCAGTACAAGGCACATTAATGCCATGCCGAGATTTTGCCATGTTTTTATAAATAAGAAAATAAATTGAAGAAAGGTATATCTTCAATAGCTATTGAAAGAGTGCTTATTGCCGTGAAATAATTCTTTTTAATAAATCCATTTTTCGCATCACTTTCTATTTTATGATCTGCTTTATATACAACTTATTTTCATCTTTATAAAGGAAAAAAAATTGCTTTCTAACAAGGTAAGACGGATAGGATTTACGAACAAAATGCCGCAAAATTTTAGCCATGTGAAATGCTTTTTCATGGCTACCCGCAGCCATGACTAAAGCTTTCTTTAATTCACCCCTTCCGTCCCCTCAAGGGGAGACGGTTTTTTTAGGATATTAGTCTTAGTAAAAGAATCAAAAAAGCAGGGAAGAGTATAGGGGAGGCATTAAACTCGCAGCACTTGTCACATTATCGCTTCTCTTCCAATCTCCACCCATCGTCACACAGAGTAAATTAGGCTATACGCGTCGGGTGCACTTTAAAATTTATCGGTGTCAAAACAGAAAAACTCGTAACATTTTTGCATTCTGTTGTAAGTTCTGCGGTAACACTTATTTCGTCTATCCCTAGTTTAATCTCCGTGATTACAATTAACTCCTCATCGACCAGTTTTACCTTTTTGTATAAGTTTCATCATTTTCAGACGTAGAAAAGATAGCAGTTGCCTTACTCTTAAGCCGTATTAAAAGGCTTCCAATTTCACTCGATTTTTGTGTACTTCGTCCGTTACAAATTCTGCTGTTTCAAGCCCTGCGTCCAAAGCTTTTTTTCCCGTAGAGGGTCTTGCAAAGACATCAAAATCGGATATATGGTATTGTTTATCTTCCTCAACGGGTCACGGCGGATCCCGCTAATTTATTGAATTAATTAAAGAGGAAAGATTTCAGAACCTTTTTGTGAATATGCTACACATAATAGGAACTGCATCTTTTGTAATTCTGCCAATGAGCACCATAGCTTTAAATTTTAATTGTTATTAGATAGAAAACGAGGCAAATCCTCATTCATACTATCGTAGCAACCCGCCCTAAAACAGTCTTCCTGAAAGCAAGGTTTTCATGAGAAAAATACTACCGCCTACCGATAGAAAAATAAGGAAACAGGTGGTGGAGATTTTTTTTATAAAACCTGTGGCAAGCTGCAGTTCACGAAGGCGAAGACCTTGCTTTCAGGATGACTGTTAGGATCTTTGCGAAGGATTGATGAATGAGTTGTAACCTACTATTTAAGTTGTTAAGGTGTCTGCTTACGATATCTTGGCATTGTACCTTATAGCGGAGGAAGACGGAAAAGTTAAATGTCTATTGCTTTAGGGGTGTGTCGTTCAGGAGGAATATCAAACGTAACTCTTAAAGCGATATTTACTGTAGACACTCCATTCAGTAGAAAGGAGCCTAAGGAGTTCGTTAAAGCCAAGCAGACAAATACTTTGACTGCGAAAGATATTGAATACATTAATGAGCCAGACGTCAACAGCTCAGTTAGAATCATTTACAGACTTGCTGTAAGAACACGTTCGTTTTGGGGAACGTGTTCTTTTTCCCTACCTCTAGAAACAGTTCTTCCGTTAGGCTTAAACATTTTTTTGTATACCCTTCAAATAATTGATGAAGCCCCTATCATCATATACATTTTTAAAAATTATTTGATCTGATTTACATAGCTTTAGGAGGGGTAGCGGTAGGGTTGTGAGTGTTTTCGTCTATTTATTATTAGCATATTTGTGCAGCCTAAAAATTATAGCCTTTCGATAAACAGATAAGTTATGGAAAAGTCATATAGAAAACAGGAGGATGTACCATATCCTCAAAAGATATATGCTGATCAATTAATAACTATTGATGATCTGCATCAGTTCAAAAAGCAATTATTGGAAGAACTGCTTACTGCGTTAAAACCTCAAATTTGTGCAGGGCCAAAAAAATGGATGAAATCACATGAAGTAAGAAAGCTTCTTAAAATTTCCCCCGGCACTTTGCAAACATTAAAATCTTCAGGCGTTATCCCTTACAGCAAAATTGGAGGGGTGCATTTTTACGAGTACCAGGACATACAACATCTCCTTGAAACTGGTAAAATTAGTAATAAATCGGAATAGGGCTTTGTCGCGTCTGTCAAAATAAAAGTATGTATTATCCTTTTTCGCTGATAATTATACCGCCACAGAACAAAATGTTTTGAAATAAGTACACCTAGGAAAAGTAACGTGTTCCTTTTTAATCATCCTTACTATTTCTATTCCTACTAAGGTCCTTGATGCTGATTCAAAACTCTTAAAACCAAGCATATTCTGAATTCTCCACTTTATAAATCTATGATCCCCTTCCACCCCATTATTTAAATACTTACACTGTCTTATCCTTATCTTCTTTAAGGACCTGTTATTATAGGTTCTGATAGCCTCCTTATTAGCTCCACTCTTATCAATATTAACCACTTTGGGACAGCCATTATTACTAATTGCTTTTAAAAGAAATTTATGTGCTGCCAGTTTACTTCTCCTCCTGGTTAATAGAAAATCAACTGTCTTTCCTTCCTTATCAACAGCTCTATACAAGTACATCCACTCTCCTTTCAGCTTAATGTAAGTTTCATCCATCCTCCAGCTATTACCAACTAATTTTCTTCTTTTCTTTAATACAACTTCAATCAATGGAGTAAACTTATATACCCATCTTTGTATTGTAACATGATCTACCCTTATTCCTCTAATAGACAATAACTCTTCCACATCCCGAAAACTTAAACTGAATCTTAATTTAAAATATACCGCTTGTAGAATAACTTCTTTAGGAAAACTGTGACCTTTAAACATCCAACAAATCTACTTACAACGATATACAGTTTACAACTGCGACAGAATCGAAAAGTTCAACACATACAAATTTGCCGACTAGAAAGAACAAGTGATTGATGTGCTAGAAAGGGTTTGCACAGCTAGTGTGGAAACAATGAAGGTGGTGCGGGAGTTAGGGAGAAGAAGTGCTTTTAAAATATTTTACAATAAAATCTTAAAAAGTCTTCTTTTTAAGTATTATCTTTCTATTCCTTTCCTTCTAGAAAAATCATCCCCGTTACTTTCAACCGCTCCTTCTAAATTTTTCATCATGCCAAAGATCTGCCTCACCATTGCAGTTTTGTTTATACTTCTTGCAAAAAGTAACGCGCAAAACAACTCTCCATATTGGAGCCTTGCAGGAAACACTAACACAAGCTCTTCTGCAAAGTTAGGTACCACCAATGCTATTCCCCTTCGTATTCTCACAAAAAATTCAGAACGCATCCGCGTTGATACATCAGGAAGAGTAGGTATTGGTACCACCGCCCCCAATGCGACTTTGCATGTTAACAGTGCAATAGGGGTAAATCCATTCATCGTTCAGGTAACTGGTTCAACTAAATTACTTGTTCATAAAGGTGGAGGTGTTTCAGTAGGCAGTTCTTCAACTCCACCTTCTAACGGCTTATATGTCTCAGGAAATGTAGGCATAGGCACAAATACGCCCACCAAAAAACTACAGGTTGCAGGAAGCTCTCTTTTCACGTCTACTCTTACTATATCCGAAGGCGGACTAAGCGTTAATAATACGACGGGAATCCTCGGAAATTCTGCTATTACTGCAAATGGTTCTTTGTATGGTATTACAAGCCAAGGTGGTTCGTATGGGGTTTATGGCCTAAGCACCAACGGAACAGGAATTTACGGCAATAGTACCAACGCTACGGGAGTATCAGGAGTGGGCGCTGCCAACGGGGTATCCGGAACCAGTACTAATGGCAAGGGAGTTTATGGCAGCAGTACCAACGGTGCAGGGGTTTATGGAACCGGGGCTATCTTTGGGGTACTTGGCGTTAATACAAGTAATACATCTTCAAATAATGCCGGGTAGCGGGGCAAAGTCAATTAATCAGTGGGACAGGCGTTTCCGGATATGCTGACGGAGCTGGAGGAACTGGTGTATATGGGTATTCAGCTCAACAGTATGGCATCGCTGCTTCTACCGACGTCCCATCAGGTTATGCTGGTTATTTTAATGGAAGTGTATATACCACAGCTATGTACCAGGGCTCCGATAGTAAGCTCAAACAGAATATAATCGATTTAAACAGCGCAATGGATATCATTAATAAACTGCAACCAAAATCCTACACCTTCCGACACGATGGTAATTATAAACTAATGAACCTTCCTGCCGGACAACATTACGGGCTTATAGCACAGGATGTAGAAAAAGTGTTGCCAGAATTAGTAAAAGCTACCACTTTTGAAACACGTATGGCGGGGAGGTCTTTAAAAAACGATTCAAGTGCAAAAACAATAAAACCAACTGCATCGGGAACCTCGGAAAACATAGACTTTAAAGCATTGAATTATACAGAACTCTTACCTATTGTTATTAAAGGCATGCAGGAACAACAAGCCGAGATACAGGAACTAAACAGAAAAAATACAGACTTACAAAATGAGGTGAATGAATTAAGATCGTTGCTGTTAAAAGCAGGAACATCAATTACCTCGGGAGGACGGGGAAGTTATTTAAAACAAAACATACCCAACCCTGCAAAAAATAATACTGTTATCGGTTATTATGTTGAAGATAACGCGGGCCGGGCACTAATAAAAATAACAGATACTAAAGGCGCGGACATAAAAGTTTATAATGCTTCTAAAGGCCAGGGTCAGCTAACCATAGCACAAGGCGAACTAGCTGCAGGAATTTATAACTATACAATGTATATAGATCATAAAAAGGTTGATACCAAACGAATGATAATTATAGAGTAGTAAAAAAAAACTGATTACAAAGAAGTTGATGAACCGCACTAACTTGACCAATACAAAGAAAAGAAATCCTCTGTTCCCAGAATATACGAAAAGTTCAACACGTACAAGCTCGCCGATTATAGAGAACGAGTGATTGACTTGCTAAAAAGAGTCTGTACAGCAAGTGTGGAGACTATGACAATTATTAATAAGATGCCAAGTAAATAAAAATACGGTGTCGCTCACACATGCTCAATAGAACATCGATTAGCAAACTTTTGGCGATTCCGGTTTCCTTCCCGTTTGAATGTGGTTCACAAAAGGGGACAATTGCTAAACAGAAAACATATGGGCAGCGCTATTAAATTAGATGCGCCTTACTGCTTATTTGGTGTATTCAAATTATTTTCATTTTTTAGAATAATCCCTTATACGGATATTTCTAAAACGAAGAGGCGATCCGTGTCCTAGGAAACCTATATGTCCAGAATTGCGCATTAGACCAGGATGCTCACGATGATCAGCAGTACCATTTTTTCTCGCTTCCGATATGTCACCATCCAGGATAACAGTGCCATTTAAAATTACTTTTATTTTAGGTCCTTGAGCGATAATTTCTTCTGAGTTCCATTCACCTACTGGTTTTAAATAGCCTCGTTTAGCTGGTATAACTCCATA
>NZ_KB893348.1 GCF_000374045.1 Segetibacter koreensis DSM 18137 | reverse complement strand
GCAAATATCCCTTTGCCATTGTTTTGAAGTATGTAGCCCTTGCAGGGATAACCATAGCTGAAAGGTTTTAACCGTACTCCTACAAATAGATCCATGTCTCCATCGCCGTCATAATCTGCTGCCGTTACACAACTNCTGCTTTCAAATATATANGATGGCAGTATCTGGGGTGACTTGCTGAAATTCCCCTTGCCATCGTTGATGTACAACCTGTCTATAAGTGCTGTTGAGTTGGGGGAAAACTCGTTGCCTCCACTGCATACATACAGGTCTTCATCCCCATCGCCGTCCGCATCAAAAAATAAGGCATCCGTATCTTCACTTTCCTTATCTTTNTCTAATAACCCCTGGTNGCTTCTCTTAAATCTTCCGGCTTTGGTTTGTATGTATAAGGCTCCCGNCTGGTCTTTGGCCCCGCACAGATAAAGGTCTTCCAATCCGTCTTTGTTTACATCACCTTTGGCTATTCGCGGGCCTTCGGTTGACATCATCTGGAAAATAAGCTTGTCCCTGTCAAAGTCTGCAAAATCATTTTCCTTATGCTGAAAATCTATTCCGTAATTGTCTTTGCTCTCAGTAAAAAGCGTGTTGGTGGCGGATGGCTGNCCGTTANCGGGTTTAGGAACAATAGCTTCACTTTGCCTGACTGTTATCTGTTGATNGGGTCGTACATCTCTTAGTATGTTTTCTTTTCCGCCGGGCCACTGCACTACNACNGAGTCTATTGTATTTGTTTTGCCAAGGCCAAAATTTAGCCGGTTGTCTACCGTTGACTCAAAACCCCGCATTGGCATCTGTTCCTGGTAGGCTATTGTATGGTTGTAGTGTACCGTTACTTTGGCGCCTGTTCCAAACCTGTTTTTGCCTTCTCCCTGAAGGCTTACTTTTAAAAACTTATTCTCAGGATGCTGTTGTATGCTCTCATTGCGGTAAATGAAGCAGGGCATATTTACATTGTTTACCACAAGATCAAGGTCTCCATCGTTGTCTAAATCTCCGTAAGCTGAACCATTGCTGAACCCCGGTTCACCTAAACCCCATTCCTGCGCTTTATTGCTGAAAGTTAAATCACCATTGTTACTAAAAGCATAGTTCGATATCGCATGTGACGGAATAAGATCAACAAGCTTTTTAATTATATTTTTTTCTTTATTAATAATTTGCTTCCTGATATTTTCACTTTCACCCGCTGCATATTGAATATAATCCTGGTCGGTTATATCTTTATAAATACCATTAGCTACGAAAATGTCTTTCAAGCCATCATTATTCAGATCAGTAATTAACGCTCCCCAACTCCAATCTGTAGCGGAAACATTGGCAAACCTGCTAATCTCACTAAAATAAACCTCATCGAAGGTTTTATTAATCCTTACAGGTCCCGAATTTAATTGCAAGGAATTTCTTACAAATTGTTTGTAGTACCCATTGTTGGTATCAGCCTTGTACTTATCCCAATTTTCGAAATTGGTCTTAGTTTTAATTCTGCTCTCTTCTTCAGGAAACATATCAGTAACATAAATATCAGAAAATCCATCATTATTTATGTCAGCAATATCAGCCCCCATCGAGTTCATACTAATTTCACGAACATATTTCTCAAGACACTCTTTAAATGTTCCATTATGCTGATTGACATATAAATAATCTTTTTCAAAAAAATCATTAGAAACATAAATATCTTCCCATCCATCTTTGTTAACGTCGGAGATGGTAACACCCAATCCAAACCCTATTTTACTGCTATAAATACCAGCTATCTGCGTAACATCGGAAAATCGTTTTCCATCATTTCTGTATAATTTATTTCCTCCAAGTGTATCTGCTATCTTACGTTGGTCTTTGATCAAATCATAGTTGCCTACAGAGCGAAAAGAGTTATTAAGCAGATAACAATCTAAATCTCCATCATTATCATAATCAAAAAAAACGGCATGGGTCGACAAACCGCGATTATCGAGTCCATATTCTTTAGCCTTTTCACTAAAAGTCACTTCACCGCTGCCCTCTCTTTTATCAGAAGTCCCATTATTAATAAAAAGTTCATTACTTCGATTTTTACCCTTCAGATCACCTGATTTGCAAACATAAATGTCAAGAAATCCATCTCCGTTTACATCTGCCATTGTTACACCTGTCGACCACACACCATCTGATACAAGACCCGCTTTTTCTGTTATATCCTGGAAATGGAAATTCCCTTTGTTCAGGTACAACCGGTTTGATTGCTGGTTGCTGCAAAAAAAGATGTCAGGAAGCCCATCATTATTTATGTCACCGATGGCGACACCCCCACCGTTAAAAAAATTTCTAAAAGTATATGGATTGAAATCTTCAGTATAATGTATAGTATTTGAAAACGGAACGCCTGTTTCGTTTGAGGAAAGTTGCGTAAAAAGTTTATTTACCGAAGAGGTTTTGCCCTTGCTACATGAAATACATAAAAGAGCTATTAGAAAAGACCATCCTAATTGTTTATATACTTTACAATGAAACAATAAAAGAACACACCTATATTTTTTAAAACTACTATTTCCCATGAATCATTTGCCTCAGAATAAAAGTGCCCAAATTTAAATTCACCAAACCATTATTGCAATTGCTATTACCTAAAACCCGACAACATAAAAGTTATATTGTAAGTATAATATTGAGTGAAATTAAGTGAAATTAAACTTTTTAAACTTCCGGCAAAGCATATGTAAAAGGAAAGCAGGCGAAGGTATCCGCCTGCTTTCCTTTACAATAAATAAAAAGTTCAAGTCAAAACTTATTAATACCCAGGGTTCTGTTTAAGATTAGGATTAGAATTGATTTGAGCTTCAGGAATTGGTAGGATGTTAACATGTTTATCTGCATCGGCAGGATGAAACCTGAATGAACTGTTATAGTTGTCAAAACGAATCATATCCTGTCTTCTGTATGCCTCATCAAACATTTCCCTTCCCCGCTCAGCCAGAAAACTTTTATCATCCATAGTTGCAAATGGGGCTACGCCACCATGTTGGGTTCTGATTTGATTTACCAATGCTAAGGCTATCGGATGATTCCAGTTATTATTTTTTCTTGCAACAGCTTCTGCCTTGACTAATAAAAAGTCAGCATACCTGAAAATAGCAAAATCGTTGCTCATATTGTCCGTCATTCCGTTATAAAATTCCCATTTACCAATTCTTGCACCAGATTGCCTCCAGGCTCCGGGCTGTAACTCGTTAATATAAGGAGTAAACGTAAGCTGGGGACCATCGGGATCAGTAGCATCGACGGCGCCATCCATTAATCTTTTTCCAGTCGCATCGTATTGTGGCCCAACTAAAAAGTTTGACAGCCTTTTATCCAAAGTTCCGGTAGTTGGCGTTCCCTTAGGATCAAGGCCTACTACAGATCCCTGGGGACCAGGATTCTGAGTGGGATCTATATAAGATTGATAGAATTCCTGGACACTTGCAAAGCCGTTCCAAGGTTGAGCAGTAACATTATATGTTCTTTGACTTTCCTGATGCAATGTTTGCATATCTAAATTAAACCCTTTTGCATGTACCTGATCATACGGTATTGCCCAGATGAACTCGCTTGCTCCAGTATTTTCTTTTACGAAATTGTCTTTGTAGTTAGCAGTTAGTGAATATTTTCCAGAATTTATAATTGTATCACAAGCACTGATTGCCTTATCCCACTGTGCGGTTCCGGTATAAATTCCCGCATTTAAATATAGTTTAGCTAAGGCCGCATAACCGGTATAATAATTTACCCGACCGTATGTAGCCTGGTCATTTGGACCACTTTTAGGAAGTTGGGACACATTGTCGAGAATCTCCTTTTCAATAAAATCATATATCTGTTGTCTCGTACTATTTGGAGGAGGTGTTGTGTTTTTAAAATCTATACTTAAAGGCACGTTTCCGTAGGTATCGAGCAACCAATAATAATATATGGCACGTAAAACTTTCAGTTCAGCAATGTATGCCTTTGATTGATCTGTTCCTACAGGTTCTAAAGTTGATATCAGCCTGTTACAGGTACTTATTCCCGCATAAAGATTATTCCATGCTCCGTTTATTTCAGAGTCTGTTGGTTTATAAGTATGAAGTTTTAACCTTACCCAATGTCCGCCGTCTCCCCAGTCTGCACCACGAGTCGGTACAACAATTTCGTCAGAAGTAACTTCATTGACGTTAACAAACGAACCTCTATATCCATATAAGTTAGTATAAGCAGCGCCAACAGCGGAAAGAAATTCTCTGTCTGTTTTAAAAAACTGATCGGTTGTCACCTGGTCATATAGCACATCCGTTTCATCGAGCTTAGTACAAGAAGCTACCATGAAGAAACTCATTGCTGAAAATATTGTTTTAGATACAAGTCTCATATAGAAAGTATAAATTAAATTTATTTGATAAATAACTAAAAGCCAACATTAACTCCGAAAGTAAAAGAGCGTGTTCTAACCCATGTCTCTCTTCTGTCTACGCCAGGAGCCAATACATTAGGAGGGTTTGTAGATTGGTCAGCGTATCTTACTTCAGGATCGACACCGGTGTAGTTTGTAATAATAAACAGGTTCTGTCCATTAATATATGCCCTTAAACTTCTCACCAGACCTGTTTTGGGTAAGGGGAAGTTATAGCCTAACGTAGCATTATCCAGCTTTACAAAAGTTCCTTTCTCTACAAACAGGCTGCTAAACTTCTGTCCATCCTTTACATTTGGATTATAGTATTTTGTTGTGACGGCATTGTATGCAGACACAACAGTTGCATTCTCGTAAAATCCTCTGTACGTGTTAATAAGATCATGACCTACAGAACCGCGGAAGAAGAAGTTCAAATCAAAATTCTTGTAGCTGAATGTATTTGTCCATCCAAATTCAAACTTTGGTAAACCTTTTCCAATTAATGTTCTATAAGCATTCTCATCTGTAGTATCTCCTCCTTTGCCATTATCAAATAAATATTTGCCATTTTTATCTAAACCTTTATACACGGGCCCCCAGAAAAGACCGATATCCTGACCTGCATATGCGCGCGTTATTTGGGTAGCTTCCTGCCCTGGAGTTCCCAGGTTTGTCTCACCAATATAAGAGCCCGGTGCAATATCAGCGCTTAGCTTGCTTAACTTCGTATGGTTGGTAGAAAAATTAGCGCCTGTCTTCCATGTAAAGTTTCCTTTAGGCAAAACATCATAATTTAATGCTAACTCAAATCCTGTGCTCGATAACGTTCCCACATTCTTCCATGTACGGTTAGCGAGGTTTGGCGGAACCGGAACGGTTACATTAAATATAAGGTCTGAAGTAGTTCTGCTGTAGTAGTCTGCTGTACCGGACAGTTTATTATTGAACATGGTAAAATCGAGTCCGGCGTCAAATTCCGCTTTTCTCTCCCATTTCAGGTCCGGATTTGCATTTCTGTTAGGAGCATAAGGTGCAAGCCAGGTACCGCCTGCAAAAAATTCTGTGCCTTGTGTTGCGGTAAAAGTTGATAGCGATAAATAAGAACTTGGGGGTAACGAACCTGTAATACCATAACTTGCTCTTAACTTAAGATTGTCAACTTTAGGTATAACAGCAAGTTTACTAATATCTAAACCGGCACTTACTGCTGGAAACATACCCCATTTATTATTAACTCCAAATTGAGTTGAGCCTTCTCTTCTTAAAGTAGCAGATAAAAAAGCAAAATTATTATAGTTAAGATTCAACCTTCCAAAAAAGGCAGCTAACCGGCTTCCATTTTTATAACTTGTTATATTGGCAAGACCAGCACCAAGGTCAAGAGCTGTACCGAGATTATCAGCCGTTAAATCAGTAACAAAATTACCAGCACCAATACTTGTTCCCTGACTTAAAAAACTTTGATAAGAATAACCAGCTAGTGCGGTAACATTGAGCTTATTAAATTTAGTATCATAAGTAAGGGTGTTCTCGTATAACTGGTTAGAGTTTTCATCATCCGCTTTATAAGCGTAACCATTACGGGCAAAACCACTTACTCCTAAAAAGTTTCTTGAATGAAAGGAAGTACGCGGAAGAAACGCAGTTCTGAAATTACTAAACGATTGTTGTGCATATCTTACCAAAAACTTCAAACCTGGAACAATTTCATATTCTGCAGAACCTTGAACATTAATTCTTTTAGCAGTATAATCGTTTGTGTTTTGCTCCAATACAGCAACCGGATTAGCATAATCAACAAAATTACTTTCAAAGTAACCACCTTTTACACCTGCAAAGTTTACAGAATCCGGGGCAACATGCACAGGAGCTGTGGGGTTAAATATTGTAGCATATTTAAAAGCTTCAGAAAAACCCTGGTGGGCTTCCCTTCTGCCCGTTGTAACATTCAGATTAAAAACCAATTTGTTTTGCAAAGCCCTCTGAGTAAGGTTTAACCGGGCATTTATTTGCCTGAAACCTGTTTTTATAGCTACACCCTGGTTGTCACGATAGTTAACGGAAGCATTATAGGTAGTACCGTTAGAACCGCCTGAAAATGAAAGATTATGGGTATGAGAAATCGCAGTACGACTTATTTCCTTATTCCAGTCAGTGTTTGAGCCCAGATTTGGTCCACCTGCTGCAATATATTGAGAAGCATTCATGTGAGCTGTAAATTTTGAAGGATCTTCAGCAGTTACAGAACCGTTATAAGAAACCCTGGGAGGACCTGAAGTGCCTTTCTTGGTAGTTACGATAAGTACACCGGCTGAGCCGCGGGTTCCATAAATAGCGGCGGCAGAGGCATCTTTCAAAACATCGATACTGGCAATGTCATTAGGATCAATACTGTTTAGGTCTGCTCCAACCTGGCCATCAACAACAACCAAAGGCTGAGAGTTTGCACCAAAACTGGAAAGACCTCTTAGACGAATAGAAAAACCGCTGTTGGGGTCGCCTCCGGGTCTTGAGATAGAAAGGCCTGCAACTTTACCTTGCAGTAATTGGGCTACGTCTGTTACATTTCCTTTATTAAATTGCTCCGCACTTACACTTGTAACCGCACTGGTTACCTCTCTTTTTCTTTGAGTGCCGTAACCGACCACTACCACATCGGTAAGCTGGCTCGTACTTGGGGTCATTCGTACATCAAGAGTGGTTTTATCACCGATTGAAATTTCCTGAGTAGCAAAGCCAACCGAAGAAAATACAAGGGTATTAACCTTTTGAGGTAAAGAAATAGAATAACTTCCATTATTATCTGTTGTTCCACCCACGTTTGCGTTCTTTGCGCGGATGCTGACACCCGAGAGTGTAGCACCTGTAGCATCAGTAACCTTTCCTGATATCCTTTTATTTTGGGCAAAAATAGATGAGAGGCTGAAAAACAGGCAAAACACGGAGATACAAAATACACGAAGTATAAATGCAATCTTCATATAGCAGTTCATTTTAGAGTTTTAAGAATAGATTACCGCATGTTAAAAAACGGTTAACAAATATTAAATGTATTATTGACATAATAAAATCTATTTAACAACTTTTTTAAAAAATCCGGTTTTGCATTCTTTTTATCAATAAAATTGGATTTGCCTTGTTGCTAAAAATTCTTCAATCTGACATTGCTAACATATTTCCAAAGGTTTAAGTGAGCTAGCGTTAATAACAATTTAACACAATATAGAAAAAAATAATAATAGAAATTACCCTTATTTAGATTCTGGCCTCGTATTTGATTCCAAAAGATTCAAATAAAATATACCTTATGAAACAGAAATTAATGATGGCTATGTTTGTATTAGCTGCATTTGCAGTTAATGCACAAACGGGAACTCACAAGACTAAGAAAACGACCACACACAAAAGCACGACTACACAATCTGGTAACAGTGGACAAATGAGTAGCAGCACAGATTCAACCGGAAGCAGCAGCAGTACTGGTAGTGGCACAACTGGAACAGATAGCACTAGTACCAGCACTACCGATAGCACTCAGCACTAATACTATAGTTTATTCTTTAGAAAATGTGGTTGAAGGTAATAGTTAAAAAAAAGAGGTTGCTTTTGAAAAGCAACCTCTTTTTTTTTATCTCCAACTAACAGTGTACGTACTTTTGTGTGCTAAGCCGTAAATTTTACAATACTTACATCATGTGGAGTGATTTTCTTCAGCAGCTAAAGCAACTACCTCCTGCAGGATGGAATGTTTTACTGGCATTAGTAGCTGTTTTAACGGGTTTTATATTTAAGGGTGTCGCCACCTTAATTCTTCATTTGTATTCAAAAACAAACCTGAATTACTCCGTTTTCCGTTCAATACTCGGGAGGCTGAACAAACCTCTCACCTTCTTTTTGCCCTTGATAACGTTAAACCTTGTGCTTCCGTTAATGGAGCTGAACAAAACCCAGTTTAATATTATTAACAAAATCACCGGCATTTTATTAATCGTTTCTTTTTCGATGGTACTTGTAGCTGTCGTAAAAATTTTCGAAGATTTTTTATATCATATCTACGACTTAAATAAATCTGATAATCTGCGTGAAAGAAAAATTCGAACCCAGATACAGTTTATAAGAAAACTGATTATTAGCCTGATAATAGTTTTAGCAATTGGAGCGGTATTATTAAGTTTCAGCAGTTTAAGAAAAATTGGTACAGGATTGCTTACAGGTGTAGGTATCAGTGGTATTATTGTAGGTTTAGCTGCACAAAGATCTCTCGGTAATCTTCTTGCCGGTCTTCAGATAGCTTTTACACAGCCCATACGTCTCGATGATGTGTTGGTGGTAGAAGGCGAGTACGGCAGGGTGGAAGAGATAACCATGACTTATGTTGTTCTGAGTGTGTGGGACCAGCGAAGGCTTATTCTCCCCATTAATTACTTTATAGAAAAACCTTTTCAAAACTGGACCCGTAACACGGCAGAAATATTAGGAACTGTTTTTCTTTACCTTGATTATTCCGCTCCTTTTGATGAAATAAAAAAAGAGTTTAACCGGCTGCTCGAACATACAGATTTGTGGGATAAAAGAGTAAGTGGGATGCAAATCACAAACAGCACAGAAAGTACAGTAGAAATAAGATTTCTTATAAGTGCAGCAAATTCTGGTAAAGCATTTGACTTAAGGTGTTACATCAGGGAAAATATAATAACTTTTATTCAAAAAAATTATCCGGATGCTTTGCCTGCACACAGGGCAATAATCAGCTATAAAGATAATTTGGCCGATGCAAAAGCAGAAAAACTTCCTGAACGTCTGGTTAGTAGCAACAATCAATAGCAAACCGCTGCCATCATATTTTTTTAAAAGATATAATTTTCTTTAACAGAATAAGTAACAAGAAGCTTTCATCGCGTGCATTACTACCATGTAATCAGGCTTTTTATCATCGATTACCTTCCATCTAACATCATAATTTTAATTTTAATTTTTTTCTCATAAAATTCCCCCTTTAGCTTTGCCTCTTTGTACTACGAATAATTTTACTTCATGGTTAAAAATTTAGGTGTTCGTTGTTTAATCTTTCTGCTCTCATTCTTTTACACCTGCGGTATTTACAGCCAAAACAAAACACTTACCATCAAAGACGCAATAAGCATTGCGATAAATAACTATGGTACATTAAAAGCCAAGTCAAGTTACATAAATGCATCCCAAGCCCTGGTTTCACAAAGCCAAAAAGAATATTTACCGGATCTGAATGTTTCGATGCAGCAGGATTATGGAACGGTAAATGGACAGAATGGAATTTTGTATGGATATCGCGGCTTAAGCGCCTCTCCTTCGGGGCCAGCAATGAACAGTCAGAACTGGAACGCAGCATTCGGATCATTATACCTCACAAATATTAACTGGGATTTTTTTGCCTTTGGTAAAGCACACGAAAAAGTACAAGTAGCAAAAGCAGCATATGCACAGGATAAGGCTGATTTATTGCAGGAACAATTTCAGCACCAGGTTAGAGTAGCCGCAGCCTATCTTAATTTATTGGCTGCACAACGGATTACGCTTTCGCAGAAAAAAAATCTAGATCGGGCTAAAGCATTGGCGACCGTAGTTATAGCCCGCGCACGCAATGGATTGAATCCCGGTGTAGACTCTTCGCAGGCAAATGCAGAAGTATCAAATGCTAAAATTTTACTTACAAGATCTATAGACAACGAGCAGGAGCAAAGTAACCAGCTTTCGATTTTGCTGGGAATTGCTTCGCAGGATTTTATACTTGACACAGTTTTTATAAAAAGAATACCTGCTGCCATTGATACTTCCATACAGTTTAAAGAGGAAGATCATCCGTTGCTTAAATATTATCGCAGTCGCGTTGACCTTAGCAACGCCAGGGCCAAATATTATAATACGTTCAAGTATCCCACTTTTTCCGCTTTTGGTGTTATTCAGGGAAGAGGCTCCGGTTTCAATTATAATTATAATTCATCAAATATGGACGGGTATACCAAAAGTTATACTGAGGGTGTGAAGCCGACGAGGGCTAACTATTTAGTTGGCGTCGGCTTAATATGGAATCTATCAGGATATCTAAAGGTGAATCAACAGGTACAATCGCAGAAATTTACTTCAAAGGGACTTAGCGAAGAATATGAAGTTGTAGATCAAAGAATAAAGAATGAAATGATTTTAGCAGGAACAAAAATTAAAAATGCCCTCCAAAACTTTTATGAAGTTCCTGTAGAAATAAAAGCAGCATCTGATGCATACCTGCAAAAAAGCGTGTTATATAAAAATGGACTGGCAAGCATTATTGATGTTACCCAGGCCCTATATGCTTTAAACCGGGCGGAAACAGATCGGGACATCGCTTATAATAATGTTTGGCAAGCCCTGTTGTATAAAGCTGCTGCGAGCGGCGATTTCAACATTTTTATTAAAGAATTTTAATCTATAATTTTTTTCGATAAGTTAAACAATGGGATTAATAAAAAGTGCGCTGAGAAAACCGATAACGATCATTGTGTTAGTGGCGGGGGTATTTTTCTTTGGAATTAATGCCGTACGAAATATCAAGATTGATATTTTTCCAGACCTTAATTTACCTGTAATTTACATTTCTCACCCTTTCGGAGGCTATACTCCTTCTCAAATGGAAGGGTATTTTGGAAAACAATATGTAAATCTGTTGTTGTATGTATCGGGAGTAAAAAGTATAGAAACCAAAAATATCCAGGGATTAACGCTTATTAAGCTTTCTTTTTATGAAGGAACAAACATGGCGCAAGCGGCGGCAGAGGTGACGGCTTTTACTAACCGTGCGCAAGCAATCTTTCCACCTGGTACACAACCTCCATTTATTATCAGGTTTGATGCTTCTACACTTCCGGTTGGCCAATTGGTTCTAAGCAGCCCAAGTCGTAATAACAACGAGCTGCTTGATCTTGCAAATGTTTATGTCCGCTCTTCATTCACCTCTGTTCCCGGCCTGATTTCGCCCGCGCCTTTTGGTGGCAATGTGCGTACTGTGGTCATAAAAGTTGATCCTGAATTGTTGAGAGCGCACAATCTTACACCGGACCAAATAGTACAGGCATTAAGAGAAAACAACCAAACTTCTCCTGCGGGCAATGTAAGAATAGGAAATTATAATTACCTGACACCTACCAATACCCAGATAAAGCAAATTAAAGATTTTGAAGAAATTCCGCTATTTAAAGGCAGCGTGCATAATGTATATCTGAAAGATGTGGCGACAGTTGAAGATGCTGCAGATATTACCAGCAGCTACGCTCTGATTAATGGTCGGCGGTCTATCTACATGCCTATTACCAAATCTGCAGACGCATCTACCTGGGAGGTAGTGCAAAACCTAAAAAAAGCCCTTCCACGTTTTCAAAGCCTTTTGCCGCCCGATGTAAAACTTTCTTATGAATTTGATCAGTCTCTGTACGTAATAAATGCGGTTAAAAGCCTCGTAACTGAAGGCGTAATAGGAGCCATACTTACGGGTATTATGGTACTTTTATTTTTGGGTGATAAACGAGGAGCGCTTATTGTTATACTTACTATTCCCACGTCTGTCATTACAGGAGTCTTATTTCTTTATCTTTTTCATCAGACCATTAATATTATGACACTTAGCGGTCTGTCGTTAGCTATCGGAATACTCGTGGATGAATCTACCGTAACTATAGAAAATATACACCAGCACTTTGATCTTGGTAAACCTAAAGCTCTTGCCATATGGGATGCGTGTAAAGAAATTGCTTTCCCGAAATTGTTGATCTTGTTTTGCATTCTTGCAGTTTTTGCTCCGGCTCTTACTATGAAAGGCATTCCCGGAGCCTTATTTTTACCCTTGGCAATGTCTATCGGCTTTTCTATGATTGCTTCCTACTTGCTGGCGCAAACCTTTGTGCCTGTTATGGCCAATTGGCTAATGAAAACTCACCATGCTGAAGTAAAAGACAAAACAGGTACATTACACAAATTAACTGACAATGAAGAATTTATTGAATCTCATCTGAGTGCCGAGTCAGAAAAGGACACATGGGATCAGAAAAAGGTGTTGGTAGAGAACCCTGTACATAAAGATAAACTGAGCTTGTTTGATAAATTCAGAGAGAGGTTTTTAAATTTTCTTAACCGGATATTTCCTTATCGAAAAATTATCGTTGCTTCTTATGTTGTCATTGCAATTATTTCTGCAGGTTTTTTACTTGCGGCTATCGGTCGCGACGTGTTGCCCAAGGTAAATGGGGCCCAGTTTCAGGTAAGGCTGCGTGGCCCTGAAGGCACAAGACTTGAACGAACAGAAGAAAATATGGTAAAAACGCTTCATGTTCTTGAAGAATTAACAGGTAAAAAGAATATCGCAGTCACCTCTGCTTTTGTCGGCACCCATCCTTCGCAATTTTCAACCAGTCCTATTTATTTATTTATGAGCGGAAGCCAGGAAGCAGTTTTACAGGTAAACTTGAGCGAAGATTACAAAGTAAACCTGGACGATTTGAAGGAAAGATTCAGAAAAAGAATGAAAGAAGAATTGCCTGGTTTAAAACTTTCATTTGAACCAATAGAACTTACCGATAAAATTCTCAGCCAGGGCTCTCCAACACCGATAGAGGTAAGGATTGCGGGTAAAAACAAAAAGCAAAATGAAGAGTATGCTAATAAAGTTTTAAAAAAGCTGCAACAGATTTCTTATTTAAGAGATGCTCAAATTGATCAGTCAACCAAATATCCTGCAATAAATATAAATATTGACAGGCTAAAGGCTGCACAATTAGGTGTCGGCGTTTCAGATATCTCCAGGTCGCTTATAGCCTCTACTTCTTCTTCGCGATATACAGAAAAGAATGTATGGCTCGACCAGAAAGCAGGTCTCACCTATAGTGTACAGGTAGAAGTACCTGAGTACAAAATGTCAAGCATTAACGATATTAGTGAAATTCCGATATTAGCTAATTCTCCGCGACCGGTTCTGGGTGATGTTGCGGACATTACCCCCGATACCACCTACGGTGAAAATGATCTTATAGGAGCTCTTCCAATGTTATCTGTGACTGCTAATTTAAATAATAAAGACCTTGGCGCTGCAACCAAAGACGTGGAAGCAGCGATAAAATCGTTGGGAGAATTGCCAAGAGGTCTTACTATAGAAACAAAAGGCCTGAGCCAGATATTAAATGAAACGCTGGATAGTTTGCAGACCGGGCTGATAGTAGCAATTGTTGTCATCTTCCTTATGCTTGCAGCAAATTTTCAGTCTTTTAAAGTACCACTGGTAGTGCTCTCAACTGTACCCGCAGTTATAGCAGGCTCACTAATACTACTTATGTTGACAGGCTCAACTCTTAACCTGCAATCTTATATGGGGATGATTATGTCAGTAGGCGTTTCAATCTCAAACTCTGTTTTGTTAATCACAAACGCTGAACAGTTACGGATGCATAATGGTAATGCTATAGAGTCGGCAAGAGAGGCTGCGGCTCTACGGTTAAGGCCAATACTAATGACAAGTGTGGCAATGATAGCAGGCATGATACCTATGGCATCAGGTCTTGGAGAAGGCGGAGACCAGGCATCGCCATTAGGCCGTGCGGTTATTGGCGGATTAATAGTTTCTACGATTGTCGCTATCACAATTTTACCCCTCGTTTTTGCTTGGGTACAGGGCAAGGCTTCCACCCAATCAGTCTCGTTAGATCCTGAAGACAAAGAAAGTATTCATTATATTCCATCATTGTATGAGCATGATAATCAAAATTAATTTTTTAAAAAGTATTTCTATTTTTTCCTGTTTTCTTGCTTTAAGCAGTTCGCTCACTTATTGTCATTCGGGAGAAAAAAAACCATTGGCAGATACGCAAAAAGAAGATTCCATTCCTGCAACGGAAGTTATAAATCTGCAAAAAGGCAAAATATCTTCTTCGCTGAAAATTCCGGGAGAACTGATTCCCTATCAACAAGTAAATATTTACGCTAAAGAAAACAGTTTTGTAAAAAAAGTATTTGTCGATGTTGGTTCTGAAGTGAAACAAGGGCAACTACTTGTAAGCATGGAAGCACCGGAAATTAATTCGAAATTGTCAGAAGCACAGTCAAATTTAAAATCGATACAGGCGATATATATTTCAACAAAAGCGCATTATGAAAGGTTGCTGGAAACCAGCAAAACGCCCGGGACGATATCACGCAACGATCTTGACCAGGCTCTTGCACAAGTTAACTCTGAAAATGCACGGTTGCAGGGAGCCAAAGCTGCATACGAAGCCATAGCAGCTTCAAAAAATTATTTGAACATCCAGGCTCCATTCAGTGGAGTGATTACCACCCGCAATGTTAATCCCGGTGCCTATGTAGGGCCTTCAGGAAAAGGTTCAGACCAGCCGTTATTTGTTTTGCAGGAACAAAAAAAATTACGACTTGTAATTTCAGTTCCGGAAATATACACAGGTATTTTAACTCACCTGGATGCTGTTTCCTTCAACGTAAAGTCTATACCTGACCATACATTTACCGCTAAAGTAAAACGTTTGGCAGGAGCGCTTGATGACCGTTTGCGGTCTGAACGTTTGGAAATGGACGTAATGAATAACGATAAAAAACTATTGCCGGGTATGTATGCCGAAGTGAACATACCGCTGCCTGCAAAAGACAGCACATTTATAATACCCAAAACAGCACTTGTATCTTCAACAGAAAAGGTTTTTGTAATACGGGTTGTAAACCAAAAGACAGAATGGGTAGATGTAAAGAAAGGGCGTGAAGCAAATGATAAGGTAGAAGTCTATGGAAATTTGAACGAAGGTGATGAGATTATAAAAACAGCTACTGACGAAATCAGAAACGGTGCAGATATAAAGAATATAAGGCGGGTATAAGAACGTAGAATTTTGACATTAACAGGTTTAGATTAGCGAAAAACAGGACCAGGATGGGGCTCAATACTTGGCTGTGAATTATTAATAAAGGGCCAGCCTTCTTTCCATTCAATTTTATCTAATAGCATAACCCTGCGGTTAGGTTGTTTTTTATCGAAAGCGTGATAAATCATCCACGTTTGGCCGGCTTTATCAGTTATAAGATCGCCATTATGACCTGGTCCTACAAATCCTTCCTTGTCGGGATTTTTTCGCAGTAGTAACGTTCCGCCATTTTCCAGTAACAGCTTGCCTTCCTTATCTGCATAAGGCCCTTTAAATGTTGCTGACCGGGCTACTTTTACGGCGTATGTGCTTTTTTCGCCTTCACAGCAACTGCCGGTTGAGCCAAAATAATAATAATAGCTATCTTTTTTATAAATAAAAGACCCTTCATAAGCATTTCCGCCTATCTGAAATTTCTCCCCCTTTACATGCAAACCGTCTGCAGTTAGCTCTACGCCGTAAATACCATTAAAGCTGCCCCATACGATGTATGGTTTCCCTTGTTCTTCAAAAAAGAAGGGATCTATAGAATTATTTACGCCAATCTCTTTGCTAAAAAATAATTTGCCATAATCTGTAAAAGGACCTTCGGGTTTCTTTGAAGCAGCTACACCAATACCCGGATTGGGATCTCCCCACGTAGAATAAGAATAATAAAGAAAATAAGTATTATTATAGAAAGTAGCATCTGGCGCCCATATTCCCCCCTCTGACTTCCAATCAGGTTTTTTAGCCAAGGCATCTCCAACTACTTCCCACTTAACTAAATTTTTAGAACGGATAATTGGCAAAAAATACGCGCCCCCGAAATTTTCATTCTTCCAGCTTGCCTGTGTAGAATAGGCATAAAAAAAACCATCTGTAGATTCAACTAAATTAGGATCTGGGAAATCATGATTAAAAACAGGGTTTTGATAAATTAACTTGCTTGCATTAGTAGTATCAGCAGGAGATTGGCTAATTGTTTTTTCATGGGTACACGAAAAAGCAAACACACTGAAGAAACTAATAACAATTAATTTGACGATGTATTTATTTGTAAAGGTCAGAAACATATAAAGCAAATTATGAGGTGACAAATGGCTAATACAATAATTAATATTTAAGCCGAACTAACACAACTATCGCTCATACATCTGGCGTCACTTTTAATATTTATGTTGTAAACAACACTGCTATCACCACAATTTCTTTTAGCATTACCCAACCTAAGCCTCAACTACACGGGTTTTACTAAGAGCGTCATGTAAAGTCCGGTCTAAAAAAGGAATGAAAAAGCAATCAATAATTGTTAATCGAAGTATTGACCTTAATACAACCTGGTACCACTTGGGTCTTCCGCCCGCTACGTTTCTGACTTTTGACATCGAAAGCCATTTTCCCGGCGTTCTGCTCCAGATCAATTCAAAAACTGTATAGTAAATAACAATAGTCGCATCAAAAAAGATGTAGAAAGGAAAATATGTATATTCCCAATACATAACGTAAAAGCTATACCACTTAAACAAGCCAAAAGACAATAAAAAAATAAGGAATGTATCTACCAAAAAGTTTATAACTCGTGTACCAACGCCAGCTTCCTTCATGTAAATCTTGTTTTTGATAAATTGTCACCTCAATATCAATTTTAATAAATGATTTTTGTATAAGTAAGAATAAAAAAGGTGTAGGCAAAGATATCATGAAAAGAAACGCAGATGTAACTGATATAAATTAATGATGAAGGCCGACCTTTAGAAGATACAGAAAGAATGTGATGCAACTTAAACTACATTCAGCATTGTAATTATATATGCATATCATAATCTGGTAATAAAGCCATTAGACTGACTGCCCTTCACCTATCGCATTAAATACATTTTTCCATATCCTTTATTGAAAAACTTATCTGTATCGACCTTATCGCCATTTGCATCAAGTGTATTAAACTTATCCAGCGAAGCTCCATTAAGATTTGTAATGACCCTGTACAGGTAAACGCCATTTGCCAGTCGCTGCCCGTACTGGTCTGTTCCGTCCCATTTGTATTCGGTAATATTTCTACCTATATGCAGAGGCCCTAATTCCAGCTTTGTTATTTCTTTTACAATCTTTCCTGTAATAGTCATTATTTGTATACGAATGTTTTGAGGCACATCACTGCCGGTAACAGTAAAGACAAATGCAGTGGAAGTAGTAAACGGATTTGGATAATTGAACATGTTTGAGATCATCGGCTTATTATACACTTGGAAACTTACTCTGTACTCTATGTTTCCTGCAGAGTTGCCACTTTTATCTTTTGCCTTTACTATCAGTTCATAAAAATCTCCTTCGCTATCTTGCAAAAAAGCGGGACTAAACTCAATAGTTGCTTCATTTTTACCTGTAGAAAGATCGGCAGGAATAAACCTGACGGTATCGGTTCCAAACGCATAACGAACCGTTGCTCCGTTATTACCGGGATAGCGAACAAAAACAGTTGTCAGCGAGGTATCGTCAAGGGCAAGATATTTTGATTCGTCCTTTAGTTTAATGACAATCTTAGGTCTTGCTGATACTATATCGCCATTTAAAATATGCACTCCGTCAAATGTTACATCCATTAATGGATTGTAAGTATCACCTTTTACAAAAAAGTTTTTATACAGGAAATTATTAAAATGATACTGTTCAGGCTGAGCATTATCAGGATTAACATCTATATATAAAGTGTTGTTGCCGGCAAGGGTTTTGGTATCTATAGGGTAACTGATATTTGTAGTATCACCAGGCTTAAGGTTTTTATGATTAGGCACAGGAATAATAGTCTGCACATTATTTTTATCAAACAATACCATTTTTACTTTTAGACTGTCGGGAAATGCAGCATCTGCTATATTTTTAAAAGCGACTGAAAAATCCATTCTTTCACCAACTTCAAGCGTATCTTTTGCACGATAGTTAATATTTGGGGCAATTGCACCTTCGGGAACAGGATCATACAATAACCGCCAGTACCGTAACTGGTACGGAGTAAGGGCAGCCGTATCTAAATCCTGGTTTTTCATACTTAGTCTTATATATGGATACTGCAGAGGATTTACATTGGTCAGACTAAAATCCTGCTGGTTAGGCTGAAGAGTGTACAGCGTATCCTCCCTACCTGTAGATGTAATGCCGATAACGTTTACAGAATAAACATCACGAGGCCTGCTCTCGACACTTGATCCACGCCACTGTACCTGTTTCCATGCTTTAGCAGGACCAAATTGCGGAGAAGTTATGGTGCCTGCTGAAGAAGGCACATAAATGGTAGTATTGAGCGTTATCCTATCAGATAAGCCATTACTCATTTTTGATACGGGCTGAAAAGATGGATTATTTTTTCTATAGATAAAAGCCCAGGTACGTGGATAGGTATAAGAGTCTATATCTGAAAAACCTGAGGTTTTTAACCTATCATACAAAGTATTTCCTGCTCCATAAACCTGAGCATCGTTTTTCCATACACCCACAAAAGGGTTTTTATCATAAGGTGCATCGAGAATTAGTCTTGCGGTCACATAATACCCGGCAGGTATCCAATCAATAAAATCGCGCATTTTCCTTCTTCCTGAAGTATCCATGTATGAGAACTCAAAATTAAATTCTCTTGTCGGTTTGCAATAAGGGGCACTTTTCATAAACCCGCCTAACTCACCAGATCGCACAACAGATGGTGCTGCCTGGTTGTAAAGCGGCTTTAAAGTAATGGGATCAAATACATTAAAAATTACAGAATGTCCTAAACAAGCACTTTGCGTTTCTAAAATTCCATTTACTGATATGCTGAAGTGACTATCCTCATCGCCACTAACAGGAAAGATTGAGTTAACGATTGTCAGTGTGTTAGGCTGACGGCTAAATTTCCATTTGCGGGATGAACTATCTATCTCGATATTTTTAGTTGAAGATTTTGTATGCTGGAAAAAATGAGATTGGTTAAAACCAGTACTACTTCCTGCCAAATAAACAAAAGAGGAAGTATTCCACCGAATGGCACCTGAAGTGGCAGGTGCAACTCTCCAATAGTAAACGGTGCTGTCGGTAAATGAAACCCCAGGATCAAATTCTATTAGGCCACCGACAGACGTAGTATTGCGGTTTACTTTAAAAGGAGAATTAAATAGCTCGGTAGTATCCATTTCCATCAGGTATTCCCTGCTTTGTACCAAAGGGTTTGCAGTGCTTGCTGAAAGCTTAATATTGCTATGATTTACTATAGAAAAATTATAAGGATAAACAGGGGTCAGTTCATCTTCAAAAATGGTAAATGTTTTTGAAGATGTATTATTCAGCTCATTTATTTCGGCATACTTATTATCAACATCAACAGATACTGATATTTTGTTTTCTCCCTTGTCTCTATTACTAACAATTGGCACTTCTATAGAAACAGAATCGATATATCTTATTGACCTAATCTTTTTGTTGAATATCAAAGTGTCTGTACCATTGGGGTAGATGTGTTTAACCTGAAGTGACACAGAATCACCGGCAGCTTTACCAATATTGTAAACCTGTACTTTTACTGTAAACTTATTATCAGCAACAGAAAGGATATTGGGAACAACTCGTATCTGTGGCTCTTCTACCACAAAATCAGGTTGAGGAAAGCTGTTCATTTTGAGGGCAGGATCTCCATCAAGAGTAGTTTCTTCAGCATGTAATCTACCACCGATATTATCAGTTCCATAAAATGAATTCATTGCCTTAATAGCTTCATTCATATTATAAGTTATGCTTTTTCCATAACCTGTAACACCTATAGATCTGTACAAATTACGATTATAATAATCAAGATAAGTATCAATACCAAAGTGAGTGCTTGCTATAAAACCTATTGCTCCTTTATTTTTTGCCAGTACATACCTTTCAGACAATGTGCCTAACACTGAGAACCTGGAAGTATCAAAAGAATATAGATTTCCTGCATTGCAGCCGCCAACTAGAAACATTGGATATTTGCCAGTATTATTATAAGCAGCAGGATCATCAAGGTTGTAATCGAGCGAAGAAGCGGAAGAGTGACCAAAATAATTTAACAAGCTTATCCCTTGCTGAAAAAGCTGGCTCATTAAACTATTAACTATTGGAGTAACAGGACCTGTAGTGGTTTTATTGAAATTGGTAACAGTAGCTCCATATAGAGTATCTTCAATAATAGACTCATAATTTCTCATAAATGAAGACAAACTAAGATCGAGGTTGGCATCGTTAGCACCCACAACGTGCACAACATTTTTCATCCATGCCTTGCTTTCAATTGTTTGGGAAGTATTTTGTTGAGCCTGTTCATATTGTTTCACCTTATCTAAATAGTCTGCCAGTTCCCTCGGGTACAAAACAGAAATGCGGCTGATAAGCGTATTCATTACAGGATCGAGACTGTTAGAAGCAAGTAGTATGTCAGAAGCAGGATAGCCAAATGTCGGAACCAGGTTGAGCCTGTCTGAGTTTGGATTTAACTCATTTTCCCTGTACTCTGCGTATGTTAAGCCCCTCCCAATTAGGAAAGCATATTTAGGAGCAACCGAAAAGCTCGTTCTCGCAAAACGAAGAAAATTTCGAATTCCCATAGGGTTCTTCTTTATGCCATAACCAAACTGATCAGTCAACTGCTCAACATCGTAGATTTTGGCATTAAAACTACCGCCCGGTACAGAGCTTCTATAGGCACGGTATTGGTCAACCTGGTTAGCACCTGAATAAGGTGTTTGTAAAGACGGATGTGTAATTATGAGGTAATCTCCCTGGTTAGCAGGAATTCGAAAGTCTGTAAAAGTTCTGCGTTGAAATGCTGTTACTGCTGTTGCTGTAGTTACAGCTTGTGAAACTATAACGAAGTTTGCGGGTGCAGAAGAAGGTAATACCACAAACCGTATTTTTCCTTGCGCGGAAACATCCGCTACGTATCTTCTAAAATTTGTTAGGTCATATAAAACCGGCGAGCCGGCGGCAGAATTGAAATTGGAAATTTCAAGGTATTTTGATGATACAGAAGCAGCAAGAGAAAAAGCAAAAGTTGATTGGTTATCAAAATTAAACTGGCGCGGATAGCTTAATTCAACAAAGCCACATACAATCCTGTCATTAACGTTGCCACTTTTATTTGAAATTTTAATAGTAGCATTGCTTGAGGCCAAGGCAGACAGTGGAACAGATAGATTATTATCGATTCTCGCTTCAAAAGAACTAATCTTTTTTGCTATTATTTGTGTACTATTAAGGTCTGCAGTATAATCTCGCTGATTCGGTGCATTTCCTGCTACTGACATGCTAAATATGGCTGCAGGACCGCTTGAAGCAACATGTAAATTAGTAAAGCTGATTGAAAGAGGTGAAGCGGGATAAATATCCTGGCTTGACCACATTTCTCCCTGGTCGTAAGTGCTTGAATACACATATTCACTTCCCGCCACCAGCGCCATTCCCCTATTAATGCGATTTTTAAAATTATTCCTTGCGGAAAACATAAACCAAGGCTCTGCAGGAATTGTATTTCCGGCTACGTTATTTGCCGTCGCTAAAAAACGCAAATTATTTCCTGCTGGATTAATCGTTAAAAAAAAGGCGGCGGTATCCGTTAAAAGGCTTTCTCTGTCCGATAGCTGATTGGCTTCAATCTTATACAAATCCCTGTCGGGTACACCATCATTTTTTTCGCCCCAAAATTCCAGGTAGCCCTCAACACCTAAAGCTCCTGAAACCGCACTGGTATACAATGGCACTTCTTTACCATTTCGCCATAACTGAAAACTTTGAGCAGCTTCATTCGCCAAACCTATTGTGTTTAAGTCACTGCTATTTATGCGGTACAAACCTGTTGAGCCAACTTTAAACTTATAATAAGTCTTATTGTAATCAATCCACTCGTTGTAATAAGACTGGCATATTGCAACAGAGGTTATAAAGATCAGAACAATAAAGACAAAAAATCTTTTCATGCTTTTTTAAATTGTATAACTGCTATGCTTCCTTTATTCGTTGTTTTTCCTTAGATCAAGTTTTAATGAAAAAATGTGTGTATACAAAGGGTTTGATTGATTTGCAAGGTTTGTAAAGGCATAATCTATTCTTACATTTTTTATTTTGAAACCTGCGCCTATTGCAGGTTGAAATATCCATACTTTTTTTTGATTAAGGGTATCACCGTCTGATAACGCTCTTTGAAAATTAGAGACACCCGCCCGAAAGAAAATGCTGTTTTGATAACTCGCTTCAAACCCAACATGTGGGTCTATATTGACAACCTTACTACTAACTACAGTGTTTCTGCGCCCATCAAAAGTCAGATCAAGGTTTGCCTCTGCAGTTAGACTAAATTTATCGTTGAAAGGAAAAATATGTGCTGCACCTGCTATCAATCTTGGTGCAGTAAGCTCCGTAGATTTTACCGGAATGTCGTTTTTGGTAAGGTACAAAACCTGTTTTTCCTGCTCGGTAAAAGAAAAAGACCATGCATTGAAGGTAGTAGTTATGTCTCGTGCAGCTAATCCAAACTGCCAGTTATTTATTTTATACTGTATTCCGGCATCGAGGCCAAACCCCCATGCTGTAGCAAATGAACCTACCTTTCGGTATATTATTTTTACGTTACCACCAAAGCTTAGCTTCTCATCGTCCTCATCTTTTACTTTCTGGGCATACGATAACAAAAAAGCATAATCTGCAGAAGAAAAACTGCTTATATTATTATAATTTATAGAACCATCTGGTTCAACCAGGAATAATGTATTCGGAATATCATCGACTGCAAAACGTAAAAGAGAAAGTGCCACTACTCTTTTTTCGTCATGCAATGGTACTGCTATGCTGGCATAATCGTATTTACCAATGCCCGCAAAGTATTCTGCATGCATTACATTTAGTGACGGATAATCTTTAACCCCAACCAGCCCTGCAGCGTTCCAGTAACCTGCGGTTCCATCATTTACAGAAGCTACCTGCGCACCACCCATTCCAAGCCCCCGGGCACCGGCTCCAATATTTAAAAATTCGTTTGAGTATTTTCTAAATTGCCCCGATACATTCACGCACGCAATTAAAGCAATCGCACAAACAATTAGTTTTTTTAGATTCATTTACAAAAGTTACAAAATCAATAATGATTAATAAAAATAACAGATATATCTAATTTTTATTTAAATCGAATAAAATATAATTTCAATTACTCCTAAAAGATTTTTTTAAGTAATTGATCACCATACCAACAGTACATTTTTTCAACATCGTTGTCACTCCCTTGTACTGCATCTTTCCACTCGGCCCACTTACCGTTTATAATAGATCACATTTAATTATTAATTCATTTAAATGAATCGCATTCAGTTTCACTCATTCGCAATACTGTAAAGGAATATTATGTAACGGTTAAAACACCAATCTATTATAATCGACATATAAATTTTACTTTTGCCCGAAAGCACTAAAAATACATGAACCTGATAGATGAACTACGTTGGCGGGGAATGATCCAGGACATGATGCCTGGAACCGAAGAGCAGTTACTAAAAGAAATGACTACGGCTTACATAGGTTTTGATCCTACTGCCGACAGCTTGCATATTGGAAGTCTTGTTCCAATATTGTTATTGGTTCACCTGCAAAAAGCCGGACATAAGCCAATAGCTCTTGTAGGCGGAGCAACGGGCATGGTAGGCGATCCTAGCGGAAAAAGTGAAGAAAGAAACTTGCTGAGCGAAGAAGTTCTTCAGCAAAATGTGGCGGGTGTAAAAAAACAACTTGAACAATTTCTTGATTTTAATACTACAAGACCAAACGCTGCAGAAATTGCCAATAACTTCGACTGGTTCAAAAACTTTTCTTTTCTCAATTTCATTCGCGACGTCGGTAAGCACATCACTGTTAACTACATGATGGCTAAAGACAGTGTAAAGAAAAGACTGGAAGGCGAAACGGGTATGAGCTTTACTGAATTTACTTATCAATTGGTTCAGGGCTACGATTTTTATTACCTGTACAAACACAAAAATTGCAAACTGCAGATGGGTGGCAGCGACCAGTGGGGTAATATTGTTACGGGTACTGAACTGATTCGCCGTAAAGCAGGCGGAGAAGCCTTTGCATTTACCTGCCCTCTAATAACCAAAGCGGATGGAAGTAAATTTGGAAAAAGTGAAAAAGGCAATGTATGGCTCGATAGCTCAAGAACTTCTCCGTACGAATTTTACCAGTTTTGGTTAAATACTTCAGATGAAGATGCGGCTCGTTATATAAAAATATTTACTTTTTTAAGTCCGGAAGAAGTGAATGAGATATTGGTACAGCATAAGGGAAATGAATATCAGCGAAAACTGCAAAAAAAGCTTGCAGAAGAAATAACTGCATTTGTTCATGGACGAGATGCACTTGCAAAAGCCATACAGGCAACTGATCTTTTATTTAGCAAAGAGACCTTGCAAATTATTGCCACCCTTTCCCACGACGAACTTGATGCGACACTTACTGGTGTTCCCGCTGTAGAAATAAGTAGAGAAAAAATAACTGCCGAAAGCCCAGACATTGTTACTTTCCTTGCTGAAACCGCCGTTTTTGCCAGTAAAGGTGAAGCCAGAAAAATGGTGCAGGGAAATGGGATAAGTCTTAATAAACAAAAAGTGTCAGATGTATCTGCTAAAATTGATTTGTCCTCGTTCATACATAATAAGTATTTATTCGTTCAAAAAGGAAAAACAAATTATTATCTTATAAAAGCTGTTTAAGCTGATTGATATCGTTATGAAGCAACTAATAATAATAGTTGCTTTTTTTATTTCCATTCAGACATCTAAACGAATTCAAAAAAATATAATCAAAGTAAATCATTGTATTTTTTGGTTCATGTCTTAGTTGAAATACTGGTACTAACTTTATAATAACGTGAAGTACCCGAAAAAAATATCTTGGCTCATAACGACTGCTACAGTGTTGAGATTGATTGTAGCAAGTACTGTAGAGCTCGGTAATGATGAAGCCTATTATTGGACCTATGCGCAGCATCTTCAATGGAATTATTTTGATCATCCTCCAATGGTTGGCTGGCTTATAAGACTAACAACCGCTAATCTTTTATTGCATACCGAACTTTTTGTACGCTTAGGAGCCGTTATATCTTCTGCTATTTGCACGTTTCTTATTTATAAAATAGCAACTGTTATTAAAGACTCGCAAGCTGGTTGGTATGCAGCGTTATTATACACAGCTTCCATTTATAGCAGTATTATAGCCGGAACTTTTATTTTGCCAGACAGTCCTCAAATGGTGTTTTGGTTATTGAGTATTTTGTTATTAGTACAGATTGTAAAGTTGCCGATTGATGATTTATACAATCAAAAGCTATGGCTATTGTTTGGCCTTACTGCGGGTCTATGTATTATGTGCAAACTGCACGGCATTTTTATTTGGTTAGGTGTAGCAGTTTATGCAGTTGGTTTCAATAAAAGCTGGTTAAGAAATAAAAATATTTATTTATCTATTGCTATTACTTTAATTATCATCTCTCCCATTATCATTTGGAATATACAAAACAACTTTGTTACCTATTCCTATCATGGCAGCAGAGTAAGCTTATCAGGATCGGCGATTCACATAGATGGATTTGCGAGAGAGCTAGCAGGAGAAATTTTTTATAACAATCCTATTAACTTCTTTTATGCAATAAGTACGATCTGGTGGATTTGGAAAGGGAATCTTACCAGTTACAGAAATGAAAACCGTTTATTATTATGCTGCAGCCTTCCCCTGATTGGGATGCTGCTAATAATATCATTATTTAAAGATACGCTTCCGCATTGGTCCGGACCTGCTTATAGCAATCTCGTTATTTTCTCAGCTATTAGGTTAACATCAGTTTCAGCTAGTGGTAAAATTTTAAAATCATCATTAACGTTTATTGTAATAATCTCGCTTTTAGGAATACTTATAATCAACTTTTTCCCTGGAACTTTGTCTCCCGAAAAATCTGGTGAAAAAATCGGAGATGGTGACCCTACCTTAGAAATGTATGGCTGGAAGCATGCCGCAGTACTGATAGATTCAGTATACAAAAGAGATACTAGCGAAAATATAATGCCTCGCAATGCTTCAATTATCGTCAACAAGTGGTTCCCGGCTGCTCACATAGATTTTTATATAGCTACTTTAACTCGTCAACAAACTTACGCAATTGGAAAACTATTTGATTTACATCAATATCATTGGCTTAACCAATACAAGAGACCCTTAAAACAGGGGGATGCGGCTTATTTTATCATACCCTCTAATCTATACAAACAGGAAGATATAACTCAACTAAAAGAAGACTTCTCCAGTATTTCTTCTCCGTTAGCCATACCAATTTATAGAAGCGGGGTTGTTTGTAAGACGTATTTTATTTTCAGGTTAAAAGGCTATCATTTAAATAACGGCTATAGTCATTAACTCATTTTTCTAATGGCAGGAAAATTGTAAACTTTTTATAAAAACAGTGAGAAAAAATACTTTATTAATTTTCGTAACTCTCTTTTGCTTCGCCTGCAATAACGGTAAAGTTGATGAAAGAAAACTAGATGAAGCGGGAGATAAATTGCAAAAAACAGTCAAAAAAACAGTCGACAGCGCAGGAGCTACAATTAAACGCCTAAAAGACAAGTTAGATAAAGATAGCATGGACACAATTCGTTAATTAAATTAAATTGACTGCCTTGGATAATTCATAGAAAAACAGACAACTGCTGGATTGAGGCGATTAATAGCTCTTATTAAAAAACAAGAGGACGTTTATTTCTAAACACCCTTTTGCTCGAAAATATTTTATTTCTGCAGATAGTCCTCATCTGCTATATTTTTTGTTCTACTAAGTTAAACATCCTTACCATGGCAGTTCTTGTACTTCTTGCCGCTGCCGCACGGGCAAGGGTCGTTTCTGCCAACTTTTGGACCTACAACAATTGGCTGTTGCTTAACAGCTGTAGCGGTAGGATCGAAATAATCGTTTTCATTAGCAGCATAATCCTGGCCGGCAGCGTCAATTGCATCTTTGTTCACCCTCATTTTGCTCATGTCGGTTTTTTGTTCCCTGCCTTCGTGAATTACCCTTTCCGGAGCTTGCTCTTGTTCTACCGGTATACCTGCGTGACATAAGAAAGAAATGATGTCCCTGTTTATCTGCTCATCTAATTTTTTAAATAATCCAAAGGCTTCCATCTTATAAATTACCAGCGGATCTTTTTGTTCGTAAGATGCAGTCTGAACACTCTGTTTCAAATCATCCATTGCTCTGAGGTGCTCTTTCCATGCATCATCAATAAGACTTAATGCTACATTTCTCTCAAGAGCCTGGGTCAGTTCGTACCCGTTACTTTCGAGTGTCTTATCAAGATTGGCAACTACCTGCATTCCTTTACGGCCATCTGTAAAAGGAACAACTACATTTTCAATATGACGTCCCTGTTGTTCGCGAATGTTTTTAAATACAGGTAAAGCATTTGTTGCTACTTCAGCTTTTTTAGCATGGTAATTTGAAATAGCTTCCTGATACAATCTTTCAGTAAGCTCCCTTTCATTTATTTTATAAAGCTCATCCTGTGTAATAGATGTATCGATGCCAAAGTTCACAATCACAGCCATACGGAAACCTTCAAAATCTTCCTGCTGTTTAAACGTGTTAATTAATCCTTCTGAAACGGAATAAAATCCGTTATCTAAATCAAGGGCAAGCCTTTCTCCAAACAAAGCATGGCTGCGTTTAGTATATATAACAGTACGCTGCTTGTTCATTACGTCATCATACTCAAGCAGCCGCTTACGAATACCAAAGTTGTTTTCTTCCACTTTCCGCTGAGCTCTTTCAATGCTCTTGGTAATCATACTATGCTGTATAACTTCCCCTTCTTTATATCCGGCGAAGTCCATCACCTTAGCTATACGTTCGCTACCAAACATACGCATTAAGTCATCTTCAAGAGAAACAAAGAAAATACTTGAACCTGGATCTCCCTGGCGACCTGCACGACCACGTAACTGCCTGTCTACACGACGGCTTTCATGTCTTTCGGTACCAAGAATGGCCAGACCACCTGCTTCTTTAACGCCTGGTCCAAGTTTAATATCGGTACCACGACCAGCCATGTTGGTTGCGATGGTAACATTACCTGCCAGACCTGCTTCCGCAACTACTTGTGCTTCCCTGGCATGTTGCTTTGCATTCAATACATTGTGCGGAATTTGTTTCTGCTTCAACATTCTGCTAAGCAATTCACTCACCTCAACACTTGTAGTACCCACCAGTAATGGACGACCTGCATTCCGATGCTTTTCTATTTCCTCAATTACTGCCTTGTATTTTTCTCTCTTCGTCTTAAATACGAGATCTTGCTCATCTTTACGAATCATGGGCATGTTGGTCGGAATAGTAACAACATCCAGTTTATAAATGTCCCAAAGCTCTGCTGCTTCTGTTTCCGCAGTACCTGTCATACCCGCCAACTTGTGGTACATACGAAAATAGTTTTGCAAGGTGACCGTCGCGTACGTTTGAGTGGCAGCTTCAATTTTTACATCTTCTTTTGCCTCAATTGCCTGGTGCAAACCATCACTATATCGCCGGCCTTCCATAATACGGCCAGTTTGCTCATCCACTATTTTTACCGCACCTTCAATGACTACATATTCTACGTCTTTTTCAAACAAAGTGTATGCTTTCAACAATTGCTGTACAGTGTGAATTCGGTCAGCTTTTAAAGAGTAGTCATTCAGTATAGCTTCTTTTTGATGAAGTTTCTCGTCAGGGGTTAGGGTATCATCGGTGTCAATTGCATTTAGCTGAATACTTATATCAGGAAGTATGAAGAAGTTAGGATCTTCACCGCTTTTTGTAATCATCTGGATGCCATTGTCAGTCAACTCAACGGAATTATTTTTTTCATCTATATAAAAATACAATTCCTCATCGACCTTTGGCATTTCGCGCTGCTGGTCAGCGAGATAATAATTTTCTATCTTTTGCAGTTTTGTACGTACACCGGGCTCACTTAAAAATTTTATAAGCGCACTCGTTTTAGGTAAACCGCGCGATGCTCTCATCAATGCAAGTCCGCCATCCTTTGGGTCATCGTTTCCTTCTGCAAATTTTTTCTTCGCTTCATTTAAAAACTGGTTAGTTACTCTTTTTTGAGCCTCTATCAGTTGCAACACTCTTGGCTTTAAAAGATGATATTCCTGCTCATCTCCGCGAGGTATAGGTCCACTGATAATTAGAGGTGTTCTTGCGTCGTCGATCAACACGCTATCCACCTCATCCACCATGGCAAAATGATGTTTGCGCTGCACCATTTCGTCGGGAGTATGCACCATATTATCTCTCAGGTAATCAAAACCAAATTCATTATTAGTGCCGTAGGTAATATCGGCATGGTACGCCCTTCTGCGCTCAGGGGTATTTGGTTGATGCTTGTCGATACAGTCAACTCTAAGTCCCAGAAATTCAAATATTGTTCCGTTCCACTCACTGTCTCTTCTTGCCAGGTAATCATTTACCGTTACAATATGCACGCCTTCGCCAGCCAATGCATTAAGGTAGGCTGGCAGAGTTGACACAAGTGTTTTACCTTCACCTGTGGCCATTTCTGCTATCTTTCCCTCGTGTAAAACAGAGCCTCCAATCAGCTGCACGTCATAATGTACCATATTCCAGGTAACAGTATTTCCTGCAGCGTTCCAGGTGTTACTATAAATAACATTGTCGCCTTCTATTCGGATGTGTGGTTTACTCACACTTAGTTCACGATCAAAATCAGTTGCTTTCGCTATAATTTCAGTATTATTAGTAAAGCGACGTGCAGTTTCTTTTACTACCGCAAAAGCTTCAGGCTGTATTTCGCTAAGTGCCTCTTCTATTTTTTCATTACGTTGTTTTTTTAATTTGTCAATGTCTTGGAAAATACTATCGCGACCACCAATATCATCAACAGATAAAGCATCGGCTTCTTTTCCGAGATTTTCTATTTCGGTATCAATCTCTTTCAGATGATCTGCTATCCGTTGTTTAAATTCAATGGTTTTGCCACGAAGTTCATCATTGCTTAACGATTGATATCGATTAAAAAATTCATTTGTCTTTTCTACTATCGGAAGCAACATCTTCACATCTTTCTGAGATTTGCTTCCACCAAATAATTTTGATATAAAACCTAACATAATGTATGCGTTGGGTATTGGTATAAATTCTTATTAAAAAATTCTTTTTGTCAAATTTGATGCTAATTGTTTTAATTAGTCAATTTGACAGGAAAGCAAAGTTAACAAATGAGTTCGAGACGAACGAAAAGACGAGAAAGGGAGTAGTGTTAATATTTTTAGACATAAATATGAGTTTTTGAAACTATTTCAAACAGAGGTGCAGGTTTAAAACGTATAAATGAAAGAAATCAACAAAACAATATAGATTGTAGAATATAAATATTAACTTTAGATGTTATTTGGCGATAGTTTTTCTTCTTTAGTCACCCTTTATCAATCGCTATCCTATAATGTAAGATTGTAATTCTTTTCTTAGTCGTAATTGGGCTCGTTACTTACAATATTTTTTCTTTCTTATTAAATTCTAATTGGCCGGAATTGGAAATGAAGTTTAGCTGGGTTATTTATCATAAGTGTTTATGAACTTCTTCAGCAGTTACTGCATCTGTCACATCTGGTATTGCAACCTCCGAAAGATACTGATTATAGAATAATCTGTGTTTTCAGTAAATAAGGCTATTTATTTTTTCTATTTAAACTAACTACTATTATGAAAAAGATTTTTCTACTCACAGCAGCGATGTCTTTTCTATTAATTGCCTCTTTAGGCCAAAACTCCCTGCCCTATTGGAGATTGACCGGCAATAATAATACAAATGGCTCGTCCAAACTCGGCACGACCAATGCACAGAACTTAAGAATAGTTACCAATAACATTGAGAGAATAAGAATAAATGCTTCTGGCAATGTTGGTATTGGTACGACTAACCCTGGGTATAAGTTAGAAATTAAAAGTTCAGTTATTGAATCAAATAATAATACTAATGTGTTGAAATTGACAGGTCGTAATCCCGTGCTGTTGCTTAGTAACGAAAATAATTTTGCTAACGGCTATATAAAATCGTGGACAAATGCACCATACGCACCGTTTACTAATGGCCTCGTTATCGGTTCCACTCCTGGTTATCCGATTTTTTTATCAACTAACTATGGAGCAACCATGGTAGTTGCTGATAACAATAATGTTGGTATTGGCACCACTACTCCTGAATATAAACTTGAAGTTAAGAGTTCGTCTGTTGAAAGTAATGATAATACGAACATACTGAAATTATCCGGACGTAATCCATTAATTGGATTTTATGATGAAAACAACTTAGGCTATGGTTATATAAAATCCTGGACACATGCTCCTTACGCACCTTTTACCAACGGAATGGTGATAGGTTCGAACCCCGGTTACCCAATTTTTTTATCAACAAATTATGGAATGACCATGATAATTGCTGATAATAATAATGTTGGTATTGGTACAGCTAACCCTGCTTATAAATTATCAGTAAATGGAACAGTTCAGGCAAAAGAAGTCAGGGTAGAAACAGGTTGGGCAGATTATGTTTTCGAAAAAGATTACCCGCTTCTTTCATTAGAGTCAGTTGATGATTACATTAAGAAAAACAAACACCTGCCGGGTATAGCTTCTGCAGACAAAATAAATAAAAATGGTCTTGCACTAGGGAAAATGCAAACTAAAACAATGGAAAAGGTTGAAGAAAATACACTGTATATAATTAAGCTGAACAATAAAATAAAGTTACTAGAACAAAAAATAGAAGAGTTAACTAAACTTGTGAAGTAATCTTTTCATACCACATCATGTTTAACAATTAAAACGTAAATGCTATGAAAAGTAAAATATTTCGACTCATATATTTAGTTACAATTGCATTATTAATAATGCTACTCTCAGTATTACCTTGTTACAATGTTATTGCACAAATTAGCACGCCTCAACTTCATCCTAAACTAGAAATACTTGCAAAACCTCAAAGCACTCCTAACTGGATTGATTTTAGAGAAGGAACAACTATTAAACCTTCTACAATTTTTACAGATTTAAAAGATGCCTTTGAGTTATCGGCCAATGATAACATGACTCTTACCAAACAAGATAAAGATGATCTGGGTTTTAAGAATTATCGTTACCAGCAATATTATAAAAACCTGAAGGTTTTGTATGGCGAATTTCTTGTCCATCAGCAACCCGACAATTTTGTAAAATCAGCTAACGGACGAATTATTAAAGGACTCAATCTAAGTAATAACCCACGACTAACTGAAAAACAAGCGCTTGCTAATGCCTTGCAGTTTATGAAAGCTAAAAAGTATTTATGGCAAAACAGCGAGATGGAAAAGGAATTGAAACGCCAGGAAAAAAATCAAAATGCCTCTTACTATCCCAAAGGTGAATTAGTTTTTGCACCGGGTAATTATAACGCCACTTTCCTTGCCTCAGATTATAAACTTGCCTGGAGTTTTAAGATCTATACTGATGATAACAATGTTACCCCAAAAAGTGTTTTTGTAGATGCTATTACCGGACAGGTTATTTATCACACTGATATTGCTATGAATTGCTCCGGCGGCTCCGGCACTTCGGCTTTTAATGGTACAGTTAGTATTAATACCACATTAACTAATTTCTATTTTTCACACAACGACTGCCAGGCAACCAACTTTTATATATATGACTGTAATGGAGGCGGACCGGCAAACAACTTGTATTCTGACGCCGACAATGCGTGGACAGCCACATCTCAACAATCCGCCGTTCAGGCACAATTTGGGGCAGCTATGACTTACAGTTATTATATTGGCGCGCATAGTCGTACAAGCTGGGATAATGTGGCAGGTGATCTTATTGCTTATAATAATGCAAATTACGCTGGTGGCGGAGTAAACAATGCTTGTTGGGGATGCTTTGGTAACAATGCAATTTTCGGGGCTGGTAGTACTTCCGCTGCCACCGATGACTGGAATACCGATGACCTGATGGGTCACGAGTTTACACATGGTGTTACACAAGCTACTGCCAGTCTTGCTTACCAAAAGGAATCTGGTGGATTAAACGAGTCTTTCAGTGATATTTTTGGGGAAATGGTTGAAAGCTGGACGGAAGGCAATTGCGATTACCTTGTCGGTGGTGACAGAGGTGCTATAAGAAGTTTCATTAATCCTAAGGCCTTTGGACAGCCAGATACTTATCTTGGCACTAACTGGTTTTCTACTTCAGGCTGCACCCCTGGCGTAACCAATGATAACTGTGGAGTGCATACGAATAGTGGTGTACAAAACCGGTGGTTTTATCTTTTGTCAGAAGGTGGCAGTGGAACTAATGATCTTGGAAATTCTTATAGTGTTACAGGCATTAATCGTTTTAAGGCAAGGGAAATTGCGTATCGCGCATTATCGGTTTACCTGAGCTCATCTTCACAATACATAGATGCAAGAAAAGCAACACTGGAAGCAGCTTGGGACTTATATGGCCAATGTTCAGCAGAAATAATCGCTGTAGGCGATGCATGGCATGCAGTCGGCGTTGAATCACAGTCGCCCCAATTTGCTTTTAATGTTTGCGGTACTTATCCGGCGTCGGGAACATTTATTCAGGCAATCTCAGAGTTAACTGCAGCAAATGGATGTATTACAGAAATTACTCCAGGCAACACAACAGTCTACTTTACTGCCCGTGATCGGGTAATTCTTTCTCCAGGTTTCAAGGCTGATAATGGTTCAAATTTTGTCGCCTATCTTGAACCTTGCTCTTCCACAAGATGGAGAAATCCTAACCACAATACTATCATGAGCGATGCGGAGAAAGGACTTGACAAACCCGTGGTGAATGAACCAACACCTTCAATGCCAACAACAACCACCTTTAACAGTATTACTATTAATCCAAATCCGGTTCTTTCTGCTTTTTACCTTTCAATCAATTCGAAGCAGAATGAAAGAGCACGGGTAATTATTTATAATTCTGTAGGAGTAAAAGTGAAAGAAAAACAAGGTGTGAATGTTTCAAAAGGCTTCAATAAAATATCTTTTGATTGTTCAAATCTTGCAAAGGGTGTTTACATGGTCGAAATAAATGTGGGAGATGTAAAAACTGTTAAAAAAATAGTCAAAATGTAAATAATATGAGCATTTTGGTTTGGAATTGCTCTTGAAGATGGTTTTGTCGTATTTATAAAAGTAGGGTTACGGAAAATGGTAGATACGACAAAACCTCACACATCTCAAACTAAATAACAGGAGATTTACAATTACATTTTCCCTCTATTAAATACCCACTTTTTAAGCTTTTTAAAAAAATCTTCTTTCCGGGGTTTTGGTAGTCCATCATGTGTCAGCTGGTGCTCATAATGAAAACAAAGCTTTTCTGCATATTGTTTTTCATTGCTATTACCATTCTCTAAAACAGTAATAAAGGGCAAAACATTATCGTTTAGTGTACCATTTACAGAGATCGTCTGATACTCACTTCTGCCTATAGGATGGTTGTTTGTATTAATCTCTGGCTTTCCATTTTCCGCAAAATAATCTGCGTGAAAAATACCGACATTTAATTTCTTCAATCTTTTTGTCCCTCGTCTTTCATTTCGCCACGGATGCTCGCTTTTTTTAATTTGCTCCATTAAAAAGTTCTTATTCCATAAAGTGACCTGGTGAGACATCAGATAGTCTGAGGCAGCATTATCTAACTGTGCAATGTTAAAACCTTCTATAAAAAATGAAGTAGGTATCGTCTTATAAACCTCAGAACTGTGCAGCTTCACCTGTTGCCAATTCTCGCGTATCGTCAGCTCAAAAAGTTGTGTGAAGAAGTTTGTATTAACATCTTTATTAAGCCACATGTCTTCCTGAAAGTAAAGAATATAATTTTCAGGAATTTTCTTTAATAAGATAGAAAGCCTGTCTGTCCATTGCCCTTTTCCTGATTGAATATTTTGAAAACCATCAATCGTTACCCTTTTTTCTTCTGTGGCAAAATAATAGTTACAGGGAATGTCAAAATTCCAATGGCGCGAAAAGAAAAATTCAAAGCCTTTATATAAAAATTCGTACCGGTCGCAACTATGCACCAGTAAAGCGACTTTATTTTTATCAATTGTCATAAAAAGGAACAAAAAGAAAAGAAACAATATTAATGTTTTCTTTTCTTCGGCAAACGATATAATTTTTTTGCTTTGGCAATTAAATCAACAAACTCCATTTGAAGGCGGTTGTGAGGATCGGCAGCGTTTATTGCAAGTGAATAAATTTCGTTCCATGAAAATTGCTTTGCATAGGGAGACTCTTTCAATACCGTTCCCAACATAATAACTGAAGTTGCAAACTGTAAGGAGGAATCAGATTTTTCTAAGGCAAGATAATTTTGCGGTATCTTATACTCTTCATTTATACTTGTATTATTTCCTGGAATTTTGTACGATAAGATCGCCGTCCCGATAGCAAGGCTGCTATTTCCGCTTCTTCCTGAATCTGCCCGATTGATTTCAAAAGCTGCTAACAAAGAGTGACCACTTCCTATCTCTCCACCTTCTAATGTTGTACTTGAGTCAGTTATTGCACTTTTTTTATTATCAAATCCTATTAACCTGTATGTCTTTACAACATCCGGGTTGAACCTGACAGTCAAATGAACATTGTCTGCAACACTGTACAAGGTTTGAGCAAATTCCTCCACCAACACTTTTTCGGCTTCTTTTTCATTATCAAGATACGCAAAGTTGCCATTCCCCTTATTAGCAAGCGCCTCCAGTTTACTGTCTTTGTAATTACCGATACCCACTCCCAGGCATGTCAAATAAATGCCAGTCTTGCTTTCCTTGCTTATTATATCTTCCAGGTCTTTTTCACTGGTCTCGCCAATATTAAAATCACCATCGGTAGCGAGGATGACCCGATTATTTCCGTGAGGAATAAAATTTTCCCTGGCAATTTTATAGGCAATACGTATGGCAGAAGCTCCGGCAGTTGCACCTGCAGGAGTCAATCCTTCAATAGCTTCAATTATTTGCTGCTTGTTATTACCATGGGTTGGCTCAAGCACCCGGGTAGCTTTGTCGCCATAAGTAACAATTGAAACAACGTCTACGCTTCTTAGATTTTCGACTAAAAGTTTAAAAGCACTTTTTAGCAAGGGCAAGCGATTGTCCGCATCCATACTACCGGAAACGTCTATGAGGAAAACAAGATTGGCAGAAGGTGAATTATTAAGCCTTATTTTTCTTGCCTTAAGATTAATAAATAACAGTTGATTTTGTAGATTCCAGGGACATGAAGTAAGATTAGTGTTGACCGAAAATGTCTTTTCAGTGTTAGATGCTGCTTTTGTTTTTAAATTAAAATAGTTAAGCATTTCCTCAATTCTTACGGCATCAGCGGGAGGCTTTTTTTTCGATTTCAAAAACCTTCTGATATTACTATAACTGGCTCCGTCTACATGTACTGCAAAACCGGTTTCAGGAAAATCTTTTGTGGTTACAAACGGGTTTTCTATTGTAGGGGAGTAACTTTCGCCATCGTAAGTGTTTGATTCTTTTAAATCGGGTTGCAAGTTTTTTGTAAGAGAAGAAAGATGCAAAGTTCTCACTGTTACCTTTCGTGGTGACATTTTAAGGGTAAATTTTCCATACTCTGTAGTAACAACGGCAGTTTTTAAAGTATCGTAGCCTTCGAGTGTAAAAGTTATTGTATCTATTTTTAAGCTGGTAGGAATGCCAAATGCTCCGGAACTTCCAGTATAATAGGGATAATTACCTTTTGAAGAAAGAGTTATTCTTGCATCAGCCAATCCCTGTCCTTGTTCGTCTTTTAGTTCTCCGCGCAGGTAATATTGGGAAAAAGCTGAAGTAGATGATAGTAAAAAGAAAATTAATGAAAATTGTCGCAAAATTTTACGTTTTAATTTCTTTTTTTAAGACGTAAATTATTGATTTTAAGTTACTTTTCCAACAGTAAATCTTCTTTAACCTGGTATAATTGTGCTAAATTTCTTCCCAATCCGTTATAATCAAGTCCATAGCCGACAACAAACTTGTCAGGAATTGTAAAACAGGTGTAGTCTATTTTGACCGGGTAGACCGTAGCGGCGGGTTTGTGCAAGAGTACGGCAATCTTTAAAGAAGACGGTTGCTGATTGTATACCTGTGGCAAAAACTGGGTAATTGTTTTTCCTGTATCAATTATATCTTCTAATACAATAATGTCACGGCCCTTTAAATCAGTATCGAGGCCTATGGCTGTAATAACTTGTCCAGAACTCCTTGTACCTTTATATGAGGCAAGTTTTATAAAACAAATTTCTGCCTCGATAGTTATTAATTTAAATAAGTCAGAAGAAAACATAAATGAGCCATTGAGAATAGAAATAAAAAGCGGTCTTCTTCCTTTGTATTCCGTGTTAATCTGAGCGGCCAATACTTTTACCTTCTCAATAATCCTTTCGGCGGAAAGATAGGGCACAAAGCATTTATCATGTACATGTATCATCTCCGTCATCTCGGGAATTTTTGTGCAATTTAATCCCTTATTACATATTCGAAGCGGTATTGTAGCTACTTGCAGCAGCTAACCTTGGAGACGACGGGGCAGGATATTTAAGATAAATTTTTTCACCAGGTGCAGGTTCCATTCCTTTTTGCAAACCATTGTAGTCCATAATAGTTGTCAACTGTATACCTTCTTCTTGTGAAATATCACGTATTGTTTCATTAGCCTCTACAATATGAATATCTTTTGTACCTTTTTTTGATTTCTTTTGAAGAAAAATTAATTGGTCAGAATTAAGAATATCCGTTTGATCGACGAATTCATTATATTCTAGGAGCTTTTTAAACGAGATATTATAGTTATTTGCCAATGCCAGCAACGACGTACCGGCCTCAGCATAAATTACTTTTGAATCGTTTATACTGAAAACTGAATTAGCAGGATAATTTGTCCTTTTCGTTTTGTCTTCTAAAACCCTCATTGCAACCGCAGGTTTTACTATTGTTGATTGCTCTGAACTACTTACACTTACTTCATTATTACCAGTATTATTGCCGTTTGCAAGATTTTCATCATGATTATTTACACCGTTAAGAGCAAGTAAAGTATAATCTTGCAGATTATTTTCTACAATAAGTTTTATCAGTTTTTGAGCATAAGCGGGGTTAGTTGCATAACCGGCACGTTTTAAACCTTTGGCCCAGCCTTCATAATCGGTCGGATCGAGTTTAAAAAGAAAGGCATAACAAGGTCTTGTTCTTAAAAAGTCAGAATGGTCTTTATAAGAGTCCTGAACACAAGAATATTTTCTAAAACATTCATCTTTAGCGTCATCGGTGTGTGAAATTGTTTCACCTGTCCATTCCGATTTACATTTTATACCAAAATGATTATTAGCTAAAGAAGCCAGGTCACTTTGTCCTCCACCCGTTTCTAATATACCCTGCGCAAGTGTCACTGCCGCAGGTACGCCTGTCCTCAGCATTTCATCTATGGCAAGGTCCTTGTAACTACTAATATAAGATTCTATTCTTTGTTTTTCTGTTTGGCCGTAAGAGGCAGAAAATAATAAAATGGCACAAAACAATGCGGGTATAAGCCTGAAGGATTTGGTCATTATTTCTTTTTTATTAAAAGTAGTCCGTCTCTTATAGTTAGCATAACCTGCTCAACTCTCGGATCTTCTGCTACATGTTTATTAAATGCTTGTATTGCTAAAGCATTCTTTCCTTTAATGGGCTCTTCGAGTACCTGCCCGTGAAATAATACGTTATCTGCAATGATAAGGCCTTTTTCTGACAATTTATTCAAAACAAGTTCATAATATTCTATATAACTTGTTTTATCAGCATCAATAAAAACCAGATCCCATTGATAAGGCAACGTCGGTATTATATCTTTTGCGTTACCAACGTGTAAAGTAATAAAATTATTTTTTTGAGCAATATTAAAATTTTTTAATGCGGTGTCTGCATCTTCCTGTCTTAATTCTATAGTATGTAACTGACCTCCTGCTGCAATTCCCTCAGCCATGCATAAAGCGCTATATCCTGTGAAGGTTCCTATTTCTAAAATATATTTTGGCTGGATCATATTGCTGATAAACGATAAAAACCTTCCTTGCACATGACCACTGATCATATGTCCCTGTGGATGATTTTTTACTGTTTCTTCGTTTATTCTTTGCAAAACTGCCTCTTCCGGGGTGGTGTATCGGGCAGCATAGCTTTCTGCTAATGAGGATATAAGTTCTGGTTGCATAGTTCAAAACTAATAAAAATTAATTAGAGGTTATTTTAGTTGTATTATAGTTAATGTTTCAGTAATCGCTTTATTTTTAAGATACAAATCACTGGTTTAAAACGATTTGTCTTTTTCGGTCATAAGATTTTCGTTGAGATATGAAAAATCATTACAAATCGAATATGAGTCAAATTATATTTGTATTTTTGCAATAAGAAAGACGAAATAATTTTACCTCTAAAACTTTTTATGCAAAGTCCAGTTTGCACAAAAAGGGATGTCTTCAAAAAAGGGAGTTAGGTACATCAGATTGTTATAACTGAGTTTCCAAACCATTTCTCACATATAAAAATGCCGCTATGACACGTCCCCTTATTTTAAAACGAGATCATATTACCCGGGCCGATTTTCTTACAGAAGAAAAACCGGGTGGAAAATATACAAAACATACTCCTAGTGTTAACGTAGAAGAGCGAAAAGAGGAATACGTTCTTACACTTGCTGCCCCGGGTTTTCGTCGGGAAGATTTTGAAATATTTGTGAACGGAAATGCAATTTGCATTCAACCGCGAAAATCAAGTCATGTACTTTCACGAAAAGAAGCAAAAAAGACGAGGTGTGAATATAATTTTTCTGATTGGAAAAGAAAGTTTTTCTTGCCGAAGAATGTCGATGCATCTTTTGCTCACGCATTTTATGTAAATGGCGAACTTGATGTTCACATTCCAAAGAATTCACATCCCCTTCAACTAAAATATACAAGAATTGAAGTGTATTAAATTAGTGGTAATACGCTGAGTCATGTAACTGGTGCAGCGTATTACCACAAATTAACTGAGGATGTCATAACGGGAACTATTTGATATCTAATGTTTGTACCACCTGCTTCCTACAAATAATTATTACAACTTCTGCTTTTGTACCAATTCATGTTCAAGCTCAGTGTCGCTTGAAGTATAAGGTTTTTTTGAAATAATGAATAAACCGATAAAAGTTAGCAAACCATTTAAAATAAGTAGTTCTATTCCTATCTGGAAACCGTTGAACCAGTTCGCAGCATTGTCACTGATATAGTAACAGATAGCTGGAGCAATGAGACAAAGAGCAGGAACGGCAACCGACTCAGGAAGCCTGCGTTTGGTAAAGATGCCAAAAGAAAACAATCCTAATAACGGACCATAAGTATAGCCTGCCAGTTTTAATATAATATCTATGATAGATTTATTATCTATCCATTTGAAAATAATGACACATAAAAAGAAAATGACGGCAAAAGTGATGTGAACGGTCATTCTTATTTTTTTCTTTTGCTTTTCATTCCAGCTTTCATTTCTTTTTAAACCTATAATATCAATACAAAAAGAAGAGGTTAAAGCTGTTAATGCTCCGTCGGCGCTGGGAAAAAGCGCTGAGATGAGGCCAAGGATAAAAATAATTCCAATAATAGGAGGAAGATAATTAAAGGCAATTTGCGGAAAAAGATTATCACCGAGAATATTTTTATTATCTAGCAGGAACTGCATTTGAGGTTTACCGCCTACCATTCCCTGATCAAAAGCAGCTCCTTTATTTAGGGCAAATAAATATAGCAACCCACCAAGCACAAGAAAAATGAAAACTACCACGCCCTGCAAAACACTCAGAGAAATCATATTTTTTTGCGAATCTCTCAGATTGTGTACGCTGATGTTTTTTTGCATCATCTCCTGGTCGAGGCCTGTCATAGCAATGGTGATAAATGCTCCTCCAAGAAGTGACTTGAGAAAATAGCCTGAGCTTTTATAGTCGGTATTAATTAATGTATTGTATTTATGGCTTTTAAGTACCGCCCAGGTATCAGATAAAGAAAGGTTTAGCTGGTGCATGATGTAGGTAACACATACTAATAATCCGATAAGCATAAATGAAGTCTGGAGAGTATCGGTAAAAACGATTGTTCTTACTCCACCCTCAAACGTATATAAGAGAATCATCAGGAGAATAATGAATGTTGTTAACCCAAAAGGAACATGCATTTCATCGAGAATAAATATCTGCAACACATTTATTACAAGGTACAATCTTGCTGTAGCACCTAAGGTTCTGGATATAATAAAAAATAAAGCGCCTGTTTTATAAGACGTAAAGCCAAAACGTTGCAACAGGTAGCTATAAATAGACGTCAGGTTCATTTTGTAATACATAGGAAGCAGAATAAACGCTACTACAAAATAGCCTAAAAAATATCCTATAACCACCTGGAAATAGCCAAAACCGCCTATACCTACAGTACCAGGCACGCTTACAAAAGTAACGCCGCTAAGAGAGGTGCCTATCATACCAAAGGCAACAAGCATCCAGTTGCTGCTACGGTTTCCAATAAAAAAAGTTTCGTTATTGCTGTTCCGGCTTGTGTACCATGCTACGCCTAGTAAAAGAAGAAAATACCCGAAAACAAACGTAAACAGCAATGTTGGTGACATAAAAAACTATATAATATTATCGTTACCGTATTGAAGGGCGAAAAGTAGCAAAAAATATTGAGGTAATATTGCGATGTTAAAAAGCAATGGTATGAATACAACTTCTTTAGCAGTCTTTTGCGGTTCCCAATCCGGTTCAAATCCTTTGTTTGAAATACACGCAAAAGAACTGGGAGAATACCTTGGAAAAAGTAAAATCACCTTAATATATGGAGGCGGTGATAAAGGATTGATGGGTGCTGTTGCAAATGCAGCTATGGAAAACGGAGGGAAGGTAACCGGCATTATTCCGGAAATATTAATAGGGTGGGAAAGACAAAAGTTAAATATAACGGACCTGCAGGTAGTTCAGGATATGCATTCCCGAAAAAAAATAATGTACGACTTATGTGATGTTGCTGTTATATTGCCAGGTGGAAACGGAACTCTTGACGAGATGTTTGAAATGCTTACCTGGAATACTCTTAAGATTCACAATAAAAAAATAATCTTACTAAATTCTGCCGGATTTTATAATCATTTGATCAAGCATATCAAACACATGCAGGAATGTAACTTTTTGTATGAAAACTGGCAGGAACGTATTTTAGTAGTTGACTCTCCCGCAGGTATTATCGCCTTTTTGGACGCAGATAAAAATTAAAACCAGTTCTCAAAATCGGAAGTTTAGCTCCGTAAGTATCAATGTAAGGTGAGTTGGTATTAGTGCCCGCATCGATCATTAGCACTGTAAAGAAATTGGTATTGCCAATAACCCTGCTACCATAGCCTATACCCAATAATAGACTCGGCGCTTCTCGTTTAAGGTGATACTCACTTCCAATGCTTCCCGCATTCAAGTCTTTGAAGTTAGTATTAACCCAGTTATATTCTGGTAGCACCTGTAAAAAAAATCCACTAAAAACAAAAAACCTCGCAAAAACTCCTCCGCCATAATTAAAACTTCTTTGCCGTATGCCGTTATTATATTCTGCACGATAAGAGAAATAATTAAAATTAGTTGATATACCTGCATCCAGCCACCTGGCAACAGAATATCCTACTTCTGGATTTGCACCGGTACTAAATCCTCCATTTCCAAGTCCGAGACCAATTGAGCCACCAAAAAAAATATTATCTCTTCTAAACTTGTGGCTGCTTTCTTCTTCATCCTGGCTAAAGGAAGAAACAGATAAGGCAAGTAAACCTACTAGTAAAAAAAGTTTCATTTTTTATGAATTTAGTTACAGGCAAAAAATATTTCCAACATTGGAAATTATAAATAGTTAACCAGTTGTACCGATAATTTTAAAACAACAATGATCGATTAAGATTTTTCGGGAAAAATGAACAATATTAATAAAGAAAGCTTAAAGAGAAAGTGTAATTAAAGGAGCAATTGTTAAATTTTTCTAACAATAAGGATCGCACTATGCGTCTTACGAAGTGCATCGTATATTTGATACGAAACAATTCGTATTACTAACACTTTAACAAAACATCTATGAAACAGGTTTCATTATTTACAAAAATCGTATTAGCACTTGCATTAACAGTAGTCATTATCGGCTTTTCAGCTTTTCGTCAAAAGCAAAATGCTGCCAAAGACTCCTTTCGAAAAGAGCAAAAATCTAATGATGGCGATACCACCTCACCCCTCAAACGCAATCGAAATGGGGCCGATAGAGATTTTCGCAACCTTGACGAGCAAATGAAACAATTGGAAATTCAAATGAAAAAGCTGGAGGAGCAAATGAAGAGTATGGACATGAGCAAATACCAGGCGGAAATTGATAAAGAAATGAAAGAAATAGATATGGAAAAGATAACCGAACAAATAGACGACGCCATGAAAAATATAGATTGGGAAAGAATAAACAAGGAAGTTGCAGAAAATGCAAAAGAAGTAAGTAAGGTAAAAATGGAGGAAGTAAAGAAGCAGTTGGAAAAAGTTAAAACAGATTTGCAAAAACAAAAACTTGACATACAAATAGACCGCGAAAAGATAAAAGTGGATATTGATCGATCTATGAAAGAGGCACGGCGCTCGCTTGAAAATGCAAAGGAAGAAATAAAAAACGTAGAAGAGTTTACAGATGCACTTGAAAAAGACGGGTTAATAGACAAATCAAAAGCATACAAAATAGAAGTCAAAGATGGAAACTTATATATTGACGGTAAAAAGCAAACGAAAGAAATAAGCGATAAATACAGGCAATATTACAAAAAAGACAACTTTACAATTGATATGAGTGAAGGTGATGATTTTAGGATATAGGGTATAAGACAAGGGTTTTTTTATTTTAAATTAAGTAAATATATTTTTAAAAAGAAGTGGTTTACTTAATCACTTCTTTTCTTTTCCAGCCTGTTAAAAGCACCCCGGCAATCACCATTAGTGTACCTGCTATTTGTTCTGCAAATATTTTTTCTCCTAAAATATAATGTGCCTGTACAATGGTAGAGACAGGTCCGATGCCGGAAATAATAGCAACATTATTTGCACCAATTCTTTTTAAACCATTCGATATCATAAATGAGGGAATAACCGTAGACAATATAGCAAGTAACAATCCATACGCCCATAGGCCTGCATTTGAATATAAAGTCTGAATATTTCCTTTGAATAAAAAATGAATGAAAATGCCGGCCGTTGCTGCAAGCATAGCAAAGCCGGTAAACTTATTTGCACCAACTACAGGAATTATTCTTCCACTGCCGGCAATGTAGATAGAATAGGTAACAGCACATATAAAAACCATTAAACTGCCAAAATAAAAATTAGGATTGCCTGTATCCATTCTTATTTCACCATAATAAGCGATAGCGATACCCAGGTAAGTAAGCAGTAAGGCAACCTTTTGTGATGATGACAGCTTTTGTTTGAAAAAGTAAACATTTATCAGTACAGCAAAAGTGGGATACAGGAAAAGGATCAACCTTTCAAGACCGGCCGATATATATTGCAAACCCACAAAGTCAAGAAGGCTTGAAACGTAATAACCAAACAAACCTAAAACAATAACATAGAGCCATTGTTTTTTATTTATGCGAATGTTTTCTTTTTTATTACTGACGACGATAGCAGAAGAAATATAAAATGGCAATGAAAAAACCATACGCAACGTAAGGAGCGTAAGCGCATCAGTATGGGTATTACCGAAGGCTTTTTTTACAATAATGGCCTTTGTCGAAAATAAAACAGCACCTATAAAAGTGATAAGAAAACCTGCGAGAGTTATCTTGTTGTTTTGTACATATTTGTTCATATTAAAGTAAGGTCGATAGCTGCACTAAAACCGGTTATCGACCTTTTACGATAGATTATTCCTTAAACAGACACATTAAAATCTCTCAAAGCATCATTTAAACTGGTTTTAAGGTCTGTGCTTGGCTTACGTTTGCCGATGATTAAAGCACAACTTACATTATATTCTCCGGCAGGAAATTTTTTAGGATAAGTACCAGGAATTACTACACTTCGTGCAGGAACGCGCCCTTTGTATTCAACCGGTTCACTTCCGCTGACATCTATAATTTTTGTTGATTGAGTAAGCACAACATTTGCTCCCAAAACCACTTCTTTTTCTAAAACAACACCTTCAACAACAATGGAACGGCTACCGAGAAAACAGCCATCTTCAACTATTACCGGCGTTGCCTGCAGCGGCTCAAGCACACCGCCGATGCCGACGCCGCCGCTTAAGTGTACGTCTTTACCTATCTGAGCACAACTACCAACAGTTGCCCACGTATCTACCATTGTACCTTCATCTACAAAAGCGCCAATGTTTACATAACTCGGCATTAGTACAACATTTTTTGCGAGGTAAGCACCATATCGGGCAACAGCATGTGGAACAGCACGCACACCTAACTCTTTGTAATTGCTCTTGAGTTTCATTTTGTCATAAAACTCAAAAGGCGGCAAAGTAAATGTTTCCATTTGCTGAATGCCGAAATACATTAAAATTGCTTGTTTGACCCATTCATTCACAACCCAGCCCTCTTGTGTCGGCGAAGCAACACGCAGCCGTCCTTTATCTAATTCTTCAATTACGTCTCTTACAGCCTGGCTATATTCAGGTGTTTTCAAAAGTTCCCTTTTTGCAAATGCTTCCTGTATTAATGATTGTAATTCCATTTTTAAAATTTGTGCGAAATTAATGGGTTATCTAAAAACAAAGGAAATAAGATGCAAAAGGTATTTTCACTTTTATAGAAAAACAAAAAAGCACTGCCGTAACAGTGCTTTGGGATATATGTAGAGTAGTAATTTTTAGGCCTTCAATATTTATTACCGGCTTTAAGGAAGGCAAGTGCATCACTTCCTTCCTGCGCTCCGGTTGATCCTGTTACCAGGATTGTTTTCTCTGCATAACCAGTTAGTTTTGGTCGTTGACAGTTAGTTTTGGTTTGTTAGTCAGTTTTGGTTTGTTTCTACAAGAATAAAATTACCTACAGAGCTTAGAGAGAACAAGATGAAAACATATGAAACGATAAATCAGCAGGATGAATGGTAATAATGCATTTATGAATTGTGAAAGGTCAAAAAAAATTGTAACCGGGTTAATAGCAAAAATGAGACGACGGAAATTATCTACCGTTTCGTAAAGAAAAAATTTCAGGCCCGCTTTTATTTAAAAAATCCTTGTATGCTTTTGAATGATTTATTATTTCTGAATATGATTCAGACAACAGGACGCCATCTTCTGCCCGTACTATTGCCCAGTGTGCCCAACCTTCTTCAGATGGTCTTGGCGCGTCGTAGCCAATAATTCGCATTTCTTTATTGACCAAAAGGTAAGTCGGAAAAGTAATATAATATTCTTTTAGCAAGCTAATTTTCTGAGGTTGGTTACGTGCATAAAACAAGTGTATTCCTTGCATTTTTTTAACGTGTACCATTTGCTTCCAGGCTTGCTTTCGTTCTTTATTATCTATACAAATATTAAGAAACACAATGTTGGTATCGGTTGCAAAAAACTTTTGAAGAGACGTCGAGTAAGGAATTTCTCTGAGGCAGGGAGGACAAGAAGTAAACCAGAAATCAACATAAATAGTTTTGCCAATAAGAGCCGCGGTATTGAAAATATGACCGCTAGTATCTTCCAATTGTAGCGGAACAAAGAGTTTGTTATTTAAAAAGTCGAACCTAGCAACATTGGTATCATATAAAGAACGGCTTTGAGAAAAGGCTTTTGTAAATATAATTACTGTAAATAGGGTACAGATACATTTTCTAATCATATCAAATAATAATGCATCAAACATACAAAATGCATTTTATTCTATGTTTGCAATCGAAGGCGATAAGCTGGATTTGGAAGGATTTTAAGAAGTAGGAGGAAAAACTTTGATGGATTTAAAAATAGAAAAAATAAAATAATTCCGTTTTTTTCAATAAAAGTTCTTTTCTCATAGATCTTACAATTTCAGTTCTAAGAATTCTATAAATACACGTCACACAATATGAAAATAGCTTTCGATGCAAAAAGAGCTTATCAAAATGCTACCGGTTTAGGGCACTATAGCCGAACCCTTATTTCGTCGCTGGCTAGTTTTTATAGTAGTGAAGATTACTATCTGTGTGCTCCCAAAGTGACGAATCGGTTTGCAACTGAAAGGTTTAAAAATGTTGAAAATATTACTCCCGGCGATTTTCTTTCAAAAAAATTTAAATCTGCTTGGAGAAGCAGTTGGGTGAAAAAAGATCTTAAAAAAAGAGGTATCGATATATACCATGGATTGAGCAACGAAATACCTTTTCGAATTCAAAATACATCAGTTCGTTCGGTTGTTACTATACATGATCTTATTTTCGAGCGGTATCCTCAGCAATATAATTGGTTGGATGTGCAGATTTACAGGCAAAAATTTAAATATGCGTGTAGGAATGCTGATCAAATTATTGCTATCAGCCAACAAACCAAAGAGGATATTATAGACCTATATAAGATACCTGAATATAAAATAACTGTATGTTATCAAAGCTGTGAACCCCGTTTTGCTAAGACCATTTCAGAAATGGATAAGCTTAGAATAAAAGAAATCTACGAATTGCCTGATTGCTTCTTTTTGTATGTAGGCTCTATGATAGAAAGAAAAAATCTACTAAATATTTGTAAAGCTTTACATGAGTTGAAAGGAAAATTGGAAATTCCGCTAGTGGTAATAGGTAGCGGGGGAGCGTATAAACAAAAAGTAAAGGAATATTTACGTAAATACGAAATTGACAAAAAAGTGCTTTTTTTATCTGAAACCGACCAGGCAAAAATTTCTGTCAACTTTCAGTCGTCGACAGACTTTCCTGCTATATACCAACTTTCTTCAGGACTTATTTATCCTTCTGTTTTTGAAGGTTTTGGTCTTCCTGTTTTGGAAGCATTGTGGAGTCGGGTACCAGTAATTACTTCCAATATTTCTTGTCTTCCTGAAACCGGAGGAGATGCTGCTTATTATGTAGACCCTCATTCTCCCTCACAAATTGCCGAAGGCATGCTGCAATTAGCTACAAACACTACTTTAGTAAAAGAAATGCAAGAAAAGGGTTGGAAACACGCTCAAAATTTTACAGCTCAAAAATGTGCTGCTGAAGTAATGGAGGTATACCTTCGCATGTAATGACTGACTTTAATTACGATATAGAACACTGCCTTGATGTATTACAAAAAGGAGGTGTCATACTTTATCCCACTGATACCATTTGGGGCTTGGGTTGTGATGCTACTAATAGTAGTGCTGTAAAAAAATTGATACAGATAAAAGGAAAACCTGCAAACAAAGGATTAATTGTTTTGCTTGCATCGGAAAGGGATGTATTGCAGTATGTAGCAGCCCCGGATCCGGAAGTATTTAATTTCCTTGAAAACACAACTAAACCAACAACGGTCATTTATGAACACGGATTAAACGTGGCAGACGACGTTTTAAATGAAGACGGCAGCATAGGTATCAGGATTGTAAAAGAAGATTTTTGCAGGCATTTGATAAAAAGATATAAAAAACCAATTGTATCTACTTCTGCTAATTTGCATGGGCAACCTTCTCCCCAAAATTTTCAAAGCATCTCGACAGAAGTAAAAAATGCGGTAGATTATGTAGTTTCTTTTGCACAAGATTTCAAAAACATTCATTCACCTTCATCTATCATTAAGTGGAAAAATGGTGAAGTTTTTACAATCAGGCCTTAAATATTAGAAACTTATAACATTCTATATTTTTAATGTCAGTTGCGTTGTTATGGCAGAATAATTGTCTTTATTTAATAAACCCCCATATTTTATGAGCCAGAATCAACTACCAATTTCGAGTAACAGTCAGCCTGCTTATTCACATCTCCTTTACGCTTTTGGACCAGAAATCATTAAGAATGATGCTATTTTACCAAATACATCATTTTACACTGACAGTTCAGATTCAGACAGTTCCTTACTTAGATATGATTTTAACTGGGAATATTTCTGCAATGAACTCGAGTTTGAATAGTCGAAGATTTTACAGCTTTATTGTAGAAAGCAGCTTTCCACAACCTTTTTTATAGTAATGATATAAGATTTATCACAATGATTAGGTTTTATCTTTGTGGCGATCATGTTTATACATTGTAGTAAAAAAGAAGAATTTATTCTTAAAAAAATAGGTACTGCCGCTTCCGAAGCGGAAATGCCTGCTTTTCTCATAGGCGGATTTGTTCGCGATAAAATTATCGGCCGACCTACCAAAGATCTCGACATAGTTTGCGTTGGTGATGGTATATCCCTCGCTCACAAAGTTGCTAACCGTTTTTCTCCTGCGCCCCAGGTGGCTTTTTTCAAAAATTTTGGAACGGCTCAAATAAAGTTTGAAGACCTGGAAATTGAATTTGTGGGAACAAGAAAGGAAAGCTACCGCTCCGACAGCCGCAATCCGGAAGTTGAACCTGGTTCTATTGAAGACGACCAGAACCGGCGTGATTTTACAATCAATGCTCTTGCAATAAGTTTAAATAAAGACAATTATGGCGATCTGATCGACCCGTTTAACGGTCTTTACGATATAGAAGCTAAAATTATTCGTACCCCTTTAGAGCCTGAAAAAACATTTAGCGACGATCCACTCCGAATGATGCGCGCCATACGGTTTGCCACACAATTAGGTTTTCAAATTGAAGAAAAAACGTTCAAAGCAATTAAGGACAATAAAGAAAGAATTAGGATTGTTTCCCAAGAAAGAATTACTGACGAGTTGAATAAAATAATGGTCAGCAAAAAACCTTCCATCGGTTGGAACTTGTTGTTTACTTCCGGTTTGTTGCAGATAATCTTTCCGCAAATGGTAGATCTTGCGGGAGCAGAATATATAGATGGCAAAGGCCACAAAGACAATTTTTACCACACTTTACAGGTAATTGATAATATCAGCATTCATACCAAAGATCTTTGGCTGCGATGGGCTGCGCTATTGCATGATATTGCAAAGCCTGCTACCAAACGATTTGAAGAAGGACATGGCTGGACCTTTCATGGTCATGAAGTGGTAGGAGCCCGAATGGTTCCTAAAATATTTAATAAGCTTAAACTTCCTCTTAACGACAGAATGCGTTTTGTTCAAAAAATGGTCGAATTGCATTTGCGCCCCATCGGCCTTACAAAAGAAAATATTACTGACAGCGCCATCCGGCGACTGCTTTTTGATGCAGGAGACGATATTGACTCGCTAATGATGCTCTGCAATGCTGATATAACCAGTAAAAACAAAACAAAAGTTAAAAGATATCTTGAGAACTTTGAACTGGTAAAACAGCGTATGCAGGAAGTGGAGGCCCAGGATAAAATACGTAATTGGCAGCCGCCTATAACAGGTGAAATAATCATGGAGACTTTTGGATTAACACCCGGACGAAATGTTGGAATCATAAAAGATGCAATACGTGAAGCAATTCTTGACGGCAAAATAGGAAACAGTTATGAAGAAGCATATACCTTTATGCTGCAAAAAGGAGAGGAGTTAAACCTTGCGCCTGTAACCTGATGAGATAACCCTTCAAAAGTGTGGTAAGAAGTTTGCACTTGAGATGCAGACTACTATAAGTAGTAACAATTATTTTCCATTCTATTGTTGGTTTTAACAATTAAAATAAAGATTTAGTAAAAATGGCTGTTTTAAAATTTCGCGCATATTATGAAGAAGACGACAGTGTATATCGCGATATCGCTATAAAACATACACAAACCTTTGCAGACCTTCACAATGCTGTCTTAAAGGCTTATGAGTTTGACAACAAACATGCGGCAACTTTTTACCGCAGTAATGATAACTGGCAACGCGGACGTGAAATAACGCTACAGAAATACGATAAGGAGTATAAAGCAGAGCCGTTGCTGATGTCTGAAACAACCATTGGTTCACAGATAAAAGACCCTAATCAAAAATTTATTTATACCTATGACTTTGCCAAAGGCTGGACTTTCTTAATCGAGCTGATAAATGTCAGCAAAGAAGAAAATGCTAAAATTACTTATCCATCTACAGTACGTGCAGAAGGAATTGGACCCGCACAATATGGAACAAAAAGCCTGCTTGGAGATAAATTTGTAGACATTGAAGAAAAGTATGATTTAAGTGCAGGAGCAGAAGGCTTTGGCCGCGAAGGTGACAATGATCACGATGAAGAGTCTGAAGACAGCGAAGACGAGTCGTTTTCAGATGAAGCCGAAGCAGGAAATGAAGAAGAATATTAAAAACAACTTTTGCTGTTATTTTCGTTGCGGGTAATATTTTTAAAACCGCTTTACAATATTGCATTCTCACACGATTATAATTATTTGTGGGCCTACTGCTGTAGGTAAAACTGCTTTTGCTATACAGTTAGCCAGGGCATTACAAACAGAAATTATTTCAGCAGATTCACGCCAGTGTTACAAAGAGATGAATATAGGAGTAGCCAAACCTTCTGCAGAAGAATTGGCTGAAGTTCGGCATTGGTTCATCAATTCTCATAATATACATGAAGAAGTAAATGCCGGTATATTTGAACAATATGCCTTACATGCAGCAGCAACAATTTTTGAAAATCATACAACTGCTGTTATGGTTGGCGGGACGGGTTTGTACATAAAAGCTTTTTGTGAAGGAATGGATGAGTTTCCAGCTATAAACCCTCTTATAAGGCAACAAATAATAGTTGATTATGAGACAAAGGGTCTTGAGTTTTTGCAAAAGCAAATAGCTGAACTGGACCCTTACTTTTGGAAGGTTGCTGAACAGCAAAATCCCCAGAGACTAATACGGGCACTCGAAGTATTTATATCAACAGGAAAATCTGTCACAACGTTTAGAAAAGGTGATAAAAAGAAAAGACCTTTCAATATTATTAAAATTGGACTTGAGCTTCCCCGTGCTCAATTAAATGAGCAAATTAATAACCGGGTAGACAAAATGATGGAAGAAGGCTTGTTAGCTGAAGCTTCAGCATTGTATAAGTACAAATCTTTAAACGCATTGCAGACAGTTGGCTACAAGGAACTGTTTGATTATCTTGACAATCAATGTTCTCTAAAAGAAGCCGAAGAAAAAATTAAAATAAATACCCGGCATTACGCAAAAAGACAAATGACTTGGTTTAAAAAGGATAACACTATAAGCTGGTATAATCCACACAATGTTTCTGCAAAAGATGTTCTTTCCTCAATTAATTGTTAAACGGTAATTTTCGCAGATAAAAGGTCGTTTTTAATAATTTCTCCTATTGTTTTTACTTTTTCTTTTCTGAACTTGTGGATTATAAAAAAATCTTTCTTTCATGAAAAAATGGCTTTTAATAGCGATTACTGCTGTACTTATAAATAGCAGTTTAGTTGCGCAGGCTCCTAGAATTGTATTTGAAAAATACACTTTGCCTAATGGACTCAAAGTAATTCTTCATAAAGACTCTACCGTTCCGGTCGTAGCTGTTACCACTTTGTACCATGTGGGTTCTAAAAATGAGGATACTGCTCACACCGGCTTTGCCCACTTCTTCGAACACCTGTTGTTTGAAGGTTCAGAAAACATTAAACGGGGTGAGTTCATGAAATATGTAACCAATGCCGGGGGTTCAGATAATGCAAACACTACCCAGGACAGAACGTTTTATTATGAATTGCTCCCGAGCAACCAGCTAAAACTCGGTCTTTGGCTGGAAAGCGAAAGAATGATGCATGCAAAAATTGAACAGGTAGGTGTAAATACACAGCGCGAAGTTGTAAAGGAAGAAAAACGTCAACGAATAGATAATCAGCCGTACATGTCATTTCAGTACGAGATTTTCCGGAGGGCGTTCAAGCAACATCCTTACCATTGGACGCCGATTGGCAGTATGCAGGATCTTAATGCCGCAAAACTTAATGAATTTATCGATTTTTACAAGACCTATTATGTGCCCAACAATTGTGTTTTATCCATTGCTGGAGATATAAATATTGAGGAAACCAAAAAACAAATTGAAAATTATTTTGGGCCAATTCCCAAGGGTACCAAACCCATTCACCGTCCGGATGTTACTGAACAGCCATTGGGTGGCGAAGTAAGGGATACTATCGAAGACAACATTCAATTACCTGCTGTTTTCGAAGCCTATCGCGCTCCAAAAGAAACAAGTCCCGAATATTATGCGTTTAATTTATTATCCACTCTTTTGTCTGGTGGCCCATCAAGCCGTATGAACAAAACTTTGGTAGATGAAAAACAAATAGCGCTGCAAGCTGCATCTTTTCCTTATTTTCTTGAAGACGCGGGCCTGTTTATTAATTTAGCTATAGCTAATATGGGCGTAAAACCCGGAGAACTCGAAAATGCAATAGACAGCGTTGTAGATGATCTAAAGACAACACTGGTATCTGAAAGAGAATTTCAGAAAGTAAAAAACCAGGTTCAAACAGCTTTTGTAAGTGCAAATGCTACTATGGCCGGTATAGCTGAAAACCTTGCCAACTATGAAGTATATTTTGGCGACGCAAACCTCATCAATACTCAAATTGATAACTACAATAAAGTCACCCGCGAAGATATTTTAGATGTAGCAAAAAAGTATCTGAATAAAGACAACCGGGTTGTGCTGTATTATGTTCCAAAAGGCTCAAAAACAGCTGCTGCACCAAAGTAATAATTATCCCTGAAATTTCAAAAAAAACAATAATGAGAAAACTTTGCTTATATATTTTTATCCTGCTGCCTTTACTATCATCTGCGCAGATAGACAGGTCAAAACCACCAAAACCTTCTCCTGCTCCTGAAGTTAAAATAGGAGAGCCTTCAACTTTTACATTACAAAATGGACTTAAAGTATTTGTGGTAGAAAATGATAAGCTTCCAAGGGTCTCTGCCTCGCTTACCATAGACCTCGACGGCATTATTGAAGGAAATAAAGCAGGCCTTACTTCTATGGCCGGAGAATTATTAAGACGGGGTACGACTACAATGAACAAAGAAAAGCTGGATGAAGAAATTGACTTTTTAGGGGCAAGTATTCGTACAGCCCCAACTTCAGTGTATGCTGCATCTCTTAAAAAGAACTTTAGCAAAGTAATTTCCTTAATGAGTGATATTGTTCTAAGACCTTCGCTTCCATCTGCTGAGCTTGAGAAAATCCGCAGGCAGGAGTTATCGAATTTACAGGCAGAAAAAGATGATCCTGAAGCTATTTCAGAAAACGTAGTTAACCGGCTCACCTATGGCAAAGACCACCCGTATGGGGATATTACTACAGAAAAAACGATAAATAATGTAAAGCTTCAAGACATTAAAAATTACTTCTCAACTTATTGGAAGCCTAATATTGCCTACCTTGTTTTTGTTGGAGATATAACCCCGGCCCAGGCAAAAGTGCTTGCAGAAAAGAATTTTGGAAGTTGGCAAAAAGGGGTAGTACCTAAAGCTACGTATAAGGAGCCTCAGCCTCCGGCTAAAACCTATATTGGCATTGTAGACCGCCCAGCCAGTGTGCAAAGTTTAATAACTTTTATTACTCCCATTCCCCTAAAACCTGGTTCTCCCGAAGCTATCCCTTCTTCGGTTATGAACAGTATTTTAGGAGGAGGAGCTACAGGACGTTTATTTAATAACCTAAGAGAAAAACATGGGTTTACTTACGGAGCCTATTCGAGCATAAAAAGTGACAGACTTATAGGAGCATTTACTGCGACTGCGTCTGTAAGAAATGAAAAAACTGACAGTGCGGTTGGAGAATTCTTAAGCGAGTTTAAAAAGATTCGCACAGAGCCTTTAAACGATACTGAAGTGGTAAATATGAAAAATTATATTTCAGGAAGCTTTGCACGTTCGTTAGAAAATCCGGCAACGATCGCAAATTTTGCATTAAATATTGCTCGTTACCATCTGCCGCAGAACTATTACCAGGAATACTTAAAAAACATTGCAGCTGTTAGCTCATCAAATATTCATGCAATGGCCAATAAATATATTTTACCTGAACATATGATTATTGTAATTGTAGGTAATGCAAAAGAAATTGCCAAAGGCCTTGATAAATATGGCGAAGTAAAATATTTTGACATCTATGGCAATCCCGTTTCAGCACAACCAGTAAAGAAAGATTGATAACTTATATTGAATGTATTAATAAAAAACGAAGGATACATCTGAAAAGGACGTTAACAAATTGAACGATAGAAAATCAATAAATAGAAAGAAGGTTCAGGAAGTGTATTAATTCCTGAACCTTCTTTAAAACAATTGCAGCTTTGCTAGTCATACTTTTGTTTCTAGCGCATTCCAAATACATCGTCAGTTATAAGCAATTTCCGCTCTTTCCAGTAAGTTTGCATAAGCATGCAAATTTTTAATAACACCTCCAGAATAATTATTACCTGCAATAAAAGACTATCTCCTTATTTGCAACAGGAAGTATCAGACTTAGGATTTTATTCAGATAGAGTATTTGCTACAGGTGTAGAGCTACAAGGAACATTAAGAGATTGTATTCGGCTTAATCTCAACTTAAGATGCGCAAGCCAGGTTTTATTTTCTATAAAAAAGTTTGCTGCCACCAATCCTAATGAATTATATAAAGAATTAGTTGAAATACATTGGGAACAATTAATCCCTACTGATGGATATTTTACCATAACAAGCAATGTTGATAATCCAAATATTAAAACTTCTTTGTTTGCTAATGTAAAAGTAAAAGATGGGATTGTTGACAGAATGCGCGAAATAACAGGAAGCAGGCCTAACTCAGGTCCTAATCTTGACAAAACTGTCTTTCATTTATATTGGAAAGAAAATATTGCTGAAATATTTATAGATACATCAGGCGAAACATTGGCGAAACACGGGTATCGAAAAATTCCTGGTAAGGCGCCTATGCTTGAAGCATTAGCGGCAGCTACTATTATGGCGACAAAGTGGGATAAAAAATCTCCTTTTGTAAATCCAATGTGTGGCTCTTCTACAGTCGCAATAGAAGCCGCTTTGTTAGCTACCAATCGTCGTCCCGGATTATTTCGCGATAATTATGCTTTTATGCATCTTGTAGGTTACGACAAAGGGATGTATGAAAGTGAGCGACAAGTTCTTTTTCAACAAATAATCGAAGCAAAAGAATTGCTCGTTATCGCATCAGATATAAGTGCAGATGCGGTAAATATCTCAAAAATTAATGCCGCAGCAGCAGGAGTAGAACATTATATACGATTTTCTGTAGGAGATTTCGAAACAACCGAAGTACCTGAAGGAAGAGCCGGAGTTGTATTTTTTAACCCCGAATACGGCGATCGCCTTGGTGTAGAATCAGAATTGCAGGAAACATACGCAAGAATAGGTGACTTTATGAAAAAGAAGTGTAAGGGTTATACGGGTTATATTTTTACAGGCAATCTTGAACTTGCAAAAAAAATCGGCCTGAAAGCAAGTCGCAGAATTGAGTTTTATACCAGTAAAATTGATTGCCGCTTACTGGAATATGATTTATATGCAGGTACACGAAACAAAACTTCAACTACTGAAAATGCTTAAATACTGCACCTCGTTATTGCGCCACTATGGAAGGAAGACTTTTATTTCCATCTTCATACAGCAGGTTGAAAACCATACTGTTTACTTTCCATTCATTTGAAACTTTTACCAGTTTAAAGTCATAAGTTCCAATAACAGTCCAGGTATCACCTCCTTCAGCATCAGGTAAATGATGCAATGCGTGCCCTTTGCAAAATGCAACTGCATTAGCTCCTGCAACCGTTATTTCAAAATTTGTTATCACATGGTGTGTGAAGCTAAACTTTGGAAGAAATTCGCTCCAGCCTTTTACAATTTCATCAGATTTTACCTTTTCACCTGGTTTTTTGCTTAAAGAAAAATAGTCAAGGAAAACTTCATGATAAAAAGAGTTACGCACCAGTTCCCAATCCTGCTTGTCAGAACCATTAAAAATATTTGTAATGGTTTTTATAATTATTTGTTCTTCCATGGTTATTGCAGATTTTCCTGCTAATGTAAAAACTAAAGGCAGGAAAACCTGCCCTGGTTAATCCGTTGCTAAAACTCGCTTGCGGTAATTTTTCCGTCACTACTGTCAGGGTTATAGTTTCTGGTCGACAGCCGGTCTTTTTTCCATCTTATGAGGAGGTAATTTTAGAAGAAATAAAGTGATATAATAAAGGAAAATCTCTTTACAAATTCTTTAAACTCTTTTTACAGCTACTTAAAAAAGGAAACTTTTTGGTGTCTTACCTGCAATTCCAGTAGTCTCCTGCGTGTCCATATCAATTTCTTATGGGCTTGCCTCCTTTTAATACACTTTCAATTCTTTCTAAAGTTTTTCTCTCTCCGCACAAGCTCAAAAAAACCTCTCTCTCAAGGTCTAGTAAATATTGTTCGCTTACTAAAGTTGGTTCGCTTAAGTCGCCTCCACACATAACATAAGCAAGTTTGCGTGCAACCAGTGCGTCGTGGTCCGTTGCATAGTTTGCTCTCCACATTCCGTTAATGCAGGCATATAATGCTCCTAAAGCAGAGCGTCCCAATACTTTTATATCTTTTCGCTCGATGGGTGTTACATATCCCTGGTCATACAATTCAATCACACTTTTCTTCGCTTCCGCGATCCTTCTTGCCTGGCTCATTACTATTTCATCAGTACCTTTTCTGAATATTCCTATTTCAAAACCTTCGTGCGCACTTGTTGAAACTTTTGCTGTTGCAATAGTAAAAAAGCGGCTTTTAAGGGTATTTGTTTCCGGTTCATCCTCATGCATTTCGTCTGCGGCACGCAATATAAATTCTTTTGTTCCGCCGCTGGCGGGAATTAGTCCTAGTCCTAACTCAACCAACCCGATATATGTCTCAGCGGATGGGCACAATTTATCAGCGTGTAAGCTTATCTCGCAACCACCCCCAAGTATTAATCCATGCGGAGCAACCACTACCGGAATTGATGAATATCTTAAACGCATAATTGTCTTTTGAAACATTCTTATAGCTAGATCCAGTTCCTCATATTCCTGCTCTACCGCCATCATGAATACCATTCCTACGTTAGCCCCTGCACTAAAATTTTGTCCATCATTAGCCACCACCAGGCCTTTAAATTTTTCTTCAGCCAGCGAAATTCCTTTATTTATTCCTTCGAGAACTTCTCCTCCAATTGTATTCATTTTCGTTTTCCATTCCAGTGACGCCACATCATTACCAATATCATACACTGTGCATACGCTGTTTTTCCAAACAACTTTATCACTATAATTATTTAAAATAATAAAGGACTCGCTGCCCGGAACCAGTCTATATGTTTTCGCTGCAACATCATAGTACTGCCTCTTGCCATTTGCAACTTTATAAAAAGTCTGAAGACCCGTTGCAAGCATTTCATCAACCCATGCCGCTGGTTGATAACCTGCAGCTTTCATGGCTTCAACCGTTTTTGCTACCCCCAGCAAATCCCATGTTTCAAAAGCGCCTATTTCCCAGCCGAAGCCGTCCATCATTGCATCATCTATCCGGTAGAGCTCATCGCTTATTTCGGGTACACGGCGAGAAATGTAGCTGAACAGATTATAATGGAAGTGCCTGTAAAATTCGCCTGCTTTATCCTGTGCTGCTGAGAGCATTTTTATTCGTGTCTTTAAATCTTCCACAGATTTCGCCGCTTCAACGCTTGCAAACTTTGGCTTTTGTCTCGGCTCATACTCCATTGTTGCAATATTCAAGACATATATATCTTTTTCTCCTTTTTCGTTGCGTGCAGGCATTTTTTTAAAAAAACCCTGTCCTGTTTTATCACCTAACCAATTGTTTTCGGTAATCTTTTTCAACCATGAAGAAATTGTAAAAGTATTACGAGCTTCATCATTTTTGCAGTTTTCTGCAATGCCTGTAGCCACCTTAACCAACGTATCAACTCCTACTACATCAGCGGTACGGAAAGTAGCAGATTTTGGTCGTCCGATAATGGGTCCTGTTAATGCATCCACTTCATCAATAGACAATTCCATTTTATCCATTAATTTAAAAATGGACATGATACTAAAGACACCAATTCGGTTTGCAATAAACGCAGGTGTATCTTTAGCGAGCACGGTAGTTTTTCCTAAAAACACATCTCCATAATGCATTAAAAAATCAGTGACTTCTTTGTCAGTATAAATTGTAGGAATAATCTCAAGCAGGCGCAGATACCGTGGTGGATTAAAAAAATGTGTTCCGCAAAAATGCTTTTTAAAATCATCACTTCTGCCTTCAGCCATTAAATGAATGGGAATGCCTGAAGTGTTGCTTGTAATTAATGTTCCCGGCTTTCGATACATTTCTACTTCATCAAAAACAGCTTGCTTTATATCAAGTCTTTCCAACACAACCTCAATCACCCAATCACAACTGGAGATATCTTTCATATTGTCTGTAAAATTGCCGGTAGTAATGCGTTTAATGGCATCTTTTGTATATACCGGCGAAGGATTACTTTTTACGGCAGCAGCCAAAGCATCATTTACTATCCTGTTTTTTACATTCGTATTATCAAGAGCTAAACCTTTGGCCTGTTCGGCTGCATTCAATTCTTTCGGAGCAATATCAAGCAGCAAAACCTGTAAACCTACTCCTGCAAAATGACAAGCTATGCGGCTTCCCATGACACCGCTTCCTAATACAGCAACTTTTTTAATCGTTCTTTTCATGAAAAGGGATTGATTATATTACTATAAAGCTAAATAAAAGTTAGGTGGTTATGTTACTTAAAAGAATGAACGTTTTAGTTTGAAGTAAGGATAATAAGAATTCAAAGTAAAGAGAGTACTATAATTATTCGCACTACAAACTTTATTGAGTTGTAATGAGTTTTAAAAATGTATTCTTGCTATTCAATGTTTAATTATGATTTTGCTTTAACCCTCCTTTCTTTTAATTCTCTCCATGTTGCTAATATAATTCCTTCTTTTTGCAGCGTTTTTTTCAATAATGGATCCATCATTGCCAGCATATCTCCTTTTCTGGTAGGGCCGCTACCTGATATCTGCTTAAAAATTTCTGACGTGGCCGTGCAGTGCATAATCATCATTGTAATGCCCGGTTTTAAAGATTTTATTGCCTCTATATATTTTCCTGTTTTAAAAGCCTGTAGTTTCTTATCATCGTTTACAATTTCGGCAGGAATTTTCCAATCGTAACTTTCATTATCAAGATCATCTAAAACCGGTAATCCTGCATTCCAAAGCATTTTACCTATTTGTCGCATTTGTTGCAGTTGAGCTTCGGGCAAATTCATTTCCTCTTTTATTAAAGTGTTGTGACCGACTGGCACCATTACCGGAATATGCATTTCAATTCCGAGCTTAATATACCGCTCGGTAAAAGCTGGCGTTGCAAGTAAAGTTCCCATGTGAGTATCAAAATGTGTTGGCTGAAAACCCATGCTTTGCGCCCGGTCAATTTGTGCTCTTATTTCTTTTTCAACTTCATCTGCACTTGCGTGCTTTACTACATCTTCCACTGATCGCCACATATCACCTTCCGGATCTACCAGCCCGGGTACTGCCGCTTTTCCCGAAAGGGGTGCCCACCTGTATTCGCTCCATTCGGATGTAAGGGTAAGATGAAGGCCTGCATCTGTTTGAGGATGTTGCTTTAAGTAATGAACAAAAGCGGGAACCCATGGACAAGGCATCATTACACTACATGAGTTAGCAACGCCTTTTGTCATTGCATTAATGGCTCCTTCGTTTGAATCGAAAGACATGCCGGCATCATCTACATGCAAAATCAATACTTTGGCGTTTTTAGGATATCCTAGCTTTTCTGCATAAGTACTTTCAGTAGTTTGAGCCGAAACAGATAATGAAATAACGTATAATGAAAACGAAAGTAAAAGTTTACATGTGGGCATAAGCAATGGTTAAAAGTTAGCAAACAAATATCGCATAAATATTTGCTTCAATTATTGTATTTAATAAGTGACTACTTTTAGCGAATAAAAAAATATTTCTTTCGTGTTATGAATGTTCATACTTTCAAACATTCTAACCAATCTTCAAAATTTTTAACGCGATATGGGAGATCTTCAGATTAAAAAGCAGCCCAAGAAGTATGATGCCGTCATTGTTGGTTCAGGTGCAGGTGGGGGCATGGCTGCCTATGTTTTAGCTAAGGCCGGTTTAAAAGTATGCTTAATAGAAGCAGGGCCTAATTTTGATCCTGCTGTAAATTCAGCGCAATTGAAAAATCCGTGGGAATCACCGCGAAGAGGAGCAAGTACAAAATTTCGTCCGTTTGGCGACTTTGATGGTTGTTACTGGGGTTGGGAAGTAGATGGCGAACCTTATACGCAGGCAGAAGGAACTAAGTGGGAATGGTGGCGAGCAAGAATGGTGGGTGGACGAACCAATCACTGGGGTAGAATTTCATTGAGATTTGGACCAAAAGATTTTAAACATAAAAGCATCGATGGCCTGGGTGATGATTGGCCTATCAGTTACGATGATGTAAAACCTTACTACGATAAAATTGACAGGTTGCTTGGTGTGTTCGGAACAAATGAAGGTCGGGTAGATGATCCAGACGGAATTTTCCTTCCTCCTCCTAAACCAAGATTACATGAATTGTTTATAAAGAAGGCGGCAACAGGAATTGGTATTCCTGTTATTCCATCGCGCTTATCCATTCTTACAAAAAAGATAAATAACGAGCGTGGCGAATGTTTTTATTGCGCACAATGTGGCAGAAGCTGTAAGGTTTATGCTGACTTTTCATCTTCCTCTGCATTGGTTATTCCGGCAATTAAAACCGGTAATGTCGATTTGGTTACAAATGCAATGGCACGTGAAGTATTAACCGACCGGGAAGGATTGGCAACAGGCGTATCTTACATCAATAAAGAGGATATGCAGGAATACCAGGTAAGTGGCCGTACAGTTATTCTTGCTGCCAGTGCATGCGAATCAGCAAGATTGATGTTAAACTCAAAATCACAAAGACATCCTAATGGCATAGGCAATTCAAGTAATGTTGTAGGTAAATACCTGCATGATTCTACAGGTGCAGATATGGGTGGTATCATTCCTGAGCTGTTTGATCGCAAACGTTATAATGAAGATGGCGTTGGCGGTATGCACGTTTATACGCCATGGTGGCTGGATAATAAAAAATTGGATTTTCCCCGTGGTTATCATATTGAATATGGCGGAGGTTTTGGAATGCCGCTTTATGGTTTTAACTGGGGCATCGAAAACCTGAATGGCACTTATAAAATTAAAGGTCAGCAAAAAGAAGCAGGCGGTTACGGAGCATCCTTAAAAGAAGATTATCGTTATTTCTTCGGAGCCCACGTAGGAATGGCCGGCCGCGGTGAAGCTATTGCACGAGAAGATAGTTATTGCGAAATTGATCCCAACGTTGTCGATAAATATGGCATACCTGTTTTACGCTTTCACACCACTTATACTGACTATGAAATAAAACAGGCTAAGCACATGAAAGAAACTTTTGCTGAGATTCTTCATTCAATGGGCGCTGTTATTACATGGGGCGGAGATGACGGTCCTGAAAACAATTATGGTCTTCATGCTCCTGGAAATATCATTCACGAAGCCGGTACCGTACGTATGGGAAATGATCCAAAACGTGCCCCACTCAATAAATGGGCGCAGGCGCACGACTGCAAAAATTTATTTAATGTAGATGGGGGAATGTTCGTATCACAAGGTGATAAAAACATAACGTGGACAATTCTTGCTTTGTCAATGCGTACCAGCGAATATATCGTTGACCAATTGAAAAAGCAAAATATCTAACTTTTATTGTATTCACTTTAATTCTGTATTTAGCTTTTTGTTCTATAGAAAGCTAATAGCAATTTAAAAATCAAAAATTATGGACAGACGGCAATCGATAAAAGCCTTATTGTTAGGTACCGCATCGTCAGGTGTATTGATAGAAGCATGTAAGAATAGCGATAAAAAAGTTACGGAAAATACTACAGTGCAACCCTTTACCGGTCCCGAACGGATGGCAGAGGAAAATGCACATTACAAAGAGTTAACTGCAGAACCCAAATTTTTTACTGATCACGAGATGGCGACCATTGCCATTCTTGCAGATATAATTATTCCAAAAGACAATATCAGCGGCAGCGCAACTGATGCGAAAGTGCCCGATTTTATAGAGTTTATAGTACATGAAAAGACTGAACACCAAACACCCATGCGCGGAGGACTGCGCTGGATGGACATGTATTGTTTGAATAATTATGGAAAAACCTTCAGGGAATGTGATGACAAGCAAAAGATTGCCCTGGTAGATCAGATCGCTTATCCTAAAAAAGTAAAACCAGAATTGAAACAAGGAGCAGCTTTCTTTAGCCTGATGCGCAACCTCACCTCAAGTGGGTTTTATACTTCAGAAATAGGTGTGAAAGATGTAGGATACATGGGTAACCGACCTAATCAATGGAATGGCGTACCCGATGATGTTTTAAAACAATATGGTTTGAGCTATACCGAAAAAGAATTGAAGGAATGTGTAAGTTTTAATAAGGTGTAACAAAAATAATTTAAGAGAGGTAATTTAAGTAGTTGCCTCTCTTAAATTTATCATTAGTATTCTGTATCCTGAAAATAACTTTCCGTATTTCCTTTACCGATTGTTCTATAATTCTATGTACGTTTAGCCACAGGTAATTTGCCTGTATTTACCCAGTCTTATTCAAATTAGATGCTCAATAAAAAGAACTGACAAAAATAATATTAGAATTAGCTTACTCCGCTGCCTTCATCTATTTTCTGCTCCGGATTTATAAAATGTAACTTTCCTGCCGTGTCTTCGGCCATTAGTATCATTCCGTTACTTTCAATTCCCCTCATTTTTCTTGGGGCTAAATTTGCCACAATAGTTACTTGCTTTCCAACAATTTCTTCCGGTTGAAAATGCAAGGCAATTCCTGAAACAATAGTTCTTGTTTCAAATCCCAAATCAATCTGCAGCTTCAAAAGTTTGTCGGCTTTCTGCACTTTTTCAGCGCTCAGAATAGTTCCAACCTTTAAATCAATTTTTGCAAAATCATCAAATGTGATCTCAGGCTTTACTTTGGTACTTTCAGGTTGTTCATTATTGACTGCAGTTTGTTGATTGTCTGTCACCGGTGCTTTTCCTGCTGTATCTTCTTTCTTACTTTCTTCCACTTTTTTACTTTTTTCTTTTAGTTTTTCTAATTGAGCATTTATCTCGGAGTCTTCTACTTTTCTAAATAATATCTGTGGCTCTCTAAGGCTATAACCAATACTGAGCAACTTAGCTTTGCCAGCGTTTTCCCAGTCGAGCATTTTATCTACCACCTTCATCATGTAGCATAATTTCTTTGCGGTAAACGGTAGAAACGGATTGATAAGAATAGCAAGATTGGCTGTCAATTGTAAACAAACATGCATGCAATTGTCTATTAACTTTTGTGCTTCTACCGTTGGTTGTCCCTCTTCTGTCGTTTGTCTTGCAACTATCCAGGGCTGCTTATCCTGCATGTACCGGTTACCCTTTCTGGCAAGGTCAATTACCTCAAATAAAGCGTCGCGAAATCGGTATCCTTCTATAAAATTCTCAACTTTGGCTGTAGTGTTTTCAATATCAGCAAACATATTCCTGTCTGCATCATCCAGAACATCTGCATGCAATCGCGGCACTTTACCTTTACACAGCTTATGCATCAATACAAAAGTGCGGTTAACAAAGTTTCCGAAGATATTACCAAGTTCACTGTTGTTTGCCTCCTGAAAGCCCTTCCATGTAAATTCACTGTCCTTTGTTTCGGGAGAAATTGTAGTCAGGTAATAACGTAAAACATCGGCCATGCTTTCACCATTATCTTTCTTAACCCAGTCATTAATATATTCCTCCATTTCAATGCTCCATCCGCGGCTGGTACTCATTTTATCACCTTCCAGGTTCATAAATTCATTTGCGGGAACATTGGCAGGCAAAATATTTCCATGCAGCTTCAACATTACAGGGAAAATAATGCAATGAAAAACAATATTGTCCTTACCTATGAAATGAACAAGTTTGGTATCCTTGTCATACCAGTATGGTTTCCAATCTTTAGAATTATCAATTGCCCATTGTTTAGTCGCACTTATATATCCTATTGGTGCATCAAACCACACATACAATACTTTTCCTTCGGCATTTGGAAGGGGCACTTTTATCCCCCAGTCAAGGTCGCGGGTTACTGCCCTTGGTTGCAGGCCAGCATCTAACCAACTTTTGCATTGGCCAAGCACATTTGTTTTCCAATCGTCTTTATGCTCCTCCAATATCCATTCTCTCAAAAATGCTTCATGCTTATTTAAAGGCAAATACCAATGAGTTGTTGTTCTTTTTACAGGCGCATTGCCGCTTAAAGTACTACGCGGGTTAATTAGCATTTCAGGACTCAATGATGTACCACAAACCTCACACTGGTCGCCAAATGCATTGTTATTGCCGCACACCGGGCATGTGCCTACAATATAACGGTCCGCTAAAAATGATTGAGCCTCTTCGTCATAAAATTGTTCCGTTTCCTTTTGTTCCAGGTCTCTATTGTCGTTCAAGGCAGTAAAAAATTCCTGCGCGGTTTCATGATGTATGGGAGCAGTTGTACGATGATAAATATCAAAACTTATCCCTAAATCTTTAAAATTCTGCTTAATGATTTCATGGTATTTATCCACTATTTCACGAGGGGTTGTTCCTTCCTTCATCGCCTGTATAGTAATAGCAGCTCCGTGCTCATCACTTCCGCAGACAAAGACCACGTCCCTTTTTTGGGCCCGCAGGTAGCGAACATATATATCAGCCGGAATATAAGCACCGGCAAGGTGACCTATATGTTTCAGTCCGTTTGCATAAGGCAAAGCCGATGTAATTGTATATCTTTTAGGTAAATTCATTATGTACTTAGCTTTATAACTTTTCCCATCATCCGTTGCGTCGCACTCTTTTACTTTATTTCAAGATTGAACGAAGCATAGAAACGCAAGCGGCTGCAAAAATAACTAATAACCGGGGAAGGGGAAAATGAAGTTGTATGTACGATAATAAACGGGATAAAGAAAGCATTCTATCAGTGCTTTTTTATAAGCCTTTTTGTTGTTTTTACATTTCTTAAAATTGTCTTATTTCCCCAGCCAGTTTTTAAATTCGGTAACTTTTTCCCTGCTTACAATTACTTCTTTCTCAGAGTCGGGTTTTAGTTGTAGCGACAAGCGATTTCCAAAATAATCATGTATTTGTACCATACTGTTTACGGAAATATAAAATGAACGGCTTATGCGAAAATACTCATCCGGGTTAAGCATGTCATCCAGTTCATCCATAGTGTAATCAACAACATACTTTTTATTATCAAATGTTTTAAAAAAATTCAATCTTCCTTCACTAAAGAAGTAGGCGATATCATCCACTTCTATTGAAACGAGTTTTTGACCGTGTTTTACTAAAAACCGTTTTCGATAATCTTTTGTTTGAAGCTTTTGCTGTAGCTCTTTCAACAAATAATCGATATTAACAGGTGGTGTAGCAGTTTCGGCAGAATATATTTTTTTAATCTGCCTGAATTTTTCTAATGCAGCATCAAGATCTTCTTTTTGCACCGGTTTTAGTAAATAATCGACGCTATTTACTTTAAAGGCTTTTAGTGCATATTCGTCGTAAGACGTAATAAAAATAACAGGGCTTTTTACCTGCACGTGATTAAATATTTCGAAGCTTTGACCATCGGCAAGTTCAATATCCATTAGAATCAAATCGGGTGCAGTGTTGCTCTCCAGCCATTCCACCGTGCTTTGAATACTGTCAGTCTCACCCACCACTACAGCAGTTTCGTCAACATTTGATAATGTTTTTTTTAATTTTTTTACGGCTAAATCCTCATCTTCTACTATTAAAATTTTCATATCAATACTTTTTATCACGATTCACGTAAAACTAATTTTTCATCAATTGTTTTGCTCCAAATCAGGGGTAGCACTACACTAAATGTTTTTAAGTCTTCCAGCACCTGGAAGCCCGGGTAATTCAATAAGGAATATTTCGTTCTTATATTTTCAAGGCCAATTTTGTTTGACGGCGCTTTTACAGTTTTTGCCTGTAGATTGTTGGTAACTACTAACTTATTGCCGGTTGTAGTAAAAATATCAATTGTCAGGGGCTTGTACTTAGAAACTGTATTGTGCTTCACAGCATTTTCGACCAACATCTGAAGACTTAGAGAAGGCAGCAGGTATTGCCGGTATTTTTTGTCAATCTCAACTTGTAACTGCACTGCTTCACCATGCCTCGTTTTAAGCAATCGATAGTAGGATTCTATAAATTGTATTTCAGTTTCTAAAGTAGTCAGGCTGTCTTCATTGTTGCGGAGCAGGTATCTGTACACTTTGCTTAGCTCATCTAAAAAAAATTCTGCCTGGCAACGATCTTCAGAAATGAGGGATGATAAGGTATTAAAGCAATTAAACAAAAAATGGGGATTTACCTGGCTTTTTAGTGTTTCAAACTCTTGCTGAATTGTTAGTTGCTCAAGTTTTTCTTTTTCTGCCACGCTGCTTTTCCATTGCTTTATTGTATAATCTGCTTCCCACATGGTAGAGGCTATCATTGTTAAACCTACTCCACAATACAACGCATATTTAAGTTGGTTAATCTCTAACCTGTAACCTAAAAAGTGAATGGCGTCATACGTATAGAACAAGCTGATAAATGTAGCAGCGATCATACAAATATGTGCAATTGCCAAAATAGTCAGCCTCAGGGTGGTCTGGCGAATATCGGGGAATTCTACTCGCAGCCAGTGCATTACAATAACGTGCAGGTACCACGAAACAAAGCCTTGCAGGTAGATTATGGGAAAAGAAAAAAGCCAGATTCTGTAATCAGTAAACATTCTGTCTTCAAACAAAAGATAGTTGAGCAGTACACACAAAAATGGCATCATTATTATAAATGATACACTTTCAACTTTGGTAGGTTTCATCTGCTTCATGCAGCAACTATTTCAGTGTTTGGGATGAGAGGCAGTTGAATTGTCCTTTCTGCTACGGTTTCTTCTATCAAAATATTCTGCTGGCACAAGAGACGGAATTTGTTTGCTATATTTTCCAATCCTTCTTCAGAAATTTCTGTACTGTTTACTTTAGGCTGTATTGTATTTTTTATAATTAAATTATTCTCCCGGCTCATTACTTCAATATACAACGGAGTGTTTTTGCTTACTGTATTTTGATTCACTGCATTTTCAAGAATCATCTGCAGTGTTAACGGTGGTATACATTGATGTAAAACTTCTTCAGGTATATCAATTAACAGGTGTAGTCCATCGGTATGCCTGGCTTTTAGCAAAAAGTAATACGATTCTATAAAAACTAACTCTGTTTCAAGTGATACCAACTGTTCGTCATTATTGCGTAACAAATACCGGTACACCTTGCTCATATGATCTAAGAAATCTTCTGCCTTGCCAGGGTCTTCCTGTATAAGACTGGATAACGTATTAAGGCTATTAAAAAGAAAATGAGGATTCATCTGGCTTTTCAGTCCCAGCAGCTGGCTCTGCATATATTCTTTCTTCAATTGTTCTGTTTCGGTAACAGTTGCCTTGTACTTTTCAAATTTGGAAACACCTTCATGAAGAAAAGTTAGAAATATATTTATGACGATAAATGAGATAAAACATTTTTTGAAATCGGTTTCGTGAAAATCATAACCAAAAAAGTCGATAAGATCATAGCTGGTCAAAACAATAGATATAAATACACCTGACATTAAAATAAAAAGAGGAATGCAAATGGCTAATCTCTTCCATAACTGGTCATCACCCGGAAGGCGGTTTCGAAGGGAAACGGCAACAAAGCCATAAAACAAAAAAGCCATAGAAAGCAGTATGAAGGTCACTGCCGTGGCTACGCCGAAGATTATTACATTATTAAAATATCTGGTATTGAAAAGAAAATAATTTAAAACTATAGCCATAGGAAACATGGTGGCTACCATGATATAAAAATCCTTGCTTGTATAAGTAGGTATGGTTAATTTTTTAAACATTCAGATACAATTTACTACCTTTTGACTGCCTTTACTCAGCTACAATATAACTTGAAGATTTACAAGCATGAATTGGGGTAAAATAAGTATGAATTGTATAAGAATTCTTTGTATTGTAGGTTTTAGCCTGATATTTTTTACTAAGTTTAAAATAAAAACATTGAGGGCAGGTGCAAATATTTATGAGGCATTTTCTAAAAGCAAAAACTTTTGTATGTCCATTGTAACAAGCCAGACCTTAAAGAAATTTCAGCTATATTTATTTTAAATTAACAAGGCACGATTTTTCAGTTAGAAGTTTAATTACAATACGATTCAAACGCCTAATTGCGTTGCAGTATATTTATGTTTACTTCAATACAGTAGAAATTGAATTTTTCGCCTGTTCACTTTTATAATGAATAAAAATATGCAAATGAAAAAATGTAGAATTTTATATAGTTTCTGTTTCGTTTTTTTTATGAGTTGTGATTCTAGTAATGCAGGTCATAGTAAAAACGCCGATAGCACCGTAGGTTCTCCCGTAACCACAGCTGCAGAAACCGGAAAATATACTCTTTCTGTTGCTTTCCCTGCCCTTGAATTTGAACAACCTGTAGAACTGACAAGTCCGAATGATAATACAGACCGGATTTTTGTATTAGCCCAAAAGGGAATAATACATGTATTACCAAATAAACCAGATGTAAAAAAATCTACTGTTTTTTTAGACATTTCGGGGCAAGTTGAAAGTGGGGGAGAAAAAGGACTGTTGGGATTAGCTTTTCATCCTGATTATAAAAACAATGGCTTTTTTTATGTAAACTATACAAAAGGCGACCCTTTAGAAACAGTTATATCAAGATTCAAAGTAAGTGCCTCGGACCCAAATGTAGCAGATCCAAAAAGTGAGGTGATATTACTTAAATACAGACAGCCTTACGAGAATCACAACGGGGGAAAAGTTGCTTTTGGTAACGATGGCTTCCTGTACATTGCGGCAGGCGACGGTGGAAGTGGAGGTGATCCTGGAAACCGTGCCCAGAACAAAAAAGAGTTATTAGGCAAAATTCTAAGAATTGATGTAAACAATCCTTCGGGAAACGTGCCTTATAGTATACCTGCTGATAATCCTTTTAAAGGAAATAAAGATGGATTTCGTGAAGAAATTTACGCTTATGGAATGAGAAACCCATGGCGCTTCAGCTTTGACCGAGAGACAGGAGCTTTGTGGGCCGGCGATGTAGGCCAAGATAAAATTGAGGAAGTGGATCTTATAGAAAAAGGTGGTAATTATGGCTGGCATATAATGGAAGCGGATGAATGTTTTAAATCTGATAATTGTGATAAAAGCGGATTAATAGACCCTATATGGAGCTACCATCAGGGAAGCGAAACAGGCCGTTCGGTAACGGGCGGTTATGTATGCCGGGATAAAAATTTAGGTGACCTGGATGGAAAATACATTTTTGGCGATTTTGTTTCCGGAAACATTTGGGCATTGACTTATTCGGGCAAAAAAGCAGTAAAAAATGAACTAATTACAAGGCTTTCAGACGGTTTATCTTCCTTTGGTGAAGACAGCAATAACAACTTATATGTTTTAGCCTACGGCGCCGGCAAGATTTATAAGATTACCAGCAAACAATAGGGCTGATACCAATTTTAACTATCAAATTCTTTTAGACTACTTCAGTTAAACAAAATACACGAGAGTAGCTTTGAGCCTCGTTACTTCTTGAATTTTTAAATCATTTTTTCGGTGCAATTGAAGAAAAAGCAATAAAATTTATTTTATCCTTGAATCTTTTGAAAAAAAAAGTAATTTTAGATAGCTAATAATCATTAGACAGGTTAATTAAAATATGACTTATATGAGAGGCGTCAACAGGGTGATACTTATCGGAAATCTTGGAAAAGATCCTGATGTACAATATCTGGAGGGAAATATAGGTGTGGCAAAATTTAGCCTTGCAACTACTGAAACATACAAAGACAGGGGAGGAAAGCTTGTTTCACAGACTGAATGGCATACTGTTGTATTGTGGCGTGGCCTGGCAGAACTGGCACAGAAGTATCTGCACAAGGGCAGTCTCGTATATATTGAAGGTCGTTTAAGAACACGTAGCTGGGAAGATAAAGAAGGGAATAAAAAATTTGCTACAGAAGTAGTGGGAGACAACTTAATCATGCTTGATAAGCGTGGCGAAGGTCATACTTTTACTAATGGAACTCATCATGAAAATCTCGAAGGAATAAGCAATTCAGAAATACCACCTGTTGGCGAATCCTCTGAAGATCTACCTTTTTAAGTATAAAAAATAAAAATTAATATCTTCGCAAAAGGTATGGCGTGTGTAAAAAACGCTAATTTACTAACTTAACCACGTTGCTTTGGACTATCACCCGGCATTTTTTAATTTTCTCGATACTGCGAATCCTGCTGTACTTAGTTCTCAGGCAATTACTGTCTCAGTCTTTTTGCTGATTATTTTATTATTAATCTCTTTTTTCGTGGCAGGTGCGGAAGTAGCATACTTTTCACTTTCGTACAAAGACATTAATATGCTTAAAACTAAACAGCAGCCCGCTTATAAGCGTATTGTTGATTTGTTAGAAAATCCTAAAACACTCCTCGCATCGCTGCTGATTGCTAACAGCTTCGTCAATATTGCCATAATTATTATTTCCAACTTCATCATTGATGCTATTATCGTTTTCAATAATCAGTTATGGTGGGTTGAGTTTTTGATAAAAGTATTATCTGTTACATTTTTACTTGTTTTATTTGGGGAGGTGATGCCAAAAGTAATGGCGTCACAAAATAATATCAGGTTTGCAAAAGACTCGGGGCCGTTGGTCGAAGGAATTGCTTTACTTTTTAAAGGTTTAAGTGAGCGCCTGGTAGGCACTTCTGATTTTGTAGAAAGAAAGTTAACTAAGAAATCACACACGTCTTACAGCCTCGAGGAGCTTGATCATGCCATTGACATTACGACTGACACTGAAGCCTCTCAAAAAGAGAAAAATATCTTGAAGGGAATTGTAAAATTCAGCAATATCACGGCACGCCAGGTAATGAAAGCAAGGCTTGATGTAAATGGTATTGAATATTCTACTTCTTTTGGCGATTTAATAAAAAGGGTGGAAGAGCTTCATTACAGCAGGCTGCCTGTCTATAAAGAAGACCTCGATGATCTGGTTGGCATTATACACACAAAAGACTTATTGCCATTTCTTGAAAATCCTCCTGATTTCGATTGGCATTCTTTAATAAGACCTCCTTACTTTATTCATGAGCAAAAAATGATAGAAGACCTGTTGCAGGAGTTTCAAACAAAAAGAATTCATTTTGCAATAGTGGTTGATGAGTTTGGCGGTACAAGCGGCATCGTCACTTTCGAAGACATCATGGAAGAAATAATAGGAGAGATAAAAGATGAATTTGATGAAGATGATGCAGCCCACGCAAAAGTTGATGAGTTCAACTACATTTTTGATGGCAAAATCATGATTCATGATGTATGCAAAGTAATGGAGTTACCAATAGAAACCTTTGATGATGTAAGAGGCGAAAGCGAATCGCTTGCCGGCCTCGTGTTAGAGCTTTCGGGTGAAATACCTGCAGTAAACGCGGTGATAGCAAGTGGTGACTTTGAGTTTACAGTTCTGGAAGTTGAAAAAAACCGGCTTCGAAAAATTATGGTCACTATAAAACCACATTCTTCTCCTCAATAAATTAATTTGGGGCAGCAATAACACTTACTGACCTATCTAAAAGGTATTCTAATTATCATTCAAATAATTATGGTACCTACATATTATTCTATTCCTTCAACTCTTTTTGTTTATAAATTTATTTTAAAATATTAAACAAAATAATGCTTGCTTTTTGAAAATCTTGTTTAACTTTGATTTATGCAAGATTAAACATTATATATGTCAACAGTAGAATTTAATAAGATGCTGGTAACCAATGCAGAGTTTCTTCGCCCCTTTGCAATTACACTCACCCGTGATAATGAAACGGCAAAAGATCTTTTCCAGGAGACTCTATTCAGGGCATTAGCTAATAAGGAAAAGTATAATGTAGGCACAAACATTAAGGCGTGGCTTTATACAATAATGCGAAATATTTTTATAAATAATTATCGCAGGAAAGCCAGGCAAAATACTGTTTTAGACAATAGTCCGAATGAATTTTTATTAGATTATAACCAGACAACTGCAAGTAACGGAGCGGAAGCTACTTTACAACTAAAAGAAATTCAGGCGTCTATTCAACAGCTTCCGGATATTTTTAAAAAACCTTTTTTATTATATTTCGATGGTTTCAAATATCATGAGATAGCAGGTATGTTAAAAGAGCCTTTAGGAACAATAAAGAGCAGGATACACTTTGCCCGGAAACTTTTAAAAGCGCAAATTCAGCGATATTAATTTCCTTATCGAATGTCTCTAAAAAAAGTAGTGATAATAGGAGCTGGATTTTCAGGTTTATCTGCTGCGTGCTTTATGGCAAAAGCCGGGTGGCAGGTCAGTGTTATAGAAAAACATTCTATTCCCGGGGGAAGGGCAAGAAAGCTGGAAGCTGAAGGTTTTACATTTGATATGGGACCGAGCTGGTATTGGATGCCAGATATTTTTGAACGTTTTTTTAATCAATTTGGTAAAACCGTTTCTGATTACTATTCTCTTTCTCGCTTAAACCCATCTTACAGGGTTTATTTTCCTGAAGGTGAGCTTGATATTCCTGCTGATTATAAAGAACTGCAGGAGTTGTTTAATCAAATAGAGCCAGGCAGTGCAAAGAAACTGGACATGTTTTTAAAAGAAGCTGCTTTTAAATATAAAACAGGTATGCAGAACCTGGTGCTAAAACCAGGTCTATCGTTTATTGAATTTATAGATTGGGATGTTTTAAAAGGAATAGTGAGATTAGATGTTTTTAACTCAATTAAAAGTCATGTAGCTCATTTTTTTAAAGACAAGCGTTTAAAGGAATTATTAGAATTTCCAGTTTTGTTTTTAGGGGCTTTACCAGAAAATACTCCTGCCTTATATAGCCTTATGAACTATGCAGATATGATAGGAGGCACCTGGTTTCCAAAAGGGGGAATGTATAATATAGTTGAAGGGATGTACAAACTGGCAACAGAATTAGGAGTGTCGTTTTACTTCGATCGGAATGTAACAGAACTCCAGGTTTCAAGTTCAGTGCTAAAAAAGGTGGTTACATCTTCCGGAGATTTTGAGGCAGATGTAGTAATTTCAGGTGCAGATTACCATTTTACAGAAATGAAGCTTTTAAAGGCTGAACATAGAAGCTATTCTGATAAGTACTGGGAAAGCAGGGTTATGGCTCCAGGCTGCCTCATTTACTATGTGGGCTTGAATAAAAAGCTGAAAAACATTAAACATCACATGCTTTTTTTTGATGCACCGTTTAAGCAGCATGCTGAAGAAATATACAAAACAAAAAGATGGCCCGATGAACCTTTATTTTATGTAAGTGTTACAAGTGCAACAGATGAATCAGTGGCTCCCGAAGGGTGTGAAAACCTGTTCTTCCTGGTTCCGGTGGCGCCGGGTCTTGAAAATGATAATGACGAATTACGCGAACATTATTTTTCTATAATTGTTAATAGATTGGAGAACAAGATTGGTGAGAATATAACTGGAAGTATCATTTATAAAAGAAACTATGCGCACAGCGATTTCGTAAATGATTATAATTCCTTTAAAGGAAATGCTTATGGGTTAGCTAATACCTTGTTGCAGACCGCTGTTTTAAAGCCTTCTATAAAAAGTAGAAAAGTTAAAAACCTTTATTATACAGGTCAATTGACAGTTCCTGGTCCAGGAGTTCCCTCTTGTTTAATCAGTGGCGAAGTGGCTGCTAAACAATTATTAAAAGATTTTAAATAGTAAGTGTTTATAACGTAATACAAATATTGGTAACGCTATTATTAGACATGTAAACTGAAAAGTATGATGCACTTATTTTACGAGGTCAGCCGCGAGTGCAGTAAGATAACGACAAAAAAATACAGTACTTCTTTTTCATCTGCAATAAGATTGCTGCACAAAGATCTTCGTACACCCATTTATAATATATATGGATTTGTAAGATTTGCAGATGAAATCGTAGATACTTTTCATGGTTATGATCAAGGTGCGTTACTGAAACAGTTTAAAGATGAAACTTTTTATGCTATTGAAAGAGGCATAAGCCTTAACCCGATACTGCATAGTTTTCAGCAAACTGTTAATCACTATGGTATCGCAATGGCTTTGATAGATGCTTTCTTCAAGAGCATGGAGCAGGACTTAAAAAAACTAGAGTATGACAGCGAAACCTATAATGAGTATATATATGGCAGTGCAGAAGTTGTTGGCCTCATGTGTCTTAATATATTTTGTGAAGGAGACATGGAAAAATACAGTATTCTAAAGCCTTACGCGCAAAGTCTGGGTGCAGCTTTTCAAAAAGTAAATTTTTTAAGAGATTTAAAGGCGGATACCCAAAATCTTGAGAGAATGTATTTTCCCGGCTGTAATCTTTTGCATATTTCTGATGCAGAAAAACAACAAATTGAGGCAGACATTCAAAAAGATTTTGAGCACGCGTACAAAGGCATCATTATGCTGCCCGTAAAGGCGCGTTTTGGGGTGTATGTTGCATACAAATACTACATGTCATTATTCAGTAAAATAAGAAAAATACAGGCAAAACGAATAATGGAAGAGCGAATAAGAATCCCTAATTATGGTAAAGCCATGATACTTGCAAAAGCAGGTGTAAGACAGCAGTTTAATATGCTATAGCTTTCCCTTATTTTTACCGCATGGAAGAAGTGATTTTAGTTACAGAAGCTAATGAACCGATTGGCACAATGGAAAAAATGGAGGCTCACAGAAAAGGAGTATTGCACCGGGCGTTTAGCATATTTATTATAAATGAGCGAAAGGAAATGCTTTTGCAACAAAGAGCAAAAACAAAGTATCATAGCAGCGGCCTTTGGACAAATGCCTGCTGTAGTCACCCACGCCCGGGTGAAGATACGGAGGCAGCCGCCCTTCGACGTTTACACGAAGAATTAGGTTTTACTGCCCCTGTTACAAAAATTTTTGATTTTCAATATAATGCAGCTTTTGATAATGGTTTAACCGAGCATGAATACGACCAGGTTTACTTTGGTACATATTCGGGTAAAATAAAACCGAATCCTAATGAAGTGCAGGATTATTGTTATAAGAAAATGGATGAGATCGCCAACACAATAAAAACTCATCCGCATAAGTACACTGCCTGGTTTTGCATTGCATTTCCTAAGGTAATGAAATGGATGGAGGGCGGCAAGATACTTTTTTAGAAGTGGGCATTTGAATAAAAATGGAGCATCGTTGTGTCACTCACTTGTACGGCAAATCTTTATGCAACATCATTTTTTTAAAATATAAAAATCAGAATATCATATTTCTGGGAGGCCTTTATCAATTTCAATTTCCTGAATATTTGCGACAGGTTTCTTCTGTAGTGTAACAAATATCGTGATGGCTATCCAACCCAGCCAGAACAAGTAGACTCCAAGATGAAATCGCTCTCCAAGCCAGCGGTGGGAAAGCGTGTTGCGAAAATCAACATATGAAAAAAATAACCCAAAAATTGCTATAGTTAAAAAAATAGGTTGAATGATTTTTGAAGTCTTTTTCCTTACTCTTTTATATAAAACAGACTGGATGAGAAACAATGAAATCCAAACGATAAATACCAGCAAAGAACCGATCCACCAGCTTTTTAGGAATTTGTATTGAGTATAAAATAAACTAATGCCTGCTCTACCAATCAAGGAAATCGCCGATAACAGATACCCGGCGATTAATGAGAAAAAAGCTATGAAAATGACTAAAATAAAATTTCTTTTCAAATTTGTTATTTATGTACAGCAAAATAAGGTTCAACAGGTTAATTTACAAAAAGCAGATGATTTTAGCTGATTGAAGTGTAAACAGTACAAGTGTGCGACGGAACCGAGGTTGAAGAAAATTCTACTGTTCGTAACCAAAAAAGGTTTTTGCTGTTTTAGTCGCTATTTTTATAACAATAATTCTCTAAAGTTTTTCTGCCAGGTTTCAAGAGTTACCGGGAATAACTAATTCACACTTTCGGTTTCTTAAATGTATGTCAACTCATCCTTCAGCAATTATAATAGGCGCAGGTGTAGCAGGCTTAGCAGTCGCTACCCGTTTGGCTATTCAAAAATTTAATGTAACTGTTTTCGAAAAAAATAGATATCCTGGCGGCAAACTGTCTCATTTTGCTTTGGGTGATTACAACTTTGATGCAGGCCCAAGTTTATTTACACAACCCCAAAATATTGTAGAACTATTTGAGCTTGCAGGTGAGCCAATTGAAGAATATTTTCAGTTTGAAAAAGTTCCCTTTTCTTGTAAGTATTTTTTTGAGAACGGAACAGTGATAAATGCATTTGCAGACATAACCGCATTTGCAGAAGAAATGAAAGTAAAAACGGGTGAAGACCCTGAAAAAGTAATTTCTTACCTGCAGCAATCGAGAAAATTATACGAAGAAATAGGAACTGTTTTTCTCGATTATTCTATTAGTAAAAAAAACAGCTTATTGAAAGCGCCGTTAATAAAAGCAATAAAAGCCACAAGGTTAAAATTTGTAGTTGATTCATTAAATGATTTAAATACAAAACATTTTACCCGCCCGGAAACTATCCAACTATTTAACAGGTTTGCTACTTACAACGGCAGTAATCCGTTTAAAGCTCCGGGTATGCTTAGTTTAATTCCTCATCTCGAATTTGGTCTGGGCACTTTTTATCCCAAAGGAGGAATGAAAAGTATAACGGATGCCTTGTATAAACTCGCACTTAAAAAAGGTGTGAAATTTAATTTTGAAAGTCCCGTACAAAGAATCATAAATGTTGATGGGTGGGTAAAAGGAGTAGTTGTAAATAATGCAAATTTTTACGGAGATATTGTAGTTAGTAACAGTGATGTTTATTTTACTTATAAGCATTTATTAAGAGATGATAGTAAGGCGAAGAAATCATTGAAACAGGAGAGAAGCAGCAGTGCATTAATTTTTTATTGGGGAATTAAAAAAGAGTTTTCCGAACTGCAATTGCACAATATATTTTTTAGTGAAGATTATAAAAATGAATTTGAGCATTTATTTGAAAAAAAGACAATTTCTGAAGACCCTACAATTTATATAAATATCACCAGTAAAATGGAAAGCGGGCAGGCCGGCGAAGGAAAGGAAAATTGGTTTGTGATGATTAATGCTCCAGCTAACGAGGAGCAAGATTGGGAACTTTTGAAAAGCAAATGCCGTGAAGCAGTTATTACGAAACTTAACCGGATGTTGAATACTGATGTAGAAAGTTATATAGAAGTAGAAGAAACGCTCGATCCGGTAAAAATAGAGGAACAAACTTCCTCTTTTATGGGTGCTTTATATGGAACGAGCAGCAACTCGAGGATGGCTGCTTTTTTGCGTCATCCAAACTTTAGTTCAACTATTAAAGGTTTGTATTTTGCGGGCGGAACTGTTCATCCCGGCGGAGGAATTCCTCTTTGTTTAAAAAGTGCAAGACTGGTAAGCGAATTAGTTAAGTCTGATATAAAAGGATTGGTCAGCCATCATTAAAGAGGAATAAGGTACATGAAGAAATGGAAGATTAACAGATTTACAGTAGCGACATTTATTGCTATCTTATTTCACGTTAGTGGTTTTATAGGAATGTTCACATCCAAATCTAATTGGTTTGTTGATAATACTCCTTTAAACCTGCTTATAATGTTTGCCTTAATCCTTTGGACAGACAAGGGTAAAAACGCTTCTTTTTTGGCTTTCTTTCTCATTTGCTTTGCGGTAGGTATGCTTACCGAAATCATCGGCGTAAATACATCTTTACTATTTGGAGAGTATGAATACGGAAAAGTACTGGGAACGGGAATATTAGATGTACCGTGGTTGATCGGAATAAATTGGTTTACGGTCATGTACTGTTCCGGTGTTGTAATAGCACATTTGCACCGACAAATAGAACAGAAATCTTCTGCAGCAGAAATCCTTCTTACTCCCCGAGTTAAATTATTGTCTTTTATTTTTGATGGCGCTCTTCTCGCCACTTTTTTTGATTTTGTTTTAGAACCCGTTGCCATTAAATTAGGATATTGGAAATGGCTTGGAAGTGGAAGTATTCCTTTCAGCAATTATTTATGCTGGTTTTTAATAAGCAGTTTGTTGTTGACTGTTTTCAAGCTGTTAAGTTTTCCTAAACACAACCAATTCGCAGTACATTTGTTAATTATTGAACTCCTGTTTTTCGGAGCTTTAAGAACTTTTTTATGAATTGGTTAATTTACATTCTTATTACTATTGGTACTTTCTGCTTTATGGAGTTTGTAGCATGGGCGACTCATAAGTATGTAATGCACAAATGGCTCTGGTTCCTTCATGAAGATCATCATACGAAAGGCCCGGGTTTTTTTGAAAAAAACGATGCATTTTTTTTAATATTTGCCATTCCAAGCTGGTTATCTATAATGCTGGGTAGCATGAAAGGGATGTATTGGCTGGTAAGTATAGGGGCGGGAATAGCGCTATATGGTCTTGCTTATTTCCTGGTGCATGATATCATTATTCACCAACGCTTTAAAATATTCTCACGAAGTAATAATACTTATGTAAAGGTGGTGCGATGGGCACACAAAATGCATCATAAGCACCTCGATAAAGAAAATGGCGAAAGTTTTGGAATGCTTATTGTTGCAGGCAAGTATTGGCAAAAAGTAAAAAATGACATCAGGAGGAACAGAGCGGGCTAATATATCGGTATTGAAAGAAATAGTAAAATAGGTATAACAAACAATTAAGTATGAGGCCGTGAGTAATCATGGCCTTAGTTATAATTTCACTCATTAAAAAATACTAATGCAAACGGCTGAAGATATAAGATTATTGAACAGTAAAATACAAGATAATGCTTTGTTTATAGAGAGGCTGAGATCGGAGCTATCAAAAGTAGTGGTGGGCCAGTTATACATGGTTGACCGGCTTCTGATTGGACTTTTAAGTAATGGTCACGTTTTGCTTGAAGGAGTTCCGGGCCTTGCAAAAACCTTAACAATAAAATCTCTTGCACAGGCTGTTCAGGCAAAGTTTAGTCGTATACAATTTACACCTGATTTATTACCTGCCGATGTAGTAGGCACTATGATCTACAACCAGCAACGCGGAGAGTTTGTAATTAGAAAGGGGCCGATTTTTGCAAATTTTATCCTGGCAGATGAAATAAATCGCGCTCCGGCAAAAGTGCAAAGCGCATTGTTGGAGGCAATGCAGGAAAAGCAGGTAACCATTGGTGAAGAAACACATAAATTAGAAGAGCCATTTCTTGTCCTGGCAACTCAAAACCCGATAGAGCAGGAAGGAACATATCCATTACCGGAAGCGCAGGTAGATCGATTTATGTTAAAGGTAGTCGTAGGCTACCCGTCGAGGAGTGAAGAACAGATGATTATCAGGCAACAAGTGCAAGGTGCGGAAATGCCAAAAGTAAAGCCTGTAGTAAGCACACACGAAATTTTGCAGGCAAGAACATTGGTAAGAGATGTATACATGGATGAAAAAGTAGAGCAATACATTATTGATATTGTGTTTGCCTCCCGTAATCCTGAAAAATATCATTTAGAGCGTTTGAAACCTTTAATTAGCTACGGCGGTTCGCCACGGGCGAGCATAAACCTGGCCTTAGCTGCAAAAGCTCATGCGTTTATGCATAAAAGAGGGTATGTAATACCTGATGATGTTAAAGCCATTTGTAAAGATGTAATGAGACACCGCATAGGTTTAACATATGAAGCAGAAGCAGAAAACATCACCACTGAAAAAATTGTGGATGATATTTTAAATGTAATTGCGGTACCATAAAGGCGGGCACGGCTGAGAGTTGAATGACTTAATATTAACAAATCTTGTATCGTCAACCTTCATCCAACAAATTGCAACATGACTACAGAAGACATACTAAAAAAAGTTCGGGAACTGGAAATAAAAAGTAAGAGATTGACTAATCATCTTTTTACAGGTGAATATCACTCTGCTTTTAAAGGTCGGGGTATGTCATTTAAAGAAGTAAGAGATTATTACGCAGGAGACGATCCACGGTTTATCGATTGGAACGTTTCGGCAAGAATGGGGCATACTTTTAGCAAAGTTTTTGAAGAAGAAAGAGAACTTACTGTTTATCTATTAATAGATGTAAGCGCAAGTAGTTTGTTCGGTACTTTCCGTCAAAATAAAAAAGATCTTATAACAGAAATCTGCGCGGTACTGGCTTTCTCAGCTATCGCTAACAATGATAAAATAGGTTTGATATTTTTTAGTGACCATGTAGAAAAATTTATTCCGGCAAAAAAAGGCCGGGATCATGTTTTGTATATGGTAAGAGAAATGTTATCTTTCAAATCACGGTGCTCCCAAACAGATGTGTTGAAAGCGCTAAAATTTTTAAATAATACCACACGTCATAAAAGTATTGTGTTTGTCTTAAGTGATTTTGCCGATGCAGGTTATCATGAAACTTTGCGCATAGCTGCAAAGCGACATGATGTGGTCGGTGTTCAAGTGTATGATAAGCGTGATGAACAATTGCCGGCGGTGGGTTTAATGCAACTTCGCGATGCAGAAACAGGAAAAATGGTTTTGCTAGACACGAGTGATCCCTATAGCCGCTCTAAGTATAGCCAGCAATTCCAGAAAATATTGGAAGATGCAAAAAATTCTTTCAGAAAAGCAGGGGCGGACCTTTTACAAATATCAACAGGACAGGATTACGTAAAATTATTACAACAATTTTTTATCAGAAGGGCATAAGTGAACTACAGAAAAATATATATTGTTTTTTTTATTGGGCTGATCTCATTAAGTATTCAATCAAATTTGTTTTCCCAAACGGTTAAAGCCTCGGTAAATAGAGACAGGATATTTATAGGAGAACAAATTATATTGAAACTGTCTGTAGAAAATGGAAAAGGTGGCACAAGCTGGTTTAGTTTCCCTGACAGCGTTAATCATATACAGGTAGTAAAAAGAAGCAAAATAGATACAGTTGTAAAGGGAAATTTTACCAATTATTATCAAACAATTTCCATTACTTCTTTTGATAGCGGCAGGTGGGATTTTCCGCCTTTGTCCCTTCCCCGCATAAACCAGTCAACCTCGCCAATAAGTATTGAAGTTTTACCTGTTGACGTGTCTAAAATGCAGGACTACAACGACATTAAAGATATTGAAGAAGTGAAGCCGGGAAATAACTGGCTTATCACCGCAGTAATAGCAGCTATTACTCTTATGTCTATAGCGGCAGTGTACTGGCTATTAATCAGAAAGAAAAAAGTCGCAAAGACAGAGACAGTCTTACAAGGAAAGCTTTCACCGATTGAATGGGCTATGGCTGAATTAAATAAATTAAATGGCCAAAATCCGCAGTCACCAATCGAAGTAAAAAAATATTATTCTGATTTAACCAACATCAGCCGCACTTTTTTTAATATGCAATTACAACAGCGTTCGTTGCAGCAGACAACGGATGAATGGATGATTAATCTTCAACCATTGCAGGTAGATAAGGAAATAAAAACGGCTTTTTTTCAAATTCTCCGCCTTTCTGACACCGTAAAATTTGCAAAATATTTGCCCCCTTCAAATGAAAATCAAACATCTGTGCTTGCGATAAAACAAATGCTGCAAAAAGTTTCTCTCTTACATTCACCAATACACTCAAATTTTCAACCTAAATAGTTCTGATGCTGTATCAATGGTTTCAAAATATCACTTTTGCAAATAAGGAAGCTTTGAGTCTATTACTCATTATTCCGCTATTGGCGTTTTGGTATTATGGCAACATTGAGAAACGGAAAGGTTCTATGTTGGTTACCACAACTCACTTTCTTAATAATATCCGTACATTCAAAACCTGGTTTCAGCATTTTCCTTTTGTTTTGCGTTGCCTTGCTTTAGCCTGCTTAATAATTGCCCTTGCACGGCCGCAGCACAGATTTGCCGAACAGCAGACTGAGGGAGAGGGAATTGATATTGTTCTTTGTTTTGACATCAGCGGCAGCATGACAGAAAAAGACTTCACACCTAATCGACTGGAGGCTTCTAAAGAGGTTGCAGAGTCTTTTGTAAATGATCGCCCCGGCGACCGCATCGGTGTTGTTATTTTTAGCAGGCAAAGCTTTACGCTTTGTCCCATCACTACCGATAAAACAACAGTTCTATCACAAATTGAAAATATTAAAAGCGGCTATCTTGAAGAAGAAGGCACTGCTATTGGCTCCGGTCTCGCTACCAGTGTGGATCGTTTAAAAGATCAGAAAACAAAAAGTAAAATAATTATACTGCTGACAGACGGAGTAGATTTCGGAGGTTTAATTCCGCCTGACATTGCTAAGGAAATGGCAAAGTTGTATAAAATAAAAGTATACACAATAGGTGTTGGCTCAGAAAAGGAAATTGATGAACAGGTGCAAACACCTTATGGAAGTGTGACAAACCGCAAGAAATTAGAATTTAACGAAGGACTATTAAAAAATATTGCATCAGAAACTGGTGGACAATATTTTCATGCAACAGACCAGGAAGCATTGAAGAAAATTTATGCAAGCATAAATAAGCTGGAAAAAACCCACATAAAAGTAACCTCGTACGAACGTTTTACTGAAGAGTTTTTGCCCTGGTTGCTAGCAGCTATTGGTTTACTTCTTTTAGAAACAGTTTTGCGATATACGCTATTTAAGAAATTTCCTTAGATTTTTTAATACCAGCTGTAGAATTTTAGCGCAACATCGTTGCGTCGCAATCACTTTATCAGCAAATCTTTTGGCATCTTTTTGCATTTGCTCACTTCTTGGTTTAATAAAGTGTTGTAAGCTTATTTAATCAGGTGCTGAATTTTAGGCAAAAAAATAATAATACCAATAATACTGCTAATAACAGAAAACCACAAAACTGCTCCGGCAGAAATATCTTTAATAACCTTAACCGCAGGATGAAACTTTGGATGAACCAGGTTACATAGTTTTTCAATAGCGCTGTTGATCATTTCAAGCGAAAGAACAGAAGCTATACAAATAAGTAACACAATCCATTCCCATTTTGACACGGACAGAAGTAAACCCAACAGCACGACTAAAACACTTGCTCCCAACTGTATTCGCCCGTTTCTTTCATGCCTGAAAAAAACAACAAGACCATTGTAAGCGTATATAAAACCTTTCAAAAAATTAATCATTTTACCCTATTTGCTTGAAAATCTACAAATTAATATACAAATAACCTTAACTCGCTCTTTTGCTATCCATGCTACTTTATAAAAGAAAAGTTATTAAGGGCAAAAACTAGCGTTTACGGGCATAATAGTTGCTCGCGTAAGTGCAATCAATGTTCCAGTTATGAATTTTCTTGCCCATGCATATTTGTCGTTTAATCATCCGGAGATATTAGTGGGCAATATGATTAGCGACTTTGTGAAAGGCAAAAAAAAATTTGACTATTCTCCGGGCATTCAGCATGGAATTGCTTTTCATCGCCAGATTGACTCGTTTACTGACGAACACGAAGCGACAAAAGAAGCCAAACAATTTTTAAAACCGGCAGTAGGTTTGTATGCTGGTGCATTTGTAGATGTAGTGTACGATCATTTTTTAGCGAACGATATCAATGAGTTTACAGATACTTCTCTTAACAACTGTGCCATGAATACTTATGGCATTCTTAACAACTATTACGCCCTTTTGCCTGCTGCATTTCAATCAATGTTGCCATATATGCAAACCCAAAATTGGCTTTATAGTTATAAGAGTATTGCCGGTACGAGAAATAGTTTTGGCGGAGTAGTAAGAAGGGCGAGTTACTTATACAGTAGTGAAGAAGTTTTTAAATTATTCCAAAAGCATTACTACTCATTGGAAATGTGTTATAAAAACTTTTTCCCCTTTCTAAAAGAATTTGCTATTGATCAATTTAGGGAGATGACAAACAAATAGCTCTTATGTTTATGTCAACGTCCGTACTACAGTGACCCATCAAAAAACTTAATCTTTAAACTTAATCAGCTTATCATTACTCTAGTTAAATATATAAAATCACAAAGGGTGCAACAAAAAATAAGTTTTTATCACACCCTTTGCCAATTTGTCTTGCTTTTTATTGTTCTGCTTCTACTATTTTAACTGCAGGTATTACAGCCTCTTTTGTTACCTTCACTTTACCCCTGTTAGCGCGGGCTACCCGTGAATAGATAGATATATTTTTATCAAATAAGAAACGAAAAAGCAGGCCAGTGTAAGAAGTATGATAGCCCAGTGTGTCGTAGTAGGAACTTGCGATCTTTTTCACTTTAGGTAACCTGTTCCATGCTACAGAAGGAAAATCGTGGTGCTCATTGTGATATCCCACGTTCAGGTTAACAGTATTAAGAACTCCATAATAGCTTTTAGTTTCCTGGTCACCATGGGTAAGGTAATGTTCCTGTACCCATCTTGCTCCTAATGGATGCAAGCCAACAGAGAAAAAGAAACCAGCAACAAGGTAAACTGTACTTTTTGCACCAAGAAAATAAACAATGGCAAACATAAAACTGAACTGAATAATCCAGTTAATAACGGTCCATTTATCCCATATAGCAATTTCTTTTAAGCGAAGCGGTCTTAATAATTGAAAAAGAGGGTAAAACAAAAGCCAAAGGGCTTTACCTATCCTCGAATTATCTATCAGCCTTGCTTCCCATTGAAAAGGCATATCGGCATCCAGCTCTTCTACACCCTGGAATGAATGGTGCTTGATATGGTATTTTTGAAATGAGACAGAGCTTGGAAAAACCAATGGCAAATTAGCAATTATACCAGACCACGTATTTAAGGTTCTGTTTTTGAAAAGAAGATTATGTGCACACTCGTGAATACAAACAAAAAGTGTATGACATGCAAATGCACCAATTAAATAAGCTGCAACAAAGACGCCCCACCAAGGCGCATCTTTAAGCAATACAGCTGCAGTAAGTTGTATGCCTACACAGAGTAATATAACAAGAAAAGTATATGGATTTCTCCCAATTAATTGTCTTATCTCAGGGTGCTTTGTAATTATTTCCTTTGTCCGTAGCTTATGTGGTTCACTCTCATCTGACCACTTAAAATTTTTTTCCAAAAGTTTTGTAATAATTAGTGTTTTATAAAATTGATACAGGTTAGGATTTACATATTTTATAATGCCTTATTTGAAGTTTTAACACAATTGTTACTCTTAACAAAGAGCCACAAAAGAACTAAGCTACAAAGAAACAAAAACTATAAAATGCTATACTAGCTTTTTTAATAAAAATTAAGCAGTCATTGATTCTACCTTATTCGCCAATTGTCCACAAGCAGCATCAATATCTTTACCCCGACTTCTGCGTAGTCTTGCATTAACACGTGCTTTTGACAAATGGTTCATAAACTTTTCAACTGTTTCTTCATCTGGTTTCAAAAATTTGGCTGCATCAATGGGATTGTATTCTATTATATTAACCAAATCAGCAGGAACCTGCCTATAAATCTTAATTAATTCATCTGCATCTCTCAGGCTGTCATTAAAATTCTGAAACAATATATATTCAAAAGTAATTTCGTTGCCGGTTTGTTTATAAAAGTAATTTAAAGCCTCAATTAATGCTTTTATGTTATTACTCTCATTTATAGGCATTATTTCATTACGCTTTACATCGCTTGCTGCATGCAAACTGAGGGCAAGGTTAAAACGTACTTTATCATCACCCAGTTGTTTAATCATTTTTGCAACACCTGCTGTTGATACGGTTATACGTTTGGGACTCATTCCCAATCCTTCAGGCGATGTTATTTTCTCAATTGCCTTCAATACATTTTTGTAATTTAGCAACGGTTCGCCCATTCCCATAAAAACGATATTGCTCAGCTTTTTATTGTAAACTTTGTGAGCCTGCTGATTTAGCAAAACCACCTCATCATATATTTCATCAAAATCCAGGTTGCGTTTTCGCTCCATGTATCCGGTAGCACAAAATTTACAGCTAAGACTGCAACCAATTTGAGAAGACACACACGCAGTCTGGCGCTCATCTGTTGGTATTAAAACACCTTCAACCAAGTGCCCTTCCACAGTTTTAAAACGACTTTTTACTGTACCATCTTCGCTGTATTGGGTAGTCTCAACCTGTAAAGCAGGAAGAGTAAAATGTTCATTTAATTTAGCTCTTAATTCCTTGCTCAGATTCGTCATGGCATCAAAACTATGGGCCTGTTTTTGCCAAAGCCACTCGTATACCTGCTTAGCCCTGAATTTTTTTTCCCCCATCTGCTCAAAGTATGTAACAAGCTCGTCAAGTGTGAGATGGCGAATATTCTTAGCTGATTTCATCGGGCAAAGGTATGATTAGTGATTTTTATATAGGAATTATAATATGTAAAGTTTTCTCAAATGAGAGGTTTAAACAAAATTTAGGAGTTACCACGATTATGATCCAACCTTTTAATTTTAAAAGCAGAAAAGGCCAACTACATTAAGTGTACCTTTAATTAGGTAACTAAAGGTATAATTGTATTTTTTACAAAAACTGTAGTTAAATTATCGATAAAAGCTTTTAACTTTAATTAAACTATTGAAGCTTCTGGCTAATTTTCTACTTTAATGCAGGCTCCTTTCCTTCTTCAACCACCTATTTTTAATTTTTTAATTTTATGTAAATGCGCCAAAGTATTTCTTCCCTTTCTCAGAGGGAACAGTATACGCCGGGTAAGTGGGATGAATTTTTATGGTGGCTGGGTACCGCCGAGAAGGAACTATTGGTTCAATGTGTAGTTGACAGGAACAGGTATCGTATTATTGGAACAACAGTATTAGCTACGTGGAGCTTTGCAACCCTGGCATGGACGTATTTCTGGAGCACAATTACCAGTAACTGGTTTTTATCGGTACTGCTGGGATTATTTATGGGTTTTATTATTCTTACAATTGACCGTGCTCTTATAAAAGGTATAAACAAGTTTAATAAAAACAGGATAACTCCCCTACTCCTTCGAGGTTTATTAGCTGTTACTCTGGGTACATTTATGGCCCAACCCGCTATTTTATTTATGTTTGATAAAGAAATCAAACTACAAGCCTCGTTGGATAATGAGGTAAGAAAGCGTACCAAGCAACAGGAATTAGATTCATTGTACAATCCCCAAAAGCAGGTTTTGAACACCCAGCGGGCACAACTTCAAAATCAATTAGATTTAAAATATTCGGAGGTGTCAAAAGCCCGCGAAGAATACATTGCTGAAACAGACGGTTCTGGCGGCACCGGAAAAATTGGTATTAAAACTATCGCTCTTGCAAAAAAGGCAGAATATGAAAAATTGGATAATGAATACAAAAACTTGTTTTCTGCCCTTCAACCAAATATTACTTCTATCGATAGCAGCCTTGCTGGAATAAATGCTATCATAAAAAAAGAAAATGATGTATTTGGGGGATTTTTAAATAATGGATTTTTAACAAGGATAGAAGCCCTAAATAACCTGGTTAAAAAAAATACAGCATTACAATGGCGATATTTTTTGATAGTTATAATTCTAATGTTAATAGAGCTAATGCCTGTATTAGCAAAGACACTTTTGCCAGCGGGCACTTACGACGAAAAAGTGCGGTTAACTGAGGAAATGGAGAAGGAAGTTGCCGAGAGTAACCAGTTAAAAGAAAAGCAGCTTAAGGAAATGTATAACCAGTTAGCAAGGGAAAAAGACGAAGCTTTTATTCGGCACTTTTTTGCTTTGACTGAAGCGGAACGAAATGAGAAAATGAAAAACCGTTTAGAAAAATGGACGTCCGATCATGAAGAGTCATTTGACGGTTTTTGGACTCAATTTAAAAAAGATATGCTTACAAAGCAGGAAAGTTGATTTTTTATACTTGCCCACTTTCTTATATTTAGCCGCTCAACTCAAGTACTAATTATACTTTTGACCCATCTAGAATTTGTTACGATCAAGGATAAGAAGATAAGATTTTTCAACAAATTAAAAAATATGTTTAAGCAAAAGCGCCCTTTTACGTTGGGCGCTTTTGCTTAACATAATATTGTTTTATCGGTGTATAAAACATTAAAGTGAATTTAGACCTTTAACTAACTGCTTCTCGCAGTAAGCATCCTGATATTGCAAATCCTTGTTAGCTTAGACTGAACCAGGCAAATTTTTTATTCTAACCTTAGTAAAATTGCGAGCCACATCATCAACGTTGTACCGATTAAAATATATCTTATTTAAAAATATTAGTATAGAAATAGAGAACAACAGTAGCAGTTAAAAGTGAGAGATAAAACAAGGTTGCAGTTTATTATCTTGTTTATATAGAAAAGGCTTTATTTTTGCAGCCGGCAAGAATTTTTTGTGTTTTCAATTGTGTTATTTTAAAAATAGCTATTTTGCCTCCCATTTCTTAAAAAAATCTCATTAAACTTCTAAACCATAAAAGTATTGTATGGACTTTAAACAAATTCAGGAATTAATTAAGATCGTGAATCGAAGCAATATAGGTGAGCTGTGTATCGAAGAAGGAGATTTTAAGATTATTATAAAGCAAAAAGAAGAGCCTGCTCCTGTTTATGCTACAAGTGCCGCGACACCATCGTACTTGCCACCTGCCCCGGCCGTACAGCTGCCCTCTCCCGCTACTCAGACTCCTGCGGCAGGCGTTTCATCTAATGGCCCTGAAACCGTTAAACAGGCAGATAACCTAATAACTATCAAAAGCCCGATGATAGGAACTTTTTATAGAAGTTCTTCTCCCGACAAGCCTGCGTTTGTAAATATAGGAGATGAGATAAGTGTGGGCAAAACAGTATGTATAATTGAGGCGATGAAGCTTTTTAATGAGATTGAAAGTGAAGTAAAAGGCATTATAGTAAAAGTATTAGTAGAGGATGCGACCCCTGTTGAATATGATCAACCTTTGTTTTTGGTTGAACCAGCTTAATTTAAATTGAAATGTAACAATTCTAAAGCTTGAAAAGGCTTTTCAAATTGTTTCATTTTTATTTTCAATTATCACATCTTCAAATTTTCAAATTATCAGATGTTTAAAAAAATATTGATTGCAAACCGCGGAGAAATTGCTCTTCGTGTTATTCGTACCTGCAAAGAAATGGGTATTAAAACAGTAGCTGTTTATTCAACTGCTGATAAAGAAAGTCTTCATGTAAAATTTGCCGATGAGGCAGTATGTATTGGTAAACCTGCAAGTAGTGATTCTTATTTGAATATAGCTCATATTATGGCAGCGGCAGAAATAACGAATGCAGATGCCATTCATCCCGGGTACGGTTTCTTAGCAGAAAATTCAAAGTTTGCTCAAATCTGTCACGATCATAGTATTAAATTTATCGGTCCTACTGCTGATATGATTAATAAAATGGGTGATAAAATAACTGCCAAAGATACAATGATAAAGGCAGGTGTTCCGGTAGTTCCCGGTGGACAGGGACTATTAGAAAGTGTGGAAGAGGCTAAGGGTATAGCGAAGGAAATTGGTTACCCGGTTATTTTAAAGGCAACTGCAGGTGGTGGTGGTAAGGGCATGCGTGTGGTATATGAAGAAAGTGAACTAGAAAAGGCCTACACTACAGCACGTACTGAGGCAGGTGCTTCGTTTAAGAATGATGGTGTTTACATGGAGAAGTTTGTTGAAGAACCGCGCCATATTGAAATACAGGTTGCTGGCGATCAATATGGGACAGTGGCTCATCTTAGTGAACGAGATTGTTCTATTCAACGTCGTCATCAGAAACTGGTAGAAGAAAGCCCTTCACCATTTATGACGCAAGAACTGCGTAATAAAATGGGTGAAGCGGCAATAAAAGCTGCAAGCGCAATAAATTATGAAAGCGTTGGTACAATAGAATTCCTGGTAGATAAGCATAGAAACTTCTACTTTATGGAAATGAATACGCGTATACAGGTAGAACATTGCGTGACCGAAGAAGTGATCAACTTTGACCTTATTAAAGAACAAATTAAAATCGCTGCCGGAGAGCCCATAACCGGAAGAAATTACGAACCGAAAAAACACGCGATTGAGTGTAGAATCAATGCCGAAGATCCTTACAATGACTTTCGGCCTAGTCCTGGTAAAATAACCGTGTTACATCAACCCGGGGGTCACGGCGTTAGGGTTGATAGTCATGTATATGCCGGTTATGTCATTCCTCCTTATTACGATAGCATGATTGGAAAATTGATTACTATGGCCCAAACCCGTGAAGAAGCGATAGACACCATGCACCGGGCACTTAGCGAATACATTATTGAAGGCATTAAGACAACTATTCCTTTTCATCTGCAGTTGATGAAAAATGAAGATTTCCGTAAAGGAAACTTCACTACTAAATTTTTGGAAACTTTTAAAATGGAGTAATTGCAGAAATTGAAATGATACTTTGTGATACAGCGCAATAGTGCTATAATTAGAAAAAGGAGGGCAAATCGAGTTTATCGTATTTCGACCACTTTTAATAATTTGTATTTTTTCTTAGGCTTTGTAATTTATAAAAAAGGCTTTTTAAAAATTAATTTTTAAAAAGCCTTTTTCCTTTCTCCGGAAGCCACCACTAAGTTGCGCCTACTTATAATCCATAATATTGATTACATTCTCACAAAAGGAAAATTCGTTTACATCATTGCTGCTTACAATTATAGTTTTATTTGCGGCGTAGTCAAGTATAAGCTTTTGGTACAATTCAAAACCACTTACATCCAGGTTGGTACAAGGTTCATCAAGCAACAGAAGTGGAGAATCGGAAAAGATCGCCTGCGCAAGTTTAATTCGTTGTTTCATACCTGAAGAGTAATAGCGAATTTGCTTCGTTGCTGCTTTTTCTAATCCGACCAGATTTATAATTTCTGTTATTGAGATTCCCTTTAATAAAGGTTTAAATTGCCGGTGAAATTGCAGAAATTCTGCTGCCGTCATTTCTTCGATTACTTCAACATAAGGTGCGGCAATAGTTAGATACCTGTAAATATTATCTGCTTCAACAGAAGCACCATTCACTTGCCAGTCAATTTTTCCTTCGCTAATATCCATACTACCGGCAACCGTCTGCAACAGCGTACTTTTGCCACTCCCGTTAGACCCTGTGATAGCGTAAGTGTGGCCAGGTAAAAAAGTTAAGTCGGCCTTTCTAAATATCCAGTCTCGGTTAAAGCGTTTTCCGGCGTTAAAAAGGTTTATCCTCATCGCTCTCGGTTTTGGACGGTCGCTTAATGATACCGGTTTTAGAAGATTTAATAAAATTTAGGATCGCATCTCTTTCAGGGGTAGGCGGAAATGTAGCTTCTACTTTTTCGAGAGCGGCAGTTGTTGTATTTTTTTCAATAAAAAGTATCTTATAGATGTCTGTTATTTCCTGAATTTTTGCCGGAGAAAATTTAGACCGTTGAAGACCAACTGTATTTATTCCAGCGAAACTCATAGGTTCACGGGCCGCTTTTACATAAGGTGGAACGTCTTTTCTTACTACAGTATGACCTGCTACATAAGTATGAGCACCAATACGGGTAAATTGAACTGCCCCACTTAATCCGCTCATTATAGCATAATTTCCTATTTCTACATGTCCGGCTAGTTGAACAGCATTGGCAAGAATGACATTATTACCTAATATACAGTCATGAGCAATATGAGCATAGCCCATGATAAGACAATTTTGTCCTACAACAGTTTTCCATTTATCTTTTGTACCACGATTTACGGTTGCACATTCACGTATAGTAGTTCCATCTCCTATTTCAACCGTCGTTTTTTCTCCGATAAACTTTAGATCCTGCGGAATAGCACCAATTACTGCGCCGGGATAAATAACACAGTTTTTTCCTATGTTGGAACCATCCATGATCACGGCATGCGACATAATATGACTTCCATCACCTACGGAAACTTCGCCTTGAATGACAGCAAAAGGTTCAATTGTTACATTTTCGCCGATTTTTGCATCCTTGTGTATATAGGCAAGCGGACTTATGCTCATGCTTTTGGTCTTTTTACAATTTGTGCCACCAAAGTAGCTTCTGTAACAATTTTATCACCGACAAATATGGTTCCCTTCATTTCACAAATTCCCCTGCGGATAGGTTGAAGCAATTCCATTTTTAAAATAAGTGTATCGCCTGGTATAACTTTCTGCTTGAATTTGCAATTCTCAATTTTTAAAAAATAGGTGTCATATTTATCTTCCGTATCTCTTGGTATTGCAAGAAAACCTCCTGCCTGTGCGAGAGCTTCCACCTGTAAAACTCCCGGCATTATTGAGTTGTTAGGAAAATGCCCCTGGAAAAAAGGCTCGTTGTAAGTCACATTTTTTATAGCGACAACAACTTTTTCTGTAAGTTCGATTACTTTATCAACTAACAGAAAAGGATAGCGATGCGGCAAAACCTGTTCGATTTGCTGAACATTTAAAATGGCAGGTTTATTAGGGTCGTATTTAGGAACTTCCTGCCGGTTTTTATACTTTTTAATGTGTTCTTTGATCTTCTTTGCAAATTTTACATTACTTGCATGACCAGGTCTGTTAGCGATAATATGCGCCTTAAAAGGATATCCTACCAATGCCAGATCTCCAATTACATCCAATAGTTTGTGGCGAGCAGGCTCGTTAGGAAACCTGAGTTCCAAGTTGTTTAAAATCCCCTCAGAACTTATTTGTACGTCTTTTTTGTTAAATACTTTCGATATTCTTTCTACCTGTTCTTCGCTTACCTCTTTATCAACCACTACAATGGCGTTATTAATATCTCCCCCCTTTATCAAGTTGTGTGCTAACAGCCATTCCAATTCGTGAAAAAAACAAAAAGTTCTGCAAGGCGCAATACTTGTGTTGAAATCAGCAATATTTTTTATTGCAGCGTGCTGGGTTCCTAAGACAGGGCTATTGAAATCTATGAGAGTATTTATGCGATATTCATTATAAGGTAACGCTACCATTTCCACTTTTTTCTCTTCATCGGAGAAAGTGATATTATGCTCGATGTTATAATAAATTTTAACAGCGTTTTGTTCTTGCAATCCTGCTTTTTGAAGCGCTTCGACAAAAGGCTGGGCACTTCCGTCCAGTATCGGAACTTCTTCGCCGTCAATTTCTATCAAAGCATTATCTACCTGCATTCCTACCAATGCCGCCATTAAATGCTCGATGGTACTAACACGCGCGCCGTTATTTTCTAACGTTGTGCTGCGGTTCGTCTCAACCACAAAGTCCACATCTGCTTTCACTATCGGTTTTCCCGGCAGATCTACTCTCTGAAAATTAATACCCGTATTCGGAGCAGCAGGCTTTATACGCATAGTAACTGATTGCCCCGTATGGATGCCGGCTCCTGAAATACTTATTTCATCCTGTATAGTATGTTGATAAGATTGTCCGCTACTGTTCATAATTATAAAGGGCACGAAAGTATGAAAAGTATCGGATTATATTATAAACGGGTAACGATATATAACTGTTATAGTTATAATTAAAATGAAAATTGAAGGAATAATAAGGAATTATTATAATTGGTTTATCGCTAATCGCTCCTCTAATAAAAGTTTGATTTTGTTTTCCAGCTCGGTAAGACGTTTTTCCATTTCAGGAAGATTTCTCGTGATAGCCTGGCTACGAAGAGCACTGGTATAATCAAATGCCGGAGAACCTGTTACAGTAGATTTTGGTGTTTTTATAGACTTGCTTACACCACTTTGTGCGTTTATTTTACTGCCATCAGCTATCTGGATGTGGCCAACAACACCTGCCTGTCCACCGATCATTACATTATTACCTATTTTAGTGCTGCCGCTTACACCTGCCTGCGCTGCAATGACTGTATTATTACCTACTTCTACATTGTGCGCTATCTGAATTAAATTATCCAGTTTTGCACCTGCTTTTATTATGGTTGATCCTATTGTTGCCCTGTCAATGGTTGCATTTGAACCAATTTCGACATTGTCTTCAATAATCACGTTTCCTATTTGGGGTACTTTTTTAAATGAACCATCCGCCTGTGGTGCAAAGCCAAAGCCATCGCCTCCTATAACAGCACCAGCGTGAATAGTGACATTTTTACCAATCGAACAATCATGATAAATTTTAACGCCAGGATGTAAAATAGAATTGTCCCCTATTTTTACATTATTTCCTATATATACACCAGGAAATACTTTTACATTATTGCCAATTTCACTTGCTTCTCCAATATAAGCAAATGCTCCTATAAATACATTTTCGCCTTTTTTACAAGTTGGGGAAACAAAAGAGGGTTCCTGCACCCCATTCAATTGCTGTGTTTTTAATTGCTCGTAATAGTGCAACAGACTTGCAAAAGCAGTATAGGGGTCAGGTACACGTATAAGTGTGCAGTTTACATTTTGCTTTAAATCAAGTTTTTCTGATACTATAACTACAGAAGCCTGCGTGGTATATAAATATTCCTCATATTTAGGATTAGCTAAAAATGCAAGCTGTCCGTTTTCCGCTTCTTCAATTCTGCCAAAACTGCCAACAGCGGTATCGGCGTTTCCTTCAATTTTTCCTTTGATTAAAACCGCTATTTGATTTGCAGTAAATGTCATTTTTCAGAGTTTAGAGAATTAGACGAGCATTAGCTGTAATTGCCTTTTTCGTAGAAAGGATAATTATTAGTCAATACTATTCGTAATAACAAATGTAAAATTTTTTGACAGCGCTTGAAAGCGTTTTATGTATAAGTGCGTTATCAACTTGTGAAATATTTTTTACCTGCCCGTTTTTAAATAATATGTTTATTTGCTCATCCGTCGTTTTATACATTGTATTTACAGTTTCTCCTGTAAAACATAAATATCCCGCCTCATGCGCATCTATATTTAGTACTTGACAAGCATTGTGCAACTTTTGATGCATTTCCTCTTCGATAAATGGTTGCGCCTCGAGTTTAATCTTTAATAACTTTCTGTCTAAAATACTATTGCACAAGGTATTTAATACAATATCAGGATGAGTACTCCAGGTTTTAATAGCGTGCATAAAATCGAAATCATCGAGCCGTACAAAGTTTTGTAAAGCCTCTTCATTCATCTTGCCGTCAAATTCGCCGATAAAATAATCAACAGCCGTTCCTGTTTTTAGCAAAGAATCGTTTTTGTCAAAAATATCTTTTACACGTTCCGTTATTTTAACCAGCATTTTTTCTGCTGCAAGTACTGTTTTATGCAGGTAAACCTGCCAATACATCAAACGGCGCGCAACCAAAAACTTTTCAATACTGTATATTCCCTTTTCTTCTACCATCAGCTCTCCGTTATGTACTACCAGCATTTTTATTATTCGGTCATAGCCAATTACACCTTCACTTACGCCTGTAAAAAAACTATCCCGTGTCAGATAATCCATCCTGTCTACGTCCAGCTGGCCACTCACCAACTGGTGCAGAAATTTTTTTGGATACTTATCGGTAAAAATATCTATAGCCATTTGCAGTTCACCTCCAAATTCTTCATTCATCAGTCGCATGATATGCAAGCTCAAAGTCTCATGATGCATTCCCTCCAATAAAATATTTTCAAGTGCATGACTAAAAGGACCATGTCCGATATCATGCAATAAAATAGCTGCTTTTGTTGCAACTTCTTCCTCCTCAGTTATTTCTGTGCCTTTACTACAAAGCTCGGTTATGGCGTTACTTATTAAATGGTATGCTCCCAAAGAGTGGTGAAACCTGCTATGTACTGCCCCAGGATACACCAGGTGGGCAAGTGCCATTTGATAAATCCTTCGTAATCTTTGGTAATAAGTATGAGTTGTAATTTTAAAAATAAGCGGGTGATTTATAGTTATAAAACCATAAACAGGGTCATTAATAATTTTTCGCGGTGTAGAAGGCATTGAAAAACTTGTTGTTAAAATAAACTATCGTCCGGCAAATCTACTATTGGCAGTATTAAAAAAGGTAATTTTGAAAAATTGAACATTTAAATACTGTTTGCATTATGTCATTAGGAAAAATTTTGTGGGTAGATGATGAAATAGAAAGTTTGCAAAGTCAAAAATTATTTTTAGAGAATAAGGGATATGAAGTGGACACACTAACGAATGGCTTTGATGCTGTTGAGTATGTAAAGGATAATGCAGTCGATGTTGTACTGATGGATGAAAGTATGCCGGGCTTAACCGGGCTTCAGACACTGGCACAGATAAAAGAAGTTAATACGCAGATACCAGTTGTATTAATTACTAAAAATGAAACGGAAAACCTAATGGATGATGCTATTGGTCACGAAATAAGTGACTATCTTATAAAGCCTGTAAATCCTAACCAAGTTTGGTTAAGCCTAAAAAAAATCATCGATAACCGACGCCTCGTCGCTGAAAAAACCACTACTGCTTACCAGCGACATTTCAGGGATTTATTTATGGCGCTCAATAATAATCCTGATTACAACGAATGGATGGATATTTATAAAAAGCTGGTGTACTGGGAACTGGAAATGGAAAAAAGTGACAGCCCCGAGATGCAGGAAGTATTTCACAGTCAAAAGCAGGAAGCAAATACTGAGTTTTTTAAATTCATCAGCCGTAACTACACCTCATGGATAGACCCAAAGAATAATGGTCCTATTATGAGTCATAATTTGTTGCAGTATAAAGTTTTACCGCACGTGGAGAAAGGAACTCCTACCTTCTTTTTATTAATTGATAATCTTAGGTTTGACCAGTGGAAAGCTATTCAGCCATTGTTTGCAGAAAACTTCAGAATATTGGAAGAAGAAACTTTTTACAGCATCCTACCTACAGCTACCCAATATTCCCGCAACGCTATTTTTAGTGGATTGCTTCCAATTGAAATAGAAAAGCAATTTCCCATAGAATGGAAAAATGATGATGAACAAGGAGGTAAAAATCTTTTTGAAGAAACTTTTTTCAAAGGGTTGTTGAAAAGATTGAGAAAGGACAACATGAAATATACCTACACGAAGGTTGTTAACAATAATGATGGATTGCAGTTGGCTAATAATATTCATAACATGATGGGAAACGATTTGAATATTATAATTTACAATTTTGTTGATATGCTTAGTCATGCCCGTACCGAGATGGAAGTGCTGAAAGAATTAGCAGGCGATGAAATAAGCTATCGTAGTATCACTAAAAGCTGGTTCGAACACTCAACGCTAAACCAGGCTCTTAAAAAAATAGCAGATAAAAAAGTTAACCTCATAGTTGCCACCGATCATGGTACGGTAAAGGTAAAAACTCCCTGTAAAGTAATAGGCGATAAACAAACAACCACAAACCTTCGCTATAAGCATGGTCGCAACCTAAACTATGAAAACAAAGATGTATTGGCCTTCAAAGACCCAAGGCAGGCAGGACTTCCGGTACCAAATGTAAATTCATCTTTTATTTTTGCAAAAGAAGACGGTTTTCTTTGTTATCCGAATAACTACAACCACTTCGTAAACTATTACCGCAACACGTTTCAGCACGGCGGGGTAAGCATGGAGGAGATGATAGTACCGGTAATAAAAATGGTAAGTAAGGTTTAAAGCTTTTGATGATTTTTTTTTGAAACCGGCTTTTTGCACTTAATTCAGTTTTAGTTGCGTCGCACACTTGTACATTAAGTTCTTCACTCAACTTTTTCTGTGTAAGGGCAACCAGAATGTTATAGCAACAAGAAGATTATTTTTAATATATTAATTGAAGCAAATACCTGTAGTAGCGTATGAAATATAATCAGGCAACACTTAATAAAATCGAAAAAGTCCTGGAAGAAGCAGGATATATTGTTAGATACGAGAGAGGCAGTTTTCAAAGTGGCTATTGCATTTTAGAAGCAAGAAAAGTAGTAGTGCTTAATAAATTTTTAAATGTTGAAGGTCGCATAAATACCCTGACAGATTTATTACCCAAAATAACTATTAATATCGATCTTCTTACCCATGAATCGCAAAAGTTGTATCAGAGTATTATAGAAACCAACGCAGAAGCAAAAAATACAACAGAAGCACAGGAACTGGATTTAAAATAATTCTTTAAAATTTGTAAGACTGCGATAAGAGTTTGATCATGCTTCCACAAAACCTTTTGGCATACTTGCTATAAGTTTTTTTGTGTAATCTTTCTGTGGATGTAAGTAGATATCTTCTGCGTTTCCGGTTTCTTCTATTTTCCCTTTGTTCATTACCATTATTCTGTCGCTTACATACCGCACTACGGAAAGGTCGTGTGAGATGAAGATATAAGTAAACCGAAATTCTTTTTTTAGGTCATTTAACAGGTTAAGCACCTGTGCCTGTACACTCACATCAAGTGCTGATACGCTTTCATCACAAATAATAAATGACGGGTGCAATGCCAGGGCTCTTGCAATAACAATTCGTTGTCTTTGTCCACCGCTAAACTCATGTGGATATCGAGAATAATAGTCAGGTGCAAGATTTACCTTTTCCAGCAATTCTATAACCTTTTCCTTTTTTTCGCGTTTATTTTTAACCAGGTTATGCACTTCTAAAGGTTCTCCTATTGCCTGTCCAATAGTCATTCTCGGATTTAGAGAAGAGTAAGGATCCTGGAAAATGATTTGCATGTCTTTTCGTAAAATTCGCAATTCTTCTTTTCGCGCTTTCCGAAGATCTTTTCCTTTAAAAATTATATTGCCTTCTGTTGGCTCAATCAATTGTAATATACTTCTTCCTAAAGTGCTTTTACCACATCCTGATTCTCCTACGAGACCCAATGTTTCTCCTTCATACAATTCAAAGCTCACATCATCAACCGCTTTTATAAATGTTCCTGCCTTTCCAAATAGTTTTCTTTTTTCAGGAAACCAAACTTTTAAATTTTGCACCGAGAGCAAAGGTTGATGCGGTACACCTGCTTCTGTAAACGGCTGTACTAACACTGGTTTTAATGGAAGCGTCTCCTGCAATGAGGTATTGCTGGTAAGTTTACCATTTACAAAATCACTGACCACAGGCAGTCTTTCACCTTTTGCATGTAGTGCCGGCCTGCATGCAAGCAAAGCTTTGGTATAAGAATGTTGAGGGTTTTTATAAACATCGTTTCGTTCGCCTTTTTCAACGATGCGACCTTTGTACATTACTATTATTTTATCGGCAATTTCAGCAACTACTCCTAAGTCATGCGATATAAAAATTACTCCCATGTTTTTTTGTTGCTGAAGAGTTTTTATCAACTGCAGAATGTTTTTTTGCACTGTGACATCAAGAGCCGTAGTAGGTTCGTCGCATATAAGTAACGATGGATTGCAACTCATAGCCATCGCAATCATAACACGTTGTTTTTGACCACCGCTTAACTGGTGAGGATAACGGTCATATATTAATGGAGGTAACGGAAGCTGAACCTGATCAAATAAATCTAGGGTTTTTTGCTTCGCTTTTTCCTTTGATATTTTTTGATGAAGAACAATTGCTTCCATTACCTGGTTGCCACATGTAAACACAGGATTTAATGAAGTCATCGGTTCCTGGAAAATCATTGAAATTTCATTTCCACGTATGTGCCTCAAATATTGCGGGGAAGCATTTAAAAGATTTGTTCTTTTTCCTTCTTTATCTGTAAACCATATTTCGCCCTGTTCAAACTGCGCAAGCGGGGAAGGAAGCAAGTTCAAAATAGATAAAGCAGTAACAGATTTGCCAGAACCCGACTCTCCAACTACAGCAACCAGCTCTCCTTTTTGTACATCGATAGATACACTGGTAACGGCAGCAGAAGTCTTTTCTTCGCTTCTAAAGCTAATTGAGAGATTTTTTATAGAAAGAAGACTTTGCATAAAGAGTTACCACAAAAGTAAGTTTTGCAAGGTTTGGAATTATTGACCGGAAAAGAGCATTTTTTCGCTTTTAGCAGCAATTATTTCAGATCAATATAAAGAACTGCCGAGAAGCTTTTGGTATCAGCGAGTACGTCGATTGTTGCCGGCAGCGCTTCTACTCTTTTCTGAACAAGCCTTTCAAACGCCATTTTAAGATCATTTGCTTGTAAACATTCACAAATAATTTCAATTATGAACTTTGGTTTCATCTGCTTAATATTTACAAAAATTTGTTGGCAGCTGACGTTGTGCACTAAAAAAGTTATCGCTTCTTTATAAAAGAAAAAAAGTTCGTGCCGCACTTTCATATCCAGTTCAAGGGTTTCCACTTTTTCGCCTACAATCAACTCAATATTTTTTTCATAAACACTGCTTGTTCCTTCTGTTAACTCTTTCATACGTATCACTGTTTTCTTCATGCTATCATTCTCCGGGTTAATGCTCCACATGATATCATCCATTGCCTCGGTCATGTACCTGCTTTTAGCGCTGATTTGCTGAATGTATTCTTTTGATTGCTCAATGTTTTTGTCTGCTTTTATTTTGGCAATCTCACTGAGAACATTAATATTATTCAGGGTAGTGGTAATTTCATCGGCGAGGTTACGGCCAATCTGGCTACGAATTTGCTGAAGTGATTCCCTTTTATTCATCCGCTCCTTATCTACCAAATACAAGATTAATACAATCAAAAGTGCAATTAAGCCATAGAACCACCACCGATTCCAAACCGGAGTTCCAACAATTATAGGAATGGAAGCAATTGCACCATTGGCAATGCCATCAGCATTTTCACTTTTTACTCTAAAAACATAATTACCTGGTGACAAATAATTGTAAACAATTTCTGTGGGATGGTCAGAATGTATCCAGTCCTTATCCAACCCCTGCAATTGATAGTAATAATGCAGTTTCCGTTGATACAAATAACTTAATGCGCTGAAGTTAATACCGATAGAAGTGTTATTGTATTTAAGGATGACTTTACCGGTATTCAACAACGAATCAATGGACAAAGGATTTCCTGCAAGTTTAAAAGAAGTAATGTATGGCCTTGGCGGATCACTTCCCTGGGCTATTTTAGCAGGATCGAAAACAAGAAAATTATGATCAGTAAAAAAAATCATTCTTTTATCTGATAATTGTTCTACGCCTGCCATACTAAACTTATCATATGCGATTCCATCTCTCCTGTCGTAGTAGCTAATCACTTTTTTTTGAAGGTTTAGCCGGCATATTCCGTTTGACATCCCAATCCAGACAATTCCATTTCTGTCACGTTGCAATGACTCTGTTGTGTTGGAAGGAAGGCCATCTTCTGAAGTAATAAAGCTTACTTTATTTGTTTTTGTATTAATGATATTTAAACAGCGAGCTGACACAAGTAATGTACTGTCATTGTAGTAGGTCATATCACCAGGAGCATCCATAAAAATCCTTTCGCCGGGCTGGCTATTTGTAGTAAAAGTGCGCACAACTTTATGTGTTCTGGTATCAATTTTAATGAGGCCTTTGCCCAAAGTACCCAACCATATATAACCAGCGTAGTCATAATGAATCTTTAGAATTTGGGCAGTCTGATAAATAACTTCATATCCTTTTGAGGGATCGTTGCCAGACCTTTTGTAATCCCATTTAATCAATTGGCCGTTTTGTGTGCCAAACCACAAGTTGCCCGATGTATCCTCATCAATCTGTCTTATGGTGGAGCCTCGAAAAATCTTTGGCGCAAGTCTTACAGTCCGATCTGCGTTAGGATCATACACATCCAATACTCCATCCTGCTGGGTTATCCATAATTTTTTACTTCTGCTGTGAAAAGCCATGTCCCAGATCAACATATCCTTATACCTGCTTTTAAAAGAAACTGGCAAGGAAAGAGGATTAAATGCGGTATCAAAGCAAAATAAACCTTGTCCCCAACACCCAACAAAAATTCTTCCGTCACCTGTTTCGGCTACAGCCTGTACAGGTGATTCCAGCATCTTTTCTCCAGGCCTTACTAAATTATAAGTATTAAACACCTGTGCGTCCGGATTAAAAAGAAATACGCCATTGTCTGTCGCTATCCATATATTATTTTCCCGGTCTTCTATAGCATGAAAAGGATAATCGAAGTTTATACTTTGCTCGTTTTTGTATTCATTGGCTAAAGAAATAAAGGGTCTTTTTCCATCAGTCCATTCTGCAAAAAACGGCATACCGTACACCCATAACCTTCCATTATTTTGCAATAAAAATCCTGTGATCTCGTGATAGCCTATTTGCAGTTCGTTGCTAAGTAAATAACGTTCGGCCTGTTCCAGTTCACGGTTGTAACGCATTAAATATGGTGCCGGTTGATGTAAATACCAATAATAGAAAAAAACGTTTCCTTTGGCATCAACACGAACATTGACAGGAGAACGTTGATTGGCAAATGCTTTAATGACAGGATCCGCATCAATATTATGCCCCTGGTAATTTAAATGTTTTGTTGCCGGATCATATTGAACTAACCCTGAGTCGCAACTCATCCAGTATCTTTTTATCCGGGCATCCCAGGTTATTTCATTTGGTTTCCACCTGGTAGGATGTGGTAATATGTAATCTGCGTTTACAAACTCGTTTTTATCTTCAACATACCATAAAACTGCCCGATTGTTTTTAATAAGCAACAGTTCGCCAGTTGGCAATTCAACAAGATGTTGTGGCAGAAAATAATTTACTGTGTCCTTTGGTAATCTTACGTTATTATATACAAATTTTTTTGTGTCAAAAATGCCAACGGTATTATTATCAGTAAGAAGCCAAAGATTGCCTTTTTTATCAGAGTATAAAGTATTAATGTCATTGGAAGGAATGGTGGAAGGGTTATTTTTTTGTGTCGTGAAGGTAAGAAAACTATGTCCGTCATACCGCTGCAGTCCGTTGGTGGTAGCTAACCAGATGTAGCCATCTTTATCCTGATTTATCGAAGTAACACGGTTTGAGGCAAGTCCATTAGAAACAGAAAAATGCTTAAAAGAATATTGTTTGACCTGTTGGGTAAAGGCAGGGATTTGAAAAAAAACCGATAAAATACAAATTATAATTTTCGTCAAAGCAGTTTAATATTCAATAATCAAATTTAATACTCTAACCGGATTATTTATAGACAATTCATACTCTCATTTTTCCAGTTTATACAGCTTGTCCTTTGAATACGCTGATATTAAAATCAATTTTATAGCTAATAAAATGTTCCTAAAAAGGCTACTGCAGAAATTATTAGATCGCAAATAATATTGATCAAAAATGCAAAAAGTTATTATTATTTTAATTTCTATTGTTACAATAATTATTACTAATGGTATTATTGCCCGTTGCAACAATCAAAACATTTCTGCAACTAAAAATAGTCAGCTGCCCAGTTGTAGATGTTTAGTACCTGCTACCGATCAAAGCGATCACTATTCATTTCTTAATAAACTGCACAACAACAAAAAATATAAGGAGAGGGAGTTATTGTCAGGTGAGCCTGCTGATATTGTATTTTATAGATTCTTTTAAAACGCGCTTGCCAGTCTGGCTTAAAACTTGGTCAATTTTTATAAATTGTAAGGCAAAATGGTACTCCGTGTAAAGTCTCCATCTTTACTAATATTCCTGATCCTTCCTTTTTTCGGCTGTAAAAAGGATATTCGAAATATACAAAGCCAGGAAATTAGCACACCTCTCCCGCATCCTGACCATATTATTTTTGTTTGGTTTGAGAACAAAAAATATAGTAGCATCATAGGAAGCACTGATGCTCCCTATATTAATTCCCTTGTTGCAAGCGGAACATTATTTACCAATATGCATGCTATAACTCACCCGAGTTATCCAAACTATGTAGATTTTTTTGCAGGTCAGCCTAATGGTATAACTAATGACAATTGCATAGATTCGACAGCTCTTAGAGCCCCAAACCTTTTTACAGAATTAAATAGTGTAGGTAAATCGTTTGCATGGTATAGCGAAGGATTACCATTAACAGGCAGCATAGTATGTAAATCTGGCTACTACGTGGAAAAGATTAATCCTACTCCCATTTTTGCAAATGTTCCGCCTTCAATAAACAAACCCTTTTCAACTTTTCCTACAGATTATACAAAACTCGAAAATGTGGTATGTATTAGTCCTAACTTGATGAATGACATGCACGATGGTAGTGTGTCGGCAGGAGATGAATGGTTAAAGACTCATTTATCTTCACTAGCAGAATGGTGCAGAACTCACAACAGCATATTTGTTATTTATTTCGATGAAGATGATGGTTCAGCAGGCAATCGAATACCCGTTATAGCTTTAGGACAACATGTAAAAGTAAATTACAAGGCAACAACAGTCTATGATCATTACAATTGGACACGCACTATTTGCGATATGTTTTTTGCCCCTTCAAACTGGACAACCAATTTACGTACAAGAACTAGCATAAACGGTTGTTGGCAATGATGAGTAAGTTCATTAGGCAAACTTTTATGCTTCTAAAATTTTTTATTATAGTTACCATAAATCTTATAAAACCATTTAAGAAAATTAGAAGCCTTCACAAATGAGTGAAGGCCTCTTTTTAGGGGGATTTTAAAAACGAAGACTTTCCAGCTTATTTGTTATTAAAGTTACTACAACAATAAGCCTAAAACCTAATAAAGATAATAGCCTAATCAGTTTAAGTTGCAATTATATGACTGATAATTAAATTAATTTATAGTGTTTCAAAAATAATTTGAATATCTAAAAATACAATGCCACTAATTAGTGAAATTTATCGCTCAAATAATTATCGTTCTTTGATTATACAGGTTTTCTGTTGAGGTTAAAAGTTATAGTTTGATTCGCCGTCTTAATCTGACTTAACCAAGAATAATCATGCATGTTTTGTTCTTTAACTTTTCGTTGCTAATCAGTTAGGTCTCCCATGTACTTTAAAAGGTAATTTTAACCCTTATTTTTCTTGAATTTAATTTTTTTGTATGTCAATTAACCCGACTTATGAAAATAACCATTGGGAAGATATCTGTCTTTTAAAGGCAGCCTTTGCTTGTTCATCAGACAATATTTTCATTATTGATCCCCAACTCATGAAAATTGTAGATGCAAACAAAACCGCTCTTACATCTTTAGGTTATACAAAAAAGGAGTTGCTTGAATTGGGACCTGCAGATGTCGATGGAAATTTTACTTCTGAAATGATTGCCACACTTTTTACCAGTGTTCTTACCAGCAAAGAGCAGTACGCAATTATTCCAACGGTCTTTAAGCGAAAAGACAAGACCGTTATAAATGTAACACTTTGTCTGAGGGCTTTTATAGAAAACAAAAAAACTTTTATACTTGCTTCAGCAAATGATGGTAATCATGACGATATAAAAGGAACGGTATCAGTAATTAAAGACATTGATGAAATCAAGAAAAAGGATGACCAGATCACCTACCTGGCCGGCCTGGTAAATAAGGTAAATGACGCCATTATTTCAGTTGGAAAAAATTATAACATAGTCAGCTGGAATAAAGGCGCTGAGTCAATATACGGGTTTGAGGAAAAAGAAGTGATTGGTAAAAGTATTTTTAATTTATGGATGAGCTCAAATCCTTACTGGAGAAGAGAAGAAATATTAACTATTCTTCAAAAAAAAGGTTGTTGGGTGGGGGAGATTAAGCACTATCATAAAAATAATTTTGAAAAATGGACGTTGGTTTCGGCGACAGTATTAAAAAATGAACTAGCCATTATAACAGGATTTGTGGTTGTGGCAAAAGATATTACCACACGCAAAGCATTAGAACAAGAATTAAAGGAGTTAAATGACCGACTTGAACACAGGGTAAAAGATAAAACCGAAGAAGTCGTTAGCATTTTTGAACGGATTACAGATGGTTTTGTTGGACTAGATAATAACTGGAATTTTACTTATGTAAATAGAGAAGCCAGTAGGATACACGGAAAGGAAACAAAGGAAATGATTGGTAAAAACATATGGAAGGAATTTCCGGAAGTGATTAACCATACATTTTATTATGCTTGTTGTCAAGCAATGGAAGAACAAAAAGTAGTTCAGGTGCAAGACTATTATCCTCCACTGAATAAGTGGTTGGAAGGGTCCATCTATCCCTCAGCTAATGGCCTTTCCATCTATTTTCGCGACATTACCAATAATAAAAAAGCGGAACTGGCACTGAAAGAAAGCCAGGAGAGATTTAGAAAAATTGTAGAAACTTTACAAGAGGGTATATGGCAGATCGATGAAAATAATATTACCCTTTTTGTGAATGAATATCTTGCTTCCCTTTTAGGACACACCGTTGAAGAAATGATTGGAAGAAATGCCTTTGATTTCCTTTATAAAGAAGACATGAAAAAGGCTCTGAACAGTATAGAGGAAAGAAAACGAGGCATTTCGAAACTTCATGAACTTACTTTTTATAATCATAACAATCTCCCAATTCATACTTTAGTACAGTCTACACCCATTTTTAAAGACGGTAAATACGCTGGTTCTATATCTACATTATTAAATATTACAGAAAGAAAACAGGCGGAGCAACGAGTAATTGCACGAAAAAGGCGATTTAGGGCTTTGTTAGAAAATAGTTCTGATGGTATAGTGTTACTTTCTTCAAAAGGTATTATTCTATATATCAGTCCATCTGCCGAAAAGATGCTTGGATATACAAAAGAAGAAATGGTAGGCACTGATCGCCTTAACTATTTTCATCCTGACGACAAGAAAACAAATTTCGATTTTTTTGCAAATATTATTAATAATCCGCAGGGTGTAAAACAGCTTGAATTAAGATGCAGACTTGGTGATGGAAGTTATAAATACATTGAATGTAAGTATACTAATTCGCTGAACGATCCTAATATAAATGCAATTATTGCTAATTTCCGTGATATTACTGAACGAAAGAAAGCAGAAAAACAATTGCAACAAAATGAGGAGCAATTATCGCTGATTTACAACAGTACGCTCAATGCAATGTGGCTTTTAAAAGTAGAAGAAAATGGCAAGTATAGATATGAAGCTGTAAATACCGCGTATACAACACTTATTGGAATAAAAAAAGAGGAAGCAATAGGTAAAAATTTTGGAGAGGTAATTCCTTTAAGAAATATTGACAAGTTTACGCAGGCCTTTAGTGATGCTATTGCTTTGGGACAAATCATAAAATTTATAACCTGCAATGAACTTCCTTCGGGATTAAAAACTGCTGAGGTAACTATAATACCCATAAAAAATGAAGAAAAAAAAGTAACAGAGCTTTTGGTTACGGCTAATGACATTACTGAACAGAAAAAAAGCCAGGAAGAGTTGCTGCAAATGAATAAACAGCTACGTGAACTTGCGTCTCATCTTCAAAATATAAGAGAAGAGGAAAGAACAAAAATGGCGCGGGAAATACATGACGAGCTGGGTCAGCAGTTAACCGTTCTGAAAATGGATATTTCATGGTTAAATAAAAAAATACCAACGCGGGATGAAAATGTAGACCTTAAAATAAAAGGAATGCTTGAACTGATTGATGGAACTATTAACAGTGTAAGAAAAATATCAACAGAATTAAGGCCAAGCATCCTCGATAATCTTGGTCTTGCAGATGCCATAGAATGGCAAAGCAACGATTTTACCAGGCACACTGGTATTCCTGTAGAGTTTTCTTCTAATGTTAGTGATAACAAGTTTTCCCCCGATATTTCAATTGGTGTGTTTAGAATATTACAAGAGTCTTTGACTAACGTTGCAAGACATGCACATGCCACTAAGGTAATTTGCAGACTAGAAAAGTTCGATAATTTTCTCAACCTGTTTATCTCCGATAATGGTTCGGGGTTTGATGTAACTAAAAAGGGGGAACGAAAAACGCTGGGTCTATTAGGAATGAAAGAGCGGGTAGCAATGTTAAATGGAAAGTATAATATTGCAAGTGAACCTGGGAAAGGTACAGAGGTTTCTGTGCAAATATCTTTGATATAAGTAGCTAAACAACAACGAATAAAAGCATATAATTGCACTCGTTGGGTTTAATGAAACTGTAGAATATATTCGAATTGACGTAATTTAACATTAAAACGAAGAAAAATATGAAGTAGATTTTACTTTTGTATAATCAGTTGATTTAAAAGAGGTTAAAATTAATGCGTATTTTGATTGCCGATGATCACGCTGTTGTAAGAAGGGGTCTAAAAGATATCTTACTTGAAGAATTTCAATCTGCTGAAATTCATGAGGTAGGAGATGCAGAAGATTTGATAAAAACAGTCAATGCCGATGCGTGGGATGTAGTAGTTACCGATCTTTCTATGCCGGGAAGAAGTGGTTTAGAAGCATTGCAGTATATCAAGCAAAATCACCCCAAAATTCCCGTACTAGTATTAAGTGTGCATCCCGAAGAACAATATGCGATCCGAGCTTTAAAAGCAGGCGCTGCCGGATACTTAAATAAGGATCTTGCTACGGAAGAATTGGTAAACGCGATACACAAAGTTTTATCAGGAAAAAAATATATTACAGCTTCCATTGCCGAAAAGCTTGCTTCTACTTTTAATGATCAATCAAATAAGTTGCCCCATGAGCTTTTATCTGACCGGGAGTTTGAAGTATTGAAACTGCTTGCGGCAGGAAAGTCAGTATCAGAAATAGCCAGCATGTTCTATTTAAGTGTTACGACCATAAGTACTTATCGTGCTCGAATAATGGCAAAAATGAACATGAAAACCAATGCGGATCTTACACAATACGCCTTGGAGCATAAACTCATTTGAAAAAAGATAGTAATTGAAGAATTTGTAGAGGTTATGACATAAGGACATAAAAAGGTAATACTTGGTTTAATAAATTAATCGACAAAAATTACTGATGTAAGAGAATTTTGCGCTGGCAAAGAGTTTGATACTTCTGATTTGCTACTATCCCATTCCTGCTTTTCTCTATGAATGACCCTCTTAACACCCAATAATCCTATTTATTGTTGTAATTCTATTGAGTCTCATATTCAAATAGAAAAAATGAAAGTTCTGATCGTTGATGATTCTCCTTTAATCGTTAAAAAATTTGAAGAACTTCTTAAAGAATTTAAGGAAATTACTCATTTAACAACCTGCGGAACCTATGCTCATGCTGTTGCTATACTGGAAGATTTAAAACCTGATTTAGCAATATTAGATATCGATTTGCCTGACAAGAGTGGAATTGATTTGGTAAGGTATCTAAAAGATAACAAGTTTGCTACCACAATAATTATGTGTACAAATCAAAGTGATGACTATTATAAGGCGTGGTCAAAAAAACTAGGCGCAGATTTTTTTATTGATAAATCAAAAGAATTCGAAAAGCTACCACTACTTATTGCTTCCCTTTTTCATTAATTATCGATTTTTTTATTGCAAATATTACACATCTTACATCTGTTACTTCCTTCCTTTATTTATCAGTGATGTTTAACCTAATCATCGTTTGTCGAACATATACTACAGGATTTACTTATTATATTCTACAGAAGATTAAAATTTTGCTCTATTTGCCAGTAAATGCACTTAGACTTTCTTTGCAAACACAAAAAGAGAATGGAAAGAAGATTGAATGTTTTAATTGTTGAAGGTAGTATAGCTGTTGATAAAACATTATTGGAACAAGTAATTGAACTGAACAACATAGCTACAATTTCAGCAGCATCAACGGCAGAAAAAGCATTTTCTTTAATTTCAAAACAAACAGATGTTATAGTTTGGGGACTTGAATTTAACGCAGAAATCGCTTCTTCCTTAAAGATTTATAAAGAGAAAAATTGCTTTTCGTTAATGATTGTGTCCAAATTCATTTATGAGGAGTTTAAGAATAATGATATTGAAATTCCAACTGGTGTTGTTTTAATTAAACCGCAGGAAATAAAAGATTTACCGAGGATTATTCATCAACTTTCAGTGACTAGATCTACTATATCGTCTTTTTTTAATTACCCTGAACACAGTACTTATAAGTTTACCAGGGACCCATTGTTTTGATGAAACTATAGTAATAAAATAAATAACAAATCGTTATAATCCCCCAACACTTGATTATGTAAGCCTCTGAAAAGGGGCTTACACAGGTGTTATTTAATCTCCTAAAAAAGAACTGTCAGGAATATTAAGATAACTGTCGTGAGGATGTTTAATAGTAAACCATTTGAAGCTCTGATCAGCAATTAAGCCATTTCCAAATACCTTTTGGTCAGGCTTGTGTATGATGACATTTTTATCAGTATAAAAAATTGCTTTATTCTGATCCCAATACAATTCTTTACAAAAAAGCGTATCGCCCGACATATTAAAAACAACCACGCTGTCCCTTAAAAAAACCTTGTTTTCATTTTCGAGGTATCGGCCATATTTTGAAAAAAGTTTACTTTCTACTTTTGTACTGTCATCAAAAAAATCAACTCTAAGAGAATTAGGAAATTCCACTTTGGGCGTATCTAACTGGTATCGAAGCATTAGTGGTGCGGTTAGCTTAGCTTTTACTTTTCCATCCTGGCTAAGATAGCTTTCGATCCCTTTTGCTTCCTCAATTCCAAGCGTTTTCTGATTTAAATTTTGCACTTCACGAATGTCATTCTCGCAGGAACAAACAAAAAAGCAGCCGAGAAAAAAGGCTGCTGCTATTTTGAATATCCTTAAAGTTCCATTATTCATATTTTCTTTTTATAAACCAAATATCACTTAAGTTAAGTCCGAAGGAGAGCCGGAAAAAGCTTTCTGTTATATTATTGTTCTTATTTCCTCTTTTTCCAATTTCTATTGCAGTATTAATAATAGTATATTGGTTGTCAAAAGATCTCCATTTACGAATAGGCAAGCCTGCTCCTAATGTTAGCGCATACACCGGCAATTCATTCCCCTCTACATTTAAAGCTTCTTTACCATAGTAAAATCCGGCGCGGTAATTAACTCTGTCCCAATAACTTTTAATGCTTAAGGGATTAGGTGTTAACTGTCCGCCAACTTTAAACTGCCAACTATTAATAAGTTTATCAGGCTGATCAAAGAAACGGTAATCTGCCCATTTGGTTGTTTCATATTCAACTGCCAGTATGCTTTTTTCAAATTTGTTACCTAAATGATCTATAACACTTGAATTGAGACTTATGCCTGCAGCATATGAAAGGGGAAATTCAATTTTTCCTGCTTTCTCCTGTGGTTGGTAAATACTGTCCACTTTCTGCATAGAGCCATTTGCGTCGTAAGTAATTGTTTCCCTGTTTATTTGTTGCTGCGCATTCAACTTTTGTTTCAGATTGCCAGAAAAGCCAAATCGCAAGGTCGTTGTCTTACTTAACATCGCATCATATTGAAGGCCTGCATTGAAAAATATCTTGTTGAAAGTAGTAAGCGTTTGTGAATTAGATGTGTAGGTAGAAACACTGTCTACAGGAGTGGTTATTGTACTATTTTGTTTAGTGCCAAACATATATCCTGTATTTATGCCAATTCGCAGTCCGCCCCAGCGCTTGCCGATACCTACAAAAGCCTGGTAAAGACCGCCGTCTCCTTCATACAAATAATTAATGCTATCCCCATAAATTCTCTTATTGTCTTGAATAGAATAGCTAACCCGAGACAATGGCTTTAGCCCGAAAGCAAGCCCTAAATTGTGCTTTTTGCTCAACGGCATACCCAAGGCTACATAAGAGGGAGTCAGATTAACAGAGTTGTATTTCAATACAGGATTAGCGCTTTTTAACGAGCGGGTATCAAGTGCTACACCAATATCGTATGTTACAATCTTTAATTCGCTATAAGCAGCAGGATTGCCTAGATTGACGCTCTGACCATTTGCATAAGTGCTTGAGATATTACCCATTGCACGGTTGATAACATTTTGAGAAGGATAGACATCTCCCAATCCATATCTCGAAAAAGGCGAGTTTTCCTGTGCGTTTGCAGTATAAAAAGTTAGTATAAGAAAAACAATAAAGCTAAGTTTTGGATTCATGATTGTAGTCACTGATGGCATAAAGCCCTTTGTATATTAAAGAAGGGTCTGCAAATATCTTATTTTTAAGCAGGGAAGCAAACCAGGATATATCCCCACCGGTTAAATGCACGTTAAAGTTCTCGTACTTTTCCTTATATAAATCTATAATTCCATCTATTTCTTTTGCCATTCCGGCAATTACCCCACTTTGAATATTGGTTTTGGTATCATAGCCCAAAAGAGGAAAATTCCAGTCAGCCTCTACAAGTGGTAGTTTTGCCGTGTAGTATTCGAGCGACTTAAAACGCATTTCCATACCCGGAGAAATACTTCCCCCTATAAACTGGTGATACTTGTTGACAAAATTGTAGGTGATGCAGGAGCCAAGCCCTATTACCAGGTTATGCTGATCAGGGTAAAGGTTTACTGCAGCTACAACCATCGCTATCCTGTCTGCTCCAATGGTATGAGGTTTGCCGACAGGTGATGTAACAGGCAATTTACTATCGTAAGAAAGTTTATGAAAAGTCGTTTTTTCCTTCAGAATTTCTTCAACTGCAGGATTATGATCAATTACTGAGGAAAGAATAGAGCGATGAGGCTGATACTTTTCTAAAAGCTTTTTCATTTCTGCAGCAGAATCATCAGGCAATATCAATTCTTCGGCAAAATCTTTATTAATAAAAACAGCACATTTAAGACGGGTATTTCCAAAGTCGAAACAAAGAGTTGTCATAACAGAACTACGATTAAAGAAATAGAGGGTTTTAAAGGCAATAAATTATAAAACAATACTTACCGGATTAAAAAGTGATCCGGTAAAACACTTAGTAACATTATAAATCAAAATTGCCTGAAAGATTTTTAAAATGGCCATTTAATTTTATCCGCTCCTTCAGGGCCTCCATTTCATTTACCACCGGCAACACCTTATTCAAATGCCGTTTTATATATTCGAGGCGTTGATCTTCGCGAAGCAGCCCCAGTAACTCGTATTCTTCATCTAATGACAACCCAATATGATGCGCGATATCATAAGCCAACAATTCGTCATCCGGCTTATTAAATCTTTTATTCAATTTGAGAATATCATGCAAGTCCCTGATACTTTTTACAACTTTTCTTAAAAGGGGAGTAAATTGCCGCTCCTCATTAATGGGGTAATTTACTATAGCCCCGCTATACAACTTTTCAGGAATGCTTTTTACCACTTCTAAAATTCTAAAAACAGAAATACCTTTGGTTTTAATATCAAGCTTTCCATCTTCGTACACTTCTACTATCTCTTTTACCTCTACAAGTGTTCCTCTTTCACTTAACCCGTTTTTTAAAACAGTGGGAATGCCAAAAGGTTTTGCTTCAGCAAAACAGTCTGTTATCAGTTGCTTGTACCTGGGCTCAAATATATGCAGGTTTAGGTCTTCGCCGGGAAATACAACTATACCTAAAGGAAATATCGGGATAAAATTGGTCATATCGATTCTAATAATTTTTTCTATAGGTTTTAATCAACACAAATGCCAAAAAATTTACAGAGTTAGAAAAAAAATCGTTCTTTGACAATATAAAAAAAGTTAATGAAAATTTCCGGCTTCACAATTATCAAAAATGCCATCATTAACGATTACCCTATAGTGGAAGCTATTACCTCTATTTTGCCGGTTGTAGATGAAATGATAGTATTGGTTGGTGATAGCAGCGATAATACCAAAGAATTGGTGCAAAGTATTAATAGTGAAAAGATTAAGATATTTGACAGCGTATGGGACAAGTCTTTGCGTAAAGGCGGAACTGTTCTTGCGGTGGAAACCAATAAAGCTTTTCAGTTGGTCGATAAAGAAAGCACGTGGGCTTTTTACATTCAGGCAGATGAAGTGGTGCATGAAAAATATTTACCGTCGATACTTGAAGCTTGCTCAAAATACAAAGATGATGTACGTGTAGAGGGCCTTTTATTCAAATACTTGCATTTTTATGGTACATATGATTATGTGGGAGACAGCAGAAAATGGTATAACCGCGAAATAAGAATAATCAGAAACGACAAAAGTATTCAGGCTTATAAAGACGCGCAGGGTTTTAGAAAAGGAAACACGAAACTGCGGGTAAAACCGGTGGATGCATACATTTATCATTATGGCTGGGTAAAAAGCCCTGTACAAATGAAAAGAAAAATGAAAGATGCCTCCAGATATTGGATGGACCAGGAAGAATGGGAGTCTTTTATTAAAACCGAAGATGTGTTTGACTTTGAAGAATTTGACTCAATAGAAAAATTTTCAGGCACTCACCCTTCAGTAATGAAAAAAAGAATTGGAGATATGAACTGGAATATTGAACTGGATACAAAGAAAAAAAACATGTCTTTTAAAAATCGTCTTTTATATTTTTTTGAAAAACTAACGGGAGTCCGATTATTTACCTTTACCAATTACAAAATACTGAGGTAGCCTTCAAAAAGACTGATTGCTGATCTCTTTTAAAAACTTATATTTTTTATAATTATAGTTAAAGTGAGCCAGCGCTATTTGCAAACCCTTTTTACCATCTAAAAAACCCATTTTTAAAAAATAGTTTTGAACAAAGCTGAAAACAGGTGAAAAATATATTTTGTACAAGGGAGCTTTCTTTCCGCTTTTAAGGTATTTTTCTGCTGCAAGCAGGGCATATTTTTCCAGTTTTACTTGATACGTTCTAATGTCGGGTGATGTATAATGATGGATTCGCCCCTTCAACTTAAATTTGTTGACAGGTGCATCGATGATCAATCTCTCATGTACCTCGGATATATCCCAATGAGCAAAATTTTTATTAAATAGTCTTATTACCATATCATTGCTCCATTCGCCAAACTGCATTGGCTGTTGGCCCAGGTAGTTCAGTCTTTTTATAATACCAACCATGTTTTTATGCTGCGGCTCAAATTGTCGGATAGCTTTTATTAATGTATCATCGATGTATTCATCTGCATCCAGGCTTAGTATCCAATCGTTTAAAGCTCCTTCATTACCAATATTTTTTGCGTTGCCATACCCTTTCCATTGTATTTGTATAAGCCTGGCTTTATCGGCTGATATTTTTTCCAGTGTTCCGTCTGTACTTCCGCTATCTACAACTACCACATCGTCTGCTAACATTAGCGACGATCGTATTGCTTTTTCTATTGTAGAAACCGCGTTTTTACAAATTATTACTACTGAAATTTCATTTTTACGCATGGGAAGATGCAAAATTAAACTTTGAATTGCCATTACCTTTTATATTCCTTTATTATTTCTCTTTAGGTTTGCGTATTATGCTACAACAGCAAATTGCATTATTAAAAAAGGGAAATTATAAAGCACTGGCAAGAGTGATTTCCCTGGTTGAAAATGAAGTAGAAGGATATGAGCAATTGCTGTCTGAATTGCCCTTACCTCCCGTGCCTGTAATAGGCATTACGGGACCACCGGGCGCAGGCAAAAGCACCATTACAGATGCATTAATACAGGAAATAACAGAAGCAGGAAAGACGGTGGGTGTGCTTTGTGTTGATCCATCTTCTCCTTTTAACTATGGCGCTTTATTAGGCGATAGAATTCGAATGAGTCAATGGTACACGCATCCTTCAGTTTTTATTCGTTCGTTGGCAACAAGAGGCAGCCTCGGAGGGTTACACCCAATGATAATTGAGATAACCGATTTAATGAAGGCTGCGAACTTTGACTATATTATTGTTGAAACGGTAGGTGTCGGCCAAAGCGAAGTAGAAATTGCAGGATTAGCCGATGCAACTATTGTTGTGGTAGTACCCGAGGCAGGCGACGAAATACAAACCATGAAGGCCGGCCTCATGGAAATAGCAGACATATTTGTAGTGAATAAAGCAGACAGACCTAATGCTGATACCTTTATCAAAAACCTCCGCATGATGTGGGCTCCTGCTTTTAAAAGTCATGAGGCAATAGATATTTTAAAAACAGTTGCAACAGAAAAAAAGGGTATTGCCGAACTGTTTGCATCAGTAAGAAAGAAAATACACCAGGTACATATTTCGGATAAGAAGTATTTTCTTCTCGCTGAAAAGGCATATTATCTTATACAAAAGAGAAGAATGAAAGATGTAAATAAACAACAGCTTTTTGACGAGATAAAGCGAAATGCAGTAACAAATCTTTATGCCTTTTTAAGTAATAAGAAGTAGTATAACAGCTAAATGCTTTCTAAAAAGAAACTCCTTTGTTTTTAAAATTCATCTTTGCATATTTGATTGCATATTTTAAATAAGAGACATCAGGAAACATTCGTTTTTTATGACCAAAAACAATTTTCCTGTCTCTATATAAAAATTGAAATAATTTAAAATCAAATCCTTTTTCTTGTTTGTTATGTCTTGTCACCAGCTCTAAAAATGCAGTAAGGTAAGTTTTGCTTTCCTCTTTAAGTTCTTTTATTGTGGAGAATAACTTTAGAGAATCTTCCAAATCCAATTCTTTTTTCTTCGAAGCTGCATTCTTACTGAAAAAGCTATTTTCACTATGTATTCTATGATAAACAAGAAATTCATTTACTGATGCTATTTTGCCATAGCAAGTAGCTGTTACAGCAATCCACCAATCGTACATCATCCCTTTGGGTATAGGAACAAATTTATTCACTAGTTCTTGTCTAAACATCATATCATGTCCGTTTACCTGGTTAAACATGAACAGTTTGCGGGTATCGTTGCCTTCGAAATGATAGTGCAACTGCGCGCTTTTAAACCTTAGCCGCCCATTTTCCAATCTTACTGACCGGTTATGAGCAAGAACAATCTTTTCGTCATTAAAAGGTTGCAAAAGTTTGGTCAGCTTCTGCGGCAGCCAGATATCATCCTGGTCAGATATAGCTATAAAATCGCCGGAAGCAAGCAGGATGGCTTTTTCAAAATTTTTATTATAACCCAGATTACTTTGATTTTTATATATTGTAATTAGATTGCTTTTTTCTTGCCACGCCTGCAATTTTTTCCATGTGTCATCAATAGAATGATCATCTACGATAACTAATTCAAAATTCTCATATTCCTGGTTTAAAATAGAAGTTATTTGCTCATCTATAAATTTACTTCCATTGTAGGTGCACATAACAACCGATATTTTCCTATGCTCATTCATTTCATTTTTCATTAGTAGGTCATCCTGGTATTTTACACACTTATTACTCAATAGATACATTCAAATTTATACCGACTTTTTCCGTTTACAATCGATTAATTTCCGGTAATTATACAAAAACACCTCGGCGTGTTTTTTGATTGTTATATATTAGATTAAAATTAATAGGAATTTTAACGGTAGGAGATGCCGAAGCTTCATATATATAAAAATGAAAAGGAGACCTGCCAAGCTTTTGCAGCGTGGTTCGCAGAACAGGTAATCGATACACTGAAGTCGAGGGAAAGGTTTACGGTAGCTTTTTCAGGAGGCGATACACCTAAACTTTTTTATAAGATACTCGCTTCTGATTTTAAAGACAAAATAGACTGGAACAAAATACATGTCTTTTGGGGAGATGAAAAGCTCGTTTCTTCGTCAAATGAAACCAGCAATGCTGAAATGACGGAGAAAACATTATTTCAACAAGTGCCAATTTCAAAAGAGCATATACACATTATAAGAACAGATATTTCTCCTGATAAATCGGCAAGGCAATATGAGGACTTGCTGCACACCTACTTTGACAACGAGACAACAACATTTGATCTTGCTATTTTAGGAATGGGAAAAAACGGAAATACACTCTCATTATTTCCCGGTAATAATGAAAATAATGAAAAGACGGCATGGGTAATACCAGTTTATAATAAAGAGGAAGATCTATACAGAATTACTCTCACCAGCCCTGTAATAAACGCCTCTAAGGAAACTGCCTTTCTTGTGACAGGAAAAAGTAAGCAGGATGCCGTACAGCACGCACTAAAAGGCAAATACGACCCGGAAAAATATCCAGCCCAATTAATTCAAACAGCAGATAAACCAGTGCATTGGTTTTTAGATGAAGGAGCTGCAGGAAAACTCATTCGTCTTATTCCTTAACACTCTTTAGCCAGTCTTTTATCCCTTTATATATTTTTTTAGCAACGGCCTTTTGAAACCTTGGGTTAACAATTTTTTTCTCATCTTCGGCATCGCTTAAAAAAGCAGCTTCTACTAGCGTATTTGGAAAATCAGTGGGTGCATTTAATGTGTAATTATAACTGCCAATATTTCCAAACTCACTCACGTCAAGCTGTAATAAACGATTTAGAATTGCAGTTGAAAGAGACCTGAAACCAATATGTTTATAATAAGTACTTGCCCCCTTTACATCTGCATTTGTTGATGAGTTGAAGTGCAGGCTAATTAATACATCGGGCATGGCATCCTGTAACATTAAAACACGATCAATGTTATCGATGGTAGTATCAGACGTCCGGGTCATAAAAACGGCAGCTCCTTTTTTCTTAAGATACTTTTCCAGTTCGTTGGCAAAACGTAGTGTATAGGTTTTTTCAAGCCCTTTGCCCGTAACACCCACAGCGCCGTCATTGCTGCCACCGTGGCCCGCATCAACGGCAATTAGAAGTTTGTTTACTTTTAAAGTTGAAGGGCGGCGGCGTATTCGTACACACAGCTTGTTTTTGTTGTAATAAACTGAGTATCCCCAATGTTGTTTGTGCTTCAATTCTATTGTTACTTTTACAACATCATCTTCGGTCTGGTTAAAGTAGACTTCTTTTATTTCTTTTACACTCCTTAATTGTGTTATCCAGTTCGTGTTGCTTTGAACGCCATATACTTCAAGGAATATTTTTGCAGGATTAACTTCCATCCAACTTTTATAAGGCAACTTCTCGTCGAGCGAAATATTTACATAATCGTATAGTTCATCGCCTTTTACACTGAAAGAGCTTGTTAGATAAAATGGACGATCTGTGGTTGAAGTATCGATTCTGATGTCACTCTTATTAATGTAAGCCTTATGTGACTTTGACAATTGCACATGATACAATTGTTTGGATGAATCTGTAATTTTAAGAAGTACAGAAGTATCAAGATAACCAAGTTTAGCACTGCCAAAACGGTCTTCACCAAGGCTATAAGCAAGCATAGCAAGCCTGGCTGAAGTTCTGGCAAGAAGAAAGCTATCATTTTGCTTTTGTGCAGCTGTGGTAAAAGTAGTCAGCAAAAAAATAATAGCCATCATTCTCATACAATGAAGATAAATAATTAAAGAGATAATTGAAAGCTCTACAGGTTTTGACCATAATCCGGTTATAGTATTAATAAGTCATACGCCCTTTAGTTCGACAAAAAAAGCTGTTCCTTTGCCAGGTTCACTTTCAAACCAAATACTACCTTCATGTGCTTCTACTATTTGTTTACATATTGATAAGCCTAATCCAAAAGGTCTTTCACCCGATGTTCCCATTCGCTTTGCCTCGGTAAACATATTAAATACTTTATTTTTTAAATTTTCGGGTATACCAATTCCATAGTCTTGCACTACAATTTGCAATGAGGTATCTTTTTGAATAGCTTTCACTTCGATAGAAGAACCAATACCACTGAATTTAATTGCATTTGTAATAAGATTATTTAGTACCCTTGCTATTTTTTCTTTATTTATTAGGATATCTTTATTAGTTTCTGACGGAAATAATATAAGTTTTTGTTGTTTTTCGGCTGCTTTAAAACGAAGTAATTCCACCGAATTTTTCAAAAGGTTATTAACGTTTGTTTTCCCCTTTGACGATTTTGTGTTGTTTTCCATGCCCGCAGCTTCCAATATTTCATTAATAAGGTTAAGTGAATTATCTGCAGATACCTTTATTAGTTTGATCATCTCTTCCCGGCTGCCTTCACACTTTTCGTCAAGAATCATTTCTGTAACCATAGAGACAGAAGCAAGGGGTGATCTAAGGTCGTGAGCAACTACTTTTAAAATTTTATCCTTTTCCTTGTTCTTTTCTTCCAGTTGCGAAAGTGTTTTTTCAAGAGTAGACTTTTGTTGTTCTATCTGCTTATTGAGTCCCTCAAGTTGCTTAATATTTTTTCTGGTATTCCTGAGAATAAATAAAGAAAACAAAATTATAACTGCAGCAAGAGTAGTTACTACAATGAAAAGAAGGATATAAAGATTTTTAACCTGATTTTCGTTTTGCAAATTTTTTATCTCATTCTCACTGTCTATAATCTTTATTTGCTCGCTTACGTTTGAAGAATTGAGAGAACCACTTTTTTGAACTGAGTCCTGCAGTTGGGTAAAAGCTTTTAAATACTGGTAGGATTTATTTACGAAGCTGGTGGTTTCATAATACTTCCACATCAACCTGTTCCACTCCATCTCCGCTGCCACGTTTTTAATGGAGTCCATACTTTGCCTTGCTTGTTTTAGCCAGAAGTTTAAGCCATCAATATTATTCGTTTTATAGTACAAGTTAGCCAGCACAAGCATTGTCAACTGCGCATCACCATCATCGTAACCCTTTTTAGAATTTATTTCAATACTTTTTTTCAAAACATTTTCGGCCTGCTTATAATAGCCTTTATGTACAAAAGTCTCACCCTGGCCATGATATACAACACCCTTTGCTATATCATTAAAAAAAAGTTTATTGACGAATTTGCCATCATGTTTAGTTATGTATGTAAGAGCTTTATTAAAATAGACAAGCGCGCTGTCATCCATGCCTGCTTTTTGAAAGCTTAAGCCTGTATTATTCAATAATTCCTGCCGTCTAAAATAGTTTACGAAATCATCGTCGCATTTATTTGTTTCAATGTATGCCTGCTTAAAATTTTCTGCAGCTTCAGTAAATCTTTTCTGCTGAAATAGTAACATGGCAATCCTATAACTGTATTCGCCCAGGGTACACGAGTCCAATGAATTTCTTCCAATAAAGCGAGCCTTGTAATAATGCGTATACGCTTCGGTTGATTTATTCATCAACAACAAAATATCTCCTTTTGAATAATTGGCTAAAGAATATTCTTTTTGGAATTTTTCCGGATCATTCTTTGCAACGAGGCACATCATGCTATCCGCATACAACATTGCATTCTCTGAATCTTTTAACCGGTAATAGTAGCCGCATTTAAAACTCAGTACTTTAAACTTCTCCCTCACATTCAATTTTCTTTCAGCAATTGCAGAGTCTAAATAGTGTAAACCTGCATCTATTTTACCTGTATCTGATTTTTGAGAAGCTTTTTCCAGCAACTGATTAATATATTTTTCATCTTCATTGTCAAAACGAATACTCTGAACATTTGAACAGGCTGCAAATAGAAGGATGACAGCAATACAATTGATTGAAATAGGAGGCCATCTTTTTCGAATTAAAAAAGATGGTTTCTTATGAAAAATCATTAAAAATTTCTGTTGATATTAAAAATAGGTCTAAACTTTTATAAGTTTTAGGGCGAAATATGCCAAAACGTTATACCTATTAAAACTGATATATTCTTGAATTATTGCATTATAAAATAAATAAATATTGTAAAAAACGATTATGGGGTATCCAACATGTCATAAGACGATTTACGTGTCTTTTTACAGCGCGTACCTTCCCTCTGATATCAGTCTTTCAGCTATTCTTCTTCTTGCAGCTTTGGTATTATAAGGTTCTGTTTTTGTGAATCGTTTAATTCCTAAAAGCATCATTTTTTGTTCATCACCTTCTGCAAATGCATTCACAGCATCTTTTCCATATTTATTTATTTTGTCTGCCGCATCTGTCAAATAAGTCCTCATCATATCAGTTTCATATTGAATGGCTGCTTCACCCTTAATTGAAGCCAGCTTTATTACCCGCATTAAAGCACTTTCTGCAGTAAATGTTTCAATAGCCATATTAGAAATGTTAATGATTATTTCCTGTTCGCTTTCCAGCTTCGCCATAAACTTTTGTACGGCAGCACCTGCTGTCATTAATATTGCCTTCTTAAAGTTGGCAATTGCCTTCAGCTCCTTTGAAAATAGTTCCTCATCTTCAACACCAAAATCAGGAATACTCATTAGTTCTTTTTGAATGCTCATCGCGGGCCCCATTAAGTTAAGACGACCTTTCATAGAACGTTTTAACATCATGTCCACAATAAGCAAACGATTAATTTCATTGGTTCCTTCATATATCCTGTTAATCCTGCTATCACGGTACGCTCTTGAAATCATGTATTCATCGCTATATCCATTTCCCCCATGAATTTGCACGCCTTCATCTACTGCAAAATCCAGTAATTCGCTGCCCAGTACTTTTAGTATTGCACACTCAATTGCAAATTCTTCTGCGGCGCCCAACACTGCTTCATTAAAAGGTTTACCGTTGTTTACCAGTTCTGTTTCTTTGTTATCAATCCACTTAGCTACGCGATACAGTGCGCTTTCTGCTGCCCATGCTCGCAAGGCCACCTCTGCAAGTTTATGTTTTATTGCGCCGAAATTACTTATTGGTTGTTTAAACTGCTCGCGGGTGATTGCGTATTTTAGTGACATGTCTAACGCTCTTTTTGCACCGCCAACAGTAGCGGCGCAGAGCTTTAAACGTCCAATGTTTAGAATGTTAAAAGCAATTATATGTCCTTTACCAATTTCGCCCAATACGTTTGCCACAGGCACTTTACAATCCTGGAAATACAATTGCACTGTAGACGAACCTTTAATACCCATCTTATGTTCCTCCTGCCCGCGGGTAAAACCTTCAAAACCTCTTTCTATAATAAAGGCCGTAAATTTATCTCCATCAACTTTTGCGAATACTGTATATACATCCGCAAAACCTCCGTTTGTAATCCATATTTTCTGCCCGTTCAATAAATAATGCTTTCCATCTTCGCTTAATCTGGCGGTTGTTTTAGCTCCCAATGCATCACTGCCGCTATTTGGCTCAGTTAATCCATACGAACCTTTCCATTCGCCCGATGCCAACCTGGGAACATATTTTTGTTTTTGCTCTTCAGTACCAAAATATAGTATGGGCAATGTGCCAATACCAGTATGCGCAGACGCAGCAACCGAGAAACTAAAGCCGCCACCCAATGCTTCACTTACCAATGTTGATGTTACAAAATCTTTCCCGAGCCCTCCAAACTCCTCAGGTAACGATACCCCCAACAGTCCCAGTTCGCCTGCTTTAGTCAGAAGTGACGGCATAAGGCCTTGCTCCATTTTGTCAATTCTATCAGCAATGGGCATGATCTCATTATCCAAAAAATCGCAGCACGTGTCTTTTACCATTTGCTGTTCTTCTGTATATTCTTCAGGTATAAAAGTTTCAAAAGGAGAACTTTCTTTGATAAGCCATTCCCCACCTTTTAAAACAGTTGTTTGCGATGTTTCCATACTATAAAGTTTTGCCCCATTTGAAGGGATGGTTTTAAATTTATTAAAGGGAACCCCGCTAGGGAATGGGGGTTAAATTATCATACACCTTTTGCAATACTGCCTTGCACACTTCTATATCGTCATTACGTACACCTTCCAACGCCTCATTGAGTGTTTGATTGGCCATATTTAGCGTTTCTTCCTGTAGCTTTCGGGCGGCTTCTGTTAAATAAACAAGATTTATACGCCGGTCCTCTTTTGAAGGCACCCTTTTTACAAGCTTCAGTTTTTCAAGGTTATCGACAAGCCTTGTAATACTTGGTTTATCTCTGAAGCTTCGGCTACACAATTCCTGCTGACTAAGACCATCCTCTTTCCACAAATGGTACAAAACGCTCCATTGCTCTATCGTTATTTCAATGCCTGCTTGCTTAAAATTTTTTTGTAATCTTCTTGCTACCGCAGTAGACGCCATACCTGTTATAAAACTGTATAGCTCCCCTCTTTTAAACTCGTTATAAGGCATATAGTTAGTTATGCAACTAATTCCGAAGTTAAACAATTTTCTTTCCCTCTCGGCATTTTTTCAATTAATTATTTTCATAATTTTTTACCAAAAACTTTTAAAATCTTTATCGGCATTCCTACTTATTTACATAGTAATTTCTTTGTTTCCACCAGTTAAATTCTTATTGAGCTTCCTTGGGTCGCACCTTTTTGCGGCAACAAAAAATCAGCGATATTTATTTTTTACCTTTCTTAAACACTTTTGTGCCTGAAGTATTAGCACCGTTTTTGCATAATTTACCAAACCTCTGTATCAAGGTCATGAAAAGTCATTATATAACCTTTAAAAACTCAAACGTTCATTACCGTCAATTTGGTAGTGGAGCTAAATTGTTGTTTTGCTTTCATGGCTATGGAAGAGAAAGCGATACATTTTATATTTTAGAAAAAAGATTAGGAAGCGCCTTTACTATCATAGCAATTGATGTTCCTTTTCACGGTCGCACCGAATGGAAAGATGAGATTGTTTTAAAGCCGAAGTATTTACAGCAATTCATCAGGCAGATCAGAAGTGATTTAGATAAAGAAAACATTAAATACAGTCTACTCGGTTTTAGCATGGGAGGTCGCATTGCTTTGCACCTGGCCCAACTTATGCCGCAAGAAGTGGAACGTCTGATACTGTTGGCGCCTGACGGTTTAAGTTTTAATTTCTGGCGGTGGATGGCAAGTGAAACTTGGGTCGGCAATAAACTTATTAATTATACCATTCATAATGCTGCCTGGGTTTCTTATATTCTTCGCAAAGCTGAAGATTTACATATCATTCATCGAAGCCTTGCTGATTTTCTTGGTTATTATCTTCACAACGAAGAGCACAGAATAAACTTTTACCACAGGTATATTTCAATGCAAAAGTTTAAACCTTCTCTTAACAAACTAAAACGATTAATAAAAAAATATAGCATCACGGTAAAAATGCTGTTTGGCAAATATGATAATATTATTCCTTATACGGATGGTGAAAAATTTAAAGCAGGAATTGAAAAGTTTGTCTCGGTAAAAATCGTTGATTCAGGACATCATCTACTTAGTGAAGTGCATGCTGATGAAATAGCAAAATTGATAAATGGCTAAATCTTGTTTTCTTTGCTTAAATGGCTTTTATCCTGATATTCATTATAGTGCTGCTGCTAGGTCATGCTTTACTTATAGAAAACTACCGCCGGTGGTTTTTAAAAATAAAGCCATTCACTCCTTCGCCTGACACGCGACCTTCCACTTTTTTTTCTGTAATCATTCCCGCACGCAATGAAGAAGAACATATTGGTGCATGTCTTGAAATGGTTCTTACGCAAAACTATCCTCCACATTTATTTGAAGTAATCGTGGCAGATGATTATTCAACAGACAATACAGCAGGTATAATACAAACAATTCAACAGCAATTTTCAAATCTTCATCTTATACAACTTGAAAAGTTATTACATCAAAAACAGTTGAACAGTTATAAGAAAAAAGCTATTGAACTCGCCATAGAACAAGCAAAAGGTGAGTGGATTGTAACAACAGATGCTGATTGTACTGTTACCAAAGAATGGCTTATGAATTTTGATAATTTTATACAAAAAAACAAATCGGTTTTTGTAGCTGCGCCTGTAACGTTTACTAACACAGGTTCATTTGTATCCATTTTTCAATGTCTTGATTTTATGAGTCTGCAGGGCATTACAGCAGCTTCGGTGCATCATGGTTTTCATAGTATGTGTAACGGTGCAAATCTCGCTTATAACAAAAAGGTTTTTTATGAAGTGGGTGGTTTTAAAGGCATTGACAATATAGCAAGCGGGGATGATATGCTGTTAATGCATAAGATCTACGTTAGGTATAAAACAAAGGTTCATTTCTTGTTTTCCTCCAAATCAATTGTAGCAACGGAGCCAATGGAAACATGGGAAAAATTTTTTAATCAAAGAATACGGTGGGCAAGCAAAGCAGATAAGTTTGACGATAAAAGAATATTCTTTGTACTTATTTTCATTTACCTGTTTAATCTTTCATTTATTCTGTTACCCTTTGCCTCTATCTGGTATAGAAATGTTTGGTGGTATTGGTTAGCAATGATTGCGGCGAAGACAATCATAGAGTTAAGATTTATGGTTCCTGTTGCAAAGTTTTTCGGAGAACAAAAATTATTATTATGGTTTCCTTTAATGCAACCATTTCATATCTTATATACCATTGTTGCGGGCTGGTTAGGCAAGTTTGGTAAATATACCTGGAAGGGAAGAGTTGTTAGATAAAGCTATTCGAGCTTATTTCAAAAACTGCTTCCCTGTTTTTGAATACCTTGGTTGCGCTTAACACCAACCATTATAATGTACTTGCCGCGTCATCTTCTCTATAAAACCTTATCTGTCAACTATTATCTTTCTCTTTACTTTCAATCTTCTTTCTTGTATTTTTGAAAACATGTCTTTCACTGATTCATATACTAAAACTTTTGTAAAACGTCTTTTAACAAATAAAGGAGCAATGTTTGGATTGGTCGTTATATCGCTCTCATTTGTTATTGCTTTTTTTGCCTATTTCATTGCCCCTGACCATACTCCTAATGCAAACCAAATGACAGTTGAAATTGGTGGAAAAAAACCAGGCTTTACAATGCAATTTTTAAAAGTAAGAAATGCTCAAGTTGAGAAAACCTCTTTTCTTCAGAGGCTTTTAAATGGCAAAGAAGAGCAGTATGATTTACTTCCTATAACCGGTTATAAAAGAATAAAAGATAGTATAATTGTTGAGAAATATATAGATGAAGGATTAGAAGAAAGACAATCATTTCATGTAGGCCAACTGGAGGATAGTTATATAACTACAAGAACGTTTTTATTAGGTTCAGACAAGTTTGGACGAGATATATTAAGCAGGCTAATAGTGGGTATTAGAGTAAGCCTCAGTGTGGGTTTAATTGCAGTTACTATATCCTTATTATTAGGTATTATGCTTGGTTCTTTAGCCGGCTATTTTAATGGTTGGACAGATGATATAATTATGTGGTTTATAAATGTTATCTGGAGTATACCGACTTTATTATTGGTGTTTGCGTTAACCTTATTATTGGGGAAAGGATTTTTGCAGGTTTTTATAGCTGTAGGTTTAACAATGTGGGTAAATGTAGCAAGGCTTGTTCGTGGACAGGTGATGGCCGTAAGAGAGCTTGAGTATATAGAAGCAACAAGAGCATTAGGATATTCTAATACGCGTACAATTTTTTTTCATATTCTTCCTAATATTCTTGGCCCTGTTATGGTTATTGCTGCAAGCAATTTCGCTTCGGCAATTGTTATTGAAGCAGGCTTAAGTTTTTTGGGAGTAGGTGTTCAGCCGCCACAGCCAAGTTGGGGTTTGATGATTAAAGAAAATTATAATTTCATCATCACTCACAACCCTGCGCTTGCATTAGCTCCCGGTATTGCTATTATGATTTTAGTGCTTGCTTTTAATATGTTAGGCAATGGATTACGCGATGCATTGAATGTAAGAGGAAGGGTATAAAGAAAGATAACCCCTTTAGTTTTTTTGTAAGTTTTGTCCTAAAACTTTCTTCTTAATGTTGCAATATTCTTATAATATTCATTACTGAATTTATTACTCCATAAAGATGAATTATGTAAACAATGCCTCGTAAATTTCCTCTTTAGTCAGTTCTTTCATTTCACCTGGTCGCATATCCGCCAATGTCAGTTTTTGTATCCTGTATCTTATTAATCTCAATGTAGGAAATCCAACTTTAGCCGTCATCCTTCTTACCTGCCTGTTCTTACCTTCGATAAGTGTAAGACTAATCCAACTTACAGGTATATTTTTCCTAAAGCGTATAGGTGGATGTCTTTCAAAAACAGTTGGAGGCTCAGTAAATGAATAGGCTTTGCAGGGCAACGTTTTATGTTGTTTTCCATCTATTGAAATGACTACACCTTTTCTCAAATCATCAATCGCTTGTTTAGTTATAGATCCCTCAACCTGCACCCAATATTCACGCTCATGCTTGTATTGTGGATTTAGTAATCGATGATTAAGTGAGGCATCATTAGTAAGTATCAGCAAGCCCTCACTGTCATAATCTAACCGGCCAACAGGGTACACATCTTTGGGAACATTAAAGTGCTCTTTCAATGTAGTTTTACGATCCTCTGACGAGAACTGTGTAAGAACATGGTAAGGTTTATAAATGATAAAGTAGCGGTGCATAAACATAAAAAAAGCCCGGTTAAAAACCAGGCTTTGCTATATGAATGGGTTAGTAAGTACAAGGAAATAAATTTCCTTACACAATATTAAAAATTGTTTTGCCTAATGCAAAAAATTTCTTTAAAAATTTTATACACATTTTTAATTTTTCTGTTAATAAGACTACTAAATCTATATGATATGAAAGAGCTTGATTTGCATTGAAGACATCAATCACAATAAAATCATAAGCACCATATAAAATAATATGCTCCGGCTATTATTTCCATTTCTCATCCTTCTTATTTCTGCTTGTTTGTAATCTTTTTATTGTTCATAATAAAAATGTTTCTTTATGAACTTTGTTATTAATAGAGATGGCTCTGTGATAATTGCATTTATTAAAAAAGATTAGCAACGCATCAATATTATCTTTACCAAAATCATTTAAATATGAAATTTCCTTCTCCTGTTTCTATAGTGTGGATGGCTGAATTAATAGGTGCTCAAGTACTGGGAAATACTGCAGCATCAGCTACCGGAATTAATGAGATACATCGTGTTGAAAGTGGAGACCTTTGCTTTGTTGACCATCCAAAATACTATGATAAATGTTTAAATAGTGCAGCTACATTTATTATTATTAATACAACAAAAGTTGCTATACCTGAAGGCAAGGCACTACTAATTGTAAATGAACCTTTTGAAGCATATTTAAAAATTGTAAACCACTTCCGACCCTTCACTCCCTCCCGCATGTGTATAAGTGATTCTGCAACTATAGGAGAAGGTTCTGTCATTATGCCAAATGCATTTATAGGTAACCATGTTACTATAGGAAAAGACTGCATAATACATCCAAATGTTACTGTGCTTGATTATACAACTATAGGTAATAATGTTGTTATACAAGCCGGAACTGTTGTAGGTAGTGATGCCTTTTATTATAACACAAAAAAGAGTCGTGGCACCTGGTATAAGAGAATGCAAAGTTGCGGAAATGTTATAATAGAGGATTTTGTGGAGATAGGAGCAGGTTGCACTATAGATCGTGGAGTAACTGCCGAAACAAGAATAGGCGCAGGGACAAAAATGGATAATATGGTTCATATCGGTCATGATGTGGTAATTGGCAAAAACTGTTTGTTTGCTGCCCAGGTTGCTATTGCCGGTGGAACAACATTGAAAGATGGGGTCACATTATGGGGACAGGTTGGAGTTAGTAAAACATTAACTATAGCAAATAATGTTACCGTTCTTGCTCAGAGCGGTGTTGGCAAAGACCTGGAAGAAGGTAAAGTTTATTGGGGCTCTCCTTCTGAAGATGCTCTTACCAAAAAGAAGGAACTTATATGGATAAAACGTATACCGGAGTTATGGAAGAAAGTGATGGAGACAAAATAAATATGAGAGAAGTTATTTAAAAATGTTCCTAAAAAACCTGCATTATTTTTATCGCCTCCTTATCCTTAATCTCAATCATTTGTCGTAAAAAGCAGGTTAGCCAGAAACCGTTTGAGGAAAATTTTTTTCCTGCAACTCTTTGCAAACACGTTTAATTGTTTCCTCTAAAGGTGTGTACTCAAAAAAGGGAAGGTTATTTCTTAGTTTGTTGTTATTATAGCTTACTACAGCTTGTGCTGACTGCGCAGTTTCCTTTGTTAATAAACTACCTTCATTTGTAAACATTGATTTCAACACTTCAAGGCGCCATATCAAGGATGCAATAAAAGGAGTAACTTTTTTATAAGGAGGTGCCTTGCCAAAAGCATTTGCAATGGCAGTAAAAATATCTCTGTATTTCCTGTTTTCAGCACTTATAATAAAGCGCTCAGCACCTATATTGCTTTCCATTAATTGTACCATTATTCGTACAACATCATTTACATCTACAAAGCCTGTTTTGCCCTGTGAATACCATGGAAATTCTTCAAATGCCGTTTTAAATATTTTTGTAGATCCTTCATTCCAATCTCCTGCACCTAATATAATTGCAGGATTTACAATTACTGCATTTAGCCCTTCACCAATGCCCCGCCAAACCTCCATCTCTGCTAGGTATTTACTTCTGCCGTAATTGCTGTTATGCGTTTCTTCGCTCCAACCCATAGTTTCATCTATTTCCTCACCTTTTCTTTTTTGCCCCAAAGCTGCCACTGAACTAACAAAACATAATTTTTTTACCCCTGCATAAATGGATGCATTAACAACATTAGCAGTACCTTCTACGTTTGTTGCAAACATCTGGGGTTTCTGCCGCGGATCATATGAAACAATACCAGCACAATGATATACCTGATGAACATTTTGTAATGCTTCTTCGAGAAAAACAATATCAAGAATGTCACCTTTTATCCATTCAACCGTGTCTTTATTTCTTATACCTGGCATTTGACTTCTGTATAAAGCTTTTACAGATTTGCCTTTTGTCGTTAATTCATCAATAAGATGAGAGCCTACCAATCCTGTTGCCCCTGTTACGAAAACGCATCCACTGTCTTTAACACCGGGAGTATTAGAGGAGCCAGGATTTTTATATTGATATTTTTCACTTTCACTCATTCAGAAAATGAAGATAGTAACCAAATTTTGTTTACGTCGATTAATAAAAACTTTTTATAAACATGATTGTTTAACAGCTTGTATTATTCTCCGCGAACGTGGTATACTAATTTTATTTTAATGTTGTTTCATAGGCCTATCAGAACTTTCATCGCACCTAGTGCCAACGTCTAACTTTTATTACAAAACTGATAAATATTCGTAAGAATTACTGTCTTTCAAACGTTGATTATAAAAAAAATCCTGTTTTCAAGTTACAGTTAAGTTAATTGAAAACAGGAAATAAAATAGTATTTATTGAAGAAATTATCTTCTAATGGCAACAGGCTTTAACCTGATGATACGTAGTGCATGCATGCCTCTCATTATTACATAAGTAACATCGAACTCAAACCACTTCTTAGCAAAATTTGCACTGTCTTTGGCATAGTGGTGATTGTTTTGAAACAATTCCCCCATAAGAAAAATACCCCATGGAGTTGAGTTTCTGGAGTGATCACCATTATTAAAATTCTGGTAACCCAGTTTATGACCAAACCAGTTTACAATAGCGCCTTGAATAGGGCCCATTAAAAAGTGGAACGGAAGCAACAAAAACCACCAATATGAAGGAGCAAAAGCTACATAAAAAGCTATGTAACCAGCTGCAAAAATTAATCTTGTAATCCAGCTATATCCAATCCTGTCCAATTTATCCCATATAGGCAAATATTCCCTTGTAAACTGTTCTTCAGGCAATCTCTCCTTAGTCAGAAATGCCTGGTAAATTTTTGCTGTATGCAACATCATCTGCACCACATCATTGAAAAAATGAGGAGAGTGAGGATCTTTTTCTGTGTCGCTATACTCATGATGCATTCTGTGCATTACACCATAAGCGCGGGGTACAAGAAATGAAGAACCTTGCGTAAACCAGGTTAGGAAATAAAAAACTTTTTCCCACGTCTTGCTTGTAGTATACATTTGATGAGAGGCATACCGGTGAAGAAAAAACGTGTGAAAAAACAATGACAAAAACCAGTGAGCAAAGAAGAAAATAAGAATAGCAAACATTACAACTAATTTAAAAATAATTTAAGTTGCAAAAGTACAAGTATCAAGCCAAAAAACGTATAATTATTCGGCTAAGCTTTGTTAAAGCGAATTGAGAAAAAGAGAATTGGTGTATAAATATTAGAAATAACAATATACGAATAAGGGAGTTTTGGTTCTTTTAACCACAAAAACTTCTATCTTGGTATACCGATTGGCCTTTTATCTTTGTAAAAAATAAATATTTGAACAAGTACTTATTTGTATTACTACTGATAGTCGGTTTAGCGTCGTGCCAGACAATTGATATCTTTGAAAAAACAACTGCTTTTAAAACTCATAATTGGAAAAGTGCGGAGAGACCTTCTTTTACTTTCGAAATACAAGACACTACTTCACTATATAAAATTTTACTGGTATTAAGGCATGAAGACGCATACAATTATAATAACATCTGGGTTAAGCTAGTTGTAAAAGGTCCCGCAACTGTGGATACTATAAGGCGTGAATTTATTTTAGGCAATAATAAACAAGGGTGGCTGGGCAGCGGAATGGATGATGTTTTTGAACATCGGATTCCTTTCAATGACAAGCCTGCTCCTTTAAAGAGAGGTAAATACACATTCATACTACAGCAGGATATGCGGGAAGATCCTTTGGAACATATAATGAATGTTGGTATAAGGGTCGAAAAGGTAAAATAGATAACTTCACAAATATGATAGTATGAACCTTTTTCGAAACACGATCGTAACTTCCACTTGTGAGCTTGTATGTTAAAAACAAAAAGAATTAAACTTATCATTGTTGTTTACTGGTTTCTGCTAACGTATATTGTTGCAGCGTTGGTTTGGTGGTTTATTTCCCTACAACAGCAAAATACTAAAATGTCCGATCTCCTGCTGAGTGAGTTGAGGCACGATGAAAGAAATTATTATAATAAAGCAACCGCTATCCTTGATGAGAAAAAAAGAAAAACTTCTCAATATGTTGGAGAAGGAATCACTTTTTTAGCCCTGATATTACTAGGAGCAGTTTTTGTGTACCGGGCCACCCGTCGACAGCTAACTTTATCGCATCAGCAGCAAAATTTCATGATGGCGGTTACTCACGAATTAAAAACTCCTATTGCAGTTGCACGCCTAAATCTTGAAACCTTGCAAAAAAGAAGGTTTGAAGAACAACAGCAGCAAAAGTTAATCGGTATAACCCTGCAGGAGGTTAACCGGTTAAACTCTTTGTGCAATAATATTTTACTTGCTTCACAGCTTGATGCAGGTGAGTATAAAATTTCTAAAAATGAGGTGAATATAAGTGAACTGGCAAAAAGGGTTTATACAGATTTTAGTGTCAGAAATTCCGCGCGGAATATTTCAGCAACGTTCGATGAAAATTTATTCGTTGCAGGAGAAGAGCTGCTTTTAGAAATGATGATGAGTAATCTCATAGAAAATGCGCTTAAATATTCTCCCAAAAATGCTGCCGTTGCTATCAGTTTACATAAAGATAAAAGAGGAATACATTTCAGGGTAAAAGATGAAGGGCCCGGAATTGCAGAAGAAGAAAGAAGTAAAATTTTCGACAAATTTTATCGGGTTGGCAATGAGGCTACACGAACAGCAAAAGGAACAGGACTTGGTTTATATTTGTGTAAGCAGATTGCAAAAGATCATAATGCTGAAATAACTGTCGAAAATAATGATAGTAACGGTTCTGTATTTACCGTTACCTTTAATGTATAACAAATAGTATGATAAGGGAGCAAAGCAAAGCCAACATTTTGTTGGTTGAAGATGAAGAAAACCTGCATGATGCATTGAAACTGAACCTGGAATTGGAGGGTTATGAAATTACCTCTGCCTACGATGGTAATGAAGCTTTAAAGGCTGTAAAAGATGAATATTTTGATTTGATAATAATGGACGTTATGTTGCCTCAGATGGATGGTGTGGCTGTAACAGAAACGATACGCATACAAAACAACGAAGTACCTATTCTTATACTAAGTGCTAAAAACTCGAGCGCAGACCGGGTGCTGGGCCTAAAAAAGGGCGCGGATGACTACATGGTGAAGCCTTTTAATTTAGAAGAGCTTTTATTGCGGGTTGACAAACTAATTTTAAAGAATAAGAAGCTAAATGATAAGGAAACAATAGGTGACACCTATGAGTTTGGAAATAATAAGGTTGATTTTAAAGCGCAAGTCGCCACTACGTGGAATAACAAAACGATTGAATTAAGCAAAAAAGAAGCAATGCTGCTGAAACTGTTGATAGAAAACAGGAATGATGTGGTGACCCGTGAAAAAATATTACAATCAGTATGGGGATATAATGTATTTCCTACTACACGCACTATTGACAATTTTATTCTAAACTTTAGAAAGTACTTCGAGAAAGACAGCCGCAATCCTGTATTTTTTCATTCGGTTAGAGGAGTTGGTTATAAATATACCGAGTAATTGCAAAGGTTTCAAATGTTTCGTTTCGCATCGATTCTCCTCCTGATCCAAAGTCACCCTTCTTTATGCTTCTTACAGGTTTTCAAGCTTGTTCAAAACCTCTATTGCCTCTAACCGGTGTTGCATTGCCTGTTCAATTGTAAAGACGGGAGTATACATACCCAAACTACAATCGTCACTTAATTCCTGCATTTGTTGCAGAGGGGCCGCAAGTTCCGGATGCTGTTCTATATAGAGTGGCAACTGCTCAATCTCAATACCGAACTTGCTATTGATATAAGAGCACAAGTTTTTGCTTAATTGTTTATAAAAGAAAGAACTGTCATTATCAGGCTGCAATGCCCTTATGGCAAATAAAAATTCAGAAGAATCATGTTTTACATTTTCTTCCCGCTTTTCTTCTTGCGTAATAATAGGCGGAGGCGCAGCTTGGGTACGGGGTTTTTGTTTTCCATTAAACCATATAAGACCTATCAGCACAGCCACGAGGCCTCCACCTAATAATATATATAACCGCTCCTTGAAGCCCCAAGTGTCGTTTGAAGCGTTGGAAGACTGAAAAAACGTCTTTTTTCCCCATTTAACAGGAAGTGTAAATGCACGGGTAGCCTTCGTAACGTACCGATTGGCATTAGGATCAAAATAGGTAAATTGTACAGGAGGAAATGTGTAAGTTCCTTTGTTATTTGCAATAAAAGGAAATGAAAACGTTTTTTTGAATTTGGCCGGAAAGCCTGACTTATCTTCATCGGTTTGTTCAGTTGTTTCAAAAACCTCAATGCCATTAGGCCATTTTATTACCGGTGCTTTTACCTGCTGTATATTACCTTCACCTTCTATTACAAAAAGCAGATGATTTGTAGTATTTGTTGTTATGTTATTTTCTTTAATTGCAATTGCCGCATCAAAGTTGCCGATAGCGCCGCTAAAGTCAGTATTACTAACAGACGGAATTGCAGGCAGACTTTTCACTTCAATTGTTTCCGGTTTATTTTGCAATGTTACTAATTGTTCTTCCACCGGTACTTGGGGTGGTTCATAATACAAGTCTCTATAGCTTATTTTGTCAGCATTATAAAAAGACACCCTGTTTTCCACACTTGTCTGGGGTAGAACGAGCTTACCCGCCTCAAGAGGCATTAGCTGTACTTTTCTTATAACAAAGACGTTGTAGGGAACTCCATTTATTTTTTCAACATGCTGGTCCTGGTCTTCACCCGTCAGTTCCACTACGGTACAGCCGTTAAACTGAGGTTGCTTAATTACCTTTGATTTAGATCTTAATCTTGTACATAACTTATAAGTAGCCAATATCGGTTCGCCTACATAGCAACTACGCTTATTTACCTCAAGCCTTATTACAATATTATTTTTTATTTTATCAATAGCCTTTTCGCCTTTCTTTAAATATTGAGTGGCAGGAACTTCATCTTCCAATGTAAACGGGTCAAAAAGAGAGCGTGACCGAGCCTGCGCAGGCAGTTGGCTTCCTGTTATATGGGCTACGCTTTTTACCTGTATAGCCACCGGATTACTTCTTTGAGGTTTATTATTAATTAGTGCTGTTGCTCCGGCCACCATAAGTGACCCTACAGCATTTGGTTTTACTATAACTGAGTACACGATTTGCTGTTTTATAACTTTTCCTGCCTTCATTGTACTGCTGCTCAAATTTGGCCCCGATACAACTGTCCACTTATTAAAGTGAGGTAGAACAAATTGCTCCATTGTTACATCATTTGCTTCATATTCTATTTGTAAAACATCATTTTTACCAATAGTGGTAGCAGAAACCTTTGTAATGAAAGATTGCGCAAAAGACACTTTAGAAAACAGCAGAACGATTAAAAATATATATCTATTCAATAGTTTCATAACGGATTATAGCAAATGTAGTATTTACTAATAGCCTAACAGATGAATAGCGGTTAAGTCACAGTTAAAAAAATGAATATAAAACAGAAGAGAATTAAACGCGGTTATTCGCAGAAAATTTTAACCCATTGTACTTTATGGATCAATTAAAAAATTATAGAAACAGTAGAGCGGCAGATATGAAGAGCTTAATAAAGAAGACGGGTTTTTTACTGTCTAAAAAGGATACAATCAAAAGTTTTATGAACAAAAAAAAAGCATGACGCATAAAGCAGCATGCTTTTTTCAAAATCCTTCCCTTATCATATAGCAATTACAAAAGGAAAATTTTCATACAGCATTAGTAACAATCGTTAAAGGCGTAAACTGTTAAAATCTTTAAATTTCAAAAAAGCAAAATACAATCGCAGAAAATTTATATCATACAGCAAACAATCTTATATAAAGCAATTTTTCGTTAGAGGCGCTTGAACTGTGATAATTCGGACACAAATAAACAATATAATTTTTGAACTAACAAACGTTAGTTCATTTTATTTTAAATTTTTTTCGCTTTAAAAATTTAAAACCACTTGACTGTAGGCGATGAATTGCACAATTCTTTATTCGTCTATTTCCTACCTCCGCACTTCTTCAACTGTTATCTTTGCGGCAAATTTTACAATTTATGCTACAGGTTAATTATATAAGGCAAAACCGGGATAAAGTGATTGAAAGGCTAGCTATAAAAAATTTTACACAAACAGGACTGGTGGATGAAATAATTGCTTTAGATGATGAAAGAAAAAAAGTGCAGGCTGCATTTGATAATACGCAGGCAAGAGTAAACAGCGCATCTAAAGAGATTGGTCAATTTATGCGATTGGGGCAAAAACACGAGGCGGAAGCCTTAAAAGCTGAAGTAGCAACTTTAAAAACTAATATTGATCCCCTGAAAACAGAAATGACCAATGTAGAAAAGCGATTAACCGAAAAACTACTTTTACTTCCAAACCTTCCATCAGACAAGGTACCACAAGGTAAAACTCCTGAGAACAACATTGTAGTGCGGGAAGGAGGCGTAAAACCCACACTTGAGGAGGCTGCGTTACCCCACTGGGAACTTACAACTAAATACAAACTCATAGATTTTGAATTAGGTACTAAAATAACGGGTAGCGGTTTTCCCGTATATACAGGAAAAGGTGCAAAGCTTCAAAGAGCGCTTGTACAATATTTTTTAGATTTTAATACCTCTGCCGGCTATGTCGAATATCTTCCTCCTTTTATGGTAAATGAAGAAAGCGCCTACGGTACCGGGCAGTTGCCCGATAAAGAAGGCCAAATGTATTATGCAGCTGCTGATAATTTTTACCTTATACCTACAGCCGAAGTTCCGGTAACAAATGTATACAGAGATACTATTTTAAAAGAAGCTGATTTACCAGTAAAAATGACTGCGTATTCACCCTGCTTCAGAAGAGAGGCTGGCAGTTATGGCAAAGATGTGAGAGGACTAAATCGTTTACACCAGTTTGAGAAGGTCGAGATTATACAAATTGTTCACCCTGACAAAAGTGATGAAGTTCTTGAAGAAATGGTAAATCATGTAGAAAAACTATTAAAAAGTCTTGATCTGCCCTATCGGATATTGCTTTTATGCGGTGGAGATATGGGATTTACCAGTGCTATCACATACGATTTTGAAGTATATAGCGCAGCACAAGGCCGTTGGCTTGAAGTTAGCAGTGTGAGTAATTTCCAGGACTTTCAAACTAATCGCCTGAAGTGCAGGTTTAAAGATGGGGCCGGTAAAACACAACTTACCCATAGTTTAAATGGAAGCTCTCTTGCTTTACCAAGAATTGTTGCTTCCCTCCTTGAAAATAATCAACAGGCAAACGGAATTATGTTACCACCAGCATTGCATCAATACTTCGGTGCAGAGTGGATTATGTAATTCATATTTTAAATAAATTTTATAGCAAAGGCATACAACGTACTGTATGCCTTTGTTGTCTATTATATTGGGAAATGCTGGACTTTCTCCAAACTCCGCCCATTATCTTTTAAACATTATTAATAATTTCAAAAATCTCATTTTATGAAGAAATTATTTAAGGGAATAGGAGCCACTGTAGTGACACTTGTGCTTTCTTTAAATGTTATTGTCGCCTTTCATGCTTACAAATTCACCCATTTTTACGATAATAAAACGGGGGCAAATAAAAAATATGAGTTAATGTCAGGCTGGGATGAGGCAAAAGCTCTTTTGTTTGGAGTTGATTATTATAAGGCTAAAATCAATAGCAAACCCGGTTATGCTTATCAAACCTTTCATATCAAAACAAGTGATGGCTTTTTGCTGGAGGGATGGTATATCCCAAAAGACAGCGCAAGGGGTACCGTAATTTTATTTCATGGCCATGGAGGAAGTAGAAGCAATATAGTAACTGAAGCAAATGCTTTCCACAATTTTGGTTATAATGTTTGCATGACCGATTTTAGAGCGCATGGTAAAAGCGAAGGTAACACCTGCACTATAGGTTTTCATGAAACGGCGGATGTAAAGGCGACCTATGATTACGTTGTTTCCAAAGGAGAAAAAAATATTATTCTTTATGGTATCTCTTTAGGAGCCGCAACTATCACTAAAGCAATGACAGATTATCCAGACATTCATCCTTCTAAAGTAATTTTAGAAATGCCATTTGGATCTTTAAAAGATGCTGTAAAAGGGAAACTGCGGATAATGCATTTACCGTCTCAACCCTTGACAGACTTACTTATTTTTTGGGGGGGAGTGGAGCAGGGGTTTTGGACTTATCATCTTGCACCGACACAGTATGTTAAAAACATACACGTACCAGTACTTTTACAATGGGGAAAAAAAGATGTACGCGTAACTGAGCCCGAAATAGATAGTGTTTATAAAAACATTGCAACTACACAAAAACATCTTGTTATCTATAATCGCAGTGGCCACGAAAGCTTGCTGCAAAATGAGCCTGAAAAATGGCTGAAGTCGATAAAATCTTTTTTAAATAAAAACAGTTAAAACTATTTTTGAATAATAACCCTTGTTCCGATTGGTATCATGTTGTATAACTGCTTTACATGCTCGTTTTTCATACTAATGCAGCCTTCTGTCCAGTTTTGATATTGGTCCACGGCATTTTCTTCGTGTGGCCATGTTCCGTGTATGCCTATACCTCCACCCTCCTTTGCATATGGCGGTACCAATCCCTGCTGCTTTCTCAAATTAAATTTATTAATATCAGCGGCAGTAGGAAAGTCGAGGCCCATGTAACGGCACCACTTGTTATGTATTCTTTTGCTTACAATTGTAAATGAACCTTCAGGCGTTTTTCGGTCGCCCGCTACTAATTTATCTCCCTGGTCATCGTTTCCAAAAACAACGGGAAAAGCTACCAGCCACCCCTGCGCGTCATACACATTTAATTCGTAATCACTTTTGTCAATAACTATATAATAAGCACTCTTGCTGTTATTTCCAGTATAAAACGAAGTGTTTACAACCAAAACAACAGCAAGAATTAAAATGAAACGAAGCCGCATCATACTGTTCCTTGTAATAATTTTATTTTGATGGAAAATTACCAAGAACATTTAAATCGTTTCTACATTTCACAAAAGTTTACGAAGCATTTAGCCCTGTGCTGCCGCATTGGGCGAAGCATGTTGATAATTAAAAATCACCTGCAAAGTTATTAACTCCAAGAAAAATAGTATCTTTTTTGGACACAGCATTAGTTCAATTATCGACTTCCGTTGTGTCACTCACTTGTACCTCATAATTTCATAGCAGCGCAAGGCAGCTCTCTGTTTTTTTAAAGTTTTACCGATCAAAAGTTGCTAAATCTTATCCCAATGCTGTAGGGGTACTGCTCTAGACCATTTTCGTGCAATTTATGGATGCTGTAAGTTCCATAAAGATGAATTGGGCCGATGCCAAGCTCACCAATATAGGCAAGGCGAAATTTTTCCAGGCCAAGGTCTCCTTTGGTTTTTACTTTACCCCTTTCGCCGCTTATTTGTTTATTATGGCTTCCAATCAGGTAACCTGCGCTTACTCCCGCACTAAAGGTTAGTCCGTTGTGACCCGGATTTGTGTTTATATTTAACATGAAAGGAACGGACGCATAAGCTGCATATAATTTGTTTTTAGAAAAATTGACGGTATCCCTGAAAATATAGACAGGATTTTTATTATAACTTATATTGCTTTCGTACCGGAAATTAAACATTTCGACCCCTAACCCATATTTAAGGTTTACATAGCCTTTTTCAAGGTTAAGCCGCTGCATAACAACCCATATGTTTACGTTTGAGCTTTTACCAGCTCTCAGTTTCAGGTCATCTTTAGTTATTGGCTTATCTCCAGGCCTTATCGTATGTAGAAAGCTTTGTGCATCAGCACTTGCATAATTTGTTTTATCATTGATATTGGCAAAACCAAGATCGAAAATCCACCAATTGGTTTTTAGCTTCGAAGGTGTATATGGTCTCTTTTCTATAGAAATTTTATTTGTTCTATTATCCCTGTTCTTTTTAATGATAATAAAATTTCCAACTACAAGAGTGTCACCTCTGTTTTGCGTTGTATCCGTAATGCTTTTAGTAGTGTCGGTTTGTGCAAATCCTGCCAGGGCAACCAGCAAGGTTGCGAGAATCATGTAAATCTTTTTCATTGCTTTTTGATAATTTGGTTGTAGTGTAGAGTTCTTTTCTTTGGTGTTGATGCTATCAATTTTATTATTCGTCGTTTCTGCGGATCTTCTTATCTAAAAAAACGGATGCTTTTTTTAAAAGCCCTTTTAGTTTGTTCTTATTTATTTCGGCCGACCCTATATATACATTTCTTTCTTCCTCCACATTGTCAGTTTCCAGGTATACAGCGTGAGTTGCCAGCGGCTTCTCTTCTTTAACAATTGGTTCATTTATCATTACAGCGTTTTTTTCGCTGGGATTAACTAAACCAGAAGTATTATTGTTATCGCTAAAATGGTTCTTTTCTATAGGTACCTCAGCAAGTTCTGGCTCCTTTTTAACTGTTCCTATATTTACTACCGGTTGTTGCTCAATCTTATTTTCAGGTTTTTTTACATTAGTAGCAACCGATTCTTGCTTGTTTTCAATTATTTCAACCTTTTGATTACGAACTTTTTGAAACGCGGCTTTATTTGCTGGTAACTTTTTTACCTTATCAGTTCTTTCCTTTGTAGTGTTTAACGATGCCAGTGGATTTTCTGTTACAAGTTTTTGAGCTTTATCTGCCTTATTTTTTTCTACAACAATTTTTGCAGTTGTTCTTTTAGAATTTATCATCCGATTCTTAGCACTGCTGTTGGTATCGGTGATGTTTATAAAAGAAATATAAGCAATGCCAACAATAGCGGCGGCCACCCCCATTCTCACCCAAACCAATGGTACAATTCTTCTTACGCTTTTCTCTCTCCGATACAATTTCTCCTTGCCTGCAAATGCAACTACCTCAGGATGTAATCTTGTTTTTTGCAGTATTGTAAATTCATTTTGCAGCTCCGGATGTTTTAAAACGAAATTTTCAACTTCTGCAGCCTGTTGTTCATTCAATTCATTATCTGCACCTAGCAAAAAATATTCTTCATAATTATGGATGGATATACTGTCCTCTTTTTTATATAAAAGTTCTTTTTGGGTAAATAAAACTGTATTGTCTTCAAGGGTTGCCCGTTGCAAAATATCCAGTTCTTTAGCAAGGTCAGGATTTTGGCTAACGAAACTTTCAACTGCTGCAAACCCCTCCGCATCAAGTTCTTTGTCTACATACAACAGAAAAAACTCTTCATAATTATGTCTGTTAATCATCACTGTTTTCGTATTTAATGTTTTTCAGCTCAACCATCTCCTCATTAACTTATATCACATTCTCCTGGCTCACTAAATAATTTCGCAATGTTATCCTCGCTCTGTGCAGGTACACTTTCACCTGACTTTCGTTCAGTCCTGTTATCCGGCCTATTTCTTCATAATTGTACCCTTCATAGTCCTTAAGCATAACCAGGCTTCGCTGTGTTTCATTCAAACGGTTCAATGCTTCCTGCAACGTTTTTTGCACGTTTTTGTTAACCTGGTATTGAACTCCTTGGCTCGTTTCCGAAAAATCTTCTGTCAAGTGCACCCGTTTTACTTTTCTTACGTGATCGATCATCTGGTTATAGGCTACAGTAAAAAGGTACGATTTGCTTTTTTCATTGTCCACTGCATCTTTGTTTCGCCACATCTTCTCAAACGCAGTTTGTACTATATCACGTGCATCCTCTTCATGGCGAAGGTTTTTCACTATAAATCGGTACACATTGTCTGCATACATGTTAACACACTCATTATATTGTTGCTCCGTCATAAACAGCAGTAGGCTTCTGGTAGTTATAATTGTGATACGATTTCATAAACAAAAAGTTACAAAAATTTCTAAAAAGGATATTGTTTTAAAAAAGGTATTTATAACAATTTTTAATACTACTAATATTTTAGCCTTAAAATACCTTTTATCCTAAAAAACTACGCGCAGGTGTATAGAAGCTTCAGTTCAAAAATTTTATCAGGCAAAAAGTGCATCAACAGGAGTTCGGTAAGATGAACTATTTTTTATCGAACAACCATTGTTTCCACATCAGCGACTAACTTTTTTAATTATTCTACCTGGTTTAGGTTCTGGGACTTGTTGTCATTATTTAAATAGCTTTGCACAAATTTTTTTAATGAAGACTTGGTATGTTTTTCTGCTCTTTGCTGTTGGCTTCGCTGCTTGTAACCAAAACAATGTTACAATTGATAACAGTCTCAAAAAGTATTTTGATGAAAACCATGTACAGGGTACATTTGGTTTATACAATAACGGTTCAGGTCAATTTACAATATATAATTTACCTCGCTTTAAAGACAGCGCTTACCTGCCTGCTTCCACTTTTGAAATTGTAAATTCTCTCATTGGTCTTGAGACAGGCAAAATCAACGATGAAAAAATGGTGATTAAGTGGGATGGTATTAATCGAATGAATTCCGATCGTGATACTGCAACTGAATGGAATAAAGACCTTACTATGGCTCAAGCTTTCAAAGCATCAGCAATACCGTACTTTCAGGAAGTTGCCCGGCGCATAGGTAAAGACACTATGCAGTTTTGGCTAGATACACTAGGGTATGCATCGAGATACAAAAAAGCTATAATAAATAAGATTGACACTTTCTGGCTCGACAACTCCATTAAAATAACGGCAGATGAACAACTCGGACTTGTAAAAAAACTCTTTTTTGACCAGTTACCTTTTCAAAAAAGAAGTATGAGGCTGGTAAAGGAAATTATGGAGATGGAAAAAAATTCAAATTATACACTGGCTTATAAAACGGGCATGGGGGTTCGTGAAAACGGTAATGCGGTTGGGTGGGTAATTGGCTGGGTTCTAGAAAATCAGCATCCTTATTTTTTCGCTCTTAATATTGAAGGCACTCGTAGTATGAATATGCCTCTAATAAGAATGAATATTTTAAAAGGTGTCTTAAAACAATTAGGTTACCTGCAGGGAAAAATGTAATTGGTTCATTTTTTGTTTTCATTAGTAAACATAACAGTAGCTTGCACCAAATGCTTTCTTTTTATTAATGTTATCGTTTCAACATATTGAGTTTCTGCCGGGCCTGCTTGTCCTTGTACCGCTTTGCACCTTATTTATTTTTTTACTAAGATGGAAGAAAAAAGTAAAAAACCAAATAGGTGATGAGGAATTGGTTAATGCTCTCACTTCTGACTATTCTGCAAAAAACTATAATTACAAATTCTTGCTCATAATTGCAGCAATTGCATTGTGTATAGTAGGAGCAGCAAACATAAGAAAACCTGCAAAAGGTAATACTGGTAATCGTGCGGGCATAGATGTAATGATTGCGTTGGATGTGAGCAATAGCATGCTTGCGCAGGATATAAAACCAAACAGGCTTGAAAGGGCTAAACAGGTCATTAGCCGCATTATTGATAAAATGGGTAACAACCGTATGGGTATGGTTGTATTTGCCGGCCAGGCTTTTTTGCAAATGCCAATGACCTCGGATCTTGCTGCGGCCAGGTTGTATGTTTCTAATGCAGGTCCCGATGCTGTGCCCACGCAAGGAACGGTTATTGGCGATGCATTAAGATTGTGTAATACTGCTTTAGATACAAAAGAAAAAAAATACAAGGCAGTTATACTGATCTCAGATGGTGAAGACCATGATGAAAAAGCAGATGCCGCATTGAAGGAGCTTGAGGATAACGGAGTAGTCGTTTATACAATTGGGATAGGGTCTCCGCAAGGCGCGCCCATTTTTGATCCCGCTCTTAATGATTATAAAAAAGATGAAAATGGAAATACAGTAGTTTCTAAACTGAATGAAAAAGATCTTCAAAAAATTGCAACACAAACAGGTGGTCAATATCTTTTATTTACCAGTGCTGATGATGTAGCCACCCAGCTAGCTGCTTCAATTGATCAAATGGAAAAGAAACAGATCGGTGGTACCGGCATAAGAGTATACAGTTCTTATTTTCAGTGGTTTTTGTTGATTGCTTTTATCCTTCTGCTGCTTGAAACAATTATTCCTGAAAGAAAAATGAAATGGTTCTCATGGGAAAAATAGTTTTTATAATAATGTTACTGCCGGTAACTCTAATTGCTAAAGGCCAGGATGACCAATCGCTCGTGGCTAAGGGCAATGAGCTATATAAAAAACAGCAGTTTGAGAAAGCCGCAGAGGAGTATCAAAAAGCTGCAGACCTGAATGCTAAAAATGCAAAAGCACAATATAACCTTGGAGATGCTTTATACAAATCAAAAAAATCAGAAGCTGCTGAAAAGGCTTTTGGCGAGGCTGCTGCTAATACGAAAGATGAAGTAGCAAAATCTAAAGCATTATACAATAGAGGCGTTACATTAAGCAATCAAAAGAAATTATTGGAAAGCATAGAAGCTTATAAGGAATCGCTTCTACTAAATTCCACCGATCAAGAAGCAAGAGAAAATCTTCAAAAAGCGCTGAATGAATTAAAAAAGCAATCTCAGCAAAACCAGCAAAAACAAGAAAACAAAAAACAGGATAAACAGCAAAACCAAAAACAGCCTGAGCAACAAAAAAACAATAGCAAGCTAAATGAAAAACAGGTAGAGCAAATGTTGAGTGCCTTACGGAAAGACGAAAAAAAGCTGCAACAAGACCTGCAAAAGAAAAATAATACCGGCAGATCAAATAGTAAGGACTGGTAATATAGAAAGCCCTAAGGCTTCTTTCACGACAACTACAAACCCTTTCCGGCAATAGTTTACTATTTTTGTGTTTCGTTATCTTGTAACGAATTAGACCATTTTAAAGATCATGCAATTATACTGCAATTCACTTCCTGAATATAGAAGACTGCAAACCCGTGAGGTAAAGGTTGGAGATTTGTTGATTGGAAATAATCATCCAATACGTGTGCAGACGATGACCACTACCGATACTATGGATACGATGGCAACTGTAGAACAAACCATCAGGTGCATTGAAGCGGGCGCAGAGTTAGTTCGAATAACTGCCCCCAGTAAAAAAGAAGCGGAAAACCTACGAAATATAAAAGATGAATTAAGGAAACGAGGTTATACAATTCCCTTAATTGCAGATATACATTTTACTCCAAATGCAGCGGAGATAGCGGCGCGGATTGTCGAAAAGGTTCGTGTAAATCCAGGTAATTATGTTGATAAAAAGAAGTTTGAATTTATAGAATATACTGATGTTGAATACAACGATGAGATAGAAAGGATTCGAGAAAGATTTACGCCACTCGTAAAAATATGTCGGGAATTTGGGACAGCCATGCGTATTGGTACTAACCACGGAAGCCTTAGCGATCGTATTATGAGTCGTTACGGTGACACTCCAATGGGAATGGTGGAAAGCGCGATGGAGTTTTTAAGAATTGCGAGGGCGGAAAGTTATCACAACATTATCCTTAGCATGAAAAGCAGCAATCCACAGGTAATGGTGCAGGCCTACAGGTTACTGATACAGCAAATGATGCAGGAGTTTAATGAATGTTACCCATTGCATTTAGGGGTTACGGAAGCAGGAGATGGCGAAGATGGGCGGGTAAAAAGCGCAGCCGGCATAGGAACCTTACTAGAAGATGGTATCGGCGATACCATTCGTGTTAGCCTTACCGAAGACCCGGAATTCGAAATACCGGTTTGCCGTGATCTCGTCAAAAGATACGAGAAGAGGACTGAAACGCTACCCTATGATGAACAGGTGACAGATAATTCAAATATTTCCGGGTTTATCCCTCCAATTATTAAAGTGCCTTATGATCCATTTATTTATCAAAGAAGATCAACTTTTGCAGTAGACAATATTGGTGAAAAGCATGTGCCTGTTGTAATTGCTGATTTAAGTAAAATCGAAAATATTACAAGGGAAGATTTGCAAAGCGTCGGCTACGCTTATAACATGGCAACAGATAAATGGACAATCAGCGATGCTGCTGCAGATTACATTTTTACCGGCCACCAAATTTTGCCTTTTGCTTTACCTGGTACTTTAAAAGTAATAGTTTATCCTTCTGCATGGCAGCAAGCACTCAGTTCGGAAGCGTTTGAAGCCAGTGAAAGAGAAAATACCTATTTTCCTATTTTTCAAGATAGTGGTTTCGTACAATCCGAAGTCAAAAACAAGCACCTGAATTTCGTAATGATTGACTGCTTTAATGATGTAACAGCCATTAATGACTTTACTTATTTAGATGCAATTTCCAATGATAAGACCGTTGTTCTTTGCCTTAGCAGCACCAATCCCCGTCCGATGCCGGCTGTTCGTAGAATGTTTATGGAACTTATACAAAGAAATATTCTTAATCCTGCTGTTATTATGTGCGATAGCTATTGGAAAACTGCAGATGAACACCTCATTCATTATGCTACTGAGTGTGGGGCGTTACTTTTAGATGGATTTGGCGATGGCATTTGCCTTGGCATGACGAGTAAGGCCTATGAAAATGCATCTGTTACAAATGCTTCCGGCAGAAACTACTTCAACAATTTAACGGTTGAACAATTTATAAATTCAACTGCTTTTTCTATTCTGCAGGCTACCCGCACACGAATCTCAAAAACGGAATATATTTCCTGTCCTTCGTGCGGTCGAACTCTTTTTGATTTGCAGGAAACGACTGCTAAAATACGTGCTGTTACCAATCACCTCAAAGGGGTTAAAATAGCGATTATGGGCTGCATTGTCAACGGCCCGGGAGAAATGGCTGATGCCGATTTTGGCTATGTTGGTAGTGGTGTTGGCAAAATTACTTTATACATGGGCAAGGAAGTGGTAAAGCGAAATGTAAACAGCGATATCGCAGTGTCTGAATTGATTAGGCTGTTAAAAGAAAGTGACGCGTGGGTAGAACCAGCAGCGGTTGAGTAGACCGTTATGAGGTCGTGTGTTGTAAAAGTATCAGCACCGGTTGCGTCGCACACTTCAGGTTTTAGTCTTTCATTCAACAATATGTTAGCAGCCGGTTAGGTTTTGTTTGAAACAGAAAAAGTCCAATTTCTAAAGAAAAGTGCTTGTTTATTTTCTCTTAAACATCTCAGTAGCTTATAGTACCATGATCGCATTTGTAAATAACCAATTTATAGAAGAAAGTAAAGCCACTCTTGGAATTTCAGATCTGTCCATTCAGAGAGGTTATGGCGTTTTTGATTTTTTTCGTACAAGTAATTTCACTCCGCTTTTTCTTGATGATTATCTTGACAGGTTTTTTACATCTGCGGCTACACTTCGTTTACAACCTATGCATTCCAAAAAAGAATTAAAGAAGATCATAGGCGAGATGATACGACAAAATAACATTGCTGATGCAAGTTTCAGGTTGATTTTAACGGGCGGATACTCCGATGATAGCTATCAGCCTGCCTCACCTAATTTTATCATCATTCAACAAGCTGTACAATTACCAGGAAACGAAAAATTTATTAAGGGAATTAAAATTATTCTGCACGAGTATATGCGTGATCTTCCAACTGCGAAATCAATAAATTATCTTATGGGAGTATACTTGCAGGAAAAAGTAAAGCAGAAAGAAGCAGACGATGTGTTATATCATAAAGACGGATGTGTATTGGAGTTTCCCAGATCAAATGTGTTTGTGGTTACAAAAGACGGAAAAGTTGTGACACCTGCCGAAAATGTTTTGAAAGGTATAACACGGAAGAAAGTTCTCGAACTTGCCCGACAAAAGTACACCGTTGAGGAAAGAGCGGTAACTATCGATGAACTTAAAAATGCTGCCGAAGTTTTTTTAACCAGTACAACAAAACGAATTATCCCGGTTCTTTCAATTGACAATACAGAAATTGGTGATGGAAAGCCAGGTGAGATAACCGCTTTTTTGCTTGAGGCATTTTTGAAAATGGAGGCAAATTTAATTGCTGCTACAGCAGAAAAATATGCCTTATGACGCGAAGCTATGTAACATCCCTTCCTTCACTATCATCAAATTTTCATCGTCATTATAAAAACAATTTAAGATAGAATCCATTGATTCTATACCTAAGGCAATCGCATCTACTTTATACCTGTATGAGGGTTCAATTAGAAAGGCCAATGGTTGATCTACGCTATTAAAATAAGTAAAAGCAGCCTGAAGCTTATTATCCCACTCTTTGTAAAAATGCAACAAATCATCGGGCATTACACACGTTCGGCTTGTATCCTGTTCCGGTAGACAGACAAAAGGCTCTAAACAATTGAGATACCCGTAATCATCTGTAAGTTCTTCACCAGGGTGAATATCACGTACAGCAAGTTCAAAATTGTAAGCAGTTGAAATACAATTTGAGTTAAAGCTATGGTTTACAAATCGTGAATTGTCCCAGCATAATACGTAATTGCCCTTACTATCCCGGTAACAATATTTATGCAAAATATCTTTGTACACTCTGTCCAGAGATTCGATATCTGCAGGAGTAAAAGACCGGTCGAGTTGGTCATATGCCCATGTAATGGTGCCTTTAGGAATAAACTCCGTAGCTACAACACCGTAGCCCACTTTATCATTAATGAATCTTAACTCAGTCTTGGGATGGATCATATAGGCAAAAACAGAAATTTTTATACTTAATTATTATTCTAAAACTACAAAACATTTTAAATAAATAAATATATTATTTTAATAAAAAGCATCTGAAATTGTATGGTTATAATATTATAAAAAATAAAGATTAGGGAGATAGTAAAGGAAAACTTAAGTCGGGTTAAAATGCAGAAAGTACAACCTCTCTAGTGACTATACCATAATCATCAGAACGTATCAGACTAGCAGATGTTTTAATTTCCCAACATATTGCTGGTATTGATTCATTAATTGAATTCCCATTGCCCGGTTAAGACCACTAATTTTTTTTATACTGGTTTCTACCAATTCTTCTACTTTTTTAAGGCCCGAAGCATCTAGTCCACTTTCTATAAATGCATTTTCATCCCCGGTTTCTTTATCTGCTTCTATGTCTTCTGCATCGTCTAAAAGTAATAAAGTGCTAATGAGAGCAAACCATTGTTCTGCAATTCTTTCGTTTAATACGGGTGCAAATGACAATGCACATACTGAAAATAAAAACAAATCTCCTCTCTGCAACGCTTTAAAAGGCACAGATAGGTTGGTGAAAAAATTATTGTTGTTATTAGCGAGGTAATTAATAACATTGTTATACCAGTCGATATCCTTACATATCTCTTTCACCAGCTCAACGCTTTTGCTTATTGCATCATCTTTAGTTATTTGTTTTGTTTCTTCCAAAGCACTTATATGGCCGACTTGTTCCATTGTTGTAACAAATTCTTCAGATATAAGTTGCTGCTTGTCTATGCCGAGGCGATAAAGTAAATCAACAATTAAGGGAATAAATAGATATCCTGCAGCTGGTCTCAGGTACAGCAATTTATCTTTCCAATACAAGTTGTTTGCAGGAGGTTCGCGATCAACAAAAAACTTTGCGATTTCATCATTTACTCCATAATTGATCTCTAGATAGGAGGAAGAAATAAACATAAAGGATGTCTCTGTTAAGAACGTTCTGACAAGCTAATAGAAGCACTGATAAAGGTTGCGAAAATACCAATAAACAGACTTAGCATCGATATTATATTCAAAAGCATTCGCAAAAAATATTGCTAAAAAAGCAGGGCTATAGCTTTTACTTTGCAGGCTTTACTGGTAAAACATGTGGAACTACCGAACTTCCTCTGGCGGCCTTTGCTGATACCGAATCAAATAATGTTTTTTGAATGTCAGGATGTTGTTGATAGTATCTATAGCTGGTATAAAATTCTTTTCTGGTGGTACTGTGCAATTTAAAAATTTGTTCGTAAAAAATACTGCGCTTCATTTTTATATTAGCAGTTGTATCTTTTGAAACGTAATTGTTTATGTATTCATCTACCTTAAGAAGATCATATACGATTTTCTCCATACTATCAGGCGGAAGAATCTCTTTAGGAACAGGACGATGCGAACAGCCAATAAAAATAAGAGTCAAACAGATATAAATGCAATTTTTCATTTGAGGTCCTGTTGATACTTCGCGATATTAGCTACGTCTAATTTTTGCAAGGTTTCTAAAACACGGGCTTTCTCAGGTGGTGTTGCTTTTTTAAATAAACGAGATAGTTCCTGGTATTTACCCGCCATAAAAAAGGCTACGACCATCGAGTTAGGATTATCCTGGTTAAGGGTTTGTAATTGCAATAATGCATTTAATATTTTACCTCTTGCATCTGCTTCTTTCTCATACATATTATCCAACCCTTGCCTGTAATAAGTATAAATAACATCGTGAACCAGGTTAAAACGAGTATTCATAAAATTTTCTGCAAGCCAATACCTGTTTCTCGTACCATCAAAGGCTTTCCAGCCAGTTATATTTTTATTTTCCGGAGCATTATTTACAATGTTCTGGCATTTTTGAAAATATGCGTCTCCCCCTTTTGCAGCAAAAGAATCGTAATCTAAACCTAATATCATATTTACATAATATGCAAAAGTTGCAGTCAGGTTGCTTGCCAATGCGTCAGAGCCCTGCACACGGTTCTCATTGAATTCTACGGGCTGGTATTCAACATAACGAAATGTAAGATCTGCATCCTGGAAGTTTATCAGAGCAGTAGAATATGAAGAATTGTAAACAGGACGTGCGGCCTGAACTGTTAAGCTTGCTTTATACACATCTGGCTCTACAACACTTTCTATATTCAATAGAAAACTGCATTCAATTCTTTCCTGCGGCTGAAAAACATCAGGAGTCCATTTGCGATTATTTATAAAATTAGTAAGCTGCGTCTGCAGTGTCTGAAAAATCTTTTTATTGACTGTACTTGGCACGCGCGATGCCATTATAGTTACCTTTGATTGCAGTTCCTGACTGTAAGTAAAACTAGTAGACACAAATATGAATAATAGCAGGAAAATATTACCTTTTTTCATTTAACTTTTTTATTATCAGATCAACAATATCTGTTGCAACAAGTGTTTTGCTTTTAGCTTCAAAAGAATAAGCATTTCTGTCCCTATCAAAAATGGTTACTTTATTTGTATCCTTTCCAAATCCTGCGGCTTCATCTTTAAGACTGTTTAGCACAATCAAATCAGCATTTTTTTCTGACAGTTTTTTTATTGCATTTTCATTTTCATTTTCGGTTTCCAAAGCAAAACCTACTAAAAATTGTCTTTCATTTTTTATTTCTCCAAGGCTTCGTAAAATATCTTTGGTTTTAGTCAACTCAAGTTGAATGCTATCATTATTCTTCTTTATTTTACCAGGAGAAACATGTACGGGTGTATAGTCTGCAACAGCTGCAGCCATGACAGCAATATCAGCATCAACAAAATGAGACAAACACGCATTATACATTTCTTCAGCAGAAGTCACACTTGTAACTCCAATATCTTTAAATCGAGGCAATTTATTAACAGGACCACAAACCAAACGGACGTTTGCACCTAATGAATAAAGAGCCTCTGCTATTGCAATTCCCATTTTACCACTTGAGTGATTACCAATAAATCTCACAGGGTCTATGGCTTCGTAAGTTGGACCAGCCGTTACCAACGCATGTTTACCTTTTAAAACTTCTGACCTAAAAAACCTTTCTTCAACAAAAGTAACAATATCGTGAGGCTCTGCCATTCTTCCTTCACCATAAAGTCCACTTGCCAACTCACCTTTCCTGACAGAAATTACAGAATTTCCAAAACCCTCAATCGTTTTAATGTTTTTTACTGTTGATGAATGAAGCCACATGTCCTCATCCATGGCAGGAACCGCTACGACGGGGCAAGTGGCAGATAAGTAAGCTGCCAGCAAAAGATTATCGCATAGCCCATTTGCCATCTTTGCCAAAGTATTACAACTTAAAGGAGCAATAACCATAACATCGGCCCAGCGCCCCAACATAACATGGTTGGCCCAGGTATCTTCATCAGCAAGGGCAGAAAGAACTTTATTTTTACTTAAAGTAGCCAACGTAAAAGGTGAGACAAAGTCTTTGGCCGAGGGGCTCATTATTACTTTAACTTCCGCGCCCGCAATCACTAACAAACGGACAAGAAAAACAGATTTATAAGCAGCAATGCTTCCTGATATCCCTAAAAGAATTTTCCTGCCACGTAACATAAACGTAAAGTAACAAAAAACGACAGTCTTAAAAACTGTCGTTACTGTTAATAATAAATATTTTTCTTAGCTGAACAGGTCAGTGTCATTTTTGCGGAAATATATCTTATCATCCATAAATTCCTGGGTTGCCAGAATAGCAGGATTAGGCATCTTTTCATATGCTTTTGAAATCTCAATCTGCTCTTTATTCTCGTGAATCTCCTCCAGGCTGTCCGTATGGGTTGCGAATTCTTCCAATTTGTTATGCAATTCTTCCTTTAAAACAATATTAATCTGATTTGCCCTTTTCGCCACAATAGCAATAGACTCATATAAATTACCGGTTTTACCTTTAATGTCAATAAGGCTTTTTGTCTCTACCACACTTGCAGTATTTGCACTAAGCTGCCTTCTTAGTTTGCTCATTTTTCGATTTTATTTTATTTAATGATTCTGTTTTATAATACTCAACAGTCTCCAATAGCTTACTGTCAGGAAATCTATCCCGGAAATCTGTACACTCGGTAACAACCTTATCAAATCTTTCCGGCTGTTTTTCTTCTACACTATTATTTGCATAAAGGTAATAAGATTTAATCACCATCAGTTTATATTCATCACCCTGGTTACTATCAGGGTAGTTTTCAATTAATCCATTAAAGGCTATACCAGCAGCTTTATAATAGCCGAGATTATAGTATAACTCTGCGCTTTTAAAATCTTTAATTTGCAGTTTGGCCCTCATTTGATCAATAATGGCAGTAGCTTCAGCAACTTTCGGCGACTGAGGATGATTGTTTATAAATGCCTGCAATTGCCCCATAGCCTTCGTTGTATTAGTCTGGTCCAATTCGGGCTTGGGAGATTGTTTATAAAAACAGTAGGCCCTCATATAATCCGCCTCTTCAGCTTTACTACTCGTGGGAAAGGTCTCAACAAAAGTCTTGAAGAGATTTTCAGCATTAGCATAATCATTCAAATAATAAGAAGTATAAGCATACTTGTAATACAGATCTTCAAACTTCGCAGTTCCTTTAAACACAGGAAACAAGTCCTCAAATAAGACCTGAGCGTTATTATACTTCTTTTGTGCGAAGTAATTCTCAGCGACCTTTAGTTTATAATCACTATCAGTGCTTTTAAGGGTTTTGCCAAGCTTACTGGCACATGAAGAAAATAGAACCAAAAAAACCAGAAATGAAAAAAACCTATTCATAAAATTCTTTGTCATAGCCATTTGATGGCAAATTATAACCTTATAGCTAAAAAAAACAACAAGTTTAGTTAATTGTTGTCAAACAGAAAGAACTTAACAAATTTTCAGGTGACCCTACCATCATCGATAGATCGACTTACAATCTATAAAACATTAAACGTAGTTTCTAAAAAATTCACTATCATGTTAAAAAAGCCCTTCGAAAAAACGAAGGGCTTTCAAAATAATTCCTATCTAATTCTACTATTTTCTTTTCTGTAAGTTCGGGTGAGGAGCAGGAACTGTGCTAGGTCCAGTCTCAGTAGTACCCTGTAAATCAACAGTGTTTGGATCACCTTCACCTTCTTCCTGGTAAGAGAAGATTAATCTGTCCTCACTGATACCTTGTTTCTCTACAAGATAGCGTATTACCGTATTTACTCTATCCCAACTTAATTGCTGAGCACGCTTGCTGCTCTGACCTGTACCTAAGTGCCCGATTACTTTAATTCTGCAATTAGGACTGCCTTTGATTTGTTCAGCAGCACTTTGCAATAATCCCATAGCATCTTTACTTAGTGTTGCTCTTCCAGACCTGAATTGTACACTTGGTAAATTGGTTAGGGTACAGCTAGTAGCAGCTGATAGACTATCCATTCTGGTTCTTAGCTCTGTGCAGCACGCTGGCTCAGGGCAATTACCAACGCCATCAGCATCAACAGGGAAACATTTCTGTGGAGTAAGAAGCTCTTTATCTTTATAATCAGGAACGCCATCACCATCAGAATCTTTAGCTACACCACGTACATCAACAGGAGCTCCTGCAGGTGTATTTGGTTCCATATCGAATTGATCAGTTACACCGTCACCGTCTGCATCAGGTAATACCGGTGTTGGTATTTTCATGTGTTGTGGACGGTTTAACTCATTATAGATGAAGTTATTTCCGTTAAGCCACCATAATGGTTCAACTCTTTTGGAAGAACTACCTAAATTAATATTAAGTCTAGCACTGGTAAAGCTATAAATATCATTAGACTTTCCACCTATATATCCGTCAAGTGCATCATAAGATCCACCAGTGAATCTTTGTTCAATTCCAATATTAATTTTCTTGCTAAGCTTTACTGCAACACCTGCACCAACGCTGGCTGCATTCAGTAAAGACCAACCTTTCCTTTCACCGACCTTTTTACCGCCGAAAGTATTAATTCCCGGGAAAAGTCCTGACCTGTTATTTGGTTGTCCGGCACCATAATAAGTACCATAAGCGCCATCGATTTGAGTTGTGCCTGTTCCTCTTTGGAAAACTTTCGCAGCAACTAAACTATAACCGGCTAATACATATATATTAGTCTTAGGATTTCCTCTGTAGTGGCTATTTGGATTAAGAGAAGCTATCAAATCAAGACCGCCCATATGTGTCCAGTTTTGATAAGGTCTTTTACCAGTCAACAGCTGGTATCCGCTACCATAACCCTGATTGTAAGATCCAAAGTAACCAATTCTGTAAGAAAAGGTATGTGATATAGCATGACGTAATGTTATACCACCACCAACATCGGCCTTTGATTTAATATCACCGAAAATCATACTGTTTCCAGCGCTGAAACCCAATTCCCACATGCTTCTCGGCTTTGCTGGGTAAGGGTATTGGTTATTTACAAACTCACTCTGTTGAGGAAGTCTTCTTGTTGGAATTTTTGAAGAATCTCTCCAATCATATCCTGCATCTCCGGTCGTAGGAGTATAAGTTTCTGCACCTGCTGCAGCACCAACACCTGCGCTTGTTCCAACACCTGTGCCGGTTCCGGTTCCAGTTCCAACACCAGCACCTGCACCTGTTGTATCAGTGCCTGTTGCTGCTCCTGCATTCTGTGTTGTATCGGTTTTCGTTGCATTACCGGCTGTATCCGTCTGCGCATATGAGGCAGAGGATAACAGGCTTATTAAGCCTAACATTAATACGTAATTTTTACTAGCCATAGAAGTGTTTGTATTTTTTGTAATAGAATATATTGTTAGGATTCCCGTGCAAAAGTATGCTATGAGAATGAATAACCAAATATTTACTGTTTATTTTGTTAAAAAAACTATACCATGCTTACAATGAATAAATTAGACAAGAGTTATTGATATTAGCTGCATGGCTGATGTAGATTTTTTTTCCCAAAGCAGTCATGATCAAAATAATAATATATAACATGGCTTTAAGACTTCAAAACAGTATTTATTTCATTATCTCATTTTTATCATATTATTATTATTTTATTTTTATAACTGTTCTTCTTAATCGACATTTTATTTTAAAAAATTAAATTAAGGAGGAAATTGAATCTTTATTTGTACGTCTAATACTAACTCTATCAAACGTCCTTAATTGTAATTCTATTAATACAATTATCTTGCGTTCAACAAAGAATATGGAAATAGCGCAACGTATATTGGCAAAGGAGTTAAAGGAGTTTGAAAGTCATTTCAGACAGGCCGTTAAAAGCAACGTTTCTTTGCTCGATAAAATAATGCAGTTCATCGTTAAGCGAAAAGGAAAGCAACTTCGACCCATGTTTGTTTTATTAAGCGCAAAACTGGGAGGTGAAATAAATGAAAAGACTTACAGGGCTGCCTCGCTTGTTGAATTGCTTCATACAGCTACTTTAGTGCACGATGATGTTGTGGATGAGTCATTGGAAAGAAGAGGTTTTTTTTCGATTAATGCTCTCTGGAAAAATAAAATAGCAGTTTTAGTAGGAGATTATCTTTTATCAAAAGGCTTGCTTTTATCTCTTGACAATAATGATTTTAAAATACTACAATTATTGTCTGAAGCTGTTAAACTAATGAGCGAGGGAGAATTGCTGCAAATAGAAAAATCAAGGAACCTAAATTTAAAGGAAGACATTTATTTTCAAATAATAAAGAATAAGACAGCTTCGTTAGTGGCATCTTCCTGTGCTGCAGGTGCATCAACTACTTTCGATGATGATGATGCCATTAACAAGATGAGAACCTTTGGTGAAAAAGCAGGCATTGCATTTCAAATAAAAGACGACTTATTCGATTATGGAAATGCTGATATAGGAAAGCCAACGGGAAATGATATTAAAGAGAAGAAATTGACATTACCGCTCATTTATACTTTAAACACTGTTAGTCCTTCACTAAAAAGACAATTAGTGTATATTGTAAAAAACGAAAATACAAAAAAGGATAAAGTAAAATTTGTAATAGACGAAGTTCAAAAGGCGGGAGGAATTGATTATGCAAGAAAAAAAATGCTTGCTTACCGCGATGAAGCTCTCGACGTGCTTTACGAATTTCCCGATAGTGAAGTCAGAAAAGGATTAGAAGAACTTGTAAGATATACTACAGACCGTAATTATTAATAATGGAAAAACGTTGGAAAGTACTGAGTGCAGAACAGGAAAAGGTAAATTCTTTACAAAAGGAATTAAAGATTAACGAGGTCATTTGTAAAATACTTGTACAGCGCGGCTTTGATACTTTTGAAAAAGCAAAAGAATTTTTCAGGCCTCAATTGACAATGCTTCATAATCCGTGGTTGATGAAGGATATGGAGAAAGCAGTGAAAAGAATATTAAAAGCAATAAAAGATGAAGAAAAGATTTTAATATACGGCGATTATGACGTAGACGGTACTACTGCTGTTGCCACTATGTACCAATTTATTAATAGCTTTTACCACAATATCGAGTTTTATATTCCTCACAGGTACAGAGAAGGGTATGGCGTTTCAAAAGAAGGAATTGACTACGCAAAGAAGAATGGTTTTACGCTCATTATCTCTCTCGACTGCGGTATTAAATCCATTGATTTAATTGCCTATGCAAAAACACTTAACATCGATTTCATTATCTGCGATCATCATCTTCCCGATACTCAGTTACCTGCCGCTGTCGCCATCCTCAATCCTAAACAACCTGGTTGCGGTTATCCTTATAAAGAACTTTGTGGGTGTGGGGTAGGTTTTAAACTAATGACTGCTCTTGCAGAAGAGTTAGGCTTACCTGATGAAAGTTATTTATGTTATTTAGACCTTCTTGCTACTGCCATTGCTGCCGACATTGTTCCTATGACGGGAGAAAATCGCGTAATGGCATATTATGGTTTACAAAGAGTAAACAATAACCCGTGCCATGGTATAAAAGCTTTAATGCAATTAGCTGGTGTGCAGAAAGAAATGTTTATTACCAATCTTGTGTTTATAATAGCACCAAGGGTTAATGCTGCAGGAAGAATGGATGATGCCAAAAAAGCCGTTCAGCTTTTTATAGAAAAGGATTGTGACAAGGCTTTGGAGTTCGCAGAGTTGTTACATATAGATAATACAGACCGTCGTACAGCTGACTCCGCAATAACCGAAGAAGCACTTGCTCTTATTGAAGAAAATGAGTTGACAGACATTCGCATGACAACTGTTCTTTACCAGGAACATTGGCACAAGGGTGTTGTGGGAATTGTTGCTTCAAGATTAATAGAAACTTATTATCGGCCTACTATTGTACTTACGAGAAGCGGAGAAGTAGCTGCCGGAAGTGCACGGAGTGTTGCGGGCTTTAATTTGTATGAGGCCATTCACGCTTGCAAGGAACATCTTTTGGGTTATGGAGGTCACTTTGCTGCGGCAGGAATGACGTTGCTCCCTGAAAAGGTTGAAGCATTTACAAATATGTTTGAAGAGGTTGTCCGTAACACCATTCAACCCGAGTCGCTGACGCCTGTATTAGTTATAGATACAGAAGTATCGTTTAATGATCTCACTCATTCTTTTTACAGGATCATTCACCAAATGGAACCCTATGGACCCGAAAACATGCGACCAGTTTTTGTAGTTAGAAATGTTATGGATTCAGGAAACTCTAAACTTATAAAAGATCAGCATGTTAAGTTTTGTCTGAGGCAAAACAACAACAGTTTCAAAGGTATTGGCTTTAATATGGCAGAAAAATTTCCGCTTGTAGAAAGCAAAAAACCTCTTGATGTTGTCTTTACCCTTGAAGAAAACGAATGGAATGGACAAAAAATGTTACAACTAAAGGTGCAGGATGTACGGCTTTCGCAAGATTAAAACGAAAGGTTTTAGGTTGAAAAATATAAATATTTACCTTTTTAAGACCAGTCGAAAGAATAACTATTTGGCTTGGGTTTCAATGCATAACGTTCATCTTTTATAATTCTATCTGACCTTTAAAATGTTATCTGTGGAAGATAGTTTATTTATTGTATCATTACTTTTGATCACACTTTATCAACAGCTAACCAAATTTGTTTTTTAGAATAAAAGTCATGAAATTCTTTATTTATAGCTGTTTTGTCTATATGGCAATATTCGCATGTCATAGAAAAACAGTGTCTGCAGTCGCAGGCGCTGACACTGGTGTACCTGCTTGCATTCTGAAAAAGATTGATAGTATTAAGCAACAGCCAGTATGGAACCCTCCGGCAGAAATTGATGAATACCTCTATGTGGGTAAAAAAGTATATCTGATATCGGCACGATGCTGCGATATTTATAGTATAGCAGTTGATGAAAATTGCAATTATGTTTGCGCTCCTTCGGGCGGCTTTACAGGAAAAGGAGACCGAAAATGTGTAGACTTCGCTGACAAGGCAAAACTTTTACGGGTGGTATGGAAAGATGAAAGAGAAAGAAAGTAACCCTTACTCATCATGCCTTCATTCCTTCCAATTCTTTCTGCATTTTAAACATTTCATCTCTTAATCTTGCGGCTTCAATAAAGTCCAGGTCTCGTGCAGCTTTTTCCATCTGTTTTTTTGTTTGGGCGATAGACTTCTCCATTTGAGGAATTGTTTTATAAACAGTCTCCGACTCTGCTGCTCTTGTTATCAGTGAACCTTCATCATCTATTGCATATTGGTTTACCGGCTCACCCTTAATATCAAGTACAGACGTTTGTTTCATTATCTGTTCAATACTTTTCCGTATGGTTTGTGGGGTAATTCCATGCTCTATATTATAAGCAATTTGCTTTTCCCTTCTGCGGCTGGTCTCGTCTATCGTCCGTTGCATGCTTTCAGTAACTTTATCCGCATAAAAAATAACCAGGCCATCAACATTACGTGCTGCCCGTCCAGCAGTTTGGGTAAGGCTTTTTTCATTTCGCAGAAAACCCTCTTTATCAGCATCTAAAATAGCAACAAGCGAAACCTCAGGAAGGTCAAGACCTTCGCGAAGAAGGTTTACGCCTACCAACACATCAATTTCACCAAGACGCAGTTGCCTTAAAATCTCAACACGTTCCAAGGTGTCTACTTCACTGTGTATGTATTTGCTTTTTATATTTATTCTTCCAAGGTATTTATCCATTTCTTCGGCCATTCGTTTGGTAAGTGTGGTTACCAAAACGCGGTCGCCTTTTTGCACCCGTTTGTCTATTTCATCCAGCAAATCATCTATTTGGTTTACGCTTGGTCTTATTTCAATTGGCGGATCCAGCAAACCTGTTGGCCTTACTACCTGTTCTACTACAACTCCCCCCGTTTTTTCCAATTCATAATCTCCTGGTGTGGCGCTTACAAAAACGGTTTGATTCAATAATCCTTCAAATTCATTAAAATTAAGCGGTCGGTTATCTAAAGCACTGGGCAAGCGAAAACCAAATTCTACAAGTGTGAGTTTTCTACTGCGGTCGCCTCCGTACATCCCCGCAACTTGTGGAATGGTTTGATGACTTTCATCTATAACACATAAAAAATCTTTAGGAAAATAATCGAGCAAACAGAATGGCCTCGTTCCTGGTTTTCTTCGATCAAAAAAGCGGGAATAATTTTCAACCCCATTGCAATAACCTAACTCTCTTATCATCTCGAGGTCGTAGTTTACTCTTTCACTTAGCCGTTGAGCTTCTATAAATTTACCGGTGTTTTTAAAATATTCTACCTGAGCTGCCATTTCATCCTGTATCTCGTACAGCACCTGTTGCATCATGTCTTTTGGCGCTATGTACAAATTAGCCGGAAAAATTGCCGCATCCTGTATCCGGCTTATCCGTTTTCCTGATGAGAGTTCCAGCGTTTCAATGCTTTCAATTTCATCGCCGAAAAAAGTAATGCGGTAACCAAAATCAGTATATGGAAGATTAATATCTATTGTATCACCTTTTACCCTGAAAGTTCCCCTGCCAAAATCTCCCTGGCTGCGACTGTACAAGCTATTAACGAGCGAATGCAAAAAACCTTGTCTCGAAACTACCTGACCTTCTTTAATACGAACAATTCCGTTTTCAAACTCAGTAGGGTTACCAATACCATAAATACAACTTACCGAAGCAACCACAATTATGTCACGTCTTCCTGTCAATAGCTGTGAGGTAGCCTGAAGGCGTAATTTATCCAGTTCCTCATTTATACTTTGGTCTTTTTCAATATAGGTATCGTTGACAGGCATGTAGGCCTCAGGCTGGTAATAATCATAATAACTAACAAAATATCCAACAGCATTGTCAGGAAAAAACTGCTTAAATTCTCCGTATAATTGCGCGACAAGTGTTTTATTATGTGTAAGAACGAGCGTCGGCCTTTGTACATTTTGTATAACATTTGCCATGGTAAAAGTTTTACCACTACCTGTAACACCTAACAAAGTCTGGTATCTCTCACCCTGCAAAATGCCATCGGTAAGTTGCTGAATTGCCTGAGGCTGGTCACCCGAAGGCTGATATGAAGAAACAATATTAAAAGGCATGTTGCAAATTACTGAATGTAGCGGTGCAGCGATTACTTAAGTTTCTATCAAAAGAATTTTAACGCTTGTATTAAAATAGAATTAAAACATACTATCCTCAAAAGAAGTTCGTTTTAAATATCTAAAAAATATTGCCGTTGTTCAAACAAACTCCGACTCAATATTCTTTACATTTAAAACCATCCCTCTTTAATAACATTTATGTTTACTGAAAAATCAAAATTCGCTGTTTTATTTTTTTCTGTGTTTTTAGTTTCCATCAAAATTTGCCGGGCACAAGAAGAAATAACTGAATTTGGAAATTTTACTCCTGAAGAAATTAGTCTCAAGCAATGTGACTTCGATAAAGATGCAGATGCAGTAGTGCTTTTAGATAAAGCAGTATCATACTACGATGATAATTACACTCTGATCACTGAAAGAAGAATACGATTCAAAATTTTAAAAGAAAGAGGAATAGAGAGAGGAAATGTTAATATCACGTATTATAGTGACGCTGGTTTTGAAACCATTTCAGGTATTGATGCCGCTGTTCTAAGTTTCGATAACGCGAAAAACGAAGTATGGGGCAGATTAGAGCAAAAGTCCATTTTCAAAAAGAAACGTAATAATTATTATTCTGAGATAAGTTTTGCTTTACCCAACATTAAGGTAGGAAGCATAATTGAGTATAAGTACCAGAGCCGCATGAAAAATTATGGCGGACTAAGAGAATGGATATTTCAAACAGATATTCCTGTTGTATTAAGTTCTTATGACTTAACCGTTGTACCTAATACTGAATTTCAATATAGCGTTCATAAAAGCGCCGACATGCCAATAGTTGTTAAGCCCGATTCTCATGCTGGCAGCATTTCGTTTAAAATGAGTAATATACCAGGATTACGGGAAGAGGCCTACATGGGCGCTGCACGTGATTATCTTCAACGAGTTAGTTTTCAGTTTGCCGGCTACAAAAGAGCAGAAGAAATGGGCTATGGCAATCATTTTTCTACAACCACGAGATATGTAACAACATGGAAAGAACTGGCAAAAGAGCTGTTGGATAACTCGAACTTTGGCTCACAAATCAATAAAAGCTTACCTGTTGCAGATATTATACAACAAATCCGGTTGGACCAACCTGATTCCTTTACAAAAATGAAGTTGATACATGACTATGTAAAATCTCATTTTAGCTGGAACCAAATCTATTCAAAGTATGCAGTTGAGGGATTAAAAGAGACGTGGGAAAAGAAAACAGGGACAAGTGGAGACATAAACCTGCTCATGATTAATTTATTAAAATCCACAGGTCTTGAAGTTGAGCCCCTTCTAGTAAGTGAACGTGATTATGGAAAAATTGATACTACATATCCTTTCATTGACCAGTTTGATAAAGTGGTTGCTTACGTAACCATAGATGGAAAACATTATATTTTAGATGCAACTGATCGTCAGACTCCCTCATTTATAATACCCTTTAATTTATTAAATACTATCGGGTTTGCTGTAGATAAGAAAAATCCTTCTCTTATAAAAATAGTTGATGATGCAACAAAAAATTTAAACCTGGTAAATGTAAGAGGCAGTATCAGTAATGCGGGATTACTGCAGGTAGAAGCAGCAGTAGACAACTACGCTTATTCTAAAATCGAACGAAAAGAGAAATATAAAAAAGACCAAAAAAAATACGAAAAAGATTTTTTAGAGCCGTACGCTCTGTCTGATATTGATTCTTTCGATGTTAACGGTGTAGAACAAGACTCACTGCCCCTGCAACATCTTGTAAAATTCAGCTCGGCCTTAAGCAAAACGTCAGATTATTTTTTATTAAACTATAACTTATTTACCGGTCTCAATAAAAATCCATTTATAACAGCATACCGGTTTTCAGACATCAACTTCGGCTGCAAGTATTCATATATGTTAAATGAGACTTTTACTCTTCCAGAGAACTTGTCAACGGAAACATTGCCCAAAACCGTAAGATTAGTTACACCAGATAAGACAATGACAGTATTCAGACAAGTACAACAATTTGAAAATACGATACAGGTAGGAATTAAAATTGACTTTTATAAAACAGAATACAAGGCAGAGGATTACCCCATCGTGCAAGGCTTTTACAAACAAATGATAGAAATATTAAATGAGCCAGTGGTTCTGAAAGCTAAATCATAAGAAATGAAAATTAAGATTATAGGTACATACTTTTTCATACACATCATAAGTTTTGCATTTGCACAGGAACCAGTTTTTTTAAAATATGCAGTAAACAATATAGCGGAAGATCTAAAAAAAGATGCGAAAGCTGTATACAGGCTCGATGAGGCCTACCTGGAAGTCTTATCACCTTCAAAATATATTTTAAAAGTACACCAGATCACAACTATTTTAAGCCCGGAAGGCGCAGAACACTTACAGCAATCCTTATGGTTTGATAAGTTTAACAGAGTTGTTGATATTGAAGCCACAGTTCTTAACAGTAGTGGAAGAGAAACGCAGAAGTATAAAAAGAAGGATTTCAGTATCCAAAGTTACAACGACGGCATCTCATTAGCCACAGACGACAAAATTATGCATTTGTCTCTCTCTGCACCCGAATACCCTTGCACAATTGATGTAACATATACAATAGACGTTTCTGGTTATATTGATTTACCTAATTGGTATATGAATAATTCCACCAGTTCTGTAGAGCAGTTTCGCTATATAGTAAAAGTTCCGGCAGATTTAGGCATAAGATATCGTAGCCTTAATATGAATTTATCTCCTGTTATAGAAGATAACGGAAATGCAAAAGTGTACACGTGGGAAACTAAAAATATAGCAGTAAACACGATCGATGCCGGAGGGTACGAAGGTGGCCGATATTTACCACAAATTGAAGTAAGTCCCAACGTATTTGAATATGATGGCCATAAAGGCGAATTTAAAAACTGGAGCGACTTTGGAAAATGGTGTTATGGACTGTATGAAGAAAAAGACCCTTTCTCTGAATCACGAACTGCAGAAATTAAGAGATTGGTTAATAGCATTGCTGATGTAAGGAGTAAAGTAACCGTACTGTATGATTATTTGAAAAAGAACATGCGCTATGTTAGTGTTCAGTTTGGCATTGGTGGTTACAAGCCATTTCCTGTTCGCTTTGTGGATGAGAAAAAATATGGCGACTGTAAAGCGTTGACCAATTATATGAGAAATTTGCTTACTGTTGCTGGAATAAAATCTTATCCCGCCTTAATTAATGCAGGATACAATAAAGCCCCGGTAGCTCCTGAATTTCCTCAAAATGTTTTTAACCACGTAATATTATGTGTGCCGGATGGTCGTGATTCAGTTTGGCTGGAATGTACCAGTAATAATAGTGAAGCAGGTTTTTTAGGAAGCTTTACAGAAAATAAAAATGCGTTATTGTTAACCGAAAATGGAGGTGTTATAGTTTCTACGCCAAAAAGCAACTATAACAAGAATGTATTTACAACCATAAACGATATTGCGATAAATGAAGAAGGCGGGGCAGAAGTAAAGAGCACCTTAGAAACCTCAGGAAGCTTTTTTGAATTGCTGGACCAGGTAAGGCAATTGGAAGAAGGAAAACAAAATGAATTATTTGTACAATATCTTAATTATAAAGAACCTGATGAATTTCATTTGGCACAGCACGATGAATTTTCGGAGAAGCACCAGTTAAACCTTAAGCTTACTTATGCCAAACTATTTGATTTTAAAGCGGGAAATAAATTCTTCTTTCCTAAAACTATAAACAAACTTTGCGATGAAAGATTGAATGCAGTTAATTCGAGGAAAATTGAGTACGTTTTTCATTTTCCATATAAAAAAGTCGATACCACAATTTTTCATTTGCCTGCTGATTTCAAAGTTGAGTCTCTTCCTGAAAACAAACAATTAGCAGATGAGTATATATCATATAAAAGGGAAGTAGCCTTTGACGAAACATTAAATACACTAAAAATAGTGTCTACCTTGTCTCTCATGAAAAATGTAATTGCCCCCGAGCAGTACAATAAGGTATGCGAATTATTTAATGAAATTGAAAAAGAAGAAAACACGAAACTAGTATTGAAGGGACTAGATTAGCTATTGTTTACGCACTCTTTCTTCTAAAATCACGAAAGGTGTTGAATGATTGAAGGCAGGAGAAAGTGTCTTTTATGTCTTTCTCCTGCCTTCTTTTTATTCTGATTTTTATTTATTAATCTAAAAAACCTGGTCCTGTTTCTATTCCAAAAACTTCACCCACACATAATCATCCAATATAACATTATTTTTTATTACGGCTTTTTCCCGCACGCCCTCAAGATGAAAACCATTTTTTTCAAGCACTTTCATGGAAGCTGCATTATGACTAAAGACCTCGGCATATACGCGGATAACATTAAAATGGCTTTTTATATATTCAAGTAGTAAACCTACAGCCCTTGTTGCAATTCCCTTCCCCCAGTATGGCTCACCAAGAAAATAACCAATTTCAATGCTTTTTCTGTAAATATCATCTTTTGGCATAACTCCTATGCTTCCGGCTATTTGGCCATTATATATGATTGCCATATTCTGTATTGGCTTCTGCAAAAGCGTAAATGCAATCCATTCTATTGAATTGGAAACCGTGTAGGGATGCGGAAAACGGTCACGGACGTTTAGCCATATTTTTTTATTATTACATATCGATGCCAATGCCGCAGCATCTTCCGGTTTCCATGGCCTTATTTCAACTTGATTATTCATTTATAGAGCAACATTCGTAATGCAAAAGGAATGATTTGAGAATAAATATAACAGGATTCGTTTTTTAAATAATATTTTATTGCCGCGGAAGAAAAAGCCGAAAAAAGAACTGCGGATAAACGTACTGCGACGCAACGATGTTGCTATGAAAAACAAAAGGTTGTAACAAAAATACTTTTCTTTTAAATTATTCAGTTTATTGTTAATTAAACAAATGTCTTTTTCTGATTATTCCCATAACCAGTCTTACATTTTTTTTTTGCTATGTTTGTTTAAAAGCAAACGCGGAATGAGTCCATTTGAAACTATTTTTGATTTTCTTGAACCTATTAATTTAGACGAGCTTTCAAACGACGAAGGCTTTAAAGACACGCAGTTAGGTAAACATGTGTCGGTAAATGAAGAATATTTTCCTGATCTGGAAAATGCTGATTTTGTAATTGTAGGTTTTGGAGAAAACCGGGGATGTCTGCCTTCTGAAACGATACATGAGGGACCGGATGCAATACGAAGACAATTTTACTCACTGTTTCACTGGCACAATGAAGTGCAAATAGCGGATATAGGAAATGTAAAACCAGGTGCAACGCTTCATGACTCCTACGCCGCCTTAAGGTCTGTTATTAATGAGCTTATCCAGCACAAAAAACGGGTTGTGATATTAGGTGGAAGCCACGACCTCACACTGGCTCAATATAAGGCATATGCTGATATGGAACAAATAATAGAGGCAACCTGTGTAGATGCAAAAATTGATTTGGATGTAGATGGCGTGTCTCCCGCTGACATTTTTTTGATGGAAATGCTAACAGGTGAACCCAATTTTTTAAGACATTATAACCATATTGGCTTTCAAAGTTATTTCGTTCATCCTACGATGTTGGAAACGATTGACAAACTCCGGTTTGACTGCTATAGGGTTGGGCGGGTAAAAGAGAGATTGGAAGAAATGGAACCGGTCATCCGTAACTCTGATCTATTTAGTTTCGATATTTCGGCTATTCAACACTGTCACGCCCCTGCTAACAGGCTTACTCCCAATGGCTTCACGGGCGAAGAGGCATGTACACTAATGCAATACGCAGGAATGAGCACAAATGTAAATACAATTGGAATATATGGATATTTGCCAGACCAGGATGAGCATGAACTGACAGCCAAACAAATTGCCCACATGCTTTGGTACCTGATGGATGGAATGAATAAAAGTAAGCACGAAGCAAAGTTGGAAGACAGGGATAGTTTTAATGAATTCCGCCTTGCTTTTGCAGAAATTGAAACCACCTTTTTACAAAGTAAAAAAACCGGGAGATGGTGGATGGAAACGCCGGATGGAAAAATGATCGCATGCAGTCATTATGATTATATGGTTGCTGCCGATAATCACATTCCTGAAAGATGGATGCGTGCTGCTGAAAGAAGTTTTTAAGTAAAAAGAAATCAGGAAAAATTCAAATGAAAAAATTTGTGCAGAAACCTTTCAATGTTTTCTTTCTTCTTTCAGCATTTTCCTTATTGTTCTCCTGTTCTGTGCAAAAACAGATATCAAATAAAGCGAAAAAAGAAATATTAGGTTCTTCAGACTTAGCTTCGGCAAATATTGGTATTAGCATCTTCAACCCCACTGCGCGCAAATTTTTATACAACTACCACGCAGAAAAAAACTTTATACCTGCCAGTAATACCAAGCTGTTCACCTTGTATGCCGGAATGAAGTATTTGGAAGATAGTCTTGTTGCGGCAAGATATAAAGTGGAAGATGGAACTTTAATGGTCCAAGCCACTGGAGACCCTACTTTTCTGCATCCGGATTTTAAAAACCAGCCGCTATTAAACTTCTTACAGCAAAAAGAAATCGATAAAATAAGCCTGATCACTCCGTTCGCTTCTGAGTCTTTTGGTCGCGGGTGGGCGTGGGACGATTTTAAGGAGGAATACATGGCCGAAAGAGATCCCTTTCCTATGTATGGCAATCTTGCAACAATTTCATTTAATGGAGATAGTTTACAAACAATTCCAGCGCTTTTAAAACCATTTGTAATAGGAGCGCCAGCTAAAGACCATGTATGGGAAATTGACCGTGAAATTGGCGGACATATTTATACAATTGATACAACAAAAGGAACTGTTGGTAATGATAAAAAAACAACGCTGGCTATGGATAAAGGACTTTTTGCCAGCCGTTATCTCGACGACACGTTACATAAAGAAGTGATAAGAGAATATAATCCTTTCGCACCGGGTGAAGGAATTCCTATTTATTCTCAATCAAAAGATTCGCTTTTTAAAATAATGCTTCATCGATCGGATAATTTATATGCCGAACAAACATTACTAATGGTCAGCAATGAAAAGTTAGGCGAGATGAATGATGTAAGAATAATTGACACGCTTTTAGCTACTGATCTTAAAGATTTACCCCAAAAACCAAGATGGGTTGATGGAAGTGGACTTAGCCGTTACAATTTGTTTTCTCCAAAAGATCTTGTCTGGATACTAAACAAACTCAAAGAAGAATATAGCCTGGAAAGATTGAAAGTGATGTTACCTGGAGCAAATGAAGGAACACTGAAAGGATTATTTAATGGTTATGAGAATCATATTTATGCAAAAACCGGATCATTTAGCAACAACCTGGCACTTAGTGGTTATCTCGTAACTAAAAAGAACAAAACATTATTATTTTCCATTCTTATAAATAATCATACGGCATCTGCTTCTGCAATAAAAAAGCGGATTGAAATGTTTTTAGAAGGAATTATTGATAAGTATTGAAATCATAAGAATTGGATCATCCTTTAATCATCGTTATTAAAAAAGAATTTTTCTATTTGATAAAAAGAAAGCCATCCCTAATTTTTGAGATGGCTTCTTCATAAAAAATAGTTTCAATAACAGTTTTAGTAAGTTATTACCTGCTCTTCCATCATCTCGGGCATTTTTCTAAATTCATATTGCTGGTTTCGCAACTGGGGTTCAAATCCTGCTTCGCGAATTGCCTGCTGAATGCCTTTACTGGTAAACCTGTGCGGCGCTCCGGCTGCACTAACTACATTTTCTTCAATCATTATACTTCCAAAATCGTTGGCGCCTGCATTTAAACAAATTTGTGCAACCTGTTTACCCACGGTCAGCCAGCTTGCCTGTATGTTTTTTACGTTAGGCAACATAATACGGCTGATGGCTATCATTCGAATGTATTCATCGGCAGTGGTCAGGTTATGCACCCCTCTTATACGTGCCAGCAATGTATCAACATCCTGGAAAGTCCACGGAATAAAAGCAATGAAACCTTTTGCGTAGTCAGGTTTTTTAGCTTGCACTTCCCTTATTTTTACAAGATGTTCCATTCTTTCCTCTACAGTTTCAACATGGCCAAACATCATTGTAGCACTAGTCGTTAAATCCAACTTGTGTGCTTCAGTCATTATATCGAGCCATTCCTGTGAGCCGCACTTTCCTTTACTAATTAGTCGCCGAACTCTGTCAACCAATATTTCCGCTCCGGGACCCGGCAAGCTATCCATTCCTGCGTTTTTCAGTGCTGCCAATACTTCGCGATGTGTACTCTTTTCCAGCTTTGTTATGTGTGCCACCTCTGGCGGCCCTAATGCGTGAAGTTTAAGCGTAGGAAACATTTCCTTCAGCTTTTTAAATAAATCAACATAATACTGGAGTCCCAGCCCAGGATGGTGCCCGCCCTGCAGCAACAATTGCTCACCCCCATATCGAAATGTTTCTTCAATCTTTGTACGATATGTTTCTATATCAGTTACATAGGCGTCAGGATGACCGGGAATTCGATAAAAATTACAGAATTTGCAATTTGCTATGCAAACATTAGTAGTGTTGAGATTGCGGTCTATTATCCAGGTTACTTTTCCATGAGGTACTTGCTTCTTTCTTAACTCATCGGCAATATTCATCAACTCTGCTGTAGGAGCATTATTAAACAAAAAAGTTCCTTCTTCTACACTCAAAAATTCAAAATTCAATGCTTTTATATAGAGATCGTCTAATTGCATGTGTACAATTTATAAAATAGCGAAATTACAACATGCTTTTTTATTCTTAGGTTCTTTATTACTTTCTTAAAAAATACAAATAATAAAATTTTGTTTTGTAATTTCATTTTCAAGCCGATAAAGGAACTAAAAGCCGAAGTGAGTGACACAACGATTGACTAATAAAAATTCTATTGCATGTCTCATCCAGTTTTTATTGGTTTTAATTCTTTTCACAGGTAGCGAAGTTGCCAGTGGGCAAAATGACAATGCGCCCTCTTCGACGCTTATAACCCGCTTTCCTTTTACAACACTTTCAGGAGGTATCATTATTATTCAGCTTCGGCTCGATGACTTTCCTGATACACTTAATTTTATATTAGATACCGGAAGTGGAGGTGTTTCTTTAGACTCTACAACCGTCAGTTACTTTCGTTTGCCCATCACCCCGTCAGAAAGAAGACTGAGAGGTATTGGCAGCATGAGGAAAATAAGTTATGTAATGAACCGTACTTTACATCTTCCTAACCTTGATGTAGAGCACCTTGATATTCATATAAATGATTACGAACTACTGACAAGTGTGTATGGCGTAAGAATAGACGGAATAATCGGCTACAGTTTTCTTAGCAGGTATATTGTAAAAATAGATTACGATAATAACGTTGTGGAGGTATGGAACCAGGGCAAAATAAAATATCCAAAATCGGGCATTCTTTTAAACCCCATTATCAATGGCATTCCTGTATTTGATGCTTCGGTAATTGATAACACCAGTATCAGTAGCCGCTTTTATTTCGATACAGGAGCAGGATTATGTTTACTGATGTCAGAAGCTTTTGAACAGGACAGCAGCATTTTGTCGAAAGGAAAAAAAATTATATTAACGCAGGCAGAAGGACTTGGTGGAAAAACACAGATGAAATTGACGACCGTTAAGCAAATTAAAATAGGGAAATATAAATTTAAAAAAGTTCCTGCCCATATTTTTAAAGATGAGTACAACGTAACGGCTTACCCATCTTTAGGAGGATTAATAGGAAATGATTTGCTGCGACGTTTTAACCTGATACTTAATTATAGCGAAAAAGAAATACATCTGAAGCCTAATTCTCATTTTAAAGAGTCCTTTGATTATTCGTACACGGGCCTTGGCATTTATGTAGAAAATAACCAGGTTATAATCGAAGACGTTTTGAAAGACTCACCGGGAGAAAAAGCAGGATTAATTCCGGGCGATGTTATTATGGGTATTGACAACAATGTCAGTGGCAATATACAAGCTTATAAAAATATTTTGCAAGATGTGGGAGCAAGAGTAAGAATTTTAGTAGTAAGAAATGGAGAACTGCTTGTTAAGCATCTCAAAGTAGCAAGTATTTTGTGATATAGCTACCAGTGCATGTTGCAAATATTCGCCAACCCTTCTTTCAAAAAAATTAAGAATATCCTTTTATGTAAATGGTATAATTTGCACTCCTTTTTATAAAGTATGATACAATACGAACGATTTGTGTTAGACAATGGTTTACGGGTGATAGTGCATGAAGACCATAGCACGCCAATGGCGGTAGTAAACGTAATGTACGACGTAGGCGCAAGAGACGAAAATCCAAATAAAACTGGCTTCGCTCACTTGTTTGAGCATTTAATGTTTGGTGGAAGCATTAATATTGAAGATTACGATGAGCCCCTGCAAATGGCAGGAGGCGAAAACAATGCTTATACAACAAATGACCTTACGAATTATTATATACAACTACCGTCTGAAAATCTTGAAACAGCTTTTTGGCTTGAAAGTGACAGAATGCTAAGCCTCGCTTTTAGCGAAAAAAGTCTTGATGTACAACGAAAGGTTGTATGCGAAGAGTTTAAAGAGCATTATATAAATAAGCCCTATGGCGATGTATGGCATAAACTAAGGGAACTCTCTTACAAAGAACATCCGTACCGGTGGATGACAATTGGTAAAGAATTGAGTCATATTGAAAATGCACAACTAGCAGATGTAAAAAGTTTCTTTTTTAAACATTATCGTCCTGTAAATGCTGTTCTTGTAGTTGCCGGACATGTGTCGCTGGATGAGGTAAAACGGCTATCAGACAAATGGTTTGGCCCTATACCAATGGGAGAAAAATATATAAGAAACCTGCCGCAAGAGTCAAAACAAATGCAGGCGCGCCTGCTTGAGGTGGAAGCAGATGTTCCTTTAGATGCTTTTTATAAAACCTGGCACATGGCCTCAAGGCTGAGCAAACGTTATTATGCTGCCGACCTTTTAAGTGACATTTTAAGCGGCGGCGGCTCATCAAGATTATACCAGGCATTGGTAAAAGAAAAGCAGTTATTTAGCCAGGTAGATTGTAGCCATATGGGTAGCGTAGATGCAGGATTACTGACAATTGAAGGCAAGCTTGTAAAGGGAGTAAAGATGTCTGATGCAGAACAGGCAGTGAAGGAAGAAGTGGAGAAAATGAAAAGCGAGCTTGTAAATGAAGCAGAATTGCAAAAGGTAAAAAACAAGACAGAAAGTATGATAGCTTTTGAAGACATGAGCGTGATGAACCGTGCTAACAGCCTTGCTACGTACGAACTATTAGGTGATGCAGAAATGATGAATACAGAACTGAGCCGTTACCAGGAAATAACTGCTGAAGATATAAAAAAAGAAAGCGAAGAAATATTTGATGAAAATAACAGCAATACCATGCATTATTTCAGCAAAAATTAATTGGTAAATTTTACAACTGCGTTTTGAAGAAGAATAAAAATATGTTAGACAGAACAGTAGCTCCACAAATAAAAGATGCAGTCGAATTTAACCTGCAACTTAAAAAAAGCGAACAATTTACATTAGACAACGGTATACCTGTTTACAGTATAAATGCAGGCGCACAGGAAGTAACATTGGTAGAACTTGTTTTTCATGCCGGCAATTGGCATGAAGATCAGAATATAATAGCCGGCACCACTAATTTTTTGCTTAAAAACGGAACCTCAAAAAAATCCGCTTTTGAGATAAATGAGCATTTTGAGTATTACGGAGCTTATCTAAACCGTAACTGTTATAATGAGACTGCTAACATTACTCTTCATTGCCTTAATAAATATTTGAAAGATGTTTTGCCGGTTGTTTCTGAGCTAATAACTGATTCTGTTTTTAAAGAAGAAGAACTTGCCATTTATAAGCAAAACCAAATTCAGCGACTAAAAGTAAGCCTTCAAAAATGCGACTTTGTAGCCAATAGGTTTATCGATGAATATCTATTTGGCTTTGATCACCCTTACGGCCGTTATACTTCAATACCCGATTTTGAAGCGCTGAACAGAGATAAGATCGTAAAGTTTTACAATGATTATTATATAAATGGAAAGTGTATAATTTTTGTAGCCGGCAATTTGCCTGCTGATATTTTTCAGCAGCTAAATACTGCTTTCGGACATTTACCTTTAAATAAAAATTCTATCGCCGAGAAAAGATTTACAATTTCTCCTGCCACTGAAAAGAAACAACGAGTTATAAATGACCCAAACGGAGTGCAGGGAGCTGTACGTATGGCGCGTCCTTTCCCCAATCGTCATCACCCTGATTTTATGAAAGTGCAAGTATTAAATAACTTGTTCGGCGGTTTTTTTGGCTCGAGGCTAATGAGTAACATACGTGAAGACAAAGGCTACACCTACGGCATTCACAGTTATTTTGAAAATCATGTTCAGGACAGTGCGTGGATGATAAGCACAGAAGCAGGAAGGGATGTATGCGAAGCAACCATCGGTGAGGTCTATAAAGAAATGGAAATTTTAAAAGAAGAATTGGTTGACGAGGAAGAATTATTACTGGTAAGAAATTACATGATAGGCAGCATTTTGGGAGACCTTGACGGTCCTTTTCAAATTATTGGAAGATGGAAAAATTATGTACTAAACGGTTTGGACGAATCTTATTTCTATAAATCTATAAATACTATTAAAACAATTTCCGCTGAAGAAATACGACAACTTGCACAAAAATATTTTGTACCTGAAGAATTTTATGAGTTGGTGGTAGTGTAGAATTTCAAAAGCCTTTACAGATCAACAAATTCTTTTATTGCAGCTTCAGTTTCTGCACAGGCTTCTTCAAGATTATCATTTATAACAACTTTATTAAAAGAGTGCACAAAAGATAATTCATAAGTTGCTTTATTAAGTCTTGTAGCAATATTTTCAGCAGTTTCTGTACCTCTCGACTGCAGCCTGCTTTTTAGTTCTTCCATAGAAGGTGGCAAAACAAATATGGAAAGTGAGTTATGCGGAAACTGTTGTTGAATGTGTATTGCTCCTTTTACATCTATATCAAGGATGGGGGTTTTTCCTTCAGACCATATTCTTTGTAACTCGCTTTTTAGCGTGCCATAATATTTGCCCTCGTACACCATTTCCCATTCTGCAAAATCATTATTCTCAATTTTATCATGAAATTCTTCTGAACTCATAAAGTAGTAGTCAACACCGTTTTTTTCAGTTCCTCTCGCCTCTCTTGTAGCTGCGCTGATAGAAAAAGCCAGCTTAGGATATTTATTCAATAAATATCGTGTAATGCTCGTTTTTCCTGCACCCGAAGGAGCAGTAATGATGATAATTTTGCCAATCATATATGTAAATGAAATGCAAATAAAGGAAACTAATTTGATCGATCCGTGTTGGGCCAATTAGAAACCCTGTAAATCTTTTTACAACAAATTGTTCTTCTATTTTTCTTGATAAAAAGCAGTAATTGATGAAGTACTTATACTTCTTTTTTGTTGCAGCAATACGTTAATATCTTCATTTGACCTAATTTTTTTACTTTTTTTGCTTCGTATTCCTTAGCTTTACCTAATTCTCTTATATAAATTAATTAATATGTTACCAGAACAGATTGCAAAATTTGTTGAAACAGAACAGTTAGACAACCCGACGGTTAAGGTAGAATTTAAAAAACGAAACACCATTATTGGTCTTTTTGTTCAACTTAACGATTATGATGAATTAAAGTCTAAGAATTTTTGGAGACTCGTCACAGAACCTAATCTCGATAATTGGCATAAGTCTAAAGATATAAACAATGCCAAAATGTTCAACGGAAGCGAATTTACTCGTTTATCTCTCTTAAAGAAAAAGGCTGAACTTAAATAATATACCTTTCTTGCGGAATCTTATTTTTTAGCAGGTGATGAATATAATATTTATTGCCTGCTTAGAATTTGATTATTAAACCTTTTAATTTGTTGACGAGTGCCAATTTTGAAAGCTTCTACTGCATTTTTTATTCTTTCTTTTTTATTCCAAAACGGTGAGCATCCAGATAATTATTTAATTATCCCCCAAATTTTTAATTGTTCCTGATAAATTTGAAATCCAGCCTTTACTTCGAAAACTTTTAAGCTATGTTAAGGATAAGAGTAAAGGAGCTGGTTAGAATTCTTTCAGTATCATTTGATGAGTTTAAAAGCAATGATCCATTGCGTCTTGCAGGCGCTACAGCTTTTTTTACCACATTTGCTCTTCCACCCATTTTAATCATATTAGTTCAGGTAATAGGGCTGGTATTTAAAATAGAAAACTTAAGAAACCGATTTTTTAGCCGGCTTGCAGAAACGTTGGGAAGGCAAAGTGCAGCGCAGGTAAAGGAAACTTTTTCTGGCTTTACCGCTTTGGCAAAAAACTGGGTAATAACAATATGCGGATTTATTTTTTTAATGTTTGTTGCAACTACGCTGTTTAAAGTTATTAAGGACTCACTTAACCAACTGTGGAAAGTAAAAGCCAAAACTAAAAAGCCTATTAAAGTGCAACTTAAAAGCAGGGCAATATCAATGCTTGTAATATTGCTCTCAGGTATTTTATTTATTGGCGGAATGATTACCGAGGGATTTGTGAGTGTACTTCGTGAGTATACAGGGGAGCTGCAATTTCATACAGCCAATTCTTTAAAAACTATTCTTAACCACGGCGTTTCTATACTGATAGTGACTGCCTGGTTCTCTATATTATTTAAAGTATTGCCCGATGCTAAAGCTTCATGGAAAGTAGTTATTGCAGGTGGGTTTTTTACAGGCATTCTTTTTACCGCAGGTAAAATCGTTATTCGTTACGCTTTATCTTTAGGAAACATCAAAAATGTTTTTGGTGCTTCAAGCTCACTCGTTTTACTGCTCTTATTTATGTTTTATTCCTCTTTTATTTTGTACTATGGAGCATGCTTTACAAAAGTTTTTGCAAGCTTTATTAACGAGCCAATAGAGGCAGGAGAGAATGCAGTTAAATATAAGATAGTAGAAGTAAAAAATTCTGAAGAGATCTAATCAAAAGTAATTTGTGTTGGTAAACAATCTTTCACTGTGTACACGATCGAGTTCGAGATGGGGAAAATGAAAGAAATGTTAGACGCATTCAATTAATAAAAATCAATAGAATTTGAAACAGTTCAATCAATTCGCCTTATATATGCACCTAAAGCATTAAGACGTTTATCTATGTATTGATATCCCCTGTCAATCTGCTCTATATTCTGAATAACACTTTTCCCTTCGGCACTTAATGCAGCAATAAGCAATGCGACGCCGGCGCGTATGTCGGGACTGCTCATCGTTATCCCTCGAAGCCGGTGTTTTCTTCCTAATCCTATAACTGTTGCTCTGTGCGGATCACACAAAATAATTTGTGCTCCCATTTCCATTATTTTATCTACAAAAAAGAGCCGGCTCTCAAACATTTTTTGATGAATAAGAACACTGCCCTCAGCCTGTGTTGCCACTACCAAAACGATACTTAGCAGATCAGGCGTAAAGCCAGGCCAGGGATGGTCTGAAATAGTTAAAACAGACCCATCGAGAAAAGTCTGAATTTCATATTTTTCCTGTGAAGGAATATAAATATCATCGCCCCTAAACTCCATTTTGATACCTAGCTGCGCAAATTTGTCGGGGATAATTCCTAAATGTTCTATTCCTGCATTCTTTATAGTAATCTCGCTTTGTGTCATAGCGGCAAGGCCAATGAAGCTACCTACCTCTATCATATCAGGCAACATGCGATGTTCTGTTCCGGCCAGCTTTCCAACTCCTTCAATAGTCAACAGGTTACTGCCAACACCACTGATCTTTGCTCCCATGCGGTTAAGCATCTTACACAATTGCTGAAGGTATGGTTCGCAGGCAGCATTGTAAATGGTAGTAGTTCCTTCAGCAAGCACAGACGCCATTAAAATGTTAGCAGTTCCCGTAACGGAAGGCTCATCAAGAAGTACTGAGACTCCTTTTAATCCGTCAGTAACTAACTCAAAATAATGTTGTTCGGTATCAAAATTAAAATGGGCTCCAAGCTTTTCAAAGCCAATAATGTGCGTGTCTAATTTTCTGCGACCAATTTTATCTCCACCAGGTTTGGGAATATATGCTTTTTTAAACCTTGCCAGAAGAGGACCGGCAAGCATAACTGAACCCCTGAGTTTACCACTTTTCTTTCTAAAGTCTTCAGAACCTAAATGATGAACATTTACATCATCAGCCTGGAAAACACACGCATCCCGAGAAACTCTATTAACTTTCACACCCATTTCCTGCAGCAGTTCTATCTGCAGATTTACATCAGTAATGTCGGGAATGTTTGTAATAGTTACTTTCTGGTCTGTAAGTAAAACTGCTGAAATAATTTGAAGTGCTTCATTTTTGGCTCCCTGGGCAGTTATTTCACCACTGAGTTTTTTGCCACCTGTTACCTGGAAACTGCTCACTAATAACGTTTTTTATTACCGCCAAATTTATTGTTGTTGCGATTATCTCTGCCGCCTCCACCGGTATTTGGAGCATTGCGACTATCTCGACCTCCACTAAGGCCGGCATTACGGTTATCACGATCGCGGTTGCTTCCACCTATTCCTCCGCCACTTGCATCGCGATTGCTACGTTGAAAAGTTCCCTGGTTAACATTGCGCTTAAACCTGTTCTCGCCAAAACCACCGCCACGACTATCCCGTCCTTCATTGCTGCGATAATGTTTTACATAAGGCGTGCTGTCAAAATCGAGCTGACCATGCGTTATGATATTTAATTCTGAACGAATGCCATCATCATGTACAAGCTCTTTGTGCCAGTTGCTGTACGAAAGCTTCATATAGTAAGCTATTGAGTTTGCAAAGCCAACACGCTTTTCGGGGTTTTCTTCCTTCAAAGCTTTGTCAATAACAATCTCAAGGTTTTTACCTAAGTGAGAGTATTTGGGTTTGCGTTTAGGGTAAGGAAGCGGATCTGGTTTCTGCTTGTATGTCTCTTTCGTTGGTATGGGGTATGGGCAATCAACATCAAGTTTAAAATCGCTTACAAAAAACAAATGATCCCAGAGTAAATGTTTGAAATCCTCCACATTTTTTAAATGAGGATTCAATGTACCCATCAACTCAATCACCACCTGCGCCTGTTGCTGGCGCTTCTGCCTGTCCTCAATTGTCAGCACATACTCTACCATGCGTTGAATATGTCGTCCATATTCTCTCATAGTTAAATAATTCCGCTGCGTATTATATTCCATGTTCAAAAATTAGTTAGCAAATGTAATAAAGCTTTTTCAAGGAAAAGAATATTATAAAACCTTTAAATACCACTCAAAATAGGTAAAGATGAAAAGCTGGCAACAACAGTATCATTCCGAAAAATCTTTTAAAAACTATTTTTAAAAATTTCACCTTGTCTTTGGCCACACTGTTTCGTTAAATCGCATTAGCAGCAGAATGTGTTAGCTGACGCCTCCACCCCGAACTTTTAAAATTTAAAAAGAGCCCATTAAATGTAGTAAGCTAAAATTAAACAAAAAATGTATCATATCATCCCATCTTTAGAAAATACTATTTCTATTTAACAATCCTGTTATTGAATCAAAACAGATATATTTTTTAATGCCCCACCTCCCGACACTTGCAAATGATAAACACCAGCAGGTAGTAAGTTTTTAATTTTTAATGAGTAACTGGCAGAACCGGTCTCGTGATTAATATTATCGCTATACACGGTCTGGCCATTGTTATTTATCAAACTCAATAAATATTTTCCTTTTTCAATATTTCTAAAATTTGCTATCAGGGAATTTTTATCTCCTTCAGCTGAAGCAACAGAAATAGATCCTTCTATAGTCTCGATGAGAACCTTTGCAACATGGCTATATTGTACCTCACCTGTTTTATTAACATACCTGATACGATAATAATTATTCCCCTTTACAGGATTTTCATCAAGCCAGTTATTTACATTTGATGCGCCCCCCATTGCTTTTGCTTTTATAATACAAGCAGGAAAAAAACTTTGAGCATTGCCAGACTTTTCTACGATATACTTGTCTATATTATCTGCAGATTTTGTTGCCCACTCTACCTGGACTCCTTTATATTTTTGATAAGCATTGATCGTTGACACTTGTGAAAGAAGAGTTTCTGCGTTTTTTAATACTATTCTAAATCTTTCGTGAGCTTTAGATAAAGTATCTGAAGTAATTGTAAACGACATCAGTTGAGCAGTATCATTACTAAGTTTGGTACTGGTATGCAGAAATGCATCTTCAAGATAGCTATCTACGTTATCATCAAAGTTTTTAAGGGAAATTTTTAAAATATAGTTTTTTGAAGTAAGCTGCCACATCTTTAAAGGTATTGTATCATTTGATGTTACTGGTTTTCTTCCTTCAATGCTTAATGTTTTACCATCTCTGAGAATTGCTATATTTTCATCCTGGTTTGTAAATTTATAAGAGTCTTCGTTACCAATAGATGGGCTAAAATCAGTTGAAAAGTATGCAGCCAAGCCATCTGCAGCGCCAGGTGAAAATTGTTGACTTGGTAATATCAGTTGCAAAGATATTTTCGCCACCCTGGTTGGCGTTCTAAAAACTTTTCTGTTCAAGTTTGACTTGTAGCTCTCTCTGAAAGTAACTGATGGAGATGATCCGGTTGTTTGCACAAAAAAAGCCTGCCCCGACTGAATATTATTATCAATTTTTGAGCTATCATTACTGCTACCAGTAAGGCGATTAAAAGCGACATAACCACCTCTGCCGTATGTGCCGGTAATTGTAGGGTCAAAGATGTATATCGAACTGGAAATATCTTTTATATCTAATAATGACCAGTCTACAGGGGCTGCATAAGGATTTGCAATAAAACTATAGGCGTTGGTAACAGCAGAAAGTTCAGGCATACCAGGCGTGCCTCCTGCGCCTGCAGACTTCAATACCACCGTACCAGTGACCAATGCACCTTTTGCACGAAGTGTTGTAGGTGATGGCGTAGCAGAATTACTATTAAGATTTGTGCTCCGGCTTCCCCTAACCATAATACTGAACGCCTGGCCAGCTTTTAAAATCGTGTCAGTATTTGTGGCAGATACCCACCTTTGAGTCTGGCTATTGTAGGTGCTAAGAGACGAGTTGTTTGTAATTGTTTCGTCAAAATGATTTAAATGACCGCCAGCACCTGTAATGTGGGTTCCAAAATTAGGAACAGGATTTAAATTGCCTGAAGTGGTATTAGGATTATATACGCCCTCCATCCAATTGTCTCGTATAGTTGTGGTTGCATTTACAGGGGCAGTTAAAAAACGAAAAGCTCTTTTGGCAGTAATAAATCTCTCTACAATCACATCTCCGCTAATTGGTGTAGCTGCTACAGAAGTAATGGGAGCAACTCTTGCCGTGTTGCTATCGTTTGATTTTAAAGTAAGAAATCCTTGAGATATCAGATTACCCTTTGAAACAGTCAAAACATCTGTAATGTTTAGCGTATCATTTACAGTTGCTCCAGCGGTATTACTGATAGTGAGAGCTCGCACTATTTTTCCTGCAAAGGACTCGGCGGCAAGTTGCTGGGCGGCGCTTCCGCTTAACTCGGCGGTACCTTTTCTAACATCTATTGCCCCTTTGCTTGTTGTACTTCCAGCTATCTTAATAGTTGATTGAGCAACATTTACTAAACTGTTACCTGAAACCAATATATCGTTTGTGCTTAGATATACTGAATTTGCCATGTTTATTTTGGCCCCATTGACTACTAATTTTGTTTGAGCAACAGAAATGTAAGACGCAGTCAACAGGAACGTAAGTATAGTTATTGGTCTTACCTGCAACTGTTTCATAAAATGAGTGTTGCTTTTAAATAGCTTGAAACTAACCATACCTCGAATTTTAACTGCAGCAGTTGTTTTTTATGTCTGAGATTTGCCCTAGAAACAGGTTAAGCACCTCCAACTTTTACAATTTCAGCTTAGCCTTTCTGTAAACAGTAAAACGAATTATACCCTTTATTATTTTATATTAAAGCGATATTTCTTAATATATCTATTTATAGAAATTTCAATCAAAATGTATTTGAGAAAATTCTTCTTAATTAGTTTTAAAGTACCGGCCCTACCAATTCAGTTTTTCCATTTCGATTTCTGTTTAACCTGCCATGCCCATTTTTCTAATACTATAACCAGATCTTTTATGTTTATAGGTTTGCTTATATAATCATCCATGCCCGCCATCATACACTCTTCGCGGTCACCCTGCAAACTGTTTGCTGTCATAGCAACAATATGAGGTTGTTCCGCAAGGCAAACACGAATCATCTTTGTAGCCTCAAGTCCATTCATTACCGGCATTTGTACATCCATTAGTATCACATCATAATTTCTTTGGCTTACTAATTCCAAAACCTCCTGCCCATTGTTGGCAATATGGGGCTCATATCCCAGTTTATTTAAAATTTTCAGTGCAAATTTTTGATTCAATTTATCATCTTCTGCAACCAGAATATTTAGTGGATATTCTTTAGAAAACGCGGTAGAAAGCTTTTGCTTATAATTTTGCTCCTCAGGTAATAAATTATTGCTCTTAAGTCTAAGGCTACGGAAAACCTGCTTGCTTAATATATGATGCCGTACCGGCTTGTTTATGACTGCAGTAAAAAGTTCATCATGTTGTTTAAAGCTTTCATCACCACTTTTATTTATGAGAATAACAGGTAAGTCGGGGTAAAGTTGTTTTATGGTTTGTGCAAGTTGTAATCCACCCATTTCTGTCATATACCGGTCAGTAAGCACTAAGTCAAAAGCAGGATTTTGCTTTAGAATTTCCAGCGCCTGCTTACCTGAAGTTGCCAATGTAGAGTTTAGTTTCCATTGTCTTAGCTGGCTTTTCAATGAATTGCAGACAGTTAAATTGTTACTGACTACCAATACTTTTTTTCCTTCAAGGCCGGCCATTTCAACATTTGTATCAGAACGAAGAGTGTGGAGGCTCGCCCTGGTCCAGATAGTAAATTTAAAAGTAGTGCCGGCTTTTTCGTTGCTATCTACCTTTATAGAACCATTCATCAGGTTCACCAGCCTTTTGCAGATAATTAGTGTGAGGCCTATAGCTTCGTTAGCCTCAGCAAATGTTTCTGATCGCGATAAGTCTTTAGTAACCTGTGCTAACTTTTCAGGTGTCATTCCAATGCCCGTATCCCTAACATCAAATTCGAGTTTTACCCGGTTATTATCCCGGTGCTCTATACAGCTAACACCTATAAAGATCTCACCACCGGTAGTAAACCTAAAGGAATTTTCAACTAAATTCATCAGTATCTGTCGTATTCTAAAAGCATCGCCTACAATCTGGGACGGAACATTTTCATCAATATTGTACACCAGCTCAAGATTTGCTTTTGCGGCTTTTACCGCAAATACATCTAACACTTCCTCTATATTATTTCTCAAATCAAAATCTTTTTCCTCCAGTTCATTACCTGATTCTACTTTTGAATATTCCAGGATGTCATTCATCAGGATCTCGTTGATTACACTTAGAAGTGTTTCTCCAGAACTTTGAATAGTAGCTGTATATTCCCGTTGCTCCTGGGTTAGAGTCGTTTCATTTAAAAGGGAAGCCATTCCCATCATCGCATTTAAGGGAGTCCGTATTTCATGACTTATTTTTGATATTAGCAGCGTTTTATTTTTATTTTCAATATCAGCTTCCTTACGGGCTTTTTGCTCATTCAGTTTTGAGTAAGACAACATTTCGTTTCGCTCATGCACTTGTCTTTCCAGGTCAGCTTTTTCATTTTTTAACTTAATAATCCTAAGCCTGTGAAAAACAAATGCAATTGCTGCCAAAAATAGCAGTGCCAGCAGTTGAAGACCCCATGTTAGCCAAAATAATGAAAGAAGCACATTTCCTGCCTTTATATTAAGTATATAAACCGTATTCATAAACTTTTGGATTAAAATTGTTTGTTTTTGATTTGTTCTTTTACACCTGTTTACACACCTTTTACCAATTAAAATTCAGACCCATTACAAAATATCTTTCTTTTGAAGAAGGGCTGAAAACATATAGTGGAATTGTCCATTTATTAAATGATGCTCTCACAAAAATTCCCTTCTCCAGCCGGCATTGTTCTTTGTACAGTTTGGTTTGTTGAATGGAAAAGCCAGCATAAATGTTACTTACAGCCTGGTAAGAGAAGTCGGACCAGTTGTAGAGAAAGCTTTCTGTTTTGTTTTTAATTGAAAACGTGTACTGTAGTTGCGATGAGAAAAAATATCTTTTATAATCGGCCTTGCTATTTACGCCAATTGAACCACCATTAAAGTTACCGGTTACCACGCCTACAACAGGGCTTGCGGAATAAGATACTGCTGATTTTTTTTCAAAAGTTTTGCCTGCGTAAACAGACATTGTGTTTACAGCTTCATAGTTATACCGGCCTTCCATGTACCAGTGGTTGTTTGTTTCATAATATACAATAGGAACCATAGTAAAAGCCTCCCTTTCTCCCAAATAGTAATATTGTTCTGCTCCCCCTTTGGCCTGCGTATGCCCACTATGCCACAACTCTAAAAGAATTATCAACAATATTAGTTTTTTCATTTTCAATTATTATTGATTCTGATGTAGCAAGTTTATGCAGCAGATTTATTTCTTTAAGATGAGGGTTCCAATGAAACATAAGTTCGTCTAATGGATGCCATAATATAACCCAGCTGAAGACATCAAGACTGTTAATAAGTCCGGTATGAAGTTGCGGATTGTCATTAAACATCATTGGTAAAAATCCATGAAATATTATTGCTACCAACACACTTAACGCAAGTACCACAAAGTTTCTGCGTTTAAATTTTGTGAATTCCTTTTCCCTATCCTGTTTTTTCGCTAAAAAATGTCGGCGTATAGCGTATAACAATGGTTCTGCATACTGTTTATCAAGTTCTTTTGCACATTTTAATTTATAAAAAACGGGAGAGTATCTTTTTGCAGCTGCGACTGAAGACATAATATAGGTTTCAAACTGATGACTTAGCTGCCGTTTATAAATAGGCGAAGGATCATGTTTATTGAAATAACCTTCAATAACACGAGGGTCAAGCGTAAGAAAGATATTTATACTTGGAGAATCAGACGGGGTCATGGCATAAGGAAATTTTGAAAAAATTTTTTGGATTATTGCAAATAATAGTTTTAAGCTTTGTTGAAATGCCAGCCTGTTAACATTATTCTATTTTCACTTTTGTTAATAATAAATTGTTCTATAGTTTAAGGCGGCAATAAATCATAAACGAATAAAAACAGTTTTTCGTATGTGTTATTGTATTAGAAGAAAGTCTGGTAGAAGGTGTTATTGAATGAGAAGAATATCGGTATTTGAAAAAAATACCATAGCTGTTTTATTTCTGAAGTTTTTTCACCATTTCCTTCAAACCATCTATTTGCTTTTGCTGCTCTTTTATAGCATTGATTAAAACAGGAACTAATTCGGCATAATTCATTCCCAGATTTTCTTTTGCTTCATCACCGGTTACCACTTCTGGAACAAGTTTTTTTACATCCTGGGCTATCAATCCTATTTTGTTGTCTGTAGTTGGCTTTTCTTTCCAATTATAACTAACCGGCTGTAAAGCCAAAACTTCTTTCAAACCATAATTCAGGTTTTTTATATTAGTTTTTAGTCTTCTGTCTGAGGTTTGGATAGTGCCGTTAGTAGCATACAAAGCAGTCCATTTGTAAGTTGCTGTTCCTAATGTTCCACCGCCGCTTGTTCTCGGTACAATATTGCCGGCAACAACTAATCTCTCGGGGTTAAGAGTTACGTTGCCTTGATTATCTCTTGCTGTACCACCGATACCTACATTACCATTGCCTTGTATTCTTATTGCTTCAACACCGTTTGCAGTTAGATTGCCTGCGGAGCCAGAGTTTGTAAAAAACACCATACCTTGATTGGTTGCGCCGTTGCCAATAAAAAAATCCGAGGTTGCATTTGTGTACAAGTAACCAACATTAGGTCTGTTTAATATATTGGAAGCGTTGTTGGCATATCCGGAACTGTTAATACCCATATCTATATAATTTGTCGTATTTGTTCCGTTATCGGCGGTCGCTACTATATCAGAACTTGCACTTGCTCCACTATTTAAGTTTTGTACACCAATTTGTACGTAATCATTGATATCGGCATAAGCTCCAACTAAGTTATTTGAAGCTGAAGTACCTCCATCAATAAGTAGTTTTTCAGGCTGAGAAGCATCAAAATCAGTACTTCCAATGCCAACATTACCTCCTGATGTTATAGTCATTCTTGTAGTATTGTTGGTAATTATAGGAAGGTCATAAGTTGAAGTGGTACCAAGCTTTGTTGTTGCAGAACCCGTATTTCCTACTAAAGCCCATGCATTGGTAGAAGAAGTGGCTAAAGCTGAAGGCAATAATTTTCTCACTACCCCGCCTGTGATTGTCAGTATACTGTCTGTGTTAATTCCTGTTTGTACGCCTAACAATGATAAAGGATTAGCAGTTGCAAAAACCTGCAGTTTATTTGCCGGAGTCGTAGTGCCAATACCAACATTGCCGGTACTATCAATACGCATACGTTCATTTGTTGAGGCAGTACCGCCTGTAAAAAAGTTTAAAGTTCTGCCGGAAGTTGCGTTTCCGATAGCAAAATCACTTCCGGCGCTGTACAAATAGCCCGTATTCCCTCCTCCCAATACCCCGGTGCTGGTATTACCACTTGAGTTAATACCTAAATCAACATAATTTAAAGCTTCGGTTGCGGCATCGTTGCTGGCCACCACATCAGAACTGGCAGCAGAGCCATTTGACTTGTTTTGAATGTTTAACTGCAAATAATTGTTGATAAATCCTTTTCCACTTATTACGTTGAAAGAGGTGGTAGGATTGTTGGAGGTGCCTGCATCCACTAATAATTTTTCTGTATTAGGACTGGCTGTAAAAGTTGGAGAAGTTCCAATACCTACACTACCGCTTCCGTCTATTACAAAGCGTTGAGTATTTTGTGTTCGAAACAAGAGGCTTGTGTTGTCGGTGGTTCCCAAAAAGTTTGTAGTCGCATTTATTCCCGTATTCCCGATTGTTGACCATGAACCATTTGTTATATCTGACAGCGTTCTTTTTCTTAATAAGCCACTTGCATTTGCTGTTACAATGCTGTCAGTATAAGCACCACTGCTTAACGCAGAGGCTGTAACGGCGCCTATTAATGTTGATGCTCCTGTTACACTAAGCGTACCGCCAACGCTTGCATTACCACTAAATGTTTTATTACCTGCTATTGTTTGTGCACCGGTCGTTACAACGCCTCTTGAAGTGGCTGAAGCATCAGGTATGTTAAATGTATGTACAGAACCACTTGATGCAATATTAAAATCTGTGCCTGTTGTACCTGTAGCAAAAGTTTGTGTTGCCGAGATTAGACCATTAAGCGAAGTGACGGCACTTGATAAATAAGTTGGAGTTGCGTTAACCCACTTTGTACCATTGTATTGTAGTAATTGGTTAGCGGAGGGAGTTGTAATAGAGGCGTCATTTAAATTACTTATTCCAAGTGAAACAGCACCGGTACTTCCATTTACACTTGTAACAGGGAAGGTAATCGGCGTAGTAACAGCAGAAGTTATACGGCCTTTATTATCAACAGTCAGGTAAGGGTAAGAGGTTCCGGCATTATTACCGGATGTACCGGCGGTAACACCAGTAGTAACCAAAGTAGGGTTTGGAAAGGCACCTGTAAGGTCACCGCCTGCAGCACCTGTGGCTGTTTGTGTATTAGCGCTTAAAACACCGGAAGCATTAACCGTTAGTCCAGTGCCAACTGATACAGAACCTACAGTTGTAGTCGTAGCTATAGGTAAATCGGCTGGTACTAAAGCTCTGAAAGTAGGTGTTGCGTTGGTCGAACCTGTTGAAGGCCCTGCCAAAAAACTTTTGGGAGCTTGTGTATTTAAAGTAAGCGTTCCGGTTGCGGCACCGCCCGCTGCCACAGTAAATGTGTTAGTAGTAGGAAACAGTACACCCGAAGTATTTAGCGTAACGCCGCCTACTTTATTATTAAAATTAGTATAATCCGTATTAGAAAGCAAACCTGCGGCAACATTTGATGCCGAGGCTAAGGGAATATTTAGAGTATGTGTTGAACCAGTAGAACTCCATGTCAATGCTGTTCCTGATGTTGTTGGGGCAGCAAATGTTTGCGAGGTTGATGTCAGACCATTTAGAGCAGTAATTCCACCACTGCCTTGTGCCAGCATCGTCCAACCTGATGTTGCATTATAAAAGTAAAAGCCCTTTGTTGCGTCAGTTTGGTAAACAAGCAGCCCTTCCGCAGGATTAAATATAGCGCCTCTGTCTGCCTGGGTCATTCTCGGTATGAGTATGCCTTTTTTAGCGGAGGAGATATCAAGCATTGCACTTGTATCAGCTAGGTTTCCAGTTGTGTTGATACTTACACTTTGTGAAAATACCTTTGAAATAACAGTTAACTGTACTATTGTCAGCACTATTAAAATATTCTTTTTCATTTAGGTCGGATTATCAAATTAGTTAACGTTATTGTTTAACAGTCATTGTGCAACAACTCAACTTTTTTTATTGGCCCGACTTGTATATTTAATCCTGCAATTCGTTTTAGAAAAGCTATTAAAGAAGATCTTCAACTTTTTTTATAAAAAGTTACTATTAACATCATTTAAGAGGCATATTCTTGTTATTTTGATCAAATAATTAAAGGTTTACGATCAGAATGAAAAAAATCATATTTTTTGCTTTTGCACTAGTTTCTGTTTCGGCTTGCAAGCTCAGTAATACCAATCCCGGAAAAGAAGATAATAAGGAACTTGCTACTCTTTTTAATAATTACTATGAACAGCGGCTACAACTTTATCCACTTGAGGCGACGGCTATTGGCGATACCAGGTACAATAATCTTTTACCCGTTGATTTTACCGATGGTTATCGTGATTCATTAAAAAAGTTTTACAACCAGTATTTAACTTATATCTCGAAATATGACAGGGAAAATTTGAATGATAAGGACAAAATCAGTTACGATGTTTTTAAGCGAGAAATGCAAATAAACCTCGAAGGGTTAGGTTTTCCGGAGAATTTTATTCCTTTCCAACAGTTTTGGGGCTTGCCACTAACTCTGGGCCAGCTTGGCAGTGGAGAAGGAAATCAACCATTTAAAACAGTCAAAGATTATGACGATTGGATAAGCAGGGCTTCTAAATTTGGTGCATGGGCAGACAGTTCCATCATATATTTTAAAAAAGGTATTGCTGCAAATTATGTTCTACCAAAAGCTTTGGTTGTAAAAATGATTCCGGAAATGGAAGCCATGCAGGTCAGCGAAGACACAGCAAGTTTGTTTTATGGTCCTGTAAAAAAATTCCCTCCAGGTTTTTCCGAGGCCGATAAAGCTCGTTTTACCGCAGCTTTTATCACATTAATTCATCAGCAGCTAATTCCTTCTTACAAAAAGTTGGGAGATTTTCTTAAAAATGAATATTTACCAAAAGCAAGAACGACATCAGGCATCAGCTCTCTGCCAAATGGAAAAGAGTATTATCAGTATTTAATCCGGGCACAAACAACTACAGATAAAACACCTGAAGAAATTTACCAGACAGGCCTAAAAGAAGTTGCAAGAATTGGCAAATTGCAGGACAGCGTGAAAAATGCGGTTGGTTTTAAGGGAGACATGCAGGCATTTTTTGAGTTTATGAAGAACAATAAACAATTCATGCCTTACAAAAAGCCACAGGAAGTATTAGCAGCTTTTGAAAATATTCATAAAAAGATTGAGCCTAATCTTAAAAAGATGTTTAATCATGTTCCGAAAACACCTTTTCAAATAAGGCAAACTGAGGCTTTTCGGGCAGCAAGCGCAAGTGCAGAATATAGCCAAGGTTCTCCTGATGGAACACGTCCAGGTATTTTTTACGTGCCTATTTTAGATGCTACCAGATTCAATTCTACAAGCGGGATGGAAAGTTTGTTTTTACATGAAGCCATTCCCGGACATCATTACCAGATATCGCTACAGCAGGAAGATACAAGTCTTCCAAAATTTCGTCGCTTTGGTGGTAATAATGCTTATATCGAAGGCTGGGCATTGTATTGTGAATCTTTAGGCAAAGAATTAGGATTATATACCGACCCTTACCAATATATGGCAGCCCTTGGCGATGAAATACACAGGGCCATCCGACTGGTAGTGGATGTAGGGTTGCATACAAAAAATATGACAAGAGAAGATGCTATAAAATACATGATGGCAAATGAAGCTGCCGGAGAACAATATGCAACAATGGAAATTGAACGATATATGGCAATACCGGGACAGGCATTAGGTTATAAAATCGGCGCCTTAAAAATTGCTGAATTAAGGAACAAATACCAGAAAGAGTTAGGAAGCAATTTTAATCTGGCAGATTTTCACGATAACATTTTAAAAGACGGTGCACTTCCATTAGACGTATTGGAACGTAAGATGGACGACTGGGCGAGCAGAAAACGGGACAAGAATTAAGTTTATATAGCCCTGGTAGGGATACTTCACCCCGCACAAAGTAGTTCATATCGTTTGTGCTTAGAAGACAACAAAACAAGAGGGTGCATTAAAGGCACCCTCTTTTGCATTACGTTACTGATTTACTTATTCGTTTAAAATTCTACTTGTCCCCTTATTTCCCCTCCAGGATGAGTTTTTGTGTGTATGTTATAATACCATTTACCACCTAACAAATCTGCTTCTTTTAATTTTACCTCATCCAGTTTAACGGTTCCTTTTGCTGTGCCTGCTGTACCGGGTGTAAAATCAGGTATAGGATATACTACTCCCGCATTTGTTCCCTTTTCTGCCGGGCCATGAAAATGCATCATAGTTACACTGTCTGTCATACCAGTCCAGCTAGCGGAGTATGAAAGTGTTTTAGTACTTTTATCGTAAGAAACATCTAGTGTTCCTGACCCACTAGGGCTTACAGCTGGCACTTCCTGATCACCAGTTAGCGCTATGCCTTTTTTAGTAACTGAATCATTATTAGCTGCTGAAATGTTCAGGTCGGAATTGACATTTTTGTATGAATAAATGCCAGCAATCAATACGGCAAAAATGAGAAGACGGGCAGTGAAGCCAAATACTGTTTTCATAAATAAAAATTTTATTTAACACAAAATAGTACTTTAAATTTTTTTTTCATAAAAATTATGGAACCGGATCAAATCCATGGCTCCCAAAGGGATGGCATCTTCCTATTCGTTTCAGCGTCAACCAACCACCTTTGAAAATTCCATATTTTTGCAAAGCTTCTTTTCCATATTGCGAGCAAGTAGGTGTAAAGCGGCATTTAGGGCCTATTATGGGAGAAATGCCAACCTGGTATATCTTTATCAGCAGAATAAAAGGGTATGTAACTATTTTAGAAATCTGTCTCAATTGCCTGTAACTTTAAAATATTATTCTGTAGCTTCTGTAAAATTATTCCCATCTTTTCATAAACTTCTGCAAAGACTGGTAATTCTTTTCCTGTGTAAATAAAAAAAAGTACTATAACAAGTCTTTTTTCCTTTAAGATATGCTGAAGAGGTAATTTTTGAAGCCTGTACGCTTCACGTAAAATTCTTTTCGCCCTGTTTCTTTCTACAGCCTTTTTAAACTTTCGGCTACTTACTGTTACTCCGGCACGTAAGGGTACTGCTGTATCTTCTGTAAAATCGTATAAAACTTTAAGTGGAAAAGCAGACACACTTTTGCCTTTTCTAAACAAACTTTCAATCAGCTTTCTGCTTTTTAACTTTTCTTGCTTGTTGTATGTGAAATGCTTTGAAATAAATACTTTTTTTTACAAAATTAAAGCCCTATCTTAACAGATAGGGCTAATTATGCAAAACGGACAAACTAATGCCGTTTATTTTAATCTCTTTTCGTCTGAAACTGTCAGTTTCAAACGGCCTTTCTTACGACGGCTCGCTAATACTTTGCGCCCGTTAGCAGATTCCATACGCTTACGAAATCCATGTACAGATTTACGGCGGCGACGGTGAGGTTGGAATGTACGTTTCATTTTCTAGTTTTTACAAAGCCCGCAAATAAAGTTTTCAAACAGTAGCTGTACGTCCCATTAGTACTGCTATGGTGAAAGGACGGCAAAAGTAGTGCTTTTTATTTAAATATAATAAGTACTATAAAAAAATTTATAGATTAGTCTTTAAAAAGTAAATGGATTAATAGAAAATAGAGTTCTTTAACTATTCCTGACAACTGCCTGCCCTTTTGCATTTGTAAAATTTTACAGGTTAAGAGTTAAATCTAAATGATTAGATGTTACAGTATGGCCGTAAAAGGTAGTTGCTTGCTTATTAAAATCTTCTGTAGAGTCTGTAGTATAAAAAACTATTTTACCATTTTTACTACATTTTTCTTCTATCTCGGGGTGCCTTTTTAAATAATTAGCCAGGCTTCCGGCTACTATATCTCCCTGTGATATAACTGTAACGCCAGCAGGTAACAACTGCTCAAACTTACTTTTTAGCAAAGGGTAGTGGGTACAGGCAAGAAGAATTGTATCAATTTTATTAGACTGGTTTAAAAGGTTTTTCAAATATTTATTTACAAAAAAGTCTGCTCCTTCGGTTTCATACTCATTGTTTTCTATTAATGGTACCAGCATAGGACAAGCCTGCTGATAAACTTTTATTTCCGGAAAGAATTTCTCTATTTCAATCACGTATGATCCCGATTGTACTGTTCCATTTGTTCCTAAAATCCCAACTTCACCAGTTTTGGTAAATTCTCCAATGCGTTCAGTAGTTGGCCTTATTACACCCAATACCCTTCTCCCTGCCCATTTGTCCGGCAAATTATTTTGTTGTATTGTTCGCAAAGCTTTGGCAGATGCTGTATTACAGGCAAGAATTACGAGAGAACAGCCTTGCTTAAAGAACCATTGTACACACTCCCATGTATAATGATAAACAGTTTCAAAAGAACGAGGACCGTATGGTGCCCGTGCATTATCTCCTAAATAAACGTAATCATATGCCGGAAGAAGTTTTACTATTTCTTTTAGAACAGTTAAACCACCATATCCACTATCGAAAACACCAATTGGGCCTTTTATAGACATGTAGCAAAAATAAAAGAACCATGCAAAATCTGCATGGTTCTCATTAAAACTAATTATTGTTTAATTTCTACGGCTTTTTTGCAGCAGGTTTTGCTGTACCAGCAGGGCGGGTAGCAGGCGCAACAGCACGTGCTCCTGGGGCAGCGGGTTGAGCGGCTGGCTGTTCTTGTGCAGGACCCTGGCTTCTTAATTGATCTGGAAGCGTAATTTTAAGTTCCTTTGCAACTTTTTCGAAAACATTTTCAACTTTTGATCCCATTTCGTAAGCACCAGGTTTTAACACAACAAGATAATTGTTTGCCTGGAGCACTTTACTATAGGCGCCTAGCACTTTCTCGTACATAGGTGCAGCCAGTTCCTGTCTTTTTTGTTCTGTCTTCTGTTGAGAAATCTGTTGCCAATAAACGATTGTAGTAGCAACCTGTGATCTCTGGTCTTTCTGGTAATTTAAAACTGTTGCAGATTTTTTAGCGGCTGAATCTGCTTTATAATTACTGTCTAAACGATTGTATTCTTTTACTGCAAAATCATATTCGCTTCTTAATGAATCCTGCTGATATAGCTGAAGTAAGCTATCAACAGTACGATACCCAGGCATTGCCTGTACCATTATATCAATATCAAAAACACCGATTTTTCCACCGGCTTGTGCATTGGCATCGTTGGCAGCAATAAAACTTCCTGCAAAAGCCAACACCACAAATAAAACTTTTTTCATTTTTTCTTTTTTTAATTTCAATCGGCCCTTTGTTTTCACTTAGGCAATCTTAATGCTATTTACCTAATGCAGATGGCCACTTTGTTTTTTTAGTGTTTATAAATAAATGTAGCAAACTAACTTTTTATTCCCAGTTCCTTCAACACATCTTCGCTCTTATCCAATTTTGGGTCGGCGAAGATAACCGTAATTCCTTCACTTTTATCAAGCACAAAATCATACCCCCTGTTAACTGCCATTTTTTGAATAGCATTATACACTTTATCCTGTACAGGCTTTACCAGTTTTTGCCTTTCTTTAAAAAGATCTCCTTCAAAGCCAAAACGCTTTTTTTGTAAATCCCTTATTTCTTTTTCCATGTTGAAAAGCTGATCTTCCCTTTTCTTTTTCAAATCATCGGTAAGCATTACCTGCTCAGCATCAAAGTTGTGATACATCTGGTTTAACTGAGCCTGTTTATCATCTATTTCCTTTTGCCATTGCTGGCTCGTCTCAGCTAGACGCTTATCTGCGTCTTTGTACTCAGGCATTTTGTCTAAAATATACTTCGTATCAATGATGGCATACCGCTGGGCAGAAACAGTTGCAGTTGTTAGTATTAAGCTAAATACAATAAATAATAACTTTTTCATATGTAGTAATTGAAATTTTTGAAAGTTAATATTATTCAGGTTCATATCCCAACATAAAGGTAAATCGGGCTGCATCTTTTAACCCGCCATTCGGCGTATATCTATCCAGGCCTATTCCATAGTCAAACCCTAACAAGCCAAACATAGGTAAATAAAACCGCATACCTATGCCGACAGAGCGTCTCAGTTTGAACGGGTTATATTCTTTCATGCTGTACCAGCCATTTGCTGCCTCAAAAAACCCAAGAGCAAATATGGTACTGCTGGGGTTTAAGCTCAATGGGTAACGAAGTTCCATCGTGTACTTGTTAAACATTGTAAAGAATCTTGAAGCACTTTGTTGGTCAGGGTTAATTTTAGGATCACTGGTTTCATAAACAGGATAACCACGGTGAGCAATGATATCATAACCTAACAGGGCGAAATTATTACTTAAACCTGCATCCCCGAGTTGAAAACGCTCAAAAGGAGAGACCTCAAGCTTATTATTATACCTGCCTATATATCCATATTTGACTGCTGCTTTCAAAACAAATTGCTTATTTCTTTCCGCGCCAGATGGTTTGCCTATAGGTACATACCATTCACCATTAAACCTCCATTTATGATACTCGACAAATTTATAAGGATTTGCAGTTGTGGCTATGTTCTTATCAATTAAAGAATACGGAGGCGTAAACTGACCGCTTAGTAAAAACGTTGAGCCACTTCTTGGGAAAATAGGCTGATCGACCGAAGATCTCTGTAATGCAACTTTCACGTTTACGTTATTAGATACTCCATTGCTAAAACCCTGAAAGATTGCATAATCTTTTAAAACATAGCGGGTATAATTTAACGAAGTTACAAGGCTAAAGAAGTCATCGGGCCATTTTAATTGTTTGCCAAGGCTTATGCTTGCCCCTGACGTTTGGATGTATGAGTCATTTGCACCAAAATTGTAATACCCCGTCTGGTAGTTATAAATTCCGTTTCTATACTTTGTATCGTAAATACTTACCGTAAATGAATTTCTTTTCTTACCTCCTAACCACGGTTCGGTAAATGAAATATTATAGGACCTGAACGCCTTACCGTTACTTTGAAAGCGCACACTAAGTTTTTGACCATCACCGGTCGGTAACGGTTGCCAGGCTGATTTTTTAAATATATTATTTATAGAAAAGTTGTTAAAAGTAACTCCTAAAGTTCCCGTCAGACCAATGCCGCCACCAAAGCCCGCACTCAGTTCGAGCTGGTCACTTGATTTTTCTTCTACAGTCCAATTTATGTCCACAGTACCATCGTCGGCATTAGGCACTACACCCGGATTTATTTTTTCCTGGTTAAAAAAGTTCAACTGCGCAAGTTCGCGGGTAGACCTTATAATATCAGTGCGGCTAAATTTTTCTCCTGGTATTGTTCTTAGCTCACGCCGTATGACGTGTTCTTTCGTTTTTTCATTACCTGCTATACGAATGTTTTTAAGAGTAGCCTGCGGACCTTCCACTATCCTAATTTCATGGTCAATTGTGTCGTTATACACCGCTGTTTCAACAGCCTCTGCTCTAAAAAACAAGTAGCCGTCATCCATGTATAAGCCGCTTATATCTCCACCTTCAGGCGATAATTCCTTCCCTAATTTTTTATTTAATATATCAACATCATAAACATCCCCTTTCTGAATTCCCAGAATATTTGCTAAAACACTGTCCGAATATTTTGTGTTACCCCGCCAGGTTATATTTCCAAAATAATATTTGTGACCTTCATTTACCTTAAGATGTATATTAAGATTACCCTTGCTGTTATAATATTGTGTATCAGATACGATTGCTGCATCACGGTACCCCAGGGAGTTATAATAGTCCAAAATCTTTTCTTTATCTTCCTGGTACTTTTTTTCATTGTACTTAGCTGAAGAAAGTTTCAGTCTTATGTATGGGTCAAGTAATTCTTTTGTTTGAGTAAACGTAAGAAAACCATTATGCCGTAGATAATCTTTAAAACTTAAATGATTTCCTGATATAAAACCAGCCGTGTCCACCGGAGGATGAACAGTTAGCCGGGTCATTTCTTTTGTACCCTTCATCTGCTTTTTAAGCCTTTGTGCCGGAATTGTATTATCGCTAAAATAAATATCGCTGATTTTGACCTTGTTACCTTTAGTAACGGTAAGAGTCATGGTTATAGAATTATCAACTTTAGGATCTTTGGCTTCCTGTATAACTGTTTTTACACCTCTGTAACCTTTTTCTGCGTAATATTTTTCTATGGCTTCAATTGCGGCGCGACGATTATTTTCTGTAACTATCCTTCCCCTTACCAGCCCAACCTTAGGAGTTAAATCATCGGCCTGGCTTTTTGGAATTCCTTTAAATGAAAAAGAAGATAATCTTGGTCTTTCAGTTACAGCAATTTCAACACCTATATTTGAACCTTGAACCTTAGTTAAATAAATCTCAACATTACTGAAATAATTTTGCTTCCATAAATTGCTGATAGCTTTAGAAAAGTTATCTCCGCCGGGTATTAGTATTTCATCCCCTACATTTATATTGGCAATAGAAACAAGCAAAGCTGCATCGAAATATTGATTACCAGTAACAGTAACATTAGCTACTTTATATTTGTGAGGAGTTTTTTGATTGAAGATATTTTCAAGATTAACATCAATTGAAGCTGTATTTCCGGATGTGTCAATTTTAGCCTCGTTTTCGACAGTATCTATCGTAGCCTGTTTTTGTGTAGAATCAGTACGGTTTGGTATAATTTGAGCTGAAGCGTTACTATGAAACCAGCAAGCTGCTACTATAAATAAAAAGAGTCTGTAAACTTTACGCATTAAATGCTTATTTGAATGTTTTTTAAGCCGGGTATGTTGCAGCTAACGAAGTTAGATTTGTGTATCTGCGGCAAATTAGCGGGAATATTTAAAAGTGTTTGTTAAATAGTGTCTTACAACTCGCGAAGCTAATATTTATCATACTATTTCATCTCTTCCTGTAGCTGTTCGCTTATTTTTCCAAACCTTCTTTCTCTTGATTGAAAGTCCAAAATGGCTTCATAGAGGTTGTCTTTTCGAAAATCAGGCCACCGGGTATTTGTAAAATACAACTCTGCATAGGCTAGCTGGTACAACAAAAAATTGCTAATACGGTATTCTCCGCTAGTCCGTATCATTAACTCAGGATCAGGAAAATCACTGGTGCAAAGGTATTTTTCAAGTGTTTTATGTGTTATTTTTTGCGGGTCTATTTCTCCTGCCTGCACATCAATAGCTATATTTTTCACTGCATTTACAAGTTCCCACCTGCTGCTATAGCTGAGTGCCATAACAAGGTTTAAGCCGGTATTGTGGCTCGTCATCTCTCGTGCTTCCTGCAATTCATCAAACGCGTATGATGGCAACATATTCATATCGCCAATAACATGCAGTTTAATATTATTTTTATTTAGCGTGTCAACTTCACGTCTAACGGTATCTACCAGTAACTCCATTAAACCGTTTACCTCATTTTCCGGACGGTCCCAGTTTTCTGTACTAAAAGCATATAGAGTAAGGTAACCAATTCCTAATTCGGCACACCCTTCCACAATATTTCTTACACTTTCAACTCCATGAAAATGGCCAAATAGTCTGTCTTCTCCCTTTTCTTTTGCCCAACGTCCGTTTCCATCCATTATTATAGCAATATGGTTAGGCAACCGGGAAACGTCAATTTTTTCTTTCAGATCCTGCATTTGTATTGAGAAAAACCTCTTTAAAGGGGCAAAGGTAGCAAAACGAATTATTTAAGTGGAAAAGATTTATAATACCAAATAATTAAAACGCCAAGTATTAATAAATTCTTTTCTATAAGAGTGGACAAATCTCTTATGCTGTTATTTTTAAAATACTTCTGTTGATTATATTTTTTCTTATTAAGGTTTTGGGCAACGGTAGGAAGAAATATTAAAAGAAACGCCGATTTGGGCAATGGCGTAAGCGTCTTTTTGCGTGCTGTTACCGCGCTGCCTACCTTTTATGCCAATGGGCTGGCCAAATTCATAACTGCGATCAGACAACAGTTGTGCCGGCGAAGGTTGTCCGTTAGGCATTAAAGGAAAAGCATCAGGGGCATAAGAAGTACTTACGTCGTCCATGTAATCTGTATTGGTAAATCGATATCCTACTTCAGCAAAAACATTAATGTTTTCATTGACATTGTATTTAAAACCTACAGCCACCGGCAGGCAAAGCGCCATAGAGCCGTAAGGTTTGCGAGCAGGATATAAGGGGCTTCCCTGTCCCTCTGTACCTAAAGAACGTAAAAAATATTTTTGATTATTGAGATAAGCATAAGGGTCATACGAGAAAACGCCTACTCCCAAAGAAATATAGGGGGTATAAGTAAAGCCTGAAATGCCGGGATAAAATTTAAAGAAATTAAAATCCCCGCTTACGGAAAATTCCCAGATATTGGTGTTAAAGCTAAGGTTTCTAAGCTGTTGAACTTCATTGTTACTATACTTATCGGAGTACCCAAGGCGGGCATAATTTCCAGCAATTTTTAAACCTATATAGTTACCAAACTGTTTACGAAAAAAAGCTCCCGCGCTAAATTTGGGGCGATTTATAGCAGCACGGTTATTAATATCTCCAAAATAATGTGCACCTCCTATAGCTAGTCCAAATTCGCCTTCCTGAACATAACTGTTCATATCCTGGGCCTGGCTGCTAATACTTATGATACCAGCTAAGATTACAATTGCTATTTTCTTCATACTAATCAGTGCAGAACACCATTTTTATTATTACAAAAAAATCGATTTTCTTTCAAATTAGCTATTTATTTCTTTTATCGAAGCCCCAAGTTAACTTTTCTCTAAGAGTTGACAGAAAAGTATTTTCATTTAACACAAGAAGGGAAATCTCAAAATCTTCTTTTTTTACGGCCAACTGTATGTCATTTTCAACTATTTCGCGGCGCGAATCCATTGTACAAATAAATTCGTCGGTGCGCCCTTCTACTTCAAAACTGATGATATTGCTGTCAGGTATAACGATCGGACGAACGTTTAAATTGTGAGGTGCGACTGGTGTTATTACAAAACTGGCACTATCGGGAAAAAGAATAGGGCCATTACAACTCATGTTATATCCTGTTGACCCAGTAGGTGTTGAAACAATTATTCCGTCTGCCCAATAGCTGTTTAAAAATTCGCCGTTTAGATAAGTATGAATTTTTATCATTGGAGAAACGTCGCGTTTGTGAATTGCAAATTCGTTTAGTGCAAACGGGGCGTCGCCAAATAAAGGGATACTGGAGTCTAAGTGCAGTAACGTTCTTTCTTCTATAATATATCTTCCACTGGCGAGGGCCTCTACTGCAAGGGTAAGCTCACCTTTACTTATACTTGCTAAAAAACCAAGTCGCCCGAAATTGATACCCATAATAGGTATTTTTTTATTGCGGACCAGGGTGGCGGAGTCAAGCATGGTACCGTCACCACCAAAACTTATAATGCAATCTATACTTGAGTTAAGGTCTTCATGCCGGGAGAATACAGAAAAATCTCTGGGAAGCATACTTACTGCGGAATGAGGGCCAACGAGTGATTTATGCAAGCATGCCTGGATGCGATGCCTTCTGAGCTCCTCAAGCAAGGTAAGCAGCTGCACTTCCTGGTCAGGGTCGAGGCCGCGGCTATATATAGCTACTTTCATGGAAATGAATTAGTATGCAATTTTAAAGTTACTAATAAGTGTTACAGCAGTAAAAGAAAGCAATCGTTTATAATACCAGCTATTTGAATAATAAAAGATTGCCGCCCAAAGGTATTATGCACAAGAGTGCGACGCAACAAAAGATTCACAGATGTTTTTTGCCCGCTAACAAAATCTGCTTTTGACATTTCTGGATTATGACAACAGGAAAAGAGAATTGTTTAATCTACCAATCGTTCTGAGTATGAAAAAAGAGCCCCTGGTCTCCTAGTTGATTAAAGCTATATTCGAATCTTAAGACAATATCATAAAAAGTAACGATATCTATACCTGCACCCCAGGTGCGAAGGAGCCTGTTGTTAAGCCTGCTAATACCATAGTTAGGCGTATATGAATAGCCAAGATCGACATAACCTTTTAAAAAAACACGAAAAGGAATCTTATCATACGTCTTGCTGGCTATAGGATTTCGAAGGTTAAAAGACAGTATTTCCTTTTTTACTGTTGCACGTGCTACTCCACCAGCAACCCCCTCAATAACGTAATATTCTAAACCCCGCATGTAAAAGTCGGTTGAGCCCATAAGGCCATTAGATATATAAGGTTGGTTAAAAGGAAAACGAAGTAGTCCCGTTGCCTGTAGCTGGATGAATGAAGTAGGGGAGAATTTTATATTATAATTACCCCTTCCGCTTAGTTGCCACATATTGGCGTTTTTTCCAAACCGTTTATAAATGGTTGCGTCGCCCGCAAAACCTTTTAATGGATAGGGGATGTAATCTAAATTGCTGTAAGACAAGTTGTAACTAAGATCAGCGTATCTTAATCTTTTAGCTTGGGAAGCCAGATAATTAGGGTTTAATTTTAAAACGAGGTCATCGATACCAATACTGGCGTAAGAGGCTTTAATTGTATGCCTTGTTCGAATAGCCGGTCTATAGGTATAGGCGAAATCAACATAATTTTGTTTGATTATAAAACGGTTATCTTGTTTTACAAACCCTATCTTGTTTGGCTTCGTTGAATCCATTCCATAATTTAATTCGCGGTTGCGTCTAAAGCCAAACCCAATGTTTATTCCATGTTTGAGTTTGTTATCAATGTTTGGATTATCATAGCGAAGAGAGAATTGTTGTGTAAACCCTGAAATAAACCACAAATTCAGGTGGTCGTTTCTGCCGCTAACGTTGTTTTGCATAAACTTCAGTCCGTACTCTACTCTGTTGAAATTATGATCTTCTTCGACCCACCAGGTATTGAAGTTGCGGCTGACAATTTTAAAGTAGGGAATGGGAAAAAGATACCACCGTTCCTTTACATCAATAAAAATAAAAATATGACTACTATCAAGAGCAACAGGTTTTACATCCACATCAACAAAAAGAGTGGTATTCATTAATTGTTGCTTACAGAGGCTCAGCTTTTCGTGAAGTTTGCTGTATAGAAGGTACTCCCCCTTTTTAAAGGGAACTTCCCTTTGAATTATGTAAGGTTTGGTTTTTTTGTAACCGGTTATTATAATATCAGAAATGCTAATTAATGCATTAACAGTATCAGAGGGTGGAGCAATAACAGTTACGGGAGATGGAGGCGCTTTTTCAATCAATTGTGAATAGCTGCGTATTGCTGAAAAACTAGAAATCACTAATAAAAACAGTATCCTGCATAAATTTTGCATTACAAGTCAATCCCGGGGGTTTGTTTATATTGTAAATGTAGAAAGGTAATATTAATAAAATTTGTTAGGCGATTATATTAACAAATTGAATTTTAATCTGCGTTAAGCCGTGCTGAGGTTCACACTTTCAAATAAGACATTAAATTGTCATAATTGTATCGAAGCTCATTTTCATAATGTTCTTCACCTATAAAATACCTGATATTATATTCATAGCGTTGAAAAGTGGCAAGAATATCAGAAACTTCTAATTTATTAATTTTTATCGTTGCTACTAAAAGACCTGTTTCGGTTTCAAATAAAGTATTAAACTGGGTTATGTAAGCATCATTTGTTTCTACCAGGCGGCTTATCTCACCAAAAGAATAACTTTTTCGCTCCATCTCAAGCACGATTACAGCTCCAGGTTCTTCGGCGCCTGTAAACTTTGCCGAAGCCTTTAATAATTCAACATACGGAATTGCCCCTACCCACTCCTGTTCGTTATTGACTACAGGTACTATGGAAAGAGCGTATTGAGAAGCCAGTTTAAGCGCAGAAAGAAAATGCTCGTTAGACTTGATCGATTTTTGAAGCAAATTGTTAGAAAGTATTTTTATGGCAGCACCGTCATCAGCATCAAGCAGATCATCTTTACTGATAAGGCCCAGATACTTGTTACCCGTAACCACAGCAATATGAAGAATATCAAAGTCTTCCATCAACTGCAGGGCAGTGAAAATTCTATCATCAGGCTCAACTGTAGGATAATGATCGGTTATTAATTGATTTGCTAACATTCAAAGGTCCCTTGTTTTTAATTAATAAGGCAAACTTTACGCCAGAATAGCTGCTGGTTGCCTGTTTTTACTTAAAAACTGTTCAAGTATAACATTAAATTCTGACGGCACTTCCATCATAGGAGCATGACCGCATTTATCTATAAAATGTACCTCACTGTTTGGGATAAGCCTGTTAAATTCCTTAGCTACAAAAGGAGGGGTTATGGTATCGTTATTTCCCCAAATGAGACAGGTAGGTTGTTTAATGCGATTTAATTCTTCTCCAAGGTTGTTGCGAATAGCACTTTTGGCTAACGCAATTATTTTAATGACTTTTATTCGGTTGTTTGTTATTTCAAATACTTCGTTTACCAGCTCATCTGTTGCATTTGCAGGATCATAAAAAGTAAGTTGAGATTTCTTACGAATGTATTCTTTATCTCCCCGTTTTGGATAGCTATCTCCCATGCCACTTTCAAAAAGGCCGGAACTGCCGGTAAGAGTTAATGTTTTAATTCTCTCAGGATGTTTTAAAATGTAGACGAGCGCAACATGGCCACCTAAGGAATTGCCGAGCAGGTGAACATTGGTATAGCCGCGAGCCTCGAGAAAACGGTGAACAAATTTGGCCAGTCCTCCCACAGTAGTATGAAAAATGTCTAATTCAAACAGGGGGAGCATGGGTACAATTACTTTATAACTGTTCTTAAAATGTTCTATCAGGTCTTTAAAATTACTTAATGCACCAAACAATCCATGCAGAAGGACCAAAGGTTCTCCTTCACCGACTTCTATAAACTTAAATTTATCCTGTTGTTTGATTTCGTATTTCATCTGCAGTTATAGTATATTGGCAAAACAATCTTATTTCTACAAATAAACGCAATTAATACCAAAGATTGTTTTGATTAATACAAACATAATCAAAACAGTTAATTAGATGCTAACGCTAAAATACTCTAAAAGTCGCAAAAATGTAGTACCGGCACTTTATACCTTCTTCGAAACCTCCTCAAAAAAATGGCTGAGATCGGTGAACATGTGGTTAAAAAAAGGTAAAAATTTGCCTAATGCACCAATTACTTTAGGCCCCAGCGGCTCGATAAAGAAATAAGTTTTTGAAGCTGCCTGAACATTGGGAGTTATGAGATGAATACGGGTGCTAAAAAACAAAATGACGCTAAAACACAAAAGATAAATAATTGCATATAACAGCATTCCTGCTACAGAATCAATCCACCCTAAAAAAGCAATGCTTACTGCCTTTTTTATAACACCCGCCACAAATCTTATTAAAAATGCTACAACTATAAAAACAAGTGCAAAAGAAAGAACCGGAAGCCAATATCCACCAATATTCATTTTATCGTGTAAATGTTTTGCAACTGTTGCTGACAGTTTGAGCGCGGCTGCCAGACCCACAATAAAAGCAAGCAAGGAAAATACCGCTACAATAAATCCCTTGCTTATTCCTTTAAATACGGCAAGAATCATCAACATTATGAAAATCAGATCAATGACCATATCTAAAAAAATATAAATAACTTTCTAATCAATTTGACAACAGCAATAGCTTGCCCCCCTATTGCACACTTGAAAAACTCCTAAAAAACAACTTAAACTAACTCTAGTAGAAGGATAAAAAAATCGGCACCGATACATTTGACAAATTAAAACACATTAGCCTACTTGGAAAGCAATTCCTTTACGGTAGTAGAAATAGCTTTGCCTTCTGCCTTGCCTGCAAGCTGCTTTGAGGCTACTGCCATTACTTTACCCATGTCGGCCGGCGAACTCGCTCCTACCTCTGAAATTATTTTAGATACTTCTGTTCTCAGCTCCTCTCCGGTCATTTGTTTTGGCAAAAACTTTTTTATCACACTTATTTCTTCCTGCTCTTTCTGGGCCAGGTCCTCGCGGTTTTGATTTTTGAAAATTTCAAGGCTGTCTCGCCGTTGCTTAACAAGTTTTTGTAAAAGCTTTGTTTCGTCTTCTTCTTTGAGTTCACCACCTGCTCCTTCGGAAGTTTTTGCGATAATTATGGCTGCTTTTATTGCTCTTAAACCGCGCAAAGCAGCTTCATTCTTGGCTTTCATGGCATCTTTCATCTCTGCCATTACATTTTGTTCGAGACCCATATGTTTTGTTTGATGTTTAAAATGCACATTTTCCAACCCTGATATGCCTTCATTTCCGCTACACCAGCTTATTTGTCTGGAGTTGCGATTCTCTGAATTTGGTATAAAAATCCTTCGCAAAATTTTTCATTTGCTGTGCCAAATCTTTATTTTGAGTAGCGCGTTCGTAAGTATCGCCCATTGTAGTTATCGTCTGGTAAAAAAAATCAGCCATCTCATCAACCATCATATCTTTTGTCCATAAGTCAATGCGAAGGGCAGATTTATCCGCACCATCCCAAAAAGATATCATCATTGCCTTAGCTCTCTGAGCTGCATCAGCAGTACTGTCAGAGGCACGCCATGAGATTTGTTGCGGAACTTTATCGTGATCTAGCTGAACATCAATTGTAATTGTGCTGTTTTGCATTTCTGTTATATTAACTTTACTAAATTTAATTACATTTTAACCTCACAAAAGTAAGGGAGATTTATTTGGAAACTGCCTGCTGAATAAGCTGCCACGTGAGCGTAATCGTTTTATCCCAGCTAAACATCTTTGCACGTTCTTTTCCTGCCACTATCATTTTGTTGCGGAGCTGTTCATCTTTAAAAACACGTTTCATTTGATCGGCAATTTCATTAGGATCTTTTATGTCGGCAAAAAAAGCAGCTTCACCAGCTGTCTCTGCCATACTGCTTCCTGCTGATGTTATTACCGGTACTTCACTTTTCATTGCTTCCAAAACAGCTACATCAAACCCTTCATATGAAGAGGGAAAAATCATAGCATAGGCACTTGCCTTAACTATTGCCAACTGGTCCTTCGAAAGATTGTTTGCAAGAATTACTTCGTTTTTGTACTTATACGTATTTAATTTCTCTAACTGATCTTTATATTCTTCACGATGAATTGTGACAAGCAATTTCATATTTGACTTTTGCCATTTCTTAAAAATGGAAAAGGCTTTTAATAAATTTACCAGGTTTCTGCGGGGATTGAGACCGCTATTAAAAACAAAATACTCGCACCCTTTAGCGTACTCCTCTTTTACCTTTTCCCTTTCTTCCCACAACACAGGTTTAAGAGAATTATCGGCAGCAATATCAATTACGGTAATCTTCTCTTCTGGTACTGGGTATGTACCAGTAATCTCTTTTTTTACAAAGTCAGTAAACGTAGCAACTGCAATAGCTTTTTTTAAAAAGACCGGAGTAAACTTTTTATAAAATGACAAGTTTTCTTTTGGGAAAAAAGCAGGATAATGAAGAAATGAAAGATCACTTACCATCAACACCTGGGGTATTGAAGGTGTTACACTGCACAAGCCGGAAGCCCCAACAAAAACATCCGCCTTACACTTTTTCAAGGCGCGAGGAACTTTAAAATCGTACCACCATTTATATGATAAAAGGTTTGAAGGCGCGGGTGTTATAATAACTGGAGTAACATTCTCAGGTAAAGCAGGCAGACTATCAATTGGCTTGTCAAACAAAAAAATAAAAAGATGTTCAGAATAATGATTTGCAAGCCTGAAAAAAATTTCTTTTATAAAAGAATTTTGTACCTCATCTTTTTGAAAAATTCTCGAATCGACTGCAATGCGCATATTGAGACAAAGGTAGGCAACCGATTAAATCAAAGGCAAAACCAATATTACTGAGCAAAAAATAATATAAAGACTGAAAACCTATTTTTTAATAGCATTAAATTTTTGCTTAGGCAGAAGAAGGTTAAGTAGTCCGCACAAAAAGAGGCTTCTCTCCATTTTAGTTCTGAGATAGCCTCTTTTTATTAATATGTCATTTTCTTAAAATTGGCAATAAGCTCTCTCATTTCACTGTTGGTGTAAAACTTATATATCTCTGGTGCTTTGCCACTTTTATCGGCTTCTAAAGTTCCCGGTATTTTGGTAAATGGACCAAACACCCTAGCTCCAGTATTGTCTGATATTTTCTTAGACTGATTTGGTAAAATCATATAATTATGACTACCTGGGGTAATATTTGCGCCGGTAGTCAGTTTGGTAAGACTATCAATTTTCTTCTTCAATTCCTCCTGGGTAATGGTGCGGCTGTTGCTAATATCCGTTCCCAAAATTTGCTGGCTACCGACAATTGTATCTGCCCTTAAATTTAGGATGTAAAAACCTTTATCTGCAGGTATATTAATGGTATTTTTCCCGGTCGGGGTAGTCACATTCCAGGTTACTGGTTTGTCTCCGTTTACTTCAACCGTTTCTTCCGCATAACCAGAGCCCTCTTTCATAGTTACATCGTTGCCATTGGCTGTTATGCTACCGCGACCCATAATTAAGACCTTTTTATTTGCTTCACCATTACATGCAAAAAGTGCCGTAATAGTGATTAAAGCAAAAAAATTGTTTTTTTTCATCTTTATTATAATTAAAACAAACCCTGATAATTTTACCAGGGTTTAATTATACATAATGTGTTTATACAGAAACTTTATTTAGCCGCATCAAAGTTTTCGGCAACTTTTTTCCAGTTAATTACATTCCATATAGCCCCCAAATATTCCGGTCTTCTGTTTTGATATTTCAGATAGTAAGCATGTTCCCAAACATCTATACCTAAAATAGGCTTTCCTTTTACCTCAGCAACATCCATTAAAGGGTTGTCCTGGTTAGGGGTAGAAGTAACTTCCAATTTTCCATCTCTTGAGATAAGCCATGCCCATCCGCTACCAAATCGTGTAGCGCCTGCAGTGTTTACCTTTTCTTTAAGAGCATCAAGTGAACCAAAAGTTGCATTTATAGCTTCTGCCAGAGCACCTGTGGGAGCTTGTTGTGAAGCAGCAGGGCCAAGGATCTGCCAAAAAAAACTATGGTTCCAATGTCCGCCACCATTATTACGAACAGCAGGAGAGATAGAACCTGCAGATGCAATTAATTCTTCAAGGCTTTTGTTCTCATTGTCTGTTCCTGCAATTGCTTTATTCAAATTGTCAATATAGGCCTGGTGATGTTTGCCATGGTGAATCTGCATGGTTTGGGCATCAATGTAAGGCTCTAATGCATCGGGTGCATAAGGCAACTGCGGTAAGGTAAATGCCATAATTATTTGTTTTAAATGTTTTAAATCAATTTATCATACAACAACAAATTTATAACCTAATAGTTGAAAGTGAAAGAACCCGACCAAATCTTTCTAATATCGGAAATGAGATTTACCGTAAGTAAGATCGATTTTCTGACTTCATACGGCTCTTGTTGTTACTACAATACTAAAAGAAACGGGATGGTTAAAAAACTTAAGGAGAATGTTAATACTTAGGATCACAATTTCATACATCTGCAAAGACATTTTAATAACAACTTTTAAAACTACCTCTATATTAGCGGGTGCTATTGCTTATATTTAGAAGAAAAGTACTTTTTCCACATAAAAATTAAGCATGAATAAACATTATTTTGTACTCAAGCTTCTTCCTAACCGCCCCGATTTTGCAGAGACAATGACTACTGAAGAAAGAAACATAATGCAACAACATGTTTCATATTGGAAAGAATACCTCGACAAAGGGATTATGTTAGTTTTCGGCCCTGTGCTCGATCCCAAGGGTGTTTACGGTCTTGGCATTATTGCTGTTGACAATGAAGAACAAGTAAAAACACTAATTGATAATGACCCGGCCTCTGCAATTAATAAATATGAGTATCATCGCATGATGGCAGTGGTTCCGGAAAAATAAGTATGAAGTTTTGAAAAAGGTTTTTTTGCAGAAACCGATAAGTTACCTCCGCTCCTTAAAAAAATCTTTAATCAATTTTGCGCACTCTGCCGCTAAAACCTCTCCTGTTACTTCAGTTTTAGGATGAAAAGGATTTTTGTTACCATAAAAGAATGCATATCCTTGTTTTACATCCCTAGCGCCAAATACAACTCTTTGCAGCTTGCTCCAATATAGTGCGCCTGCACACATGTGACAAGGTTCTATCGTAACATACAAAGTAGCATCGGGTAAATATTTTGCGCCTAAATAACTACACGCTGATGTTATGGCAAGTATTTCAGCATGAGCAGTGGGATCATTCAGCCTTTCAACCTGGTTGTGTCCCCGGGCAATAATCTTATTGTTTATAACTACGACAGTTCCTATGGGTACTTCCCCTTCATAATACGCATCCTGTGCTTCCCTTAACGCCTGCTTCATAAAATACTCGTCATCCTGAATAATCATGTTGTAAAAGTAAATTGTTTCTTGTGCAGAAAAGGAACTATCAAGCTATAACGCAAACAATTTATCTTAGATTTTGTATCGTTAAAGAAGATTTTGACTGATATTTTATAAAATCTTTTTTTCAACCCACCGGTTACACATATGACTTTGCGACAAAAATTTCTGAAAATTACTTATCCTGTTTTAATGAAAGCGGGGGAGTGGTTGGGCATGAAAGCAAAAGTGGAAACACTTAAAAAAGACATTAAGCCAATTACTTCTTTTTATGATTTAAAGGCAATAGCTAATAATGGAGATCAAATAAGTTTTGCAGATTTTAAAGGCAAAAATGTTCTGATCGTAAACACTGCTTCTGATTGCGGGTTCACTTCACAGTATTACGAATTAGAAAAATTGAATGAGCTATATAAAGAGCATTTGATCATTATCGGTTTTCCCTCAAATGATTTTAAAGAACAGGAAAAAGGTACAGATTCGGAAATAGCCGCATTTTGTAAGACAGCATTTGGAATACAATTTTTACTAATGAAAAAAAGCAGTGTTGTAAAAGGAGTGAAGCAAAACGATGTTTACCAATGGTTGACCTGTAAAAATAAAAATGGCTGGAATGACGTTGAACCAGAATGGAATTTTTCTAAATACCTGGTAAATAGACACGGTTTTTTAACTAACTATTTTGGTCCTGCCATATCACCTTTAAGCAATGTTGTAAGAAAAAATTTAGACTGAGAATCACCCCGCTGCATACTTTTTACTGCAGCTCGAGGTAAACAGGGCAGTGGTCGCTGTGTTTTACTTCGGGACAAATCTTTACACTTACAATCCGGTGTTTAAGATTTTCAGTTACATTGATATAATCAATACGCCAGCCTTTGTTTTCAGCTCTCGTTGTGGGTCGCAGTACGTTCCACCATGAATATTGATGCGGCTCCTTATTCAGATGGCGAAAACCATCAATAAAACCATTTTCTAAAAATTTGTCAAACCATGCTCTTTCTTCGGGTAGAAAACCAGTAGTTTTTTTATTTGAAACAGGATTATGAATATCTATTTCTTTGTGAGCAATATTATAATCGCCACAGACCACTAACTTATCGCGGGTCTTCCTCAGCTCATTTAAAAACTCAATAAATTCATCGAGCCATATATATTTATAAGCCTGCCTTACCTCTCCACTCGTACCTGATGGAAAGTAAACACTAATAACTGAAATATCACCAAAATCGGCACGAATAACGCGACCTTCAAAATCACTTTGTTCTATATTGCTGCCATAAACAACGTTATCAGGTTTTATTTTGGTAAGAATGGCAACACCGCTATAACCCTTTTTTTGCGCCAAAAACCAATATGTCTCATAACCCAGCGCCTCTATCTTTTTGATATCTATATCCCCCTTATGCGCCTTTACTTCCTGCAGGCAAATAACATCAGCGGGGTCTGTTGCAAGCCAGTCTATAAAACCTTTTCTTGTTGCGCTTCGAATGCCGTTTACGTTATAAGTGATTATGCGCATAAATGTGCTTATGTATATAGTGCAGGTTAATAAGTAACTAATATCTGTTTCTATTTGATGATAGCAGAAATATGTGCAGGAAAAAACGTTTTTGTTATGAAGTTGAAACTGCAACAACATAGTTGCTTTTATGCATCATATTCTAACACCGGTCTCAACCACCGTTCTACTTCTTCTAATGGCATGTTTTTTCTTTTTGCATAATCCGTTACCTGGTCCTTTTCGATTTTACCAATACCAAAATATTTACTTTCAGGATGAGCAAAATACCAACCGCAGACTGAGGAAGCAGGGTACATTGCCAGGCTTTCTGTTAATTGAATACCGGCAACATTGGTAGCATCTAACAAAGCGAAAAGCTTATATTTTTCAGTATGGTCAGGACATGCTGGATAACCAGGTGCAGGACGAATGCCGACATATTTTTCTTTAATAAAGTCTTCATTTGTCAGATTTTCATCTTTTATGTAGCCCCAAAATTCTGTTCTTGTTTTATGATGCAGTAATTCTGCAAATGCCTCAGCTAATCTGTCAGCAAGTGCTTGTAAAGAAATCTTATTATAATCGTCGTGTTGCTCAGTAAAACGTTTAAGATGAGGCTCAATACCGTCAATTGTTACAGCAAAAGCGCCAATGTAATCTTGTATACCGGTTTCCTTTGGTGCAATAAAATCTGTTAAGGACATATTAGGTTGTCCTTCAGCTTTTTTTACCTGTTGGCGAAGCGATTCAAGTTCTACGACTGTAGAGAGTTCATCGGTTACTGTAATAGTATCCTTACCGTTAGAGTTTGCAGGCCAGAAACCAATTACGCCTTTAGCAGTTAACCACTTTTCTTCTATTATTTTTTTAAGCAATGCCTGAGCATCGTTGTAAAGTTTTGTTGCTTCTGTACCTACTTTTTCATCGGTAAGTATGTTTGGAAATTTTCCATGTAACTCCCACGCAATAAAGAAAGGCTGCCAGTCAATATATTTTGCTATTTCAGCAAGGTCATAATTGATAAAAGATTTTGTTCCGCAAAAAGAAGGTTTAGTGGGAATGTAATTATACCAATTAAGCTTTATTTTATTTTCCACCGCCTGGTTGTACGATAAATACGCTTTGGTCACTTTTTTGTTTCCGAAATCTTCTTTAAGCTTCTTATATTCTCGATTAATATTTGTTATAAAATCATTTTTTTGATCTTTATTTAATAAAGAACCTGCCACAGTTACACTTCGTGAAGCATCGAGCACGTGCACAACTCCTTCTTCATATTCAGGGGCAATTTTTACTGCTGTATGCATTCTGCTTGTGGTTGCACCACCGATCATCAGCGGCAGATGCATTTGTTGTCGTTTCATTTCACGAGCTATGTGCACCATTTCATCTAAAGAAGGAGTGATGAGACCGCTTAATCCAATAATATCTACATTCTCTTTTCTTGCTGTTTCCAAAATTTTATCTGCAGGAACCATTACGCCAAGATCAATAATATCATAACCATTGCAACCCAGAACGACACCCACAATGTTTTTACCTATGTCATGCACATCGCCTTTAACCGTTGCTAATAATATCCTGGCTGCACCGGCTCCTTCTTCATTTACTGTACCAGCGGCCAGGTGTGCCTGCCTTCTTTCTTCCTTCTCCGCCTCAATAAAAGGAAACAGGTAGGCTACACTTTTTTTCATTACCCTTGCACTTTTTACGACCTGTGGTAAAAACATTTTACCACTTCCAAAGAGGTCTCCCACTATGTTCATTCCATCCATTAAAGGACCTTCAATTACGTCAAGTGGTTTCGGATACTTCTGCCTGGCTTCTTCAGTATCTGCTTCTACATAATCTGTTATACCGTTTACAAGAGAATGAGCAAGTCTTTTTTCAACAGGTTCATTTCTCCACGCTTCGTCTTTTACAGTTTCTTTTCCTTTTGCCTTTACAGTTTCTGCAAAATTGATTAATGCTTCTGTTGCCTGGTTATTATCGTTGTTCCGGTTGAGAATAACGTCCTCGCAAAGCTCGCGAAGCTTTGGCTCGATTTCGCTATATACCTGCAACTGACCTGCATTTACAATACCCATATCCATACCCGCTTTTATAGCATAGTATAAAAACACAGCGTGAATAGCCTCGCGCACATGATCATTTCCGCGAAAGGAAAACGATACGTTACTAACCCCACCACTTACTTTTGTAAGAGGCATTTTTTGTTTTATTTCCCTGGTGGCCTCTATAAAGTCAACGGCGTAATTGTTATGCTCTTCTATACCCGTAGCTATTGCAAAAATATTTGGGTCAAATATTATTTCCTGCGGATCGTATCCTACGTGCTCTGTTAATATTCTATAAGCTCTTTCGCATATTTCAACTTTCCTTTGTTTCGTATCGGCCTGCCCTTGTTCATCAAAAGCCATTACTATAACAGAAGCGCCATAATTTCTACAAATAATAGCTTGTTCTATAAACTTTTCTTCGCCTTCTTTCATGCTTATAGAATTCACTATACATTTTCCCTGAACGCATTTTAAACCCGCCTCAATAATTTCGAATTTAGAACTGTCTATCATTACCGGTATCTTTGCAATATCAGGTTCAGCTTGCAGTAGATTTAGAAAAGTTGTCATGGCCAGCTTTCCATCCAGCAATGCGTCATCCATGTTTACGTCAAGTATTTGTGCGCCATTTTCTACTTGTTGCCGGGCTACTGATAATGCTTCTTCGTATTTGTTTTCACGAATGAGACGTGCAAATTTTTTTGATCCTGTTACGTTTGTTCGTTCGCCTACGTTCACAAAATTCGTCTCGGGTCTTACAACTAAAGGTTCAAGACCTGAGAGGCGGAGATATGGTTTAATAGTCATGATTTTCTTTTCTTCTCTTTCACTTATTTTTAAACACTGTGTCCTTCTTACTTTTCTTTGTATGATTAGTTCAGACTTTCCTCTACCACAGGTAATGCCCGGGGTTTAAAAGTTTTTACATAATCGGCGATGTGCTTTATATGATCAGGTGTGGTACCACAACAGCCGCCTACAATGTTCACAAAACCTTCCTGTGCCCATTCAGCAATAATATGAGCAGTCTCATGTGGTTGCTCATCGTATTGGCCAAATGCGTTAGGAAGGCCGGCATTAGGATAGGCTGATGTAAAACATTCTGCAATCTGGCTCAGCTCCTCAATATGCGGACGCATTTGAGTTGCACCAAGGGCACAATTTAAACCGACACTTAAAGGCTTTGCATGACGGATAGAAGTATAGAAAGCTTCAAGAGTCTGACCGCTTAGAGTTCTGCCAGAAGCATCAGTTATTGTTCCACTGATCATAATAGGCAATTCCGGCGATTTATTATCCCGGAAAAACTTTTTTACGGCGTAGATAGCTGCTTTGGCATTTAGGGTATCAAAGATTGTTTCTATCAGCAAGAGATCTACACCTCCATCTACGAGTCCTTTTATTTGTTCAGTATATGCAGTTGCCACTTCATCAAAAGTGACAGCACGAAAACCTGGATTATTTACATCAGGAGAGAGGCTTAACGTTTTATTTAAAGGTCCGATCGCTCCAGCGACCCATGCCCCGCTTCTGCCTTTCCCTTCGTCTGATGCAAGAAATGTTTCAATTGCATTTCTTGCACATTTCGCAGAAGCAACGTTAAGTTCATAAGCAAGGGATTGCATATCGTAATCTGCCTGAGCAATAGTTGTACTGCTAAATGTATTTGTTTCTATTATATCAGCTCCGGCGGCAAGATACTTTCTGTGAATTTCCTCTATAATTTGTGGCTGGGTAAGGCTTAGCAAATCATTGTTCCCTTTTACATCTGTATGCCAATCTTTAAAACGCTCGCCTCGATAATCTGCTTCCTGCAAATTATATTGCTGAATCATTGTACCCATAGCCCCATCTATGATCAGGATCCGTTTTTCAAGCTCTTTTTGAATATTCATTAATTAGTTTTTTTACCACAATTGCAAGTTGATGCAAAGTGGCAGTGACTTCACTTAAAAAATTTGACTAACTAAAAACGATGACATTCTGGGAAAGCTGGCAGAGTGAGTCGTTTATTAGTTCAGTTAAGATAAATTGTAAAATCAGCAGGTTGAACAATAAACAAATCCACCTTCTGAAGTTTTGCAAAAATAGAATAAGAAACCCGCATTGCAAAATCAAGGACTTTACTAGCACATTTAACAATTGTTAACAATTACCATTCATAATGGAAAAAGTCAACGATCGAGCCACGACTTAAAAGATGCGGAACGTTCGGAACTGACAATAGTCTCAAGTTTACTGGGAGGGTTTAATTTTATTAATACCCGTGACTTTGAATACGTAAACATTTCGGTGATTGCTTGAAAACCAATAATAAACTGCCGATTAATTCTGAAGAACTTTTTGGGGTCGAGTAATTCTTCCAACTGGTCCAGGTTATAATCGATCGCGTAGCGTTTATTGTCCTTGGTTACCAAAAAATTAGCCTTGTTTTCGGTATAGAAATATGCTGAGGTGCTTGTCTCAATTGTCTTAATATGCTCACCATATTTTACAACAAAACGTTCTTTATAGCTGGCTGGCTGCAATTGTAGCGCGGAAATCATTCGTTGAAAATTTATCTCAGAAACATAAGATAGGTTATGGTTAATAAATTTATCAATTGCACGGTTGAGCTCTTCTTTTTTTATTGGCTTAAGCAAATAGTCTATGCTGTTTACTTTAAAAGCTTCCAGGGCATATTGATCATAAGCAGTTGTAAAAACAATGGGACTTTTAACTTTTATTTTTTTAAATATTTCAAAGCTCTCGCCATCGGCCAAATGAACATCGAGAAAAATAAGGTCAGGTTGATCGTTTTGTGTAAACCAGTCAATAGCAGATCCAATGCTTACTACAGGAGACAAAATGTTTGCATGTGGTAGTGCTTCCTTTATCATTTTGCGCAGCCGTTGAAAGGCTGCATCTTCATCTTCTATAATTAATATCGTTATCATGTATCAGAAGTAAGTAATGGTATTTTTACTATAAATGATTCGTCCGTCTTTTTAATTGTCACTTCTTCATTCGTCAGCAATTTATAACGCTTTTCAATGTTTTGCAAGCCCATGCCTGCACCTTTTTCAAAAGACCGTTTTGCATTAATGTTATTTTTAACCAGTAGCGATTTTTTACAAATGGCTATTTCTATAACCAAAGGTGTTTCTGATGAGATTGCATTGTGCTTTACCGCATTTTCAGTGAGCATTTGCAAAGTCAGCGGCGCAATCATATACAGCTCTTGTTCTTGTTCTGATACGTTGTTTTTAAATTGAAGGTTGTCACCAAAACGTTTTTTCTGAATAAAAAAGTAATCGTTACTTATTTCAATCTCTTCCTTTAGCGTTATTACATCTTTATCCCGGTAGGTAACAATTTTTCTGTACAGGTCGGAAAGGTGTTCAACATATTCGACAGCTTTTTGTTGATCTTCTTCTATAACCGATATGAGGGTATTAAAACTATTAAACAGAAAATGAGGATTTACCTGGCTTTTTAATGTTTCAAATTGCGATTGAACTTTTTCCTTTTCACTTCTTTCCCAACGCTTTATTCTTTTTACACGTTCTTTTACTAACAGATATAATAGCAGGCCAAGAGCCAATAATACCATCGCAATAAACCACCATTGTAACCACAAAGGCTTTTGGATTAAAAAAGAATAAGAAGCTTCGTAGCTGTCATCGAACTCGTTGCTAATAGATGCTTTTACACGAAATGTATAGTTTCCGGGAGGCAGTTTAGGAATATTTAAACTGTTGTCTTTGGTGTTTATCCATTCTTGGCTTAAACCTTCCAGTTTATATTGATACCTTATTTTGTCGGGATGAGAAAAAGAAATGCCGGTGTAAGAAAAGGTAAGATTATTTTCATCGTAAGAAAAAGTTCTTTTCTGCCCCAGGTCAACGTTGTTTAAAAACACCTGCACGCCCTCTAACACTATTTTTGGCTTCAGCGATTTTTCCGTTGAAAGGTATCTCATAATACCTTTATTGCCTACAATATAAACTTCATCGTTGCCTGCAACGCAATTGAGGTCTGTATTTACCTCTTCAAGGCCCTGGTTTATGTCGAGATAAGAGATACTGTTTGTTGCTGCATTTATTATATTAATACCCTTTTTACTGATTGCTATAATATTGTTTTTAGCATCTGTAGTCAATGCGGTTATCGTGGCATCATTAAGGCCTTGCTCAACAGAGATATTTTCAAAGTTTTTACCATCAAATTTGTATAATCCGTTATTTAATGTACTAAACCAGATACTGCCGTTTTTATCTTCACAAACATTATAAATCACAAGGCTTTTTATGCCATTGCCCTGGTTATAATTTGTAAATATTCCGTGATCATATACTGTGATTCCCCTGCCATCAGTCGCAAACCAAACCCGTTTTTTACTGTCTACCAAAATGCTATAGATATAATTACTGCCAATGCTGCTAACATTTTTAAAGTTTATGAAAGAATAAGGTTGAAAAATGTCTTTATTTTCCTCTCCTAAATTGCAATGCACCGCACCTCCAAGACTGCTTATCCATAGCTCTTCATCTTTTCCGGTTATAGAAAGAACGCTACCATCAACTAATAAGTTATCTTCAGTCAAATGCCTGTTTTTACCTGAAACAGGGTCAATAATAATAATACCCTTGCCCATTGTACCTACCCAAATGTTTCCATATTTATCTTCGTAGAGAGATGTTATATCAGTCTTATCGTCCACGATAGACAGTATATATGATTTTGCTCGCCACTGCTGCTTTAAACTATCAAAATAAAACCTGCGTAATCCTTTATTTACATTTACCCAAATATTGCCAGTTCTATCTTTTAAAATGCTGTGGATTTGGGAATATATCTTTTTATCGAAAGGAATAATGTTTTGCAGTCGTGCGCCATTTGTTTTTATAAGCTGGTTATTACTTGTAAACCAAATATTGCCTTCGTCGTCACAAATGAGGTTATTCGCTTTGGCAAAATTGGTATAAATGTTTTTTACTGCTAAAATTTTATTCATCGACGCATCTGCAAATTCTACTACCACAATTCCTTTATCCTGCGTCGCAATCCACAACTGCCGTCCGGACGTTATGAGGGAGTTTACCTGCCCGAATGACCAGTCTTTTATAAACCCTGAAAAGGTGGAATCAGAAGCTGAAAAACTTGCTATTCCTTTATCCTGCATTCCTATCCAATAACTAGCGGAAGAATTGTTTTCTGCATTATTATTTTTTAAATACAGATACCGCACAATGTTATCTGGTAAGCCATTAGCAGATGTAAAAAAATGAATATCTTTTTCGCTTTTTCCAATATCTATTATATTTAAGCCCCTATCTGTAGAGGCTACAAGATGGCCCTGTTCAATAACCATTTTATATACATAATTGTCACTTAGTCCATCATCAGTATTGCTGTTATAAAACCTTTTATTTTTATAATAGTAAATGCCTTCTCCTGCCGTACTGAAATACTTTCTACCAGAGGTATCTGCTAAAATGGATGTTATTGCAACAGCCGGATGACCTTCTTCGGCATGTAATAGTTCGACTGTCTTATTTTTTAGAAAACCTATTTCACCGCTTTGAAAACCAATCCATACCAATGAATTTTTGTCTTCGGCAATTGCTGTTATTGATTTGTTTTTTATCTGGGTACTAAGAGCAAAGGGGGTAAAACTATGACCATCAAAACGGTACAAGCCATTAGTTGTTCCAGCCAAAAAATAGCCTGAGCTATGTTGTATTAAAGTGAGTATTTTAAGACCAGGCGCATCTGAGCTGATCACGTATGTGGCTGGTATTTGGGCTATACTATTATTCCATAGTAAAAACATTATACAAGAAAATAGTATGTGCTTTAGCAAAACGGGCATAAGTGTCAGCGAGGTTCCAGCTCGCAGTTAACTTTTACATTGATCTCACTGCTTAGTTTATCTTTTACCACTTTTGGAATTGGGATATTATGATCATCGAGCAAAACGGAAAAAGCAGACTCAATATTTATTTTACCGTTTTTGACCGCAACATCACTTTTTATAATTCTCTCCTGGGAAATACCGTGCACTGTAAAATTTCCTTTAGCCCTTATTGTATAGTTACCGTCTTTGGTTAAGTCTACGTCTTCAATAATTTTACCGTTAAAAGTGGCTTCAGGAAATTTGCTGCTTTCTATATAATTTTCGTTGAAATGTTCTTTTTGCAGGCTACTGTTGAAACCGTCGAAACTTTCCATTCGCACTTTAAAAGCAAATAGCTTTTTTTCAATTTCCAGTAATCCTTTTACATCATTGCTGCTTGCCCTGATAGTTTCAAAAGGAGCATCTGACTGAAAAGAAATCTTACCAGATTTAACTGAAAAAATTTTTGCTTCCTGTGCAAACAAAGAGGTAAAACTAAAAAGTAATATAGCGACTACAAATGATCTCTGTTTCAATTGTTTTTTCTATTATTTTACTTGAAAACCTGGTAAAACGGAAAGAGAAAAAAAACTACAAAACGCTAGTGACCTTCTGCTATTTTATATTTTGATTGAGTTTTTTTCTTTCCTATTACAAATACCCGTGAAATATTGAACCCAAAATTGATATCTCCTTTTGACCATTGACTACCTTCTTTTTGTGTTTTGGCAATAAAAGATCTTTCAGTCATTCCTGTCGAATTAGTAAGATGAAGCTGAAAAACATGTCCCCCGGTTTCAATATCAACCCCAAAGGATAAGGAATTGGTGGTTCCTTCAAACTTATAGGCTGGTAAAACATAATAATATTCTCCATTTATACTCACCCGTTTAGATATTTTCTGCCTTCCTCCAATACCTATTGCAATATTATTATTTGGGTCACTTGCCTTTTTTACAATATTGTTATGTATCAATGTAGGCATGATCTGAAGCGAAGTGCTTTCATTAAACTTTCGTGCAATTATCACCTGGAAGCAATAATACATCTTGCGGCTCCAGGGAATGTCTTTTACAGAGAGCGCATGATTGGTTATTAATTCTGATATGATAGCGGCAGTGTCTTTGCGACGCATAACAGAAGCCATCACATCTACAGTTACAGGCATTTTTTTAAACCCCGAAGTTTGTCTTAAAATTTTGTACTTGACAAAACCATCGTACTGTTTTTCGTAAGTACTGCGGCCAAGGCCAAACATAAACCTGTCTGTTAAACCGTAATCTAAGCCTATCCTCATTTTTGCATGATCGAGACCAAACATTTCATAAAAACCATCACTGAATTTATCGAAGCGGTGAGATATTCTAAAATCTAAAATTCCTTTTCCCAATGTTTCTACCGAATGGCCGTTTATAAGACGGGTTGATTTAAATGTTGCAGAAGTGTAATTTGTCCTCATCTTATCCTCCTTACTGCTTTCTTCTTCGAGCATCTTAGAAAGGTCAAGATCCTGGGCAACGATATGACCTGCACAAACAAAAGCAATTATAAGGACAACAAACTTCTTGTACATAAGATTAGGGTTTAAAAAGTTATTCGTACTCGCAGTTGACTGTTATAGCAATAGTGTTAGCAATCTTTTTACCTATCAGCGCCCCTCCAATGTTGTAATCCCTTAGAGCAATATCAAATTTTGATTTCGCAATCACTTTTGGCCCTCTCACTTCAATGGTACCATTTGATGCTATTTCCTTAGTCACTCCATGAATAGTTAAGCTGCCTTTTACCTTTGCCGGGTATACTCCGTCTTTAGAAAGATTTATTTCGCTGATATTAATAATATTTCCTTTAAAATTTGCCTTAGGATATTTGGTACTTTCAAGATATTCTTCGTTAAAATGATCTTCCATTTCCTGGTTTTCAAATTCAAAACCTTTCATTAGCAGCGCAAAAGCAATTTGCCCGTTAGAAGCAAACTTACTTTCCACTTCAGTCGTTCTGGCTTCTATATCTTCTAAAGGCGCACTTGAAAAAAATGATATTTTTCCTGCTTTGGTACTATAAATTTGCTGAGCATTCATGCTACCTACAAATGCTGTAAACGCAATAAGAATTGTGATCCTTTTCATTTTTTATTGATTCAATATTTAATTAATATTCACTAGCTCCTCATTTGGTTTTTTTAAAGACCAGAACTAATAGGTCCGTAAAATGGGAGGCACTAACGAATATATTAAATTAGTCAATAAACAATTAGTCAAAAAAATTATTCATACTCACAATCCACTGTTATAGCAATGGTACTTGCAATTTTTTTACCTATCAGTGCTCCACCAATGTTATAATCTTTTACAGCGACATCAAATTTTGATCTTGCAATTATCTTAGGCCCTTTCACTTGAATTGAACCATCTGCTGTTATATCTTTCGTTACTCCGTGAATAGTCAGTTCGCCTTTTACTTTAGCAGGATAGGTGCCGTCTTTAGAAAAATCAATTTCGCTGATATTTGTGATATTTCCTTTGAAACCAGCCTTTGGATATTTTGAACTTTCCATGTAATCTTCATTAAAATCATCCTCCATCTTTTGATTATCAAACTGAAAACCTTTTATAAGAAGAGTAAAAGCAATCTGTCCGTTTGAAGCAAGCTTACTTTCAACTTCACTTGTTTTAGCTTCTATATCCTGCAACGGGGCGCTCGAGAAGAAAGAGATGTTTCCTGATTTTGCACTATAGATTTTCTGTGCATCTACGCTGAAAAATGATGATACAAATACCAGCATAATCATTATTGATTTCATATAGATTTATTGAAATATTAATTAATTTAATTATCAGGCGCTCCTCTGTTTACCCATGCTGTTATTTTCATAATATCGCAATCTGAGAGTTTACTTCCGCCGTAAGGCATTGGTACTGCTCCGGGCAAGTGATTTATTGCCTTTAACAATTTTCCATTAGCAATCATTTGTTGCAGTACCGAAAATTTATCCAACTGATGGAACCCACCATTTGTAGCATACTTGTCTGCACTATGGCATATATAACAGTTTTGTTGAAGAATGCTTGTGACATCAGACCGGTAAGAAATAATGCCTGTCGTGTCACAATCATTATGTGGTATTATTAGATCTGCTTTACTATTATAACAACCGGAAAAAATAATTGAAAAGGCCATTATTAAAAACACGAAGTATGGCGTTACAAGTTTCTTCATTATAAACCTGATTTAATTTATTATTTATTTACAACCACAGCTTCTCTTAACCGCACATCAGACAACATGCCACTGCAAATACCTTTTATAATAATAGTGCTGCCTGTAGTTACATTCACTGGCTTTTCTTTTAGCGTACAAAAAACACCTGTAAATGCATCATCAGAAGAAAGTGTTATTGTAGAGTTACCCTCCTGGTTGTTTTTAATATCTGCAACCACCCCGGTAACCTGTATAGCTTTGTCAAGGTATTTTTTGTTTGCCTCTGCTTCATTTGCCTGGTAGTCTTTTACCAATTGTGCGGAAGTAACTTCTATTCCTTTTTCGTTCTCAACTTTGCGTTGTGGTTTGTTCCACATAACATAGGCAACAGTGAAACTGCCTGCAATAAAAAGTATGAGAATAATAATGATAAGTCTAACCTTATTATTCATAATTATAAGATTTCATTAAACAAATTACGTGTGTAAATAATGATAAGCTTTATTAGTGTTGCTGAGTAAGGAAAAAGAAGAATTTAACAGGAATAAGGAATGCTAAAAGATTACTTGACATACTGTCCGACAGGCAGACGATTGCTTAAACTTCGCGCAAGTGTCATCTCATCTGCATACTCAAGTTCTCCGCCAAAGGCTATGCCACGAGCAATAGTCGTGATTTTGCATTGCGATTGCTGCATCTTTTTCTGAATGTAGTAAATAGTAGTGTCACCCTGTATATTAGGATTGAGCGCAAAAATGAGTTCTTCAGTATCTTCTTTCTGAATGCGCTGAATGAGCGGTTCAATACTAAGCTGGTCAGGACCAATGCCATCTAGTGGAGAAATAACACCACCAAGCACATGATAAGTACCATTGTATTGTTCCGTGCTTTCGATTGCGATGACATCGCGAATGTTTTCTACAACACAGATAAGATGTTGATTTCGCATTCTGTTGGCACATATGGAGCAAATGTCAGCATCAGAGATATTAGAGCAACGCTGACAAAATTTAATATCCTTGCGCATCCTGGAAATGATTTCACCGAATTGCACAACTTCTCCGACATCCTGCTTTAGTAGATGCAAAACTAAACGCAGAGCTGTTTTTTTACCAATGCCCGGCAGCTTCGAAAATTCATTCACCGCATTTTCTAATAAAGAAGAGGGAAGTTGCATTTTGCAAAAATAATAATGCCTTTTGACAGATTAGCTAACAACAGACAGATTAGATGCGTTTTGAAAGTTAAAGTTGAGCCCTGATTAAACATACTAACAGGGTAAACGCTACATTGATCTTTTATTAAAAAGTTCCACCTGGTAAAGAGATAAACTAAAAGTAAACTTTAAAAAAGTTTGAAACGGCACATAACCTTATTATAATATTTACTTTTGCGCTTATGGGTCAAAAAAAATTGCAACGCTTCGCTGAAATAAAGAACTTTTCAAATGTTCTTGAGTATCCCGCCGGGATGAAAGGGCAATGGAAAAACTTCTTTAAAAATTCTAACCCTATTACCCTCGAACTTGCGTGCGGCAAAGGCGAATATGCTGTTGGTCTTGGAAGAATACATGGCGATAGAAATTTTATAGGTTTAGATATAAAAGGAAACAGGCTTTGGGTAGGTGCAAAAAAAGCGCTTGACGAAGGGTTGACAAACATTGCATTTATACGTACTCAAATTGAAAAAATAAACGACTATTTTGCCGAAGGCGAAGTAAGTGAAATATGGATAACTTTCCCTGACCCGCAGCTTCGGATTAGTAAGGCCAAAAAACGATTAACACATCCCAGGTTTCTGCGGTTATACCAGGCAATAGTGGGAAGTAATGGCGTTATTAATTTAAAAACAGATAGTCCTGATCTCTACCAATTTACCAAACAAGTCATCAATTTATTTGAACTTGATTTGTTAGAAGATTTTGAGGATATTAATGCGAAAAACGAAATAGGGGATGACCTGAAAATTAAAACGCATTACGAAAAGCTTGATATTGCCAGAAGTAACCGCATTCACTATCTTAAATTTTGTCTTAATAAACCTTTACCTGTTCACGCCGACGAGCAATTAAAACAATTACTAATTGAAGAAGAAATTGATTGAAGGTGATGATTTTTATTATAATGAAAAGGGGTTTATAGTTTTCAAAGAAAAATATCATTTAGAGAGAGGGCATTGTTGTGGCAATGGCTGCCGCTATTGCCCTTACCACTATGAAAATGTGCCTCAGCCAAAAAGAAGTGAACTTTTATTAAAGCAACAAGAAATAAACTTAAATAACATTAATTAAATTATTACCTTCTTTCAGTTTATAACTTTTGCCCTTCCAGATAAAATCCCCTGAAACCTCTTTAGGAAGATTAATTTCAATATTCCATTTTCCGTCATTATTTCTGTAATCTACTTTTATTTTCCCTTTTGGATGAGGCATTTCGCCTGTCACATTCTTAAGCGACCCAAGATGTGGCTCTATTTTTACTTTGGCAAATCCTGGTGCATCAGTGTCAATTCCCAGTACCGTTCTAAAAAATTCTATATTCGGACTTGAACCCCAGGCATGGCAATCAGACCTTGTAGTACTTATGTCCGATGTTTCTGCCCACGTTGTCATTCCCATATTTATGTTTTCTTTCCATATATCCAACCAGTTTAAATAGTCATTTCCTAATCCTGCCTTTACTAGCGCCTGGTGCACATAGTATTTAAAGTAGATAGAAGCAGGGGTAAGAGTAGTATCTGACAATATTTTCTTTCCTATAGCAGCGGCCTCATTCTTAGTTGTTATTCCTGCAAGTATTGCCAATGAATTAGTATGCTGAGAAAATTTGTCTTTTTCTTCCCTGTCTGCAAATAAGTGGCGGTTAGCATCCCAATATTTTCTTTGTACTGATTTTGCCAGTTGAGCTGCCCTTGCTCTATATATAGCTGCATATTCTTTCATTCCCATTTTTGCTTCCATTTCGGCAGCAAGTTTATATGTCCATAATAACTGGATATCTAAAATAGCAGATTCTCCATTTTTACCAATCGGAGCCATTCCTCTCGGCCAGCCTTTTATACCATATACCCAGTCAGAAAAATTCCAGTAAGGAACGTCTTTTAATGAACCATCTGACTGCTGGTAATGGTTGAAGAAATTTAAAACCTGCCGCTCTCCGGGTAACTTGTCAGCAATAAAAGTACTGTCTGGACCATACATCCAGTAATCGTGCAACATCCCAATCCACCACAGCGAAAAAGTCGGTATCTGTTGATCAAGGTCTGTTGGATAACGGCTAAGTGTGATCCCCTCTGCAATTCGTGAATGGTCCATTAAATTTATAGCGTTTCTTACCAACCTGTCATCCCCGCTATTGTATAAAGAAATCAACGCCTGGATACGTGCATCACCAATATACTGCAATTGCTCATAGTAAGGGCAGTCCATATAGGTTTCAAAAGCGCACAAACGAGCTGTTCGCCACCCAATGTCAAGCATTTGATTATAAAGAGGATTTCCTGTTTCAAACCGTGCATTGTTTTTAAATGGATAACCTGTAAAAGTGCCATAGAGATCTTCAATAACCAAAGGTTGGTCTTTCGTCTGGATGTGAAGCTGAATATAACGGTAGGTTCGCCACCAAAGCGACGTAAATACCTGGCCATTACTTCCATCAGAAATAATACTGTCTTTTTTACCTATAAATATTTTTCCTTCCGTTTCATTGCGGTTTCCTTTTGGCAATAAAGGCAAAGAACCATTCAGATCTCTACCATTTGGAATGTATAAGCCTTCGGTATAACCTACAGAAATACCAGCATTATTGCCTTTGCTAAAAATAAGTGTAGGATACGCATTGGTAAGAAATGCCTGGTCTAGTAAAAGAGTGGCACTGCTATTTGCCGGAACAGTTATTTGCTTTTTGCCTGATAAGAAGCCCGAATCAACAGAAACGCCCTCAGCCTTAGCAACTCTTACCAAGCGTTGTTGAGTCATTTCTGTCTGAGGAAGGGGAGAAGGAACAAGCATCCAGCCTCGCGAATCAATTGCAGCATTTTTCGTTAGCCCGTTAAAAAGTATTCTTGATTTTACCCACCCGGAATCATTATAGATACTCTTTTCCCATCCTCTTATATTACTATTCATATTAACAAATTGCCCGGGGCCGGCTACATAGTAACCCGGCACTCTTACAGGTAAGGGTAAATAGCTGCTGTCACGAATACTTTTCCAACTTGTATCTGTATTTAATATTTCTTCTGCGGCTGTATTTCCCTGTAGGATAAATGCTGTCATGTAAGATATCTGACCCTCAGGCTTTAGTTTTCCCTCGTTCCAAACCAAAGCTGCCACTGTGTTTTTTCCCTGTTGCAGGTATGGAGCTAAATCAACCGTCTCAAAATTCCAGAAATAAAGGTCTCCACGCGCCGGTCCCTGCGAAACCAATTTTTCGTTTACATAATAATTTATAACGATTATCTCCTGAGATATGCACTATAAAAGAAGAAGGTTTTGAAGCAAGATTTATATTCTTTCGAAATTTATAAACGCCATAATCTTTAAGTGAGGGATCAGACATGGTGGCCCAGGGATTATCTGATGCACCCGGACCAGTAATCCAGAATGCTTTCCATGGATTTTTTAAAATAGATGGTGCAATGGATTGAGCGAAAATTAAATTACAAGAAAAAAGAAGAATTATTAATACGAAGAGATAAGGCAGCTTTTTATTATTTATCATTTTTACTTTAATTAATTTTTCTTTTATCATTATTAATATTTCTGAAAGCAATATAAAGCTTTTACATAATATCGAAAGTATCAATTAAAATGAAAAACCTTCTTTTACATGAGCCGGTGTATGAGAATATGTGGGACTCAAACCGAGGTGGCTTTAGTTTTGTGTGAACATATCTTTCTAAATAAAAATCTCATTTTCATCATCATCTTCAATTAATACGATATGAACAACCAGCAATTAAAACGTTTTCTATACGGAAAAACAGTTGTTATAACCGGAGCTTCCAGTGGCATTGGGCATGCGGCAGCAATTGCATTTGCTGAATGTGGAGCAAACCTCGTATTGGCAGCGCGTCGTGAAGATGTTTTGGAAACTGTAGCTGCTGAATGCGAAGCATTAGGGGTAAAAACGATTGCAGTTAAGACCGACGTTACTAATGCTGAGGATATGAAACATCTCGCTGATACTGCAGCAGCATTTGGAAATACAATTGATGTGTGGATTAATAACGCTGGCATTGGCTGTGTTGGAGAATTTACGGAGACACCTGTTTCATCGCACCAACGTGTAATTGAAACGAACCTTTTGGGCTATATTCACGGCGCGCATGCTGCTTTGCCATATTTTAAACGACAGGGATACGGGGTGCTTATAAATACCAATTCTTTAGGTGCCTGGATTGCTCAACCTTATTCAGTTGCTTATGCTGCAAGTAAGTTTGGTTTACGTGGTTTTTCTGAAGCCCTTCGCGGAGAGTTAATCAAATTTCCCGGCATTTACGTTTGCGATATTTTTCCGGGATTTATTGATACCCCGGGTTTTCAGCACGGCGCCAATTATGTAGGTCGCAAAATTAAACCTATTCCGCCTGTTTATGATGCCAGACGGGTTGCCCATGCAATGGTGTCACTAGCAGTGCGCCCCAAAGAAGCAGTAAATGTTGGAGCATCTGCTGTTTTTTTTCGTATCATAAATTCTTTGTTTCCCACCGTTACGCAAAGGGTGCTTTTTACCCTTATGAGTTCTTATTTTAAAAGGGCTAAACCTGTTCCCGTCTCTGATGGTGCTCTATTTAGCTCAGATAATACTGATACAGGTATAGATGGTGGTTGGACTTCACCTCATAATACTCGAAATATTGTTATAACAACTGCAGCGCTGGCGGCCGGAGTAGGAGTTGGTTATTATCTATTAAGAAAAAAAGGAAAAAGAAAAAAAACGGTTGTTTGATCGTTAGCAAAAAATGATGTTTTAAAAATACTCGACATTCTAGTTTGAGGCTCACATATTTTTTATAATTCTTTCTGAAAAAGATATGCGTCTTTTATTTCTTTTCTCCTATTAACAACCATTTATATTATAAATGGGCTAATTTTAATAGCCGGAATTGATAATTCGTCTATAAAGAATTGCAAGATGAAAGAATTAAAAGACATTATAACAGCGTATGATAAAGCGACTGCGGAAGGCAAACAGACAGCTTTGGCAACTGTTGTTCATTTGCAAGGTTCTGCATATAGAAGACCGGGAGCCAGAATGCTTGTGACTGAAGATGGAAAGCTTACAGGAGCAATAAGTGGCGGTTGCCTTGAAGGAGATGCATTACGGAAAGCGCAAATGGTAATGATTCAACAAAAACCAATGCTTGTAACGTATGATACTACCGATGATGACGATGCAAAACTCGGGGTAGGTTTAGGATGCAATGGTATCATTTCTATTTTAATTGAACCTGTGAATCCAAGTGACCCCAATAATTCCATTGAGCTATTAAAAACGTTTGTATCTAAACGGCAGACAGCAGTACTTGTAACATTATTCTCGCTTCACAAAAAAGCAACACAGCCGGGCACATGTATGCTCTTGACTGAAGACGAAAAAATAAAAAATACCCTAAGTGAAGAATCATTGAAAATAAACTTATCTGAAGATGCACGGCAGGTACTAACAAATCGCACTTCAATAGTAAAATCTTATAATGAAGAAAACCTATTAACAGGTTTCATAGAACTTCTCGAGCCTGCTGTTTCACTTGTTATTTTTGGAGCAGGAAACGACAGTATACCCTTAGTTCAGATGGCTAATGTGTTAGGGTGGGAAACAACCGTTGCAGATGGGCGTCCCAACTATGCAACAAGGGAGCGTTTTCCATCAGCTAACCGTATTATAGTTTCAAAGCCTGAAAACGCTTTAACCCAAATAAATTTTGATGCCCGAACAGTTACGGCTCTCATGACCCACAATTATAATTACGATATCTCGATCTTAAAACAATTATTACCGCTGCGATCAGTATATCTGGGTGTGTTGGGGCCGAAAAAGAAACTCGACCGAATGCTTGACGAATTGAAAGAACAAGGAATGAATGTAGACAAAGAAAGCCTGCAAAATATCTTTGGGCCTGCAGGTTTAGATATCGGGGCAGAGACTTCAGAAGAAATTGCTTTATCCATCATTTCAGAAATACAAGCAATACTTACTAAACGAACTGGGTTTTCATTAAGGGATAAGGAAGAAAGTATCCACCCAAGGCATACACAACAAATTGTTCAGGCAGTTCTTTAATGTTTGGCAATTTTAATACCCCTTGCAATGTTTAACGTATTCAAATATTTATAGTGTGTTTGAATGTTTAATTAATTATAATGACAGGGATAATAATACTTGCTGCAGGATCATCTTCGAGGTTAGGTCACCCAAAACAAAAAATAGTTTACAACGGTAGAACTTTATTACAACAAACTGTTGAGACGGCTATACATTCTAAATGTAACCCTGTTATTGTTATATTAGGTGCCGATGCTGAAAAAATACATCCGGATATAGAAAAAGAAGAGATTTTCGTGTATCACAATCCCGATTGGGAGCAAGGCATGTCTTCTTCGATACAGATAGGAATAACAATGCTGAAAAAAATAGCTCCACACGTTTCAGATGCTATTCTCATGGTTAGCGACCAGCCGTTTGTAGATACTGCTTTGCTTAATGATTTAATAAACAAAAAGGCAGCAATCGGCAAAGAAATTATTGCCTGCTCTTATTCTAATACCTTAGGTGTTCCAGCCTTGTTTAATAAGAAATTTTTTCCGGAATTATTACTACTGAAAGGGCAGGAGGGAGCTAAGAAATTATTAATAAAACATAAAGAATCAGTTGCAGCCATTCCGTTCCCTTTAGGCAGTATTGATATAGATACAGTGAAAGACTACCAATCTTTGATAAATACAGAAAGTAAACATCAAAAGAAATAAGTTTTAAAAGATTTCTTCTAATGTTTACAAAATTGGTTTTATTCTTTAGTTTATTTTTCCTCTACGATTTTTACTCCCCATGGTTCTATTTGTAACTGCTCATTTATTTTTACCTGCTTTTTGCCTAATAATTCTGTCCCATCCTTAAAGGGATATTCTGCAGTTTTCATATCGTCAGAATAATTTAAAATATAATGCACTGTTTTGCCTTGACCATTTACACCTGAACGAACAATTATTGGATATGTTAGCTTCTGAGCAGGAGAGCTAATACCTGCTTGCATAACGGCATTTTGCATTACTGCACTCATCAGTTCTTTGCTTAAGACAGTACCTATATATGTAAGTGAACCTTTGCCATAATTGTTATTAGTTATTGCAGGATATTTACCCCAGTGCTTGTCGTTATAATATGCAAGAGGTTTAGCTGTTTCGGGTATAATAAATTCTGCCCAATCCTTTACTTTGTTTTTATCTGTTCCTACTTTAAATGGATCATCTTTTAACCCTGTTTCATCAATATTTGCAAATTCCTGGTAATAGAAGCCACAGGCCTTACGCAATGGGCCGGGTGCTAATTGTGCACGCACCGCTGAGTTCTCGTTGGCGAATCCACTTTTCATTGCCATTACCACGTGTCCTCCATTTTTCACATAATCACTTATTCTCTCCAAAAGAGAATCGCTTGCTATGTAAAGAGGAGGAATAACCAACATACTGTATTTGCTGAAATCGTCTTTGTCAAGAATTATATCAGATTCTATATTCTGTTTGTAAAGCGCTTCGTGCATAGGTTTCAACCATTGGTCCATATAGCCATTAAAAGAAAACCACGGATGCGAGCCGGTTTGATTAGAATATTTCATAAACTCAATGCCATAATAAGAATCCTGGCTGAAAAGGATCGCAACTTTATTTGTTTTCTTTAAGTTAACCAGATGAGTTCCGATTTCTTTCAATTCTTTAGCCGTTTGGCTTACCTCTTTATAAGTTCTATTAGGTTGTAAGTCATGGCTTAACACGCCTTTCCAATAGGTCTCCTGGCCATTGTGAATCGAGTGCCAGTGCCAGTACTCCACCATATTAGCGCCGGAAGCTAAGTGAGCAAAGACATTCATACGTAGTTGACCATCATAAGGAGGTTTTTGAAATTGGGAAGACCAGCTAGTAGTTTGTGCATTCGTTTCTGTGATGAGGTAATTACTCTTTTTGATACCTCTGAAATAATCTCCAGCAAAAGCAATTTCAACACCGGTTAAATCATTTTCCTGCGGATGATATACATTTACTGCCATTACATCCATATATTTTGCTGTTGCAGGATGATCGATATCTTGAATTGCAGGCATGAAACATTGTGTTACAAATTGTTCAGGTCTTTTATATTCACGAACTATCTGGGACTGCCAGGTTAAAAAATTCGCCACAATTTGTCTTTTATAACGCTCCCATTCCAACAAATAGGAGGGATTCGTTGCACCATCGCGGGTAGGAAACTCTTCCCATGAATTTATATTCATTCCCCAATAGTTCAGGCCCCATACTTTATTCAAAGTATCTAAAGATTTGAACTTATTTTTTACATAATTTACAAATCCAACAAAAGCATCATAATTGTTTACATTCCGAGATGTTGTTTCATTATCAACCTGGTAACCAATAATGGCAGGATGTTTCGCATAGTGTTGCATCATTTTACGAATAATACGTTCACTATAAAATAAAAAAGTAGGATTGGTTATATCCATGTTTTGACGAATACCATAATACGCCTGCCCACCTCCCGGATATTTAAGTAAGACTTCGGGATGTTTATGTGCCAGCCATGCAGGAATGGAATACGTAGGTGTTCCAAGGATCACTTTAATACCAGCCTGATGCATTTTATCTAAAATTCGATCCATCCATTCAAATTCAAATTTCCCTTCCTGCGGTTCAAAAAGACTCCATGTAGATTCTCCCACACGTACTACGTTTATATTAGCATCCTTCATCATTTTAATGTCGGTCTCTAACCTGTCTGACGGCATGTATTCATGGTAATATGCTACGCCATACAATACATTATCAAACTTAACCTGGGAGTATCCGTTTAGACAAAATGATATTACGAGAATAAAAAAAATAAAAGCTTTTCTAATCATTTTATACCTTTTCCATTTAAACTTGTTTTAATAAAAAAACAGGCTGCCGATAAGGGCAGCCTGTTTCAGTTTCAAATATTAGTAAAGCGGATTTTGAATCAACTTATCATTCCTGTTTATCTCATCTAACTTTATGGGGAAAAAATAAAACCTCTGGTTCCAGGCCCGGTCCTGAGCATTTATAACCGAATAGGTAGGTGGAGCAATAGGATTACCTGATGCATTAGCTTTATAACGTATGCTTATGCCTTGTCCCACTGTATACGCTTGCGGTGCGATCATCCAACGGCGAACGTCAAAATAGCGGTGATCTTCAAATGCCAGTTCTATGCGTCTCTCATTACGGTAACGATCTATCAACGCCTGGCCATTATCAGTAATATCAGGCATAGCAGATCTTTTCCTGATCATATTGATATATGTTTTTGCTTCAGCTTCCTGGCCAAGTCCTAAACATGCCTCAGCATAATTTAATAAAATTTCTGTATAGCGGATATATCGCCATGGCTGGTCCTGCTTATCATATTGCGCATTTATTGATGGATCAATAAATTTACGCATATAGTAGCCGGTATACGAACCGTTCCAGTCTTCTAAAGGACTATTTCTTGTATCGAGTCCCGGTATAACGGTGCCATCCGGCTTCTCGTAATATCCTGTTTGCACTATACCTATAGGATCTCTGCCTATAGCGTCAGAAGGCCTTGGTCTCCATTTCGCACCATCATAATTAATAGAGGCATAAAAACGTGGGTCACGGTTTTGATAAGGCGCAGCTTTATGAGCGGGGTTATTCCAGTCGAATTTAGTACCATCGCTCATTTCGTATGCATCAACCATTTGCTGCAAAGGAGTATTGCTACCCCATCCATGCCACCCGTTCGGATTGTTATACAAACCTGGATTATAACCATCCCAGTTCTCATCAATTTTTACAGTAAAATAGCGAAGGTAGATATCCTCGGGATTGTCTTTTGACAGGAACATATCTGCATAATTCTTGCTTGCTTCTTCTACAGAGGCCGGATTGGGCATGTATAAACTATAGACGCCTAAATCTATTACAGCTTTTGCAGCGTCTTTGGCAGCCTGCCAGCGTGCAGCTCTGTCGCCTCCAACATAACCAATTAATTCTTTATTAGCATAACCACCTGCCCATGCTCCATTATTATTATATAAATCACTTGCTGCGTACAACAATACCCTTGATTTTAATGCCAAAGCAGCCCCTTTAGTAGCGCGTCCTTTGTTGGCGCCCTCATATGAAAGTGGTAATAAGGCAGCAGCAGAGTCTAAATCAGAAACAATGGATTTGATGCAGTTTTCGTAAGTATCCCTTGGGACTTTAAACTCGTCGTTCAAGCCAAAAGTTTTCTTAATAAGCGGAACACCTCCATACATAGAAACAAGGTTTTGATATAGGTATCCTCTTAAAAAGTACACTTCACCCTTCATGCGACTCTTGTCGTCAGGGTTATCAAAAGGAGCATTATCTACTTTTTCAAAAAATAGATTAGCAGACCTAATGAACTGGTACACCATGCTCCAGTTCATTAATCTTTGGCGGTTAGCAGTCCAAAATCCTGCGTCAAAGATGCTTAAATCGCTCGGTGTAATTAAACTTTTTGTTACGTTACTGCTACCAAAGTCAGCATTATACATCGTTTCATCTACAACAGATGACATCATGATATTGCTGAAGCCGTGAGGAATACCAAGGTATATGTTGTTAACAAATGTTTGAATTAGCGCAGGATCTTTCCATACCGCCTGATCTCCAAACTTATCAAGCGGCTGTAAATTCATAAAGTCTTTTTTACAAGAAACAGCTCCTGCTAGTACTGCCGCTATAAATAAATAATAAACTCTTTTCATAATAGCTTTTCCAATTGTTTTTAAAAAGTAATTGACAAACCTCCGTTAATGATTTTCTGTAAAGGGTAGCTTTGGCCGCCTGTACTTACGTTACTTCCTGTAGCTCCACCTGTTGGAGAAGTTAATTCAGGATCGAAATCTTTTAGATCGGGGCTATATGTTAACAGGTTATAAGCATTAATGTAAACACGTAAATTTTGAATACCTAACCGACGAACTACTGAAGGAGGAAGATTATAACCGATTTCAATATTCTTCAATCTTACATAGTCAGTCTTGTGAAGCCAGAAAGTGTTCCCACGACCAACCCAATATTCGTTACTGCGATTAAATGTTCTTGGGCCAGATGCATCAGGATTTTGGCTAGTCCAACGATCTGTTGCATAAGATTGTAAGAAGTTACCAATTTCTCCTGATTCTGTTGAGATGTATCGCACTCCTCCTGCAGCTCCCTGAACTAACGCTGAGAAATCAAAGCCTCTGTATTGAACTCCTAAGGTTAAACCACCGGTGAAAGTCGGCAAATCTGATTTTTGAATTCTTATCCTGTCAAAATCATCAATTATACCATCTCCATTTATATCAGCAAAAATAACGTCGCCAGCTCTTGCACCATCCAAATGTGCTGTCTTACTAACAGAAGCGGAATCTCTGTAAATGCCAATGGCTTTATAGTACAATGTGCTGCCGATCGGGTATCCTGTTGACTTTTGATAATCAGGAAGCCCTGCGGGTTCATCCCAAAAATCAATTCTGTTTTTCTGGTATCCCCCATTTAACCCAATTTGATAAGATAATTTTCCAACAGTATTGTTGTAGTTGATACCAAAATCAAAGCCTCTGTTAGATACTCTTGCTATGTTTTCTCTCGGTGGAGTAAATCCAGCCGTAGTTGGTATAGATGCGTTACGTGCCAATAAAATATCAGATCGCTTGTATTGGAAATAATCCGCGGTAACTGATAACCTGTTTTTTAATAAAGTTGCGTCAAATCCAATATTTCCCTGGTCTGCTGTTTCCCATGTTGCATTAGGGTTTGGTACCAATGTCTCGTAAAGTGCCGGATTTTCTACATTACCATTCGTAACAAATGGCAGTGGAGGATTCCATGAGTTCGGTCTTATACCACCAATTCCATAAGTTGAAAGATATTGCCACTCGGGAATTTGATCATTACCGGTTCTACCCCAACTGGCCCTTAACTTAAATGTATTGATAAAAGACAGGCTTTCCTTCCAGAAGTCCTCGTCAGAAATTCTATACCCTAAAGAAACACCAGGGAAAAATCCAAATCTTTTAGCTTCAGGAAAAATGTAAGAGCCCTGGTATCTCCAAACAAATTCGGCTAAATATTTTTCTTTATAGTTATAATTTACCCTGCCAAAATAATTTAATCTTGCCTGCCTGTAAGCAGAACCATTATTTGTAAGGTATTGATCCTGTGCCCCGGCAAACATTTGGTCTAATATAGATGAGATAAAATTTCTGCGGTAAGCGCTAAAATTATCTCCTTTGCCAGTTATTCTTTCTGCACCTATCAAGAACTTAATGTTATGATCATTAAAAACTTTCGTTTCATAATTAAGCAAGCCATTTAAAAGTATGTTTTGATTGTCCTGAGAGTTTTCGGTAAGAGCAGGGCTTGAGAAACCTTTTTGAGATTTTTGAAGCACAGGCTGACCACTGGCATCACGATCTACACCATTCCAGGAATATAAAAACCACGGTGTTTGCCACAACTTATGAAAATCGAAGCCTTTATCTATTGCTGCATTACCGGTAAAAGACAATCCCTCTATCCACGGTATCTTAACATTTAATTTTGCGTTTGAATTTAGTACATACAACTTATCATGGTCGTAACCTGTTGCCTTTGTACTTACTACCACTGGGTTGTCACCGTATTCAATATCAGGTCCGGGTGTGCCATTAGGCCAATAAGCTGTTTCATTAGGTTTTCCTCTCATAACCATCCTGAAAATACTACCCGCTGAGCGTGTTGGAAAGTTGCGATCCTCCATGCGGCCGGCTACGTCAAAAGAAAGACTTATATTTTTACTTACATTGGCATCGAGGTTGCTTCTGAAATCGTACTGATTGTATTTCGTCCCGCTGTTTTTATAATAACCTTCCTGTCCTTTTTTAGAAAGAGAAACAAAATATTTTACTGCTTCATTTCCTCCATTAATGGAGATATTGGCATAGTTCTGGCCAGACCATGGCCTTAATACTTCTTTAAACCAATCGGTATTAGGATGACCCCATGGATCAGATCCGTCCTGATACTTTTTAATATCTTCTGCAGTAAATTTAGGTGCTCTGCCTGCATACTCATTTATTTCATTCAACATAGTAGCATAAGTGGCAGCATCAGCCATTTTTGGAATCCTTGTTGGTCTTCCGTACCCCTGGTTAAAACTTGCAGTAACGGTTGGCTTCCCAGTTTTACCTCTTTTTGTTGTAATTAATATAACTCCGTTAGCAGCCTGTGCTCCGTAAATAGCTGCAGATGCATCTTTTAAAACGGAGATACTTTCAATAGTACTTGGGTCAATTCTATCTAAAGAACGACCAGGTATACCGTCTACCACAATTAACGGGTTATTATTTCCAAGCGTATTCACACCGCGTATTCTTAAAATAGAGCCATCAGCACCCGGCTCGCCACTTGGCGTTACAGTAACAAGGCCTGGCAAACGTCCCCCTAAACTGTTACTTACGTTCATAGTAGGCGACTTTGAAACTTCAGTTCCTTTAACAGTACTTACAGAACCTGTTAAAGTCGCTTTCTTTTGAGTACCGTAACCAACTACGACCACCTGTTGCATTTCTTGTGCACTAGATTGTAGCTGTACATTAATACTTGAGCGATTATTTGTCTTCACTTCCTGCATGGTATAACCAATAGAGCTGATTACCAGGGTTGCATTTGCAGGTGCATTAATAGTGAAGTTTCCGCTAGAGTTAGTTTGGGTAGCAGTTTTCGTGCCCTTAACCTGCACCGTTACTCCTGCTACGGCAGTGTCTCCAGAAAGAACTCTTCCACTGATCGTTTTTTGCTGGGCAAAAAGTGTCGAAGAAATAAACCCTAAGATTACCAGCAAGACAAATTTTCCCTTTTTAAAATTAAAAAAAGTACGATTATTTAATAAATCATCTGAAAAGCAATTGTTCATTGAACTAAATTTTTATTTAGTGATTAAAGTATACCAACTGTAAAACGTTATTAATTTACTTGAACATTAAGCAATGCACACGGCGGCCTTATTCGCCCTTTAGAAGAAAATTTTATCATAGTTGTTTTTAATAAACTTATCATGGTTATAAAACAAAATCACACATACTTGCATACCTATCCCCTGTACTATTATTAGCCAAGCTAATAGCTTATATTACTGTTGATACACCTTTACAATAAGAAGATGTTCGACAATCTTAATATCATTTTGTTTTCAGTGAATAATATAGGGGAGATATGGCGGAAAGTATTATTACGCTCTCAAGGGAAATAATATAATTTTTATCAGCATCCTTATTAAAATATTGTTAGCAATGACGTTAGAAAACCAAGTTTTAAAAAAATAAAAGTAAAATGTATTTTTTACATTTAAACATAATTTTCGCTTTTTTTTTTAATTTTTTTTATGATATACTGCGAGGATTCGTTGGTGCTTTTTCGAAGGACGAGAATTTTAATAATTTTATACCGAGTAGTAAGTATACGCCTTAAATATTCTATAAGAGATTAACTCTGTTTCAACAAGGCCAATTTGAATTGCTTTTCTTTTAAAGTAGAAAAAATTCTCTTCGAGCCGTCCGTTTTACTCTTAAAAATAATCTTGAATTTAATTAAGGGCGCTCATTTTCATCTGGAGACAAGTAAATAGGAATCATCTATAAATTCCTTTAATTCATTAACAGGTATGGATCCGTCAACGATAATAGTGTTCCATAGTTTCTTATTCATATGATAACCCGGAAGAACAGACAAATACTTTTCCCTCAATTCGATTGCTTTCTCAGGGTCACATTTTACATTAAACTGCAAGGGTTGCTTTTCCAATGGCGCAAGTAGGAATATTTTTTCCTTTACTTTAAAAACTAAGGTTTGGGGGCCAAATGGAAAACCTTCTTGTGCTCCTGGTTTTGATTTACAGTATTCCCATAACTGTTCTATATTCATAGAAGAAATTATTTTCTTTTATAAATCGGAACGGTGCTACATGGCTCACCATACATTATGCTTTTAGCAAAAGGACGCAGTTTATTGGTAATTTCAACATAAGCTGCTTCAGGAACCGGTTCATCGCCACAACCTTTTACAACCACCCGTTTATCAGTATATTCCTCACCTTTTATTTTTGAAATGTTTCTAAGCAATAATGTTTGTAATATGTTCTTTTCTTCTCCAAAAACTACCTCTTTAGCTATAGGTTGTAAGTTGCTTGCAACCAGCATATAAGACCAAATAGGAATAATTGCATCAGCAGAACAGGTAATTGATACTAATTTATCTCTAAATCTTTCCCAATCATAGGATTGAAGCGCAGCCCGGAAATCTTTTTCTTTCAATATTAATCCCATAAATAAATGTTCTTTTAAATCAAAAACTGCAGTTTCACCTTTGGGATAAAATTCTTCCAGATCTATTGTAGTAAGTGCACTTTCTGCAACTTTATTTATAATTATATTTTCCATAATGATATCTCAAAGTTACGAAATAAGATTAGGATAAAAAGTGGCACCAGTGTCATTGGTTGCAAAATCGAGTACTTATTAACTCTGTATTCCGGTTGCGTACAGTCCATACAATATTGTAAACTTTTTAGAATAAAAATTTTAGAAAAGAACTTTTTTGGTGGGCGGATTTAAAAGTTTGAAAATAAGATAAATAAAAAACCCGGCCTAAACTGGCCGGGTTACAAAATTTAGAAGAATAATATTAATAAAAATCGAAACGGTTATCTTTTATGTTTGCTGCTTTTTTGAGTGCTTCTATGCTGCGGTAACCCCCCATTTGCTTTTGTTGCATTTCGAGTTGTTTACGCAGTTGCTCAGCGTTCATGTCTGTGTTTGGGACAGCAGAAATGTTTTCACCTTTAATAACAAATACGCCTGTATTTCCTGCGATCGGTTCACTCATTTTGCCTTGTAGGCCTTTGTTAAATGCTGCGCCCGCTATTTTAGGTTCATTGCCAATATTTGGAATGAAGGGTTGTGCAAAACCAACACTATCAGCATGAAGAACGCCTACACCTGCCGACTGAGCTACCTGCTCTAATGTTGTACCCTTAAATTTAGTTGAAATAATTTGCTGCGCTTTCTTTTCATTTATAATTAATGGCTCAGCTAAAGGTCTGGCCTTGGCTACATTCATTAATCCCTTGTCAGATTCTCCTGTTACCACAGCAACTACATATTTATCGCCTAACTCATAAGGCTCACTAACATCTCCGGTCTTATTCTCATATATCCACCTGATAAACTGGCGGCTATCTCCTAAACCAGCAATCTGAAAATCATTTTTCTTAATATCAGGAACAGATAGTACCGGCAAATGTTGTTTGGAAGCATTTTCCGTAAACTGTTTGTTATTACGGCTGCTTGCAGCAAACTGGGAAGCTGCATTATTCGCTGTATTAATTGTCTCCTGGCTAGCTTCGATCGGCCTTGAGAGATAGGCAATTTTATAAGCAGGTTCAATTTTCTTTTGGTCCACTACCTCTATATAATGATAACCACTATAAGCCTGGTTTTCTACCTTAACTACTTTTTTATCACCTGGTTTTCCATAAAAAGCGACTTCGGCAAATTCTTTACTAAGGTTAGGAAATTGAGAAGAGGTAAAATCATATTCGCCTTTTGTGTTTTTACTTCCCTGGTCGTCGCTATATTTTTGTACAAGTGCATTAAAATCTGCTCCCGACTGCGCTGCTGCTGCTATACTGTCAATTCTTTTTTTAGCTATACTATCGGATAATGTTGGCTGACCTTTTTCTGCTGTCTTTATCAGGATATGACGCACTTTTACACTGTCTGGCATTGTACGCTTGTCTATCATTTTTGCGAGTGTGTAGTTTCCTCCATCTATAAATGGACCATAAACTTGTCCGATCGCTAACTTTTTTATAGTATCCGCATTAGGAACCTGTAGTTTAGAACCTAATGTATAACCATTAAAATAAGGAGTTTCTGAACTTACCCTTGCCAAATACGTTTCCGGATCTGTTGCTGCTGCAAACTCGCTTTTCAGACTATTAACCTGGTCTAATATTTTGGCGCTGTCCTGCCTTGATGCAGAGGCGTTGAATACGACATAAGAAACTGAGCGAACTGCTTCGTCCTGCTTAAAAGATTCCTTATGTTTTTGTATATAGCTTTTTATATCGTCGTCCGTTACCTTAACTGAACTATCGCTAATAGTTGCGTAAGGAACGGATACATAAGAAAAACGAGCCACTGAACTTTGATCGGCAAGTGTTCTTTCTGCCAACCACTTAGGTACGAAAGAGCTATTTCCCAACAAAGCCATGTACTTCATACGAAGCGCCTGGTCAATTGTGGGTTGAATATATGCCTCGTTAAACATTTCGAGGTTCGGATTATTCTTTTGTTTTTTTATCTGCGCAAAATATTGCTTTGCCTGGTTCACATTAAACTGGCCAGTTTGTGGGTCGGTAAATTGCTGACTGAGCCATTGAGGGGGGTTAGCACCAAAAAGTACGTCGTTCAGCTCTTTGGCCGTAAGCTGTAGACCTACCTTTTCGTATTCCTGGTTCATTACGATCTCGTCAACAGTTTGATCCCAAACGCTACTTATTAGTTGTTCGCGTTGCGGAGCCTGGGATCCATACATCGCTGTCTGCAGATTTATTTTCTTCTCAAAATCATTTCTTTCGATCTTCTCGCCATTAACTTTACCTATGCTTCCGTTAGCGCTTCCCATACCTCTACCACGACCAACAAAAGCATCCATTAAAATAAAACCAACCAGGCTAAGGGCAATAACCGCGATAACCAAAGCGGCATATTTATCCCTGATTTTTTGAATAACCGACATATTGTTTAATATCTTTTAAAATTGGAGGGCAAAAATAGGGGAATAATTGTTTGAATAAATGTGGAAAAAATTCTAAAACCCTTATTACTGCTCCATTACAGAAATCTTGGCACAACTTTTTATTGTTAATAACTGATTCACTAACCTGAAAAGTTCAAATTTCAAAAAATTTTGTTTCCACAATCCATTGTTTATAACAACAATTTCTGTGGAAAAGTCTTTGTTTTCCTTTTAATAATGGGGAAATTTATAGAAAAACTTCCCTCCTTTTTATAAACCCCGGTTGTAATAATCCTATTCAACTTAGTTTATTCTTTGCCGGTTAACATTAAGATAACTAACGCGCTTGATTTGATTTATACAGTACTGCAGTTATCCTCTAGTGTTAGTAAACTATTATAATCCTTAATTTTACTGTATTAACTAATGTGAAATGGTTGTGAATAAAGGTGTATAAAGCAGTAATTTTTACTTTTTAAAATAATTTTGGTAAAAGTTATCCCGTTATTAACAGCCGTAGTAGTAATAGGTTTATTTATAAATAATGTATTATAAGTATTAATACAACGATTATGAACATTGCTGAAGCAAAAAATAAAGTAGAAGAAAAAGGTTTCCTGGACATAGATATAGATGTACAGATGGATTTATTTTCAGAAATTGAAAGACTGAAAAAAGAAAAGAATGCGATTGTGCTCGCCCATTATTACCAGGAGGCAGATATACAGGATGTGGCAGATTTTTTAGGTGATAGTTTAGGTTTGGCGCAAAAGGCTCAATCTACTAACGCAGATATGATAGTATTTGCAGGAGTACACTTTATGGCCGAAACCGCTAAAATTCTTAATCCCACTAAGAAAGTGGTTTTGCCCGACTTAAAAGCAGGATGTTCTTTAGCAGATAGCGCACCTGCAGATATGTTCAAAGCTTTTAAAGAAAAGCATCCTGATCATCTGGTGATTAGTTATATTAATTGCACTGCTGAAATAAAGGCACTAAGTGATATTATTTGTACCAGTAGCAACGCCGAGGCAATTTTGAACAGTCTGCCGGCTGATCAAAAAATAATCTTTGCCCCTGATAAAAATTTAGGTGGTTTTTTAAATAAAAAAACAGGGCGAAACATGCTGTTGTGGAATGGAGCATGTATGGTACATGAAATCTTTAGCCTGGAAAAAATTACGAAGCTAAAAGTTCGACACCCTGATGCAAAGGTCATAGCTCACCCTGAATGTGAAGAAGCTGTTCTTCGTGTTGCTGATTTTATTGGTAGCACCACGCAGTTGTTAAAATATGCTGTTACAGACAAATTCAATGAGTTTATCGTCGCTACCGAGACGGGTATTTTGCACCAGATGCAAAAAGATGCACCTTATAAAACTTTTATTCCTGCACCGCCAAATAATAATTGTGCATGTAATGACTGCCCTTATATGAAACTAAACAATCTTGAAAAACTGTATTTGTGTATGGAATACGAAACACCTGAGATCCTAATGGATGAGCAACTACGTCTTGCAGCTAAAAAGCCAATAGATCGAATGCTCGACATAAGCAGGGCAGCCGGCTTAATTGGATAAATTTCAATTAGGTAACTATAAAAAAAGACATTATATGTATTTTATAATGTCTTTTTTTAGTGCTTTTTTAAGGAAGATTAATAATTGTACTCTACCTCAAGCAAGTGCTCATGGGCCCGGATTTTCTTTTTCTTTTTGTATAGTGCCCATACTAGTCCTGCAGTAGCAAGCGCTGTAAAGCCGAAAGTTTTAAGGGGTAGTTCATTTTTCAAGTGTTTCTTTGGCGGAACATAAATGACCCCATTTGCGTTAGTAATTGCTGGATTTGGTACGTATCTGCCTTGTTCTGGTATAGCTTCAGTATCAAAGTGATTGCTAAGTTCTTTCAACGATTCCTGCAATTCGAGTCCGCGCATTGGCTGTCCGTGGCCGGTAGCTGCAATTTTAGGGCTCAGTTTAATAAGCTCTTCAACTGAGTTTCTTGCATCATCCCAGTCACATGTAAAGTATTTAGGTGGACCGGAAAGTTTTTTTGTTTGCAGCATTACAGAAATCACTGATTCTTGTTTCGTAGTTACAAAAGCATCTCCGGCTATTAAGACTCCGTCACTTTCTCTAAATAGGCTAATATGACCTGGAGAGTGGCCAGGAGTGTGAATATATTTCCATTCGCGTAAAACTGGTATAGATCCGTTGCCAGGTAATACTTTTACATGCTTCCATATATTTATGGGGCTGTTAGGGTATAAGAAGGACATTGTAGCCATTAAACCACCGCCCACTGTAGGGTCGGGTGGTGGATAGTCTGATTGGCCTGTTAGATAAGGTATTTCCAAATGGTGGGCAAACACAGGTACGTCCCATTCCTCTGCAAGGCTTTCTACAGAACCTACATGGTCGAAGTGACCGTGTGTTAAGATAATTGCTTCTGGTTTACTTCCTACACCAAAAAGATAGTCTGCCATTTCCTTCACCTTAGAAGCAGACCATTTTAAGCCCGTATCAACCAAAACCCATTCATTATTTTCCAGATCCTGGATCATGTAGAAATTTACGAAAACGTCCTTTCTTCCCCACACACCGGGCGCTACCGTAAACATACTAGATAATACCTCTGCATTATTTTTCATATTTCTTATAAATCGTTAAATTATTAATTAAAATACTTGGTAATCGGAGCAATAAAAGCATGCCATCGTCAATCTATTTTAGAAAAACAAATTGATTAACAGTTATCAAAAAGATTAATTTGTGAGAAACAGCTTTGTTTCACTTTTATGTAACTTAGAGTCAAGTTCGTTCTAGTTTAAGTAACGGCAATTACTAAAAGTTTATAAAAATGTGTACAGAGACCGATGTTTTTATTTAATGCCTCAAAAGGGTGGTTAGTTAAAATCAGATTTCTTTTGCGGCATATGTTTTTTATACAATCCCTTAAATCCAACCACAATGTCAATGCAAACTGATCCAAAAGAAACTAATACGAGTCATCAGCCCACTACTAATGATCCGGATGAAGTTATAGATACTCCTAAAGAAGTGGAAGAGTCTAATGATGAAAAGATTGATGAGGATTTTCCAGGTTATCCCCACTATCCTGCTAAAGAAGATATATTGAATCAAGGAAATGATATTGAAAGAGTAGACGTTGATGTAGAAAATCTTACACGGTCGCATAAAATTCCCTCCGATCATATTAAGAGGATCGAAGGAACTCCAGAAATAGAGCCGGACTTTACACAGGCAAATGAAGAAGAACCTGATGATTTAGGAATGGTTGCTGGTACAGATGCTGATGTGACAGACGAGGACCTTTTAATTTTAGGACCGAAAGATGCGGACATGGACATGGACGAAGATGAAGAACTGAGAGCAAGGGGTTGGGTTCCGATGACAGGAAAAGACCTCGATGTTCCAGATGCTGAGTTAGAAGGTAATGACCAGAACACAGTAGGGCAGGAAGACGAAGAAAACAGTTACTACAGCCTCGGTGGTGATGAAATGGAGAAATTAGAGGAAAATGATGATCAGAATAATTTTTAATCGAACTTGTAATAAGTATTTCTACTCCTGTGTTCTTGTAAAAGCCTGTTTGTTAACCTTTATTCCTGCTTTATAATACTTAAATGCTTCTACAATAAATTGTCCAAATTCAAGATCGTTAAATTGAGTTGTCATTTCAAAGGTTGGCCGGTACTCGTTCATAAAGCTATCTATTTCAGGGGCGTTTAATCCTGTGAGTTTTTTAACTAGGCCTTTATTGAACCGGTGATCGATGTACTTTTCCTTTTCGTCCTGCTCCAATCTTCGTTGAAAGGCCAGCATCCTTTTATTCTTTTTGAATTTAAACATGTTTATAAATTCATCCAGATCTAAACCCACCGGGGCATTAGCTTCATAAGGATTGATTGAGGTTTTAAATCCTGGTTTTCGGTAATCGAAAATTTTCTGATAGTCTAACCTGTTTTGCAAAGAATCCAAATGGTAATTTCTTTGTTTTACAAATACTTCAGGTAACTCTTTCACTTTTCTTAAAATAGAAATATCAAATGATCCGGGATTCTGAATATTTTTTACGAAATATTTGGGAGTTGGTTTATTTAAAAATGAAAAATAGATAGAATCGGTTTCGTTTACGGTCAGATTATATTGTCCCAAAGAATCTGTGACTGTTCCTTTCCCTGAAGTACTTACAACACTTACAAATTCTATGGGTGTTTTTTTGGTTATATCATATACTGTTCCGCTTATCGTTATTTTTTGAGAAATTCCTACCTGTGCACTTAAGAGGATTAAAGAAAGACAAAAAGATATTTGAAGTTTATTTTGAAACAATAACAAAAATTTTAATCTTCAATATTACACATGTACAATTGTTATCGATTTCGTAATTGGTCTTTTAACTACAATTTGGGAAACAGAAACTGCCTATAGATATTTATCTCCAATGTTTCTTTTTACTTCTGCTACATATTCCTTGATTTCCTGTTCTTTTTCTTTTTTGCATATTAATAAAACATCCTCTGTGTCTACAACAATAAAATTGTTTAGTCCTTGCAGAACCAAAAGCTTCTCATGGGGAGCTGAAATCATACACTGTGTAGAGTCTATTACCATAACCTTGTCTCCTGCTATTGCATTTCCCAGGTAATCCTTTTCGAGGTTATCATACGCACTAGTCCAAGTTCCCAAATCACTCCATCCAAAGCTGCTTGGAATTACATACACGTTGTCTGCTTTTTCCATTATAGCATAATCAATCGATATGCTTGTGCATAAGGGGTATATACTGTCCAATGCATTTTTTTCTTCTTCAGTATTAAATTTTTCTTTTTCTGCAGAAAAAAGTTCAAAAATTTCTGGCTGGTGAGTTTCAAACTTGTTGATAATTGTAGATACTTTCCAAATGAAGATACCCGCATTCCATAAAAAGTCGCCGCTTAATAGAAAAGTCTTTGCTAGCTCCAGGTTAGGTTTTTCGGTAAAGGTTCTTACTTTAAATATATTATCTTCTACAGACTCTGCCTCGTGCTGTATATAGCCATAACCTGTATTGGGGTAAGTGGGCTTAATACCTAAAGTTACTAGGGCGTTATTACTATGTACAAATTCAAATGCTTTTTTACATGTTTCTTCAAAGGTGGCATTATCTAATATGAGATGATCTGCGGGTGCAATTATTAGTGTAGCATCCGGATTTGTCTGCATTATTTTAAATGAAATAAATGCAATACATGGCGCTGTGTTTTTACGACTTGGTTCTGAAACTATATTTTCTTCATTTATTTCAGGCAACTGTTCTTTTACTATTGCTGAGTATTCCTTTAAGGTAATAATATAAATATTTTCTTTTGGAATAAATTGCTGAAAGCGTTCAAAAGTATATTGAATTAATGTTTTGCCTGTGTTTAATATATCAAGAAATTGTTTTGGATAACTTACCCTGCTTTTAGGCCAAAATCTACTGCCTATACCGCCGGCAATGATTGCTACAAATTGATTTTTATTCATTTTGGAATTTATGGTGTAATAATCCTTTTTTTTATTATACAATTCCTTCTTTTACCAGGTCATGTAAATGAAGCATGCCAAGATAAAAATAATCTTTCGATATAACTATTAGTTGACTAATATCACAATTTCGTAAAATTTCCAGCGCATTCACTGCAAGTTCATCTGCTAAAATGCTTTTTGGATTAGCAGTTAATATATCTGTAGCCTTTATATTTTCAAGAGTGCTGCTTGATTCAAGCATTCTTCTTAGGTCACCATCAGTTATAATTCCACACACCTTTCCATCTGGTGTTGTAACTGCAGTTGCTCCTAATCGGCTCTTTGTTATTTCTACAATTATCGCTTTCAACCCTGCCTCAGGTGAAACTGCGGGTTTTGCATTAGAAACGTATAAATCTTGCACCTTTAAGTATAATCTTTTTCCGAGGTTGCCGCCCGGGTGATATTTCGCGAAATCTTCACCCTTAAACCCTGCCATTGTCATCAAACACACTGCAATAGCATCTCCCATTACCATTTGTGCTGTTGTACTACTGGTTGGAGCAAGATTATTAGGACACGCTTCTTGAGAGACTGCGGTATTTAAAAAATAGTTGCAATTTTTAGCAAGAAAAGAGGTATTGTTTCCACCCATTCCTATTAGTATATTACCGAAATTCCTAATTAACGGAATAAGTACTTTTATTTCAGGGCTTTCACCGCTTTTGCTTATCAGCATTACCACATCTGGTTTTTGAACCATTCCTATATCTCCGTGTATAGCATCAGCAGCGTGCATAAACACACTGGGAGTACCAGTACTATTAAGGGTAGCAACTATTTTTTGTGCTATTATTGCACTTTTGCCCACGCCGCTGATTACTAATCGTCCTCTACAATTAAAAATTGTTTCAACTGTTTTTTCGAAATCGCTATCAATGTATTTGGACAATCCCGCTATAGATTCAGCTTCTAACCGAATGGTTCTCAAGGCTGTAGTAGATATCATTTCATTCATTGATGGTAAAAATACTATTGATTAATTTAATATAATCGACTGCGATATTAAGATTCAGAAACTCCAAACAAAGAAATACCTTTTGCCTGTTTAAATATTTATTTAGGCAAGGTGTAGAGTTAAACTTTAACAAATGGCCTTTTTATTTAACAGCGGTCATTCACTAACTTCGCTAACCATAAAAATTTTGAGGTTTTTATCAAAACTTTAAATACTAAAAGTTTGGTAAAGAATTGTTTTATCTAAAACGACCTTAAGAAAACTGCCGTATAGGTGAAATGGAAACAATTAAATGATGCCGAGTAAGACAACTATAAAAAAAACAGCAGCGAAGAAAGTATCTTCAGAAGGGACAGTATCTAAAAAAACAACTACATCAGCAGTTTCTCAGGTGCACGAACACAATTATGACGTGCATAAATATCTGGTAGAGTATTTCGGTTTTGATAAATTTAAAGGCACACAGGAACAAGCGATTAATAGTCTTTTAAGTGGTAAAGACACTTTTGTTATTATGCCAACCGGCGGTGGAAAAAGCTTGTGTTACCAGTTACCTGCTTTGATGATGGAGGGATGTGCTATTATAGTAAGTCCTCTCATTGCTCTAATGAAGAACCAGGTAGATTTGGTAAGAGGCTATAGTGAAAAAGATCATGTTGCTCATTTTCTTAATTCATCTCTTACTAAGGCGCAACAGCGCGAGGTGAAGTCAGATTTGACGGAAGGCAAAACAAAGTTGCTTTACGTAGCACCGGAAACGCTGACAAAACAGGAGAATCTCGATTTTTTTAGTGATTTAAAAATATCTTTTTTCGCGGTAGATGAGGCTCATTGCATTTCTGAATGGGGACATGATTTCAGGCCCGAATACCGCAGGCTGAAAGAAATGATGTCTGTCATTAATCCTAACGTAGCTATTATTGCCCTAACTGCCACCGCAACACCTAAAGTACAGAGTGATATTTTAAAAAACCTTGGTCTTCGTAATCCTACTATTTTTATTTCTTCTTTTAACAGGGAGAATTTATATTATGAAATTCAGCCAAAAATTAAAAAAGATCAGACAATAAAAAATATTGTTCGGTTCATTTCTCAAAATGTTGGTAAAAGTGGCATAATATATACCCTAAACAGAAAAACTACTGAAGAACTTGCAGAAATTCTTGTTGCGAATAAAATAAAAGCGGTGGCTTACCATGCAGGTTTAGATGCAAAGCTACGAGCAGAAAGGCAAGATAAATTTTTGAAGGAAGATACGCAGGTAATTGTCGCTACAATTGCATTTGGAATGGGTATTGACAAGCCTGATATTCGTTTTGTTATTCATTATAATATTCCAAAAAGTATTGAAAACTACTACCAGGAAACAGGAAGAGCAGGTCGAGATGGATTAGAAGGAAAATGTATATTATATTATTCTCATAAGGATGTGTCTAAATTAGAACACCTTATGCGTGATAAGCCATTAAGCGAACGTGAAGTGGGCGCCCAATTAATTAATGAAACGGTCAGTTACGCTGAAACAAGCGTTTGCCGTCGAAAAGTGTTGCTTCATTATTTTGGTGAGGATTGGGATACTTCCAAGTGTGCTGGAACAGGGGGTTGCGATAACTGCACGCCAAAGGAACAAATAGAGGCAAAAGACAGTGTTGTAAAAGTTCTTAAAACAGTAAAGGCGTTAGACCAGAGATTTGCAATAGATTATGTTGTTAATGTAATTATGGGCAAGCTGACACCTCAGATACAGATGTACAACCATAATAATTTGCCTGTATTTGGTACCGGCAGCGATGAAGATTCACATTATTGGAATAGTCTTATAAGGCAAATGCTTCTGGCTAACCTTCTTGTAAAAGACATAGAGGAATACGGTTTATTGAAATTTACTCCAACTTCGGAACTTTTTATAAAGAAGCCTTCAAGTTTTCTTATTTCTTTAAATAATAAGTTTGAAGATGCTAATTCTGAAGATGACGAAGAGCCGGATGCGCCTGTAGCCGCAGTAGGTTCAGCAGCTGATAATGTTCTATTTGAGATGTTAAAAGAATTGAGACAAAAAGAAGCAAAAAAGAAAGGTTTGCCTCCGTTTGTTCTTTTTCTTGAAAATTCTTTACAGGACATGGCAACCATCTATCCTACAACTTTAAAAGAATTGGAAAAGTGCCAGGGAGTGAGTGTAGGGAAAGCATTAAAATATGGTAAGCCTTTTGTTGAACTGATTGGGAAGTATGTAGAAGAAAATGAAATAGAGAAACCAGATGATTTCGTAATGAAAAGTGTTGCTAATAAAAGCAGCAATAAAATTTTTATTATACAAAATGTAGATAAGAAAATTCCTTTGGAGACAATAGCAAAAACAAAAGATTTAAGGATAGACGATTTGTTGGAAGAAATGGAGACTATTGTTGCAAGTGGAACTAAGCTTAATCTTGGTTACGCAATAGATAATATGCTCGATGAAGATGAGCAGGAAGAAATAATAGATTATTTCCGCAGCTGTGAAACTTCTTCACTAGATGTTGCTCAAGAGGAATTAGCGGACGGTGGATATGATTGGGAGCAGCTTAAAATCATGCGGATAAAGTTTTTGAGCGAATATGGTAACTAAAATTATTTGAACCCCACCTGTAATGTGGGGTTTTTTATTATTGTTATTTTTGAGCTCGTAAGTCGTGTTTCAAATTCGAGAGCAGTTGTAAGTTAAACTAGAGTAATTTTTTAATTTTCTTTCTTTAATATTATTTATGTCAGTTCCAGCTGTTGATCTTTCTGACTTCTTAAGCGGTTCGGTTAACTTAAAAACGTCTTTTGTTAAGAAATTAGGAAAAGCCTACGAAGAAGTTGGTTTTGTTGCTATAAATAACCACGGAATACCTGGAGAAACAATTACAAAGCTTTACAAATGTGTTAAGGACTTTTTCTCATTACCAATGGAGAAAAAAACGCAGTATGAGATTCCCGGTTTAGCCGGCCAGCGCGGTTATACAAGTTTTGGAAGGGAGCATGCAAAGGGGAGTAAGAGTCCAGACTTAAAAGAGTTTTTTCAATACGGTCAAACAGTTAAGGATGGAGACGTGGTTAAAAGGGAGTATCCTAATAATGTTGAAGTGCATGAAATTAAAGAATTCAATGAAATTTTAGCACAAGCTTTTACAAATTTTGAAAAAAGTGGCACTCATATTTTACAATCAATTGCTTTATACTTAGGGTTGGATGAACATTTTTTTGATGAGCATATTTATAATGGCAATAGTATTTTAAGATGTATTCACTATCCGCCCATCACAGCTGAGCCAAACAGTTCTATACGGGCAGAGCAGCATGAAGATATAAACCTGATAACTCTATTAGTAGGAGCAAGCGCAGATGGTTTAGAGATACTGACAAATAAGAGACAGTGGGAGCCTGTTATTTCCGCGCCTGATCAAATTGTAGTAAATGTTGGTGATATGCTTCAAAGGTTAACAAATAACAGGCTTAGGAGTACAACTCATCGTGTTGTTAATCCTAAAAGAGAGCTGTGGGGCGCGTCAAGGTTTTCCATTCCCTTTTTCTTGCATCCGAGAAGCAGTATGAGTCTTGCAAGCCTAGACAACTGTATCAGCAGTTCACATCCAAAAGCTTATCCGGATATTACCGCTGGTGAATACTTAGATGAAAGACTTAGAGAAATTGGATTAAAAAAGTGACGATCTTTCACTCTTATTAATTACTTCTAATTCTCCTGATAGTTATTGAAGATCATTAGACATATACCTTTTTTAAGGACAGTGCTTCGTCATAGTCTTACTGCTTTTGGCGGTCCTCAGATGCATTTTGTAAGAATGCACAAGTTATTCGTTCAGCAACATAAATATATATCAGAACAAGAGTTATTGGAGATAAATGCTTTCGTTCAACTTCTTCCTGGTGCCAGCAGTACCCAAACTGTTACCTTAATAGGATACAAAAGGGGAGGAGTAGCTTTAGCAGTTCTTACCCTGGCCATTTGGATTATTCCTGCGTGCGTATTGATGGGTGGCCTGGGTTTTTTACTTGAATATAATAATAAGAACCTCGACTTTATTTTTAGGTTTATCCAACCTATGGCAGTGGGATTTTTGGCCTATTCTGCTTTTAAAAGTTATTCAATATCTATAAAAAACCCAGCGACCTTTTTTATAATGCTGGGAGCTGCATTAGTTACTTATCTCGTAAAATCACCCTGGGTATTTCCTTCGCTTATTATAGCCGGTAGTATTGTAAGTAATTTTAGTGATAAACGTATTCCTAATTTTGATTCTAAAAAGTATCCGGTTAAGTGGCAAAACCTTTGGCTATTTGCGTTTATATTTTTGGTTGCGGGGATAGCCAGTGAATATGTCCGTATTCATAATTTACCTATAAGAAGACCTATTAGTTTATTTGAGAATTTTTATCGTTTTGGCAGTATTGTGTTTGGAGGTGGGAGCGTATTAATTACAATGATGTTTGAGCAATATGTTATTCGTGCTAAAACTCCTTATATGTCTGCTTCGGACTTTCTTACTGGTGCTGGTATGGTTCAAGCTTTTCCAGGTCCTATTTTTTCTATTGCAAGTTTTGTTGGTGGCATGGTTTTGAAGAATTGGGGTCCTGGCTTTCAGCTTCTAGGATCTTTAATTGGCACGATCGGTATATTTCTTCCTAGTCTTTTGCTTGTACTTTTCTTTTACCCTATTTGGAATAACTTGAAAAAGTATGTCATTATTTTTAGGGCTATGGAAGGTATAAATGCGGTGGTAGTGGGTATTATGTTTAGTGCTACTATACTTTTATTTTTATCTATTCCCTCGCGTTTTACTTCTGGAAATGTTATTGCTGTTATTTTGACTTTTCTTATGCTTCAATTTACCAAAATTGCATCGCCTTTTATTGTTGCTTTTTTCCTCCTCGCCGGGTGGCTTTATAATCAATTCTTATAATAGCCATTCCTTTCTATTTCTTCTAGAACTTTATCTGGAACCAGATATTGAATTGATTTTCCCTCTTGGACTGCTTTCCGAATATATGTAGACGAAATATCAAGAAGTGGAGCAGTTAGGAAATGTATATTTTTTTCGGAAGAAGTTGCTAGTTCAAATCCTGGTCTTTGATACACGTTGAAAGAGTAGTTTTTCAATAATAATTCACTGTTTTTCCATTTACTAATGTTTTGCAAGCTATCAGAGCCTAGTATCACGGTAAACTCATTTTCAGGGTATTTTTCTTTTAGATATGTCAAAGTATCAATAGTATATGAGGGACGCGGAAGTTTGAATTCTACATCAGATGCTCTAAATCTAACATTGTTCTCTATAGCCGCTTGAACCATATAAAGTCGATCGTATTCATTTAAGAGTGTCGAAGATTTTTTTAAAGGATTTTGTGGAGACACGACAAACCATACCTGCCGTATATCTGAATACTGTGCAACAAAGTTGGCAATAATTAAATGACCAACATGTATGGGATTAAAGGAACCAAAATATAAACCGATCTTCATAATTAACCAGGCTAAATTTCTTCGACTAAAATCATTTCGGCCTCATTCAGCCGTAAACTAAGGTTATAACCGGCAACAAATATTGAAATGGGATCTCCTAAGGGAGCAATTTGTTCAACTTTAATTTTTTCACCCGGTACGCAACCCATTTCCATTAATTTAATAAAAATGTCATCCTTTTCAAAGGAATGAATAACTACTGTTTTGCCTGCTTTAATCTCAGATAATTTTTTCATGATTTGTAATAGCAAAAGTAGATGCTAAATCCGTTTTTTCTTGCGATTTTTGTTTTGAAATATTGATTATGGCTCTAATACGCTTTAACTATGCAGATGTGCCGCCAATTTCCTTAAGCCGAAAGAAGTTGATTAAGGATCACATCAGGGAGATTTTTTTAAAAGAGGGAAAGCAGCTTCGTTCACTAAGTTTCATTTTTTGTTCTGACCAATACTTAATAGAAATAAACAAAACGTTTTTAAAGCATGATTTTTATACAGATATCATAACTTTTGACTTGTCTGAAGGTGAAGAGACTGTAGGTGAAATCTATATAAGCGTGGAAAGGGTAAAAGAAAATGCCGTTGACCATTCCTCATCTTTTACTGATGAACTTCTGCGTGTCATTTTTCATGGTGCGCTTCACTTATGTGGATATAGAGACAAAAAGAAAAGTGAAATAACGACAATGCGCGAAAAAGAGGATTATTATTTGCAGACATTTCAGAAAAAAACTTCCTAGTATGTTTCACGTGAAACAATTTATTCTGCTTTTTATTCTATTTCCTTTTATATCGTTTTCGCAGCATTTCGGATCAACAGTTTTGCCCGTAAAGCCTTTACCAGTTTTGCCGGCTAAAGATGCTTTGATTTTGGATCTTCTTCAAAGTGCTCCTGAATATAATTCTCTTAATCCTTATCAGAAAGAATGGTTTTACTGGACCAACTATAGCCGGAGGAATCCTAAGGTGTTTTGGGACAGTGTTGTGGTTCCTATTTTAGAGAATTATCCCACACTAAATAATTCCAACACTGTTAGTCTTAAAAGCGATTTATACAATTCAACCCCATTGCCACCAACCAAACCGAGTTTGAAGTTGCTGGAAACATCTCAGCGTTTAGCATCAGAACTTTCTTCTAAAACAGCTTCTCCTTCTCATACGTCTCCGTCGGGTGCTACTTTTTCTGACCGGATGAAAGCTTCCGGTATAACTAAATGCGCTGGAGAGAATATAAGTTTTGGTCCGTTAAATCCGGTACTTATGCTTGTTTTATTATACCTAGATGAAGGGGTGCAGGGTGTCGGACATCGAAGAGCGCTTCTTAATCCTTCTTTTGTTGAAATGGGTATTGGGATTGCTGATTATCCTGATAATAAAGCGATCGTTGTACAAGATTTTGCCTGTGAACAAAAGTAGCAGAAACTGTTTCACGTGGAACAGGAGTAGTTAAATAAGTAACTCTTGCCGTTATAGGATTTATCTTTGCCTCTTAATAATACTGAATGTTTAATAAGTACGATGTAATTGTGGTTGGCGCTGGGCATGCGGGATGTGAAGCCGCGGCAGCGGCAGCAAATCTAGGAAGTAAGGTTCTTTTGGTCACAATGAATATGCAGACATTTGCTCAAATGAGTTGCAATCCTGCCATGGGAGGAATAGCTAAGGGTCAAATCGTTCGCGAAATTGATGCGTTGGGTGGTTACAGCGGTATTGTTACCGATTCTAGTCTCATTCAGTTTAGGATGCTTAATAAAAGTAAGGGCCCTGCTATGTGGAGTCCGAGAGCGCAAAGTGATAGGATGCTTTTTTCGCAAAAGTGGCGGGAAATGCTGGAAAACACTCCTAATGTTGATTTTTACCAGGACACTGTTAGTTCTTTGATAATAAAAGACGGAAAAGCATGCGGGGTTATAACGGGCCTTGGGCATTCTATTTTTTCGACCTCAGTTGTAATTACTAGTGGGACCTTTTTGAATGGCGTTATTCACATAGGGGAGAAGAGGTTCGGTGGAGGAAGAATGGCAGAAAAAGCGTCTACGGGTATCACAGAACAGTTAATAGAGTTAGGATTTGAAAGCGATAGGCTAAAGACAGGAACCCCGCCACGAATAGATGGGAGAAGCCTGGATTATAGTAAAATGGAAGAGCAAAAAGGTGACGAAGAGATAGTAGGGTTTTCTTATACTGATATTGATAAAATTAATCCTGCCCAGCAAAGAAGTTGCTTTATTACCTATACCAGTCAGGCCGTTCACGACACGCTTAAGACCGGTTTTGATCGAAGCCCAATGTACCAGGGAAGAATAGAAGGAGTGGGGCCGAGATATTGCCCAAGTATAGAAGATAAAATAAATCGATTTGCAGAGAGAGACAGGCATCAGTTGTTTGTAGAGCCTGAAGGATTCAATACTATAGAAATTTACGTTAATGGTTTTTCAACATCTTTACCAGAAGAAGTTCAGTTTCAAGCGCTTCAAATGGTGCCTGGGTTTGAACATTGCAAGATGTTTAGGCCTGGCTATGCAATAGAATATGATTATTTTCCACCTACTCAACTGCTATACTCCCTTGAAACAAAGGTTATAGAAAATCTTTTTTTTGCCGGACAGATAAACGGCACGACGGGATACGAAGAAGCGGCTTGTCAAGGATTGATTGCCGGAATTAACGCTCACCAAAAAGCATTTCATTTAGAGCCGCTTGTATTAAAACGGAGCGAAGCATATATTGGAGTATTGATCGATGATCTTATAAGTAAAGGAACAGACGAACCGTACCGGATGTTCACCAGTCGTGCAGAATATAGAACACTGCTTCGCCAGGATAATGCGGACCTAAGGTTGACGGAGAAGAGTTATAAATTAGGACTCGCATCGCAAGAGAGAATGGAGAAAGTAAGAGATAAAAGGCAGAATGTAGAATCCATTAAAGCAATAATGAAAGAATATGCCGTAGATCCGGAAGATATTAATACTTATTTGCAAACTGTAGGTTCTGCCCCTTTAGTTAACAAACAAAAGCTGTCTCAATTATTACTACGACCTGGTTTAGAGCTAAAAGAGATGATAGCTTTTTCTCCTAAAATCAGTGAAATTTTCAATACATTTTCTCCTGATTCTTTAGAACAAGCGGAAATACAGGTAAAGTACGACACTTATATAAACAAAGAGAAGGAATTGGTGCAGCGAATGAGCCAGTTGGAGGAGCTGGTTATTCCTGATACTTTTAACTATGAGAAGATCATTTCACTTTCTAACGAGGCGCGTCAAAAATTTAATAAGATTCGGCCGAGAACGTTAGGTCAAGCGAGTAGAATTAGCGGTGTTAATCCAAGTGATGTTCAGATTTTAATGGTCTATATGGGTAGATAATAATACCAATAGAAAAGTTTGGCTATTTCTATTGGTATTTAATTTGTGCAAAGACGGTGGTCTTCCTAACATACTTTCTTTTATAAATAAGTTTGATCATGGCCTGATTATTTTATTTCATTATCTGCATAAACAAAATAAGATGAAACCTATAATTATTAGATTAGACCTGGCAGGAACAACAGTGCATGTAAATGCAAACCATATTTTATATTACTATGCAAAGCACGCTGAAAGTGGAGGAGTTGTGACCGAATTATTTTTCACAGAGAAGTTCGGTTTGGAAGTGTCAGAGACGCCCGCTGAAATAGATGCTCTAATAAATAGTAGCGGAAAAGTCGCGGAGTTAGTAAATGCTGCAGGTGATAACATTTAATAACTAAAGTTATGAACAATAAAATTTATGTCGTTGATCCTAACGTAACGGATCCTGATAATCCAGGAATTGATCAGGCCCCTGTTGATCCTAGCAATACAAGTAACATTGGTCAGAGAGTCGAGCAAGGCGTTATTAGCACCAAAGAAGGAATAAGTGAACAAAGTAGCGAATGGGAGGATAGCCAGGAACGAAATATTCCGAAAAGTAGCGGCATTAGTAACAAGGGTGAAAACTATTTAAAAAATCCGTCTCCCGAGGAAAGAAATGACAGTGACAGGTAAAAGAGATTGAAAAAGGAGAGAGAAACATTCTGAAAATTTAATGGATCTTATCTTTTTTCCTGATCATTTGAAGTACCCTTTCCAGTTTTCTGTCTTCGTTTTTTCTTATAGATTCAGATGAAGGCGTTACTTCTACGTCAGGAAAAATACCTCTGCCATTTTTTATACGGTGGGTGTTTAAAACCATTCTATAAAGAGGTAGGGTAATTCGTAAGCCGGTATTGGGTAGCACGATGTTGGTTAAAAGCATCGCGGAGTTTCCATAAGCACCTCCACCAGTTTCTTCACCTACAAGTGTTACGTTATGCTGATCTTTTAAGTTTCCGGCTACTAATGTGGCTGCTGAAAAAGTGTAGCCCCCGGTTAAAATATAAATATTACCATTAAAATGGTTTTTGTTTTTCGGCTTAAAGTAGTGTTTTTCAAAATACTGAAAATGTATCCTTTTATCTTCGTATTTTCTTCCAGAAAGATGCATGCTTAGCCAATAAATTAGCCAGGGTTTGATGTACCGCTTATAACGGAATGAACGGGTATATGCTGCGACGGTGTCTGCGACATGAAAAGGTTTATCAACAAGATATTGGCAAAGTCTTGTACAAGCCATTACACTGCCCCCGCTATTTAACCTTAGGTCAATCACAACATTCTCGATATTACTATTTTTGATTTGCTTAAAACTACTTCGGAAAAAACGTATTAGTTTTCCGGTACTAAAAGTATTTATCGAAATAATCGCAGTTTTCAAAGATGAATCTATCTCAAGGTTTCTTTCTGCTAATAAGCTAAAGCGACGGTGGTTTTTCCTGGTCATTTCTATTGGTAAAAGCTGCTGTGTTGAACGCAGCGACGCTACGTTACCTTCGAAGTTTTTACATACAATTTCTTTTGGCGTCCCCGTGCTGTCTATAAATCCAACCCTATAGGTACTGTCAAGCCCGTAGGCATTTTTGTAGAAAGCCGGAAAGTTAAAGCTGATAACCTGGTATTTGAATATGTTGGAATATCCGTCGGCACTGATTAGCTGACAAATGCTATCAACTACATTTTTAATAGGAGTTCCATTAATAGCCGTTACAGCTGTTCCCCGCTTTATGATTTTGTCTCCTGCTGTTAAATTGTTTATTACAACTGCGCTGTCACCCCAAACTTTTAAATAAAATGGAAATAATTTAGTTTTCCGGGTAGTAAAATATTTTGAATACGCTTTTGACGGTCTCGCAATTGTATGCCCGCAATGAATTTTACTTAAAGCCCATGCAACTCTTTTCCTAAACTGCTCTTCGGTAAGGGAGTCTTGAATAGAATTATAAGTGCCGTCAAAAAAGCTGGAAATAGAATCCGGAGTTGAATACCAGTATAAGCTTGGATGATTAGTCTTTAAAATTGCAGTTAAAATGGAAAAATCTTCGTGTAGTTGTGAAGAACTGTATTTTGCATTCGGATTGTAAGAACTTTTTTTAATAATATTACATGATATACATGAAATAAGTATTAACAAGTAAAAGTTCTTTTTCACTACTGCAATATACTACTCCCTTTATTTACCGAGACGTATAATTGAAGATTTAGGTGCATAAAGCTAAGGCCTACTTTGATATATACTAAAACAGGGAAGTGTAAGGAAACAGGTAGATTAAGTAAAGGCATTCCAGCCTTGCGCTGTAAGTTGATGAGTGTTTCCCCCTTTAGTTGTTATGTTAACCCCTTCTTCAATATCGGTAATATAGCCTATTACAGATATTTGTTCATTTAGAACAAGTTTTTCATAATCTCCCTGGTTTAGTGTAAACACAAGTTCATAATCCTCACCGCCATTTAAAGCACACATGGTAGGATCTAACTTAAGTTTGTAAGCAAACTGCCTTGCATGATCATTTATCGGTATTTTATCTTCATATAATAAACAACCTACATTGCTTTGTTTGCAGATATGTAAGATTTCACTACTGAGGCCGTCACTTATATCCATCATACTTGTAGGCAAGATGTCTTCACTAGAAAAAAAATCTATAATGTCTCTTTTTGCCTCAGGTTTTAATAACCTTCCAATTATATACTGCTCATTTTCAAGGTCTGGCTGAATCGATGGATTTTCGAGATAAATCTTTTTCTCTCTTTCTAACAGGGTTAAGCCTAAAAATGCAGAACCAAGATCTCCACTTACGCAAACTAAATCACCTTGTTTAGCCCCGCTTCTTTTTACGATTTTCTCAGGGACTATTTCGCCGATTGCAGTGACGCTTATAATAAATCCTTTTTGAGATGAACAGGTATCGCCGCCAACCAGGTCAACATTATATTTTTCACAAGCCGCATACACTCCCTCATAAAACTCATTCAGTGCCTCCACCGAAAAACGATTGCTAAATGCAATATTTAATGTGATTTGAGTAGGAGCGGCGTTCATAGCATAAATATCACTAAGATTGACGATGACACTCTTGTAACCAAGATGCTTGAGGGGTGTATACATAAGATCAAAGTGAATCCCTTCTACCAACATATCAGAGGAAATAACGGTTTGTTTTCCAAAATGATCAATTACCGCAGCATCATCACCTATACTTAGTATAGTAGATGCGTTCTGGATCTCAAAGTTTTTAGTCAGATGATCTATCAGGCCAAACTCACCAAGGGAAGATATTTCTGTTCTGTTATTCATAAAAATGGTAGTAACTAACGTTTGCTGTTATCAAGATTCCATTTGCCATTTAAAACTAATAGAAGATCATCATGAATTTTTCCATTAGTCGCTAGTAAATTCGGTTGGTAAGGCGAATAATAATTTCCCTTGAAGTCCGTAACAGTTCCTCCTGCTTCTTCTACGATTAGAAATCCTGCTGCACTATCCCAAGCCTTAAGATTGTGCTCATAGAAGCCGTCAAATCTGCCGGCGGCAACCCAACAAAGGTCAATTGCGGCACTACCCAATCTTCTCATAGGAATGTTGTGTCGAATTAATTTATCAAAAACTTCAAGAGGTCCATTCGGTTCATCAAGGTATGAATAAGGAAAACCTGTGACCAGGCAACTTCTAAGAACATCACTTTTATCACTAACGTTAATTCTTTTATCATTCATGGTTGAACCAAAGTCTTTCTCAGCAAAGAAAAACTCGTTTATAAATGGATTGTATACAGCCCCAAGAATCATTTTACCATCTTTTTCTATACCTATACTTACGCAACATATTGGAATGCCATTGGCAAAGTTTACTGTTCCATCAATAGGATCGATGATCCATTTAATATTGCTATCCATTTTAAATTCTCCTGACTCCTCACTTAAAATGTAATGCTCCGGAAACTCACGTCTTATTACTTCAAAAATTGCTTGTTCTGATTCATGGTCAGCTTGAGTAACTAAATCATTGATGTTTGATTTACTGCTGATAGTAAAACTGCCGTTAAAGTACTTCTGTAAAATTTTTGCGCCTGCAAAAGTCGCTTCAATTAGTGTTTGTTTTAGCATTGTGCAAATATACTGTTACTAACAACCTAACTCAAAATCAACCTTTTTTTTAAAAAAAAGGGAATTTGTACATTTTTCCATTTACAAGTGTTTTTACGACTATTAATGAAAATAAGTTCGTTTTGTATTGTTAAGGAATAATTGTTTTACTTCAGCCTTTAACTGTTTCTTTTCATTTTAATGTATTTTCGTAAACTTTTCTTAATTCAAACTTTGCATGGCCATCTTCGATATTAAATTGCCTTCCCGGTTAGCAAAAACCTTAAAGCTCCCTGAAAACAATATAAAGGATCAGCAGCTGAGAGTTTTAAAAAGGCTTTTGCGCAAAGCGAGATTTACAGAGTTTGGACAAAAGTTTAGGTTTGACGAGATATTAATGAGCAAAGATCCGGCTAGACGTTTTCAACAGCTTGTTCCCGTATACGATTATAATAAAATATATAAGGAATGGTGGCACAAGTCGTTAGAAAATATACCAGACGTTTGCTGGCCCGGAAAGATAAAATATTATGCGCTTAGCAGCGGCACCAGTGAGTCGGCCAGCAAATATATTCCCATAACAAATGATTTATTGCATGGAAATAAAATGGCGATGATAAAGCACCTGTTTACACTTCGTCATTATCATTCACTTCCTGTTAAATCAATTGGAAAAGGCTGGCTAACTATAGGAGGAAGTACTGCTCTTGAAAAGCAACAGGGATATTACGCGGGAGATCTAAGCGGAATTACACAAAAAAAAGCGCCTTTTTGGTTTCAGCCTTTCTACAAACCGGGAAAAAAAATAGCTAAAAACAAAAATTGGGATAAAAAAATTGATGAAATAGTTGAGAAAGCTCCGGAATGGGATATTGGTTTTATTGTAGGTGTTCCTGCGTGGGTGCAGCTGACCCTGGAAAAAATAATTGAACGTTATAACGTGAAAACGATACACGACATTTGGCCAAATCTTGCTTTTTTTGTTCATGGAGGTGTAGCATTTGAACCATACAAAAGAGGTTTTGAAAAATTGCTGGCAAAACCTCTTTTTTATATAGAAACCTATTTAGCTAGCGAAGGATTTATTGCTTATCAGAACGGTCAGAGTGCGAAAGGAATGCGATTGGTAACTTCAGAACATATTTTCCATGAGTTTATTCCCTTTGATGAGAACAATTTTGACCTGGACGGAAATATGGTAGAAAAGCCGCAGGTCTTACTATTGGATGAAGTAGAGGAGGGTAAAAATTATGCACTACTGTTAAGCACAAGCGCAGGAACATGGAGATACCTCATAGGTGACACTGTAAAATTTGTAGATAAGGATAAAGCAGAAATTATAATAACAGGAAGAACTAAACATTTTTTAAGTCTTGTAGGTGAACATCTTAGTGTAGATAATATGAACAAAGCTGTGAAACAGGTAGGTGAAGAAATGAACATATCTATTCCCGAATTTACAGTTGCAGGTGTTCCGTATAACAACTTTTTTGCTCATCATTGGTATGTTGCTTGCGATGACAGCGTAGACGCAAATATTTTGCGTGGCAAGATTGATGAAAAGCTAAAACAGCTAAATGATGATTATGCGGTTGAAAGAACCAGTGCGCTTAAAGAAGTATTTCTTGATGTTTTGTCGGAAGAAGATTTTATGGAATTTATGCGGCAGAAAGGAAAAATAGGAGGGCAGCACAAGTTTCCGAGAGTATTAAAGGGTGAAATGCTTGAAGAATGGCAAAAATTTTTACAGGGTAGAGTGGTTTAAATAAAAAATTGTAGATATAAGTATGATGGGCTCGGCTTTATTGAAAGGACTTGCATTAGGATTATTGCTCAGCATTTCAGTTGGCCCTGTTATTTTTTCTATTATTAAACACAGCATAAATCATGGTCACAAAGGTGGATTCGCTTTTATTGGCGGTGTATCAGCGAGTGATATAACCATTGTTGTGATAAGCAATTTTTTTACGCAAATGTTTGATGATCTGCTTGAATATAAGATATCGATCGGTCTTGGGGGCAGTGCATTACTTGTGGCATTGGGCATTTATGTAACCTTTTTTAAAAAGATTAAGGTTAACGAGTCTGGTCTGCAGGTGATAGAAATGGAAACTCATCATTATGTAAAGATATTTTTGTCTGGATATTTTATGAATATCCTCAATCCCGGTGTTATTGGCTTTTGGCTCCTCACATCTACTTCTTTGTTGGTTCAATCGCAGAATTACAGGATAATTGTTTATTTCACCTGCCTTGCCATTGTGGCCAGCTTCGATATATTCAAAGTAATGCTTGCCGGAAGAATACGGGAAAAGCTAACGCCTCATAACATTCATATCATTAACCGCATTAGCGGGTTGATATTGATTGGTTTTGGCATAGCACTGACATGGGGAATACTTGCTTTAAGATAACTGGTTCAAACAAGTACACTATCTATTCTCCACGGTTTTTTTTCTGTTAATAAATTTATTGAAAATGACATCTCTTTTTTAGATGTGGGAAAATTAATGCGATTAAATAACATCTATGCTATTTGCATAAACGTTAGAATATTACCTTGCTGCTTATTACTTCAATGACTGTTAAAGACCTTTTTTCCAGAATATTCCGTAAAATACTAAAGTGGTTCCTTTGGGCTTTCTTTCTTTCAAATCTTTATCTGCTTATGTGCAAGTGGGTGATTCCGCCGATAACACTTACGCAACTAGGCAGTTTGTTTGGAGGATACGGATTGAAAAGAGATTATGTTAATATGTCTGAAATAGCGCCATCCGCAAAACTAGCCGCAATGGCTAGTGAAGATCAGCTTTTTCCGGACCACAATGGATTTGATTGGAAATCTTTAGAAAAAAGTTTGCAGGGAAATTCAAGAAAAAAGAAAAAAGTGGCAGGAGCCGGAGCAAGCACCATTAGTCAGCAGGTAGCCAAAAATGTTTTCTTGTGGCAGGGTAGTGGTATCAGCAGGTATTTGCGAAAGATACCAGAGGCTTATTATACTAAAATGATTGAATGGGTTTGGGGTAAAGAGAGAATACTGGAAGTTTACTTGAATGTTGCGGAAATGGGCGAGGGTGTTTTTGGAATTGAGGCAGCGTCACAACAGTATTTTAGAAAACCGGCAACTCGTTTAAGCCGCGCAGAAGCTGCAATGATCATAGCCTGCCTTCCTAACCCCAAAAAGTATTCAGTTAAACCTATGAGTCGTTGGGTTAGCTGGAAATATCCTAGAGTTTTGCAGCAAATGAGAAATATTGAAGACGACCCTGACATTCAAAAACTAATTTATACACCTAAGTAAAAGCATTATTAATAGTGTTAATGGCTGTCTGCAGTCTTTCTTCATAATTTCCGGAGATAACAGCCCAGGGAACACTTTGGTTAATAAGAATGTTCTTATAAATTTCATACAATTCTTTACGTGTTTCCAAATCAGGATATTCCCGCAGTTCATCTTGCGCCCACGGTAGATCGACATTGCATAGGAGGTAGAAGTCTGCTTTTCTTTCTGTTATCTTATCCTCAATATAGGCGTGACATTTACCAAATACATACTCACACCATACTTTCATAACATACATATCGGTATCTACAAACAGCATGGGATTCTCAAAATCTTGATTTTTTACCTCGAACCGCTTTATTGACTTACCAATATACTCATCTTCCAGCGCCACCTGTCCTTTGGCAATCGTTAACAGATTGTCGTAAGTATAGTTTGTGCCATTAGTAAGTAAATATTCCCTGGCAAATTCGGGAACCCAAAAGGTCTTAAAGTGTTTGGCAAGTAACTCGCACAAACTGCTTTTGCCTGTGCTTTCCGGTCCTATAACTACTATTTTTTTAAGCTCTTGCATATCTAGCTTTTTTATGCCACGACATCAATCCAATGAATGCCAAAATTGATAGCGCCACGAACTGAAAACTGGTAAAGACTCTATTCCCCTATATATTTCAACCTTCTTTTTTGCATAACAAACAGGCCATTGTAAGCGGTAGCTGAGGCATAAGTATTTTCGTCTGAGAGAACAATACACTTATAATTTCCTTGTGCAACTGCAACAAATTTTAAAAACCGCCTTTATTGTAAGGCAGCAAAAAAACAGGTGTAGAATTCAGGTAAATGCAATATTTAATTTTTGTAAAGATAAAAGTACGTTTACCAAAATGTTGGAAAGCAAGAGAAAACGATAAAAATATTGATTAAGTAAATTTAATTTGACTTCCTTACAGTTACTTTGTAGTTATAATTTATAATAAATATTTTAAATCAGTCCAGAAAATGAAAAAATACAAAGCTGGTGTATTGTTTGGCGACGAATTGGAAGCTCTTTTAAAAGATGCTAAAGAAAATGAATTTGCGTTGCCTGCAGTAAATTGTATTGGAACTAATTCTATTAATGCCACATTGGAAACAGCGGCGAAAGTGAACTCTCCTGTTATTATTCAATTTTCTAATAGTGGTGCACAGTTTATTGCTGGTAAAGGAATGCCAAATGATAAAATGCAGGCAAATATTTATGGAGCTGTTTCTGGTGCTATGCACATTCATACCGTTGCAAAATATTATGGTGTTCCTGTAGTTATACACACTGACCATGCTGCTAAAAAGTGGTTGCCATGGATAAGTGGCCTTATTGATTGCGGTGAGCAATTTTTTAAAGAAAAAGGTACGCCTTTGTTTAGCTCTCACATGCTTGATCTGTCTGAAGAACCTGTGGAAGAAAATATTGAAACTTCAGTTCAGTTCTTTAAACGATTGGCCCCTTTAGGTATGGCTGTAGAGATAGAATTGGGTGTAACTGGTGGTGAGGAAGATGGAGTAGATAACAGTGATGTAGAAAACGACAAACTCTATACTCAACCCAAAGATGTTGCGTACGCTTACGAGGAGTTGCGAAAAGTTGGTAACCTGTTTACAGTAGCTGCAGCTTTTGGAAACGTACACGGAGTGTATAGTCCGGGAAATGTAGAACTACGTCCGATAATTTTGAAGAACAGCCAGGAATACATTAAAGAACAATTTGGAACCGAAGAGAAACCCGTGTTTTTTGTTTTTCATGGCGGAAGCGGTTCTCCTCAAAATCAGATTCGCGAAGCAATCAGCTATGGTGCTATTAAAATGAACATTGATACTGATATGCAATGGGCTTTTTGGGAAGGTGTTTTAAATACCTACAAAAAAAATGAAGCGTATCTACAGGGGCAACTTGGTAATCCTGAAGGTGCGGACAAGCCCAATAAGAAGTTTTATGACCCACGCGTGTGGTTACGCAAAGGTGAAGAAGCATTTGTTAAACGCCTGGAAGTTGCTTTTGAAGATCTGAATTGCATAAACAGAAACGCATAATTTTTATTTTTATTTTTACCGTTGAGTGCAATTAAGATCAACATTTGGCAATGAAAGATGATGCAAAATTTTCTTTTTAACCTTGTTTCGAAGATTGATCGTAGATATATTTTTGATAAGACGGCAATAATAGCCGTCTTATTTGCTTATTACTTATAGCTACGGCTGTTACACCTACATGCGAATCTATTTTGTGTTTCAAAAATTTATATTAATCATATTTAAAAAATCTATGAAGAAAAATCTCCTTTGTTTTTTTATCCCTGTCCTTTTTTATGCCAAGTCTTTTGCTCAACAAGCAGAGCAGGATACTTTGTCTGTAAAAAAATTAGAGGATGTGGTTGTAAAGGGATATGAACAAAACCGGAAACTTAATGAAACGGCAGGAGCAGTTGGCGTCGTAAACAAACAGCAGCTTGAGAGGTACTCAACCATTTCCGTTTTACCTGCTATCAATGCAGTTCCAGGAGTTCGCATGGAAGAACGCTCTCCCGGAAGCTACCGTTTAAATATCAGAGGCAGTTCTCTGCGTTCTCCATTTGGGGTACGCAATGTCAAAGTTTATTTGAATGGCATACCTTTTTCTGATCCCGGTGGCAATACTTATTTAAATCAGTTGTCGTTTTACAATTTTTCATCTGTAGAAATATTAAAAGGACCCGGCAGCAGTTTGTATGGAGCCGGAATGGGTGGTGTAATGCTTATTAATAGTGTTCCAAATACAAGCAATAATCAATTATCTATAAATTATTCAAGAGGAAGCTATAATACTAATAATGTAAACATATCTGCCAGCGGTGGCAGTGAAACCTATCAAAACTCAATATCATATACCCACCAATCAAGTGATGGATACAGGGAGCAAAGTGCTATGAGGCGAGATATTATAACATGGGATTCAAAAATTACTGCCAGTAAAAAGCAAGAACTTTCTGCCCATGTTTTGTTTGGAGATTTGTTTTACCAAACACCCGGTGGATTAACTAAGACGCAATTTCTTAATAATCCAAAAGCTGCAAGACCTGCTGCTGGAATTTTTCCGGGAGCTATTCAAAACAATGCGTCTATTCAACAAAAAATGTTTTGGGCGGGAGTAGACCACCAGTACAACTTTACTGAGCATTTTAAAAACAATACATCTGTGTATGGTGCCTTTTCAAAAATAGATAATCCTGCCATCCGCAATTACGAAAAAAGATTAGAGCCCAATTTTGGAGGGAGAACAACTTTTAGTTATAACACCAATGTTAAAAAAGCGCAGTTAAATTTAATTGCAGGAGCAGAATTTCAAAAGGGCTATTCTACTATTAAAGTTTATAAAAACACGAGCGGTAAGCCTGACTCATTGCAGACAGATGATGAAGTGAATAATTACCAGGCTATTGTATTTGCCCAGGCAGAATTAAGTTTTTCAAAAGGCTGGATTGCAACTGCCGGTGTAAGCCTGAATACATCTTCCATCGAGTTTAATAGGCTCTCTATTGTTCCTTCCTTTAATTATAAATCTCATTTCAATAATCAATTTTCTCCCAGGTTTTCTTTATTAAAGAAACTAAATGAGAAAGTCTCAGTTTATGGTGTCGTATCCAAAGGATTTTCTCCGCCAACTGTAGCAGAGTTGTTGCCCTCTACAAGTGTTATTAACACTAATTTGCAAGCAGAAAAAGGTAACAATTTTGAATTAGGTATCCGCAGTTATTTAATTAGTAACAGGCTATTTATAGATGTTAATGCATTCACATTCCAATTACAAAATTCAATCAGCCAGAGACGCGATAGTAGTGGGGCCGACTATTTTATTAATGCAGGAAAAACACAACAGAAAGGAATAGAAACGGCTTTAAATTACACAATTAGCCGAAATCCCAATCAATTTATAACTAACTCAGGCTTGCAGGTGAGTTATTCTTACCATCATTTTCAGTATAAACAATTCAAGCAATTAGATGCGGATTATTCAAATAACCGCATCCCCGGTGTCGCTCCTCATACAGTTGCTGCGCTGCTAAACGTAGAAACGAAACCTGGTATATATGTAAACGCGAATTATTTCTATAGTAGCAAAATAGCTTTAAACGATGCAAATGCTGATTATGCAAGTGCTTATAATTTGTTAGGATTTAAAGCAGGATACAAGCATGTTTTTAATCAACATATTAATGCTGGTTTCTTTGTAAGTGGCGATAATCTTTTAAATGAAACGTACAGTTTAGGAAATGATATAAATGCTGCTGCTAATCGGTTTTACAATGCAGCACCTGGTATTAACTTTCTTGCGGGTATTTCCTTTCAATATGTCATTAGTCCAAATAAAAATTTATAAAAATTGTTGGTGCTGATAGGTATGCTTTTGGAAGTAATTATTTTTTTCAACTCCTTCTTAGTGTTAATGAAAAATAAAATGATAGTTTTACAACCCTTATAGAAAAAGTCAAAACTATTATTAACTAAAATAGAACTATTACTTGCTATGAACAGAAAACTTCGTATGGGTATGATAGGCGGAGGTAAAGACGCCTTTATTGGAGCCATTCATCGTATTGCAGCCAATATGGATGGTTTGGTAGAATTAGTTTGCGGATCGTTAAGTATAAATAAGGAAATTGCGATTGACAGCGGACGTTCTTTATTTCTTCCTGAAGATAGAATTTATACTACTTATGAAGAAATGCTTGAAAAAGAAAGCCAGTTACCGGCAGACAAGCGAATGGATTTTGTAACTATTGTTACGCCTAATTTCGCACACTTCGGACCTGCGATTATGGCCCTGGACAAAGGTTTTAATGTTGTGGTTGAAAAACCTGTTACCCTGTCTCTGGAAGAAGCGAAAAAATTGAATGAGAAATTGGAAGAAACAGGCCTTACATTATGCCTTACCCACACATATACCGGCTACCCTATGGTAAAGCAGGCAAAAGATTTAATAAAGAAAGGCACCCTTGGAAAAATAAGAAAAGTATATGTAGAATACAGGCAAGGTTGGTTAGCCAGGCTAACCGAAAGAGAAGGAAACCAAGGTGCAGCATGGAGAATGGATCCTAAAAAATCAGGTAAAAGTGCTGTAATGGGCGACATAGGAACACATGCTTTTAACCTTGCAGAATACATTACTGGGTTGGAAGTTACCAAGTTGTGTGCAGACCTGACTACTGTTGTAGATGGTCGCGGCCTCGATGACGATGGTAGTGTGCTTTTGAAGTTTAACAACGGTGCTTCAGGTGTTTTATTTGCAACACAAGTTGCGGCAGGGGAGGAAAATAACTTGTCAATAAAAGTGTATGGTGAGAATGGCGGTATTGAATGGCACCAACACGAACCGAATACATTATTGCTAAAATGGATTGATAAACCCGCAGAAGTGCTCAGAGCGGGTTCTGCATATCTAAGCGATATAGCTAAACAAAATACCCGTACCCCGGGCGGTCATCCCGAAGGATATTTAGAAGCTTTTGGTAACATTTACAGAAATTTTGCGCTAACCATATCGGCTAAAATTAATGGTTCTTCAATAGATAATAGTGTAATAGAATTTCCTTCTATAAAAGAGGGGATAAGAGGAATGGCGTTTATAGAAAGTACCGTTAAGAGCAGCCAAAGCGATGAAAAATGGGTTGATTACACGATATAAGCTTTTAAAGAGAGAGCATAATAACAATACGTTTATACACTTAACAAGAACTTCCGTTTCTTTAAAAGGCCGGAAGTTTTGTTTTAAGAGTTTTTTTAAATGAAATAAAAATAATACTTATCAAATTAGCTTTGAAGCTTTTGAAATATTTGATAAGGTTTTATTTATAAAACGGCAAAAAAGCGTGGAAAAGTTAACGATGAAACATTTGTTAAGCCCGACCGCAAAGATGTAGTAATAGAAGAAATAATGAAAGCGGTAACAAAAGAGGGATTAAATATAAATATTATTTGTCGTAGATGAAGCACCTCCCTCAGTTCAACAGAAACCGCATTTATTAAAAGAGTATCGAGGGTGCGTAATGTGTTCTTAAATAAAAAGTTCATTCTTATTTAAGAAATCCAAAGTCGACAACCCGTTTAAGATATTTTTTATCCTGTATTACCCAGGTGACCTCGTAACTTCCGCCCGACTCTTGTTTTAGCATATAAACATATACCTTCTTGCCATCAGCAGATAGATATACCTTGTTGTTTGATTTTTGAACACCGCCTTCTGTAACAGTAAAAATGGGATTATATAAATCAGAAAAAGCAGTTTGGGGAATAGGAACTGTATCGTTGTCTATAACCACAGTAATATTTTCAATGATACTGCGCGGAACCTTTCCATAATCGCCGAAGTAGGGCTTATTATCTATTTTTACCAGGTACTTGCTATCGAAATATCCCAATTTATGCTTTGATGGGTTGAAAGATGCACCAGTAATGGTGACGTTAATATTGCTGTTTGCAAAAGAAATAAAATTGGCCCCAAAAGACGTTATAGGAACAGTTTTTAAAGGAACTTTTCCTATGCTTTCATCAATACCTCCCATGCTGTAAGAAGCAAGATCACTTCTTATATCTTTCTCAACGATCCTGTTAAATGTTTCTTTTTTACTTCTATAATCGGGGTACTCGTTGTCCTGAGCATTACTCAAAAAATTAAGACTAACCAGCAAAACAAGAAAAACAAAACGCATATTATTGATTTAATAACTAATATTTAAAACTAGTTATTAAATCAATACAGCTTACTCAATTGCTCTAGAAAGAGTTGAAATGTATGTTAATTGTATAAGGTTTGTTTTTTCGACAAACCGTATACAATCATCAATGGTTAACGCTTTTCATCATTCACCTGGTTTATTGTCTTAAGAGGTGTTGAACCAGTTTAAACATCATAAGCGTGAGCTTTAATCCGTTCTACCTAATAACTGTGCACAAAGAGAGTCTAATAGTCTTTTTATGGTAATACAATTAGTAACTGCACAAATTGTGATTTAAAGAAATCAACTTATTTTAAAATGTTATTTATTTTATCCAGTTCTTCCTGGCTAAATGAATAGTTTTCAAGGCAACGAATGGAATCTGTTACCTGTTCTGGTTTGCTTACACCAATTAATACCGATGTAATTCGTGGATCTTTCACAACCCATGCAAGGGCCATTTGTGCAAGACTTTGTCCACGTTCTTTTGCCAGTTCGTTTAGTTGTTGAATTTTTTTGATCTTGCTTTCTGTTATCTGGTCTTCTTCCATAGCCCCGTTGCCTAAGTGTCGTGCGGCTCTCGAATCTTCAGGAATTCCATTTAAGTATTTATTTGTCAGCAACCCTTGCGCCAATGGTGAAAAAGGTATGCAGCCAACGCCTTCAGCGTCTAATACATCTAATAACCCACCTTCTATCCAGCGATCAAACATAGAGTATTTGGGCTGGTGAATTAAGCACGGAGTACCTAACCGCTTTAAAATCTCAATTGCTTTTTTTGCTTCTTCCGCCCGGTAATTGGAGATACCAACGTATAGTGCTTTGCCCTGTCGAACTATCAGGTCTAAGGCAGACATGGTTTCCTCAAGAGGTGTTTCAGGATCAGGACGGTGATGATAAAAAATGTCTACATACTCAAGTCCCATTCTTTTAAGGCTTTGGTCCAAACTTGAAACAAGATATTTTTTTGATCCCCAATCACCATAAGGGCCAGGCCACATTGTATAACCGGCTTTTGATGAAATTATTAATTCATCTCTATAAGGCTTAAAATCTTTTTTTAGGATTGTTCCGAAATTTTCTTCTGCCGAACCGGAAGGCTGTCCATAATTATTTGCCAGATCAAAATGAGTAATGCCGCTGTCGAAAGCTGTTCGCAAAATAGCCCGGCACTTTTCTAATGGATCGATATGACCGAAATTGTGCCATAAGCCAAGAGATACTGCAGGAAGTTTAAGACCGCTGCGACCACAACGGCGATATTCCATCGACTTGTAACGTTCAGTATTTGGTGTATAAGACATGATAACTTTTAAAGTAAAATTTTTTATTATTAGAAAATCTGAGACATAACGAATAATCGGTTAAGAAACACAACTGATAGAAGCAAATTTATAATCAACGGTTATTTGTAAGTGACAACAATGTTGCAATGAAATATTAAGTCGACTAGCTAAAAAAACAAAAAATGTATAACTTATTTTTTAATTACTTCTGCCAGTGCCCTGACAACTATTTCCAGGTCAACAACTCCGCGAAAACCACTAAAGCCAACGGAAAGGATTGTTCCATCGGGTAAGGTTATTGGTTGTCCTCCTTCCCATCCTATATAATCCGGTCTTTCAATTCCAAACTTATTTTCATCAAGTTCATTATTAAAAGCAAGTTTTTCATATTCGCCTGTTTTCATTCCCGTTATGTGTACCTGGCTTGCTTTGGTCCAGGCAACTCTGAAAGATTCTCGTGACCTGATTTTATTGGTTCCATACATTCTTCCATAAATTTTTCCATCAGGATCAATAATACAAATAGATACATTTCCATTAGCTATTCTTTTGTCTTCCTCATTTTGCATATAATGAGGAATTAGACTTTCAGCTTCTTTAATAATTTTTTCGATCGTTTGCGATAATTCGGCGGTTTGCATTAAAAGGTGTTTTTTTAAATTCAAAAAAATCAGGTGATTACCTGGCAACAACAGTATTGCTGATAAAGGCAATTCTTTTACTATCTGGCGACCATGAAGGTGTGTTCATTGTTCCTTGTCCCCCGTAGACATAAGCAATTACTTTGGGCTCTCCACCTGCAATAGGCATCAACCTAAGATAAACATGTTTGTAAAAAGGATGATCTCCCGCAGGCACTTCCTCCTTCAAAAAAGACACAAATGCAATCCATTTTCCATCGGGTGAGACATGGGGGAACCAGTCGTGATAGTCTCCTTTTGTTACAGGTTCCTGGTCACTGCCATCGGCTTTCATTCGCCAGATTTGCATAGTTCCTGTACGGTTAGAATTGAAGTAAATGTATTTTCCATCAGGAGTAAATTCAGGTCCATCATCTAAACCTTTAGCTGTAGTTAATTGCACTTCTTTTCCTCCTTTTGAAGGAACTCTGTAAATATCAAACTCGTTGTTGCGCTGACCAGTGAAGACCAGGTATTGGCCATCAGGAGACCAGCCATGAGTGTAAGACGGACCTTTTGGGGTTATCTGCTTTGGTGTTCCTCCGGTTATGGGAACGGTATAAACAATAGAACCACCGAGGGCCTGTACTCCGCTGCTTAACCCAAGCATTTTTCCATCAAAAGAAATTACATGATCATTGTTATTATTTTTTACATCTCCAGTTGGTATCTCTTTAGGCTCGCGGGAGGCCAGATCAAAATTGTAAATGAATCCTTCGCTGTTATAAATAAGGCTTTTTCCGTCTGGAGTCCAGTTTGGAGCCTGAAGTGATTTTGGAGAGGTATAGATAATTTGACGGTTTCCACTTGCAATCTCTAACAACTCAATATTACTTCCAAGATAATCTTTATAAGGAACTAACCCTTCCCATGCCGGAACTGTTATACGGACATCGCGAAAAACACCTGTTTCTGCAACATCAGCATTGTGCGACCCAACAAATAGTCCCACATATACTTCATCGCCTAAATCTAGATCAGCTACCTGCTCGGTTACAAATGGCTCACCATATTTTGCCACCCTCATTGTATATGTTTTTCCTTTTCTTTCCAGCTGAATAATATTTGCGTGAGTCATTTTAGACTTAATTTCTTCTGTTGTAGCACCGTCTGTTCTCCGAAATTGTAAAGAAGTTAAACCATCACCATGCTCAACTGCATTTATTTGGGCAGATTTTCCATCAAGACTTTTTCTAACCATCCAGCCAACTTTACGATGTTCTTCAACTCCATGCCAGCCAACAAATTCAGCCCTGGTATACAGAATAAAATCACCTTTCATTTTTTTATACACATAATGAAACTCATCATGATCGAACCAGATGTTATAGCCGGCACCCGAAATAACATATTGATCGTTTTGAGGAATATAAGTTGCAGAACCGGCTTTTACATTTGTGCCAATATCTGCTTGTCCATCAAAAACGCCGATCTTTTGCTGGGAATAAGCTGACAAACTAAGAAAAGTTAAAAGGGAAAAAAGAGACTTTTTTGTAAAGTGAAGTTTTTTCATATAAAAATTAGTGAGTATTTGAGGGTCAAAGTTTTTTAAATAAGCGAGAATTGTATTAATAAAAAAGGAGGAATTTCAATTGATATTAAAATTCCTCCTTGTCGCTTAAGCACATCGTTTTATTTACTTGTTTTCTTTGTCTGAATAGTAAGAAACAAAACTTTATCAGGCACTTTTAAGCAATGTGCCTTTTATGTAACTAATGCTTTTTGCAATGCTATCAAAAGGATCTCCGGGAGTTTTATCCTGTTCTACAAAAAAGTATTTTAATCCTGCCTTATTTGCGTTAGCAAGTATTCTTTTAAAGTCAATTGTTCCGTTTCCGACTTCTGTAAAATTTTTATCGGGTGTATTATCCATGTCTTTTAAATGAAACAAAGGAAATCTTCCCGGATATTTATTAAACAATTCAACGGGATCTTTCCCGGCTTTGCTTATCCAGTAAATATCCATTTCCATCTTTACAAGATTTTTATCCGTTTCATTCAAGAGAATTTCATAAGGCAATTTTCCATCCTGGCTGTCAAATTCAAAGGCATGATTGTGATAGCAAAGTTGAATATTTGATTTTTTGCAACGTTCGCCCGCTTTATTCAATTGTTCTGCTACATATTTATAATGATCCAATCCTCCACGTTCACTGTCAGATAAGTAAGCACAAACCATATATTTAATACCAATAGATGATGCATCGTCTACAGCTTTGTCCCAATCGTGCAAGATTGTGCCCTGCACAGGTTCATTGTTTGCTTTTTCCTCGCCCAACCTGTAGTGACTGCTAGGCATTATTAAACCATTGTCTTTTAAGAGCTTGGAAAAGGCGGCAGTGTCCATACCGTAAAATTTCTCACTTCCTGTATATGTTGCTCCTTCCACCGAGTTGTACCCTAGTTTAGCTACTTTAGCCAGGGTACCTGCGGGGTCGCTTTGCATCGCATCGCGTACTGTGTATAACTGTAAGCCGATATATTGTTTAGAGGGTTTAAAACCTGAAGGTTTCAAATAAGCTCCCGCGGTAAGGAGTGACGCGGATTTGATGAATGAACGTCTTGAAGACATGCTATCGTTGTTTGAGTTAAAAATTATTATTGCGCAATAAAATTAGCGATTTACATGCCAATGTTGAAGCTTTTTTACCAATCATGAGGTTTAAACATCAAAACGTATGAAATATGCAATTAAATTTCTAAACAAGCCAAAAAGTATTATCAAATTTTACAGTTGAAAATCTTAACCTTTTACATTTAATACAATTATTTTTATGAAAACGATAATATGAAATTTCTCCAGCCTGTATTTCTACTTTTTCTTTTTTTTATTTCGGTAGTAAGTTTTAGCACGATAAGAAGAAATGACGATTGGACTTCATTGTTCAACGGAAGGGATTTGACGGGATGGAATACTTATCTTGGTCCTGATTTAGACAGTACAGGCAAGATAATTGGTAAAACGCCTGTTGGACTTGATAATGATCCTAAGCATGTTTTTACGATAGTAAAAGAAGACGGTGAAAACATAATACGTATATCAGGAGAGAGCTGGGGCGCTATCTCTACCAAAAATGAATATGAAAACTATCATTTTCAGTTGAAGTTTAAATGGGGTAATCTAACATGGGGACAAAAGAAAAACAAGAAAAAGGACAGTGGTTTATTGTACCATTCCGTAGGTCGTTATGGGGCTGATTATGGTGCCTGGATGCGTTCGCAGGAATTTCAGATAGAAGAAGGAAATTGTGGCGAATATTGGGGAGTAGCAGGAGGAATTGCAGATATTCCAGCTATTCAAAATTCGGATAGTGATTATGTGTATAACCCAAACGGAAAAATGTTTACTTTTAGCGCAGACGGCCCTGTGGGTCGGCATTGTCGAAAAGCAATAGACGCAGAAAAACCATCAGGGCAATGGAACACGCTTGATTTATACAGCCATGGAGATACAAGCGTGCATATGATAAATGGAAAAGTGATGATGGTTTTATATAATTCAAGACAAATGGAAAATGGGAAGACATTGCCTCTTGCGAAAGGAAAACTGCAAATACAATCAGAAGGCGCAGAAGTGTTTTATAAGGAAATAAAAATTCAACCGTTGTCCCAACTTCCGGCTGAGTTCTTCAAATAATGAGCGTAATCTTTTTAATATCAATATTTGATATTGCTTTATTTAATTTTTCAATATTAATAACGAAAATAAAACAAAAAAAATGCAACGTATTGCTATGCTCGGTTCCGGGTTCATCGGACGGTTTTATGCTGAATCTCTACAGGGGTACAGAAGCAGAGATAAAATTGTAAGCATCTATTCCCGTAGAGAAGAGTCTTCAAAGAAATTTGCAGAGGACTACAAAGTGAATCATCACACTACCAATATGGAAGAATCTATTGCTCATCCTGATGTTGATATTGTTTGTATAGCGCTGCCAAATAACCTGCACGAAGAAGCTGTAATGCTCTGCTGCAAACACAAAAAGGCCGTAATGACAACTAAACCGTTGGGAAGAAATGCGGCAGAAGCTAAGCGCATGCTTGAGGCAGTGGAAAGTGCAGGCATATTTAACGGGTATCTTGAGGATCTGGTATATACCCCCAAATTTATAAAGGCACACGAAAGTGTGAAGAATGGAGCCCTGGGAAGAATACTGTGGGCTAAATCAAGAGAGACTCATCCCGGTCCACACAGCGAATGGTTTTGGAATATAGAACAGGCCGGAGGTGGATGTATACTCGATCTTGGCTGTCACTGCGTGGAAATAGCAAGGAGCTATATAGGAAAAGATATCAAACCTATAGAAGTAATGTGTTGGGCAGACACACAGGTAAAACCGATAGATGCAGAAGACCACTCAATAGCATTGGTAAAATATGAAAATGGTGCGATAGGCCAGTTTGAAGTAAGCTGGACTTTTCGGGGAGGGCTTGATCTTCGTGATGAAGTAATGGGTACTGAAGGAACTATCTGGATAAATAATTTTTTACGTACAGGATTTGAAATGTTTACGACAGGTATAGGTGCAGATTACGTAGCTGAAAAGGCAGAAAGCAATACTGGTTGGCTTTTTCCTGTTGGGGATGAACTGAATGAGTTGGGCTACAACCACATGTTTATGGATATGTTTAATTCATTGGAAAATGGAAGTTCGCCTAAAGAAACTTTTTATGATGGTTATATTGTTAATTCTGTTTTAGATGCCTGTTACCGCTCAGCCAAATCTAAACAGTGGGAACCGGTACAACTTGACATATGGAGAGGAAAAGAAGGAATATCTAAAGACAGCCATTTAATCGAATATGACAATGATCATTATCTAATTAAAGAAGAAGTAACCCATTATGGAGCAAAAAAGGTTATTCTTAAAAACAAACAAACAGGGCGAATCTTTGAGAAGGAAGTAGGATAAACCTTTATTAAATAAATAGAAAACAAAAAGCCTGTAAATTATTTTACAGGCTTTTTGTTTTCTACAAGTATCTTTTCAAAGTTGAAAGATAAGTTCTATAACCTTTTATTGCCCACTAAACTGTACTGAAGTTATTCCAGCTTGTATAGGAAGTTTAGTATCTTTTGGTTTGTAAATAAAGTACACAGAATGAAACTTTCCATCACTTGCACCTTGAAGGTTAATATGAGCAACAGCACCTTTTTGCCCTGCTTTAGGTGTTGGTAAGCTTCCCTGGCCAATAACTTTCCCATCGTTACCATCAAGCCTTACTTCAAAATCTAAAGGCGTTTTTGGAGCTTCCTGCCAGCCCATTGTAAGATTGGCAGACTTAACGCTGGTAAGATCAACACTGTCAATTGCAAACCATCCTCCGGTCTGAGGAACCAATAATAAGCTCATTCCATTAAATTTCATAGAAGTGAAACCCTGTACTTTCTCAGTGCCTCTAAAAGTAATGGTGTTGCTGTGAAGCGCTACAGAATTACTGCCGGTAAGTGCTTTTATATTATTTCCACCTTTGTCAGTGTAACTAGCCGATAAAACCAAAACAGCGTTGGGCTTTTGATTAGCCAATGGAGTGATCGTGCCAGATTGGGGCAGCGATTTTTTAACTGCTGCTTTATTCCCAAGAGATAATATCCAGGTTACCAGTTGGGTTGCATCGCTTTGAGATAGTGTTGGATGTGCGGGCATAGCAACCTCTCCCCAGACGCCGCTTCCACCTTTAATGATTTTTTGTGTCAGGTGGTTCATAGCGTTCGGATCTTTCTGATATTTCTGCGCCACCATTATGTATGCAGGTCCGATTGATTTTTCATTCTCTTTATGACAGCTCTTACAATCAAGAGAAAGCATTAAACTTTTTCCGCTTATTGAAGCTTGCCCTTGCTGATGACCCAAAGTTGCGCCTGCTTTATCAAAACCCTCAATATAATCTACTGACACATACAAATTCGCAGGATCTATTTTCGCAGTATCATTATCTTTTACACTTACAGAATAGTTGATCGGTTTACCCGGAATATAAAAAGACTTGTTACCTCCTGTTAGCTGTATAGAAACTTTTGGTTCTTCGTTGCCTGCGTAAATACTTAATTCATCACTCTTTGTAGTTGCTCCTTCCTTGTCTTTTGCAATAACTGAGATTTTATAATCACCGGGATTAGTATAAGTATAATCAACTTCCGGAGTTGATGTTTCTTTTTTGGTGCCATTACCCATATCCCATATATAGGTAAGTTTTTCCTTTTCAGGGTCTTTAGCGGAAACGGTGGCTTTAACTGCAAATGGAAGAGTTCCGGAGGTTTTATCAACATTTATCGCTGTAATTTTTGGTGCGATATTACCAGCATTGTAATCAATACGTGATAACCCCGCATCAGGATTTTTGCTAAACCAGCCTGAACCGTACTCCAGTAAATATATCTTTCCATCTGGTCCTACTTCCATATCAATACAGTTGTTAAGCTTCGTATGTTCCATAAAAGGTTCCATTTTATCAAAATCGCCATTTGGCAACATCGTAACTGCTTTTATCCAACCGCGAATCCAGTCGTAAATAAAGAGTTTACCATTATAATAATCTGGCAGGCGGGTTTCTTTAGGCCACATATCAGTGTAATAAACGGGACCAGCCATAGCATTTCTGCCACCTGTACCTACCTGAGGAAAATCAGGTGAAGCATCGTAAGGATACCAGATGAATGCGGGCTGTGCAGGAGGAAGATTTGTAAGCCCTGTATTGTTCCTTGAATTGTTTACCGGGTGGGCTGGGTCAAAGGCAGCACCACTTTGACCAGTTGCATAATTATATTCACGGTAAGGATAGTTGTTACCAACAAAAAGTGGCCAGCCAAAATAGCCTGCTTTTCTAGCTTGGTTCACTTCATCATATCCACGTGGTCCGCGTGTATTAAAGCTGTCAGCGTTGGCATCGGGACCTACTTCACCCCAATACAAGTTATTGTTTTTCTGGTCAACCGAAATGCGGTAGGGATTTCTATCACCCATTACGTAAATTTCTGGCCTTGCTTTATCTGTTCCTTTAGGAAAAAGGTTGCCTTCCGGAATTTCGTATGTACCATCGTCTTTTACCCTTATGCGCATAATTTTTCCGCGAAGGTCATTTGTATTGCCTGCAGACCTTCTTGCATCATACTGCATGTGACCGGGAAGATCGTTCAAAGGAGCAAATCCATTGTTAACATATTTTGCTTTAGGCTCGTTAAATGGCGTAGAATTATCTCCGGCTGAAAGATATAATAAACCATCTTTTCCAAAAGCAATAGATCCACCGGTATGGCAACATATCTCGCGCTGTGATTTTACTTCAAGAATTACTTTTTCAGAAGCATAATCTATCGTGTCATTTTTAAAAGTAAATCTTGATAAACGATTTACTGAAGAATCAATTGGACTATAATACATATATATCCAATTGTTTTTTGCAAAATTAGGATCTTTACTAAGACCCAATAATCCCTCTTCTGCATTTACGCCCGGAGTATGTTGTGTCTTCCAGTAGACATTAAGATATCCAACTTGTTTTACGTTTTTTGTCTCATGATTGTATAACATAATTTCTCCACGACGCTGAACAACTAGTATATCAAGATTAGGAAGAACAGTCATTTCTGTTGGTTCAAAAAATGTGTCTTGTACAAGTGAAGTTTTGGTAAAGCGGTCTTCCTCGGGAGGCATTTGAGTCTTTGCTTTAGCATAATCAAGTTTTACGTTGTCACCTATAGCATATTGTATTCCTCCTAAAAGGTGTTTTAAGTAAAGTGGATCTGTATAAGACTCTTCTGTGTGACCTAACGCGGTATAAAAAGCGCGTCCACCATCGAAGTCATGATACCAGGCCATTGGGTGATTGCCCATTCTCTTTCCACCGTGGTAACTATTTTCATCCAGAGTAATGAGAACTTTTACATCATTTGGTTCCTTCCTGAAACTGTAAAATTCGTCAGTTCGTTTCCATTCTTTTGGAAGATGTTTGGTTGAAATGTTGTTTTGATCAACTACGTTAAACATGCCTTCCTGTACATTATGAAAGGTATCATGTATACCGGGGTGATCATAAAAATGAGCGCCTACAAGCCTGTCGTACCAGCCCCAATCATATTCTGTATCTGCAGCAGCGTGCACTCCAACATAACCTCCACCCGCCTGTATGTATCTTTCAAAAGCTGCTTCCTGCCGATAATCTAATACATCTCCGGTTGTGCTAAGAAATACAACGGCAGAATAATTTTTTAAAGAATCTTCATTAAAATAATCTGGATTTGTTGTTGTGTCAACCTGGAAATTATTTTCTGCTCCCAGTTTTTGAATTGCGGCAATACCATTTGGTATAGAAGAATGGTGCCATCCCATTGTTTTAGCAAATACCAAAACTCTCGCTTTTCCTGCTCTTTCACCCTTGCCGCAGGATATAACAAATAAAATACTAATTATCATTGGTATTATTGCATACCATTTTGCCATTGATAACTTATCAATAGCCTGTTTCAATTTTTTCATGGAAGCTTCCTTTGTTTCTTGTTTTGAGCAAATATTAAAAAATAGATAAATGAAGACGGTTTGAAGATTTTTAGCGGCAATTTATTATTATTCCGCTATCATTAACAATTTTATATAGAATTTCCGCAAAAAAAGTAAGTCTTTTTATTATAATTAACAGTCTTTAAGTTTTTTTATAGTATGAAGAAGGTCTGCGAAAGAAACTTATATTCGTACGGCTGTTCCTGTTGCCATTACCATCAGCATACTTCCTGATGCGCCTATTGTTTCAAAATCCACATCTATACCAATTATAGCATTTGCACCTATGCTTTGTGCTTTTTGTATAAGTTCATTCAGGGCAATCGTTCGCGCCTCTTCAATTACTTTTTCGTATGTTCCACTTCGTCCACCGGCAATATCGCGCAGACCGGCAAATAGATCTTTAAAAATATTTGCTCCTATAATCGACTCCGCACTCACAATACCAAGATAGTGCTGTACAGGATGACCTTCAATAGCATGAGTAGTTGTAGTAATCATAGTCAGGTGGTATTTAACTGCAAGTTTAAAATTGTTGAAATTACAGAATAAAGGTGCAAACTAATTAGATTCATTAATGAAAGATTGCCAGGCAGTTCTAAGTTTTAAAAGCCAGAGAAGTTGAAATAGAATTATAAAATAAGCTTCGCTCTTCACTATGTAATTGATTGCATCAGCAGAAGTATTAGTGTTTACAGGTCAGAATAAAATGAATGGAAAGAGTGTTATTTATTGGTCAATTGCTATCTCGTCGATTCCCAGATCCAACTGTCATTAAAAATATTGCGTTGAACTTTTAAAACCCTTTCGTTTACTTTGCACTTCAATTTTTGAATAATGGTCCATAATTTTAATGCCGGTCCAAGCATTCTTCCGTCTGAAGTCTTTAAGCAGGCAAGTGAAGCACTTTTAAATTTTAACAACAGTGGTTTATCAATACTTGAAATAGGTCATCGCACTCCTTTGTTTGAGGAGGTTATGAATGAGGCAGTTTCGCTGGTAAAAGAACTGATGCAGTTAGATGCAGACCATGAAGTTTTGTTTCTGCACGGCGGTGCTAGTACACAGTTTATGCAGGTACCCTATAATTTATTAAATGAAGATAAAACTGCTGCATATATTGACAATGGCATATGGGGTAGTAAAGCGATAAAAGAGGCAAGGCTTTTTGGAAACGTAGAGGTAGTCTCATCTTCTAAAGATAAAAATCATACATATCTGCCAAAAAGATTTGAAGTGCCGGCAGATGCGGTGTATCTACATTATACTACCAATAATACAGTTGAAGGAACTCAGTGGCATACTATTCCTGAGACAGATGCTCCTCTTGTGGCCGATATGAGCAGCGATATTTTAAGTTGTCAAATGGATTTTAACCGTTTTTCGCTTATTTATGCCGGAGCACAGAAAAACGTAGGAATTGCAGGTGTAAATCTTTTGGTGGTCAATAAGAATATTTTGGGAAAAGTAACGCGAAAAATTCCAACTATTCTAGATTACCGAAATCATATCGAAAATAAATCGATGCTGAATACTCCGCCCGTTTTTGCTATTTATGTCAGTATGTTAACGCTGAGATGGATAAAAAAAATGGGTAGTGTTGCTGGAATAGAAAAACTAAATAACGAAAAAGCAGCTTTATTTTATTCTGTTCTTGACGATCTGCCCATTTTTAAAGGTCCGGTTGTAAAAGAAGATCGTAGTAAAATGAATGCAGTTTTCACAATAGAAGATCCTGCGCTTGAAAAACAGTTTCTGGAAGTTTGTAAAAAAGAAAATCTGTATGGCATAAAAGGTCATCGCTCGGTGGGTGGTTTTCGCGCTTCTTTTTACAATGCATTACCGTTAAGCAGTGTAAAGGTGCTGGTAGAAGTAATGAAAGAATTCTCAAACAAATTTGGATAAAGATTGAAAGTTGATACAGTAGAAGTTAGTGTTAATCTGTAACTATCCCACCTTTAACCCCAACACATTTATTATCTTGCAAAAATAATTTATATTAATGGCGAAAATTTTACCTTTTAAAGCGCTCAGGCCAGCGGCAGAACTTGCTTCTAAAGTAGCTTCACGACCTTACGACGTGCTTAGCAGTAAGGAAGCTAAAACAGAGGCTCAGGGCAATTCTTATTCCTTTTTACATGTAACAAAAAGCGAGATAGATCTTCCTGAAAATGCGGATATACATAGTATGGAAGTTTATGATAAGGCAAGGCAAAATCTTCATGCGTTTATTCAGCGTAAGGTTCTTTTCATGGAAAGCAAGCCGTGTTATTATATATATGAACTTGTGATGAATGGAAGAAGTCAAACCGGGCTTGTTTGCGGTAGCTCTGTTGAAGATTATGAAAATGACATTATTAAAAAACATGAATTTACCAGGCCAGAAAAAGAACAAGACCGCATCAATCATATTAAAATAACAGGGGCACAGACAGGCAACGTTTTTTTAGCATACAGAAATGTCGAAGCAATTGACAATCTACTGAACCAATGGAAGAAAGACAGAAATCCCGTATACAATTTTACTGCTGACGACAACATTCAGCATACCATCTGGGTTATAAATGATTCGTCTTCAATCAGCAATATTACATCTCTTTTTGAGGAAGAAGTTCCTAATACATATATCGCTGACGGCCATCACCGGGCTGCCTCAGCAGCAAAGGTGCGTGCAGCGTTAGGAGACAAAGCCAGTGAAGAGGCAAACTATTTTTTAACCACTTTATTTCCTGCCAGCCAGTTGCATATTATGGATTATAATCGGGCGGTGAAAGATCTTAATGGTTTATCGGTAGATGAGTTTTTGAAAAAGGTCGGCGAGAACTTTGAAGTAAAATTGACTGGTCAGAACGAGGTAAAGCCAGAGGCATTGCATCAATTAGGCATGTATATTGACAAAAACTGGTATTCAATTACGGCTAAGGAAGGCACTTATACTAATGATCCTATTGGTATTTTAGATGTCTCTATTCTGCAAAACAATATTCTAAGCAAAATATTAGGCATTCATGATCCTCGTACCGATACCAGAATAGATTTCATCGGTGGAATTAGAGGCTTATCTGAACTCGCCAAAAAAGTGGACAGTGGTGAAATGGCAGTTGCCTTCAGCTTGTTCCCAGTAAGTATTGAGCAATTGTTTGATATTGCTGACAGCGGAAATGTTATGCCACCTAAGAGTACATGGTTTGAACCTAAGTTGAGAGATGGATTGTTAACACATCTTATAGATTAATTGGAAAAAGAGGATCTAAAATTGATTACCTCTTTGCTGTTTAAGTGGAATTTTATGAAAAAATATTTCTTTGTCGTTTTTGTTTTTATCTCTTCTTTTTGTTTTGCTCAGTCCACGCAAAATGCCGATACGCTGCATGCAACTGCTAAAACTTTTTTGCAGCAAGGCGATTATGATAATGCTGTTTTGGTATTGAAGAAAGCATTGCAGATACAACCCGATGATCTGCAAATTACCAAGGATCTTCTTTTTGCCTATTATCTTAAAAGAGATTTTGCTAAAGCCATGGAGGTGGGTAAACCATTAGTTGAACGCAAAGATGCGGACGTGCAAAGTTTTCAACTGCTTGGGTTAACTTATAGAGCCATTGCTGAAGATGATGAGGCGGAAAAGCTTTACAAAACGGGCTTAAAAAAATTTCCGGATGAAGGGGTACTGTATAGTGAGTATGGTGAACTGGTCGCCGACAAAAAAATGGACCTCGCAGTAAAACTTTGGGAAAAAGGCGTTGACGCTGATCCTAATTATAGCAGTAATTATTTCTTGCTTGCAAAACAATATGCTTTAAGTGGGAATAGTTTATGGAGCATTTTATACGCTGAAATGTTTTTAAATATGGAAAGCTTTACTGCAAGAAGCACTGAAATGAAAAACCTGCTTCTCGATCAGTACAAAAAGTATTTTGTGGCCGGTTATGTACCTCCCAAGATTACAGAGAAAAAAAATATCGACAAAAAAGCGGATAAAAAATTTGTACAATTTACAACAGCCGTAGCAGAGACGCTGAACAAGCAGCAAAGTCAAACATCGCTCGGAATTACTCCTGAGACACTCACCGTTATCCGAACCCGTTTTATACTTGACTGGTATAATACTTATGGCGATACTTATCCATTCAGGTTATTCGAACATCAGAGACAGTTGCTGCAGGAGGGAATGTTTGAGGCGTACAACTTTTGGCTATTTGGTCCAGCGGCTAACCTTAAAGCCTATCAGACCTGGCAACAATTCCACCAGCAGGAGTTGAATACTTTTCTTACATTTATACGGAGTAAAGTGTTTAAAGTACCCGAGGGCCAGCAGTACTACTACATTGCAGCGAAATAGCGCCTTTTTTTGCCTATCATGTAAAGTCTGAGCATACACAACTTTGGCAATATAAGCCTCTCGTCTTTAGCTATACGTTAACTATTGTCATATGGAACTAAAACGATTATTTGACTGTATTGAGTACCAGTTGTCTAAGTTTCCAAAAGAAACTATGTTCGCCGAAAAAGTTAACGGTTCCTGGCGCTCTTATAGCACGTTAGAAGTAAGTGAAACAGTTAATGCATTAAGCGGGGGTCTTATAAAAAAAGGCTGTCAGGGTAACAATATGACAGTTGAAGCAGCTGATAAAGTTGCTATTATCAGCAATAATCGTCCTGAGTGGGTTTTTACTGATATGGCTGTTCAACAAACCGGTGCAATACTCGTTCCGATTTATCCTACAACTAACCCTATTGAGCTCGAGTTTATATTGAAGGAATCGGGGGCTAAAATGATCTTTGTAAGCAATCAGGAGTTACTTGAAAAAGTATTAAGCGTTTCAGAAAGGGTCGATACCCTGCGTGATATTTATTCTTTTGATGAAATAGAAGGTGTAAAAAACTGGAAAAGCTTGTTGACAACCGGGTCCAGTGAATTGAAAAAAGTTTCGGATATAAAAGCAGCAGTCTCACCAAAGCAAGTAGCCACCATAATTTATACCTCTGGCACTACAGGCATACCCAAAGGCGTTATGCTCAGCCATGAAAATATTTATACCAACGTACAATTTAGTAAAGAAAGTTTTCCTTTTCCTGATGATCCAAAGCTTAAGGTTTTAAGCTTTTTACCACTGAATCATATATTTGAGAAAATGGCTACTTATATTTTTTTGTATAGTGGCATTAGCATTTACTATGCCGAGAGTTTGGGTACGATAGCGGATAATTTAAGGGAAGTAAAACCTGACGGTTTTACAACAGTACCTCGTTTATTAGAGAAGGTTTTTGAGAAAATTATGGCAAAAGGAAGTGAACTTAAAGGAGCTAGGCGAAAGTTATTCTTTTGGGCAGTGGACCTGGCTGAAAAATATGATAATAACGTAAGCGGAGGTATCTGGTATAGAACGCAGCTTGCACTTGCCAATAAGTTGGTTTTTAGTAAATGGAGGGAAGCTTTGGGTGGAAATATCTCATTTGTTATATCTGGAGGAGCCGCGTGTCAGGTAAAACTTCTTAAGATTTTTAATGCTGCTCAGATTCCTTTATATGAAGGTTATGGGCCAACCGAAAACAGCCCGGTTATAAGTATTAACAGGCGAAAGCCGAAGAGTGATACAAAGTTTGGCACAGTGGGTCCACCTATTGATGGAATTGAAGTAAAGCTGGCGGAAGACGGAGAAATACTGGTAAAAGGCCCCACCGTAATGGCAGGATATTACAAACGTCCTGACCTGACTGCCGAAGTAATAGTGGATGGTTGGTTACATACGGGTGATATTGGTACCTGGGACTCCGGTAGATTTTTAAAAATAACTGACAGAAAAAAGGAGCTGTTTAAAACAAGTGGCGGAAAGTATGTTGCGCCACAGGTAATTGAGAATAAATTAAAAGAAAGTAATTTTGTAGAACAGGTACTTGTAATTGGTGCTAACAAAAAGTTTGTCGCTGCATTAATTGTTCCTGCTTTTCCCATGTTGCGACAGTGGATGAGAGATAATGATGTACGATTTGTAAGCAATGAAGAGGCCGTTAAAAATCCTAAAGTTTTAGATTTGTATACAGACCTAATTGACTCTTTTAATAAATATTTTAATCACGTTGAGCAGATAAAGAAGTTTGAATTGTTACCACGTGAATGGAGTATTGATACAGGTGAAATGACTCCAAAAATGAGCGTAAAAAGAAAAGTAGTTTTAGACGAATATCATGACGTCGTGGAGAAAATCTACGCCTGCTAATTTACACATAGCATCTAATTCTCTACACTACAAATAAAATTGATCCAGTTGATTAAAGTAACAGTTTTACGAATCCTTTTTATTTAAAGTCTAACAACTGGGCGCAAATGATTACATCCCTCCAAGGCAGAGATATTTAATCTCAACATATTCTTCAATTCCATACTTGCTCCCCTCTCGTCCTATACCGCTTTCTTTCATACCTCCAAACGGTGCTTCTGCGTGTGATACTACCCCCTCATTTATACCAACAATTCCATAATCCAATGCTTCTGCAACTCTCCATGCTCTTGCCAAATTTTGGGTAAAAAAATAAGAAGCTAAACCATATTCTGTATCATTTGCAAATCGTATAGCTTCTTCTTCTGTATCAAATTTATATATGGCAGAAACAGGTCCAAATATTTCTTCTTTGCTTAGTGCCATTTCCTGGTTGCAGTTTTCAACGATGGTAGGTTGGAAAAATAACTTACCCGCCATGTGATTATTTCCACCTGTTGTTATTTCAGCTCCTTTACCTACTGCCTCATGTACCAGCCTGTTTATTTTTTCAATCGCTTTTTCATCTATCAATGGCCCGATTTCTACACCCGGTTGCGTACCTTCTCCTACCTTTAAAGAAGTAACTGCTTTTTTATATTCCTGAATGAATTGGTTGTAAATTTGATCCTGAACATATATTCGGTTTGCACATACACAAGTCTGTCCTGCATTTCGGTATTTGCTGGCAAGTGCACCTTTTACAGCCTGCTGAATATTTGCATCGTCAAACACAATTAGTGGTGCATTACCTCCAAGTTCTAATGAAACTTTTTTTACTGTAGAAGCGCATTGTTGCATTAGCATTTTTCCCACACCTGTAGAACCTGTAAATGAAAATTTCTGAACAAGTGGATGTTCAGTCATTACTTTACCAATCTCTGCTGCATTATCAGACGTTATAATGTTTATAACCCCATCAGGAAAACCAGCTTCTTTTGAAAGGTAGGCAAGGGCTAAGGCACTTAAAGGTGTTTGAGCAGCAGGTTTAAGTACAACTGTACAACCAGCGGCAATTGCCGGTGATATTTTGCGGGTAATCATCGATATAGGAAAATTCCAGGGAGTAATGGCAGCAACAACACCAATAGGTTGTTTTATCACAACAATTCTGCGGTCATTTAAAGGAGTCGGAATTACGTCCCCATATACCCTTCTGGCTTCTTCGGCAAACCACTCTATAAAAGATGCTCCATAAGTTATTTCTCCTTTTGCCTCTGCTAACGGTTTTCCTTGTTCAGTCGTCATTAGCAATGCAAGGTCATTCCGGCTATCATTTACCAGGTTAAACCACTTTCGCATTATTGCCGATCTTTCTTTTGCAGTTTTTTTACGCCATACTTCAAAAGCTTTTGTCGCGGCTTCAATGGCTTGTTCCGTCTCTTTGGGCGTACAATTAGCCACCCGGGTTATTACATCTCCTGTAGCCGGATTAGTAACTTCAAACGTTTTTCCACTTTGCTCTGAAACCCATTCGTTATTTATAAAAGATTTATTCTGAAGAAGGTTTTGCTGTGATAATCGCATGACTGATAATTTTTTTAAAAGAAAGAAAAATCAGGCCTCATTATGTTTTGTAGAAATGCTTCCGCATACAAATTAAACAAAATTATAACTGTTATTATTATTTTATGTAATCCTCCAATTTATAGTAGGTACGATTTTCGACTAATATTTATAAATAACAATTTATGGATTCCACGATAGCTGCTGATGCTATAGCAAGTATTCCAAAAAGAAGGATCAGGTCGATTTTGAAAAGCCCTGTTAAAACTGCGGAAGCAGTTAACTTGGTCTATTTGAGTGATAACGTTCCTGGTATAGAACGAATAAAAACAAATGATGGATTTGAATACAAATACCAGGGGAAAAAAGTTACGGACGAGGAAACTTTATTAAGAATAAAAAGACTTGTGTTACCACCCGCCTGGGAAAATGTATGGATATCACCTAAAGATAATGGTCATTTACAGGCAACCGGTATTGATACCAAAAACCGGAAACAATATAAGTATCATGCTTCATGGAATGCGTTAAGAAATCGAACAAAATTCTACAGGCTTTATCAATTTGGGACGGTGCTACCATCATTAAGACTAAAAGTTGAAAAAGACCTTTCTTTGCCGGGCTTGCCGGTAGAAAAAGTTTTGGCAACTGTCGTTAGCCTTATGGAAAGAACTAATATACGAATTGGCAATTGCTCTTATGAAAAAGCAAATGGCTCTTATGGCATTACCACTTTAAAGGACAGGCATGTAAAAATTCAAGGTACAAGCATTAAATTTTCCTTTAAAGGAAAAAAAGGTGTATATCATGATATTGACATTAAAAGTAAAAGGCTGGCAAAAATTGTGAAAAAATGCCAGGACATACCGGGGAAAGAACTTTTTCAGTTTATTGATGACGATGGACACCGTAGAAGCATTGACTCCGGAATGGTTAACGACTATATAAAAAGTATCGGTGATGGAGATTTTACTGCCAAAGATCTTAGAACGTGGTCAGGAACTGTTCAGGCGCTATTAGCATTTAAAGAGCTGGGTCTTAGTGATACACAAAGCGAAACAAAAAAAAATATTGTAGCAGCGCTAGATATGGTTGCAGGCGCGTTAGGAAATACGCGTACCGTTTGTAAAAAATATTATGTCCATCCACTTATTGTTTCTTTATATGAAACAAAAACACTTGAAAAACATTTAAAGCATTTAGACTCCCTTGAAGATGATGACAACAAAGCAGATCTGACAAAAGAGGAAAAAATCCTGATGGAAATTTTAAAGTCCAACTAAGACGAAAGGCTCATAACTAGTTAGAATAAGATATGCCGACACAGGAGTAGATACTTATAAAAGACAAAAGCTATTTATCTTGTAAATAGCTTTTGCTAATTTTTGATGTATTAATAATTAAATATTTACCTATATTTTACCAAAGGATAAATAGGAGAGTCCGGTGGAGTATGTTTCCTGAAAAGTGAAATTCCTTTAGAAAGCAAGCTTTGCGGATGTTTGTTTTCGAGTTTAGTGATCTGATGATTTACAAGATTTTCTACTGTTCTGTTTAAAGATTGTTCAGACAATAGTTCTACAGCCTTTTTTGATGCATAGCCCAAAATAAACCCTATAGCTGTATTTACCAGCGTTCTTTGAACTTCTGGTGTTTCAGCCACATAGCTAAAAGTATTTTTAACCACTCTTTTAGGGTTAAGATTTACCTTTACTTCGTCGTAACTATCTTTAATTTCCTCTTCATCGAGCTTCACTTTTCTTTCAAGTTCTTTTATAGCTGCTTGTAAATCAGCATCATTAGTAATTTTTCTCCTGTTTGCCATCCTTATAAAAATTTACGTATGAGCATTCCGGTAATAGGTGTCTTAAAGAACTTATTTCTACCCTTAAGTAAAACAAGTCCGGCGATTGCATACAACGCAGCTAAAATCAAAAATCCTAAATATGATTTACCAACTAAATCACCTATAAGCAGGGCTATACCAATGTTAAGCACAATAAAAAATATAAAAAATACAATAACTAAAGCAATACCTGCAACAACAGATGAGGCAATATTTGATGTCTTATCAACTGCCTTTAATTTATATAATTCAAGCCTGTCTGATGCGTACTCTTTAGATTCGCTAAATAGGGATTCTATTAAAGTTAAAGTTGGCTGTCTGTCCATAGCTGGTTTTTAATAATCGCCGGAAACCTGTTTGATACAAGTGCCTTAGAAAAGAAATTTATGATTGATATGATGAAGCTTTATCTGCAGCTGACTGTGCACCGTTTGCAGTAGCCTGTGCCCCTGTTGCTACAGCTCCTGCAGCGTCAGATTTTAAGGCATTAGCAACATTTGAAGCTTTAGCTTTTCCCTGCTCAATAAGGTCGGTAGCGCTTTCTTTTACGGTTTCATACTTATCAGCAAGGCCATCAACAAATTCGCTAAATTTGTCTTTCAAATTTTGTGATAGGTCTTTACTGCCATCAGAAATCTTCTTTCTTGTTTCCAAGCCTTTATCAGGAGCAAATAAAACTCCTAAAATAGCACCTGTAGCAGCCCCTGCCAATACGCCTAATAATACTTTTGATCCTGAGTTCATAATAATGGTTTTTAATTGTAAAAAATTATTTTTAACGCATTTGTAAATGATATTTTAAAAAAATAATGCCAAAAATAATAGGTGTCGTAGTGTTAATAATACCAACATAATAAATGAGTTATGTCAATTTTGTGGAATTATTTTCCCATCGAATTATTGTTTTTTACATATTTATTTTCCTACTTTACAAATGTTATTTATGCTAACGATTCATTATTAAAATTAAGTTTTTCTCTTTACTTTTTTTACTAATAGTCAACGGGTAAGGCGATCGGTAGTCCACGGAAAACTCTAGCACCTTTGAAAGGTAGAAGAAAAAATGGAATTATTAAATAAAAAAGGTAGACAACATTGTAGCAATTGAAGTAAAAACAAAAGCTGGTATGATAGGTGAATTAATATAAGAAGAGATACAAAGCTTTTTTAAGGAAATAGGTTCGAAAAGAAGCTTTAACAATTGATATTATTTTTAGAAACAAAAACTAACCGGTTTGGAAATAACAGGGGCTATTGGTATAACAGCAGGAATTCTGACATCTTCTTCACTTCTACCACAACTAATTAAAATAATAAAAGAAAAAAAGGTTGAAGCATTGTCTATAGGGATGTTTATAACTTTAATGATAGGTATATTACTATGGATATATTATGGAGTATTAAGAAAGGATACTCCTATAATTGTGACCAACAGTTTTTCAGTTTTTCTAAACTTTCTGATCCTTTTCTTTAGGTTTAAATATCGAAATAACGATAAGTAGCTTAACTACTGGCATTGTTTTTTTCAATTTATTCATAGTACTATGAAATTAAACAAGCTATAATTTGTTGCACAGTACAGTACCCCTAAACCTCAATAGAATTTTTATGAATATAAAAACTGATAACAAAAAAAACAATAAACCTTTCGATAAGTTTTCGACAGTTGTCACAAAAGCTACAGGATCTTCATATGCATTTGTTGTTGCTGTTTTGTTTATAGTAGTTTGGGCCTGCAGTGGCCCCGTGTTTCATTTTTCCGATACCTGGCAATTAGTAGTTAATACAGCAACTTCGGTTATTACTTTTCTTATGGTTTTTATTATTCAACAGTCTCAAAATAAAGATACAATGGCATTGCAATTAAAATTGAATGAATTAATTGCTGCCAGCAGTAAAGCAAGCAACCGATTGATTGATGTGGAAGATCTTACAGACGATGAATTGAAGCAGTTAAAAAAGTTTTACTGCGACTTGGGTGAACTTGCAGAAAAAGATAACAACCTGTTTACTTCTCATTCCGTGGAAGAAGCTAAAGATATCCAGAATAAAGAAAATAAAAATCTTAAAAGTTTATAGAGGGCATAAATTTTATAATTATAAAATAAAAAATGAAAAAAATGAGGAATAATTTAATACTTGCAACCATCTTTTTAGCAGGTTCTACTTTACTTACAAGTTGCCAGGCCATAGCCGATATTTTTAAAGCAGGTATGTGGGTAGGAGTAATTGTAGTAGTACTGATTGTAGCGCTTGTTTTATGGCTGATTGGAAAAATGAGAAGATAAGGATCTTATAAGAATATAAGTTTTTAGAATATTAATAATGACTGCGTTAATAATTTAAACTAGTTTAACTGCCATAGGAAGTCAAATAATGTTAAATATTATCTTTTATAGGAAAATTCGGGTTTTTAATCTCGGTTTTGTTTAATGTGCATGAGGAATTATTTCTACAGCAAATATCATTTCCCCTTATTTTTTTACCTGTCAAAATGATTGGCTTAAATTTTAGAATGCCTTTTCGCTGGTGTGCATTTTGTCCTATAAAATATTTATTAGAAGATAAAAGATTAGGTAAGTGCTATGGAAGAAACTAAAACTCACACAAAAAAAAGATCACTTCTTGCAAAAATAGGACGTGGATTTGGCATTTTTATACTTTCAGTGTTAGCACTAATTGTATTGCTTCTTATTGCAATTCAAACTGCTCCGGTTCAAAATTTTGCCCGAAAAAAAATCGTTGCATTTCTTGAGAATAAGCTTAAAACCCGTGTTGAAATAAAGCGGCTTGACATTGATTTTCCAAAAATGCTTGTTCTGCGAGGGGTATATATTGAAGACAAAACTAAAGATACTTTAGTAGCAGGAAATGAATTGAAGGTAGATATTGATATGTTTAAATTGCTTCACAAAGAGATACAGATCAATGAAATTAATTTAAACCAGATTACTGCAAAAATTAAAAGGCAGCTTCCTGACACTATTTTCAACTACCAGTTTATAGTAGATGCCTTTGCTTCGCCCAAAGACACAACAGTAAAAGATACGTCAGCAATGAAGATGGCGATTGAAAAAATAATTGTTGATAAAACTCGTCTTGTTTATTTCGACGTGGTTACAGGTAACGATGTAGATGTTTACCTTAATCATTTTGATACGCGCATAGATACATTCGATCCGGCTAATCTTCGCTATGATGTTCCAAGTATTACATTAAATGGTTTTAAAGGACGAGTACACCAGTCGCAACCGATGGCAGTAACGGCAGTAGTGGCCAACCCTGATTCAACAGTCAGTAATGAACCTCCCAAATTTTTAAATTTTACCAATAAGGAAATTCTTTTAAAAGACATAGATCTTAATTACACCAATGACGTGTCAGCAATGACAACAAAAGTCTCTTTTAAAGACTTAAATATTCACCCTCAAAGTTTTGATCTTAAAAATTCAGTTATTGCTATAAAAGATGTTGAACTTAATAACCTCAAGGGATTTTTAAGATCAGGTAAGCAGGCAACGGCTAAAGTAGTTAAACTAACCGATGAAAACGCAAAAGAAGTACCGGCAGAGGCAATGCCTTGGAAGTTTACAATCGCGTCAGTAAAATTTAACGACAACAATTTTCAATACGACGATGATTCCAAACCCAGGCTATCAAAAGGAATGGATTATGCTCATCTTGATATAAAAGATCTTACTCTGCATGCAGATAATTTTTTGTTTCATAATGACACTATAGCTACCAATATCACAGAAGGACAAATGACAGAGCGAAGTGGGTTTGTTTTGAATAAATTTCAGGCAAATGTTATTTATACTGACAAAGGTGCTTCTTTACATGATATACTCATTCAAACCCCCGGCTCGGAAATAAAGCGAAGCGCTGTTATTCGGTACCCGTCTCTCGCAGCTATTCAAAAAGAAATGGGATTGCTTGAAATGGATATTAACATTGATAACAGCTATTTGCAGGTAAAAGATATTTTAACCTTTATGCCTACCCTTTCGGCTCAACCTGCCTTTAGAAATCCCGAGGCGAAATTGTATGTAAACACAATCTTACGGGGAAGCCTGGCACGTTTGGTAATAGATCGTTTTCAACTGAGAGGTCTGCGAAATACAAATGTAGATGTGTCAGGAACAGTAAATAATGCTATGGATGCTAAAAACGTAAGTGCAGATTTAAGCATCCGCAGATTTAACACGAGCAGGGATGATATTATGTCGTTGGCTCCAAAGGGAAGCATTCCTCAAAATATCAGTTTACCTGAGACAATGGCTCTGAACGGAAAGATAAAAGGTGGAATGAAAAGATTGGAAATTACCCAGTTTCAATTTACAGATTCGCGCAACACCAACATAGATATTTCAGGAATAATCAACAATGCTACCGATACTAAAAATGCAAATGCTGATATAAATATAAAAAGGTTTAATACAAGCAGAGGTGAAATTGTAGCTTTAACTCCTGCAGGAACTATCCCTAAAAATATCACCATTCCTAACACAATGTCTTTAACTGGCAAAATTAAAGGAGGAATGAAAAGCGCATTTGCAAATCTTACCTTAAATACTTCTTTAGGATCAGCAAAGGTTGATGGAAAAATAAGCAATGCATTAGACTCAATAAATGCAGTATACAATGCAACAATTTCCACTTCAAATTTAAATCTTGGTGCTATAATGCAACAGCCTCAAAACATGGGTGCATTATCAGCAAGTTTTACTATTGACGGTCGCGGTTACGATCCGGAAAAAGCAAATGCAAGCTTAAAGGGAATAATCAGTTCAGCAGAAATAAAACAATATACTTACAAAAATCTGAATTTAGAGGCATCAATTGCTGATCAGAAGTTTACTGCGAATGCTAATATGGATGATCCAAACATTCATTTTGCTATCCAGGCTCAAGGAGATATGAGTGGCAATCTTCCGGGCTTTGTCGTAAACGCAGATATTGACAGTTTAAAAACTTTGCCATTACATTTAACTCCTAATGCAATTGTATATCACGGCAAGATAACAGCAAATGTTCCTGAGTTAAATCTTGACGCATTGAATGGAGAGTTACATGTGGTAAACTCCGTTTTAGTAATGAATGGCCAGAGAATAGCTATGGATTCTGTTTCAGTAGTGGCCAGCCATGTAAATGATGAACAGATTATTGCTCTTAAAACAGATTTTGTAAATGCGGTAATACGAGGCCAATACAAGCTGCAGCAGTTAGGCGATATCATGATGGAAGCAATTCAACCATACTATGCTATCAGTCCTCCGGCTCCGAAACAGGTAAATATTGACCCTTATAATTTTACAATTAATGCCAACGTAGTTGACCACCCAACTATTCACCAATTTGTACCCAATCTGCAACGTTTTGATGGAATAACTATTAAATCAAATTTTTCAAGCAGTGATGGATGGAATGCTAATGTTTCGGTACCGTATATTTTATATGGAACCAACATAATAGATAACTTAAAAATGAATGCGGCCACTGCAAATAATGCCCTTAACGTTACAACCAGTGTTAACCAAATTGCTGCAGGTACAAGTATAATTTTATATAAACCCGCTATAGCAGCTAATATTTCTAATAATACAGTAGATTTTGGTATATCACTTAAAGACAAGGCATCGAAGACAAAGTATCGTTTTGGAGGTTTATTTGCGCAGGAGCCTGATAGTATTTTTACCTTCTCATTAAAGCCTGACAGTTTAATGCTTAATTATGATACATGGTCTATTAACAGAGATAATTTGATACGATTCGGATCGACAATTGTTAATGCCAAAAATTTTAACCTGAACAAAGGCGAGCAACATTTAATCATAAACAGTATCAATTCGTCTGCAAACAGTCCATTAGAAGTAGATGTAAGAAAATTTGATCTCGCTACTCTTTCCGCGTTTGTACAATCCGATTCATTGCCTATTGAGGGAATGCTTAACGGAAATGTAATGGTAAAGGATGTTCTGACTCAGCCCAACTTTACCACAGACCTAACGTTAAATAACCTGGCTCTTAAAAGAGATACTATAGGAGATGTAAACATTAAAGTAAATAACAATACTGAAAATGTTTTTGCAACAAACGTCACGATTACGGGAAGAGGAAATGACGTAAACCTAACAGGAAATTATTATCTCAAGCCTGCTAATAACAGCAACTTTGATTTTAATCTTAATATTAACAGGCTTCCCTTCAAAACTGTTGAGGCTGCAAGTATGGGAGCTATAACCCAGGCAACAGGTAACCTTACAGGAAAAGTAGCTATTAATGGTACAGTTACATCTCCTAATGTTGATGGAGGTATAAGCTTTAATAAGACCGGTTTTAATGTGGCTATGTTGGGTAGTTACTTTAGAATAGATGGTGAAACTATCAAAGTCAATAGCAAAGGAATTAAATTTGATACTTTTACCATAAAAGACTCGGCAAATAATAGCCTCGTGTTAGATGGCTTGGCTGGAACAAATAACTTCATCAATTATAACCTCGATCTCACCTTAAAGGCGCGAAATTTCAGGGCAATTAATACTACAAAAAGGCAAAATGCTTTATACTACGGGCAGTTGTATTTCAATACCAATATGAGAATAAAAGGAACAGAAACTGCCCCGGTTGTAGATGGAAATTTGCGAATAAATGAGAATACTAACTTGTCAATAGTGCTGCCACAGCCTGAACCGGGTGTAGTGGATCGAAAGGGAGTTATTGAATTTGTTGATATGGATGCGCCTGGTAGTGATACTATATTTAAACGTACGCTTGCCAAATATGACTCTTCATTTAATACAACTGCCGTTACAGGTATGGATGTATCTATCAACCTCGAAATTCAGAAAGAGGCAACATTTAATATAATTGTAGATGAAGGGAATGGAGACTTCCTGCAAGTAAAAGGAGCAGCTCAATTAACTGCTGGTATTGACCCTAGCGGAAAAACAACTATGGCTGGTACTTATGAAATTGAATCAGGAGCCTATGATCTGTCATTTAATTTTATTCACCGCAGATTTGATATTCAAAAAGGAAGTAAAATAACCTGGACAGGAGAGCCCACAACAGCCGATATTGATATTACTGCCGTGTATGTAGCAAATACTTCTGCTATGGACCTGGTACAAAACCAGATTAATGATAATACACGCAATTATTATCAGCAAAAATTGCCTTTCCAGGTAAAGCTTATGATGAAAGGACAATTGATGCAGCCTGAACTTACCTTCGACATTGCTCTTCCAACCGAAAATAATGTAAGGGTTTCAAACGAGGTATTAACGACTGTCAATACTCGTCTTGACCAGGTAAGAACAGAACCATCGGAGTTAAATAAACAAGTTTTTGCTCTACTACTTTTAAATCGTTTTGTATCAGAAAATCCATTTGAAAGCAGTGGAGGTGGCGGAGGCTTTAGTGCTGGATCATTTGCAAGACAAAGCGTAAGTAAAATACTGACTGAACAGCTTAATAAGTTGGCCGGTGATCTTATAGCGGGGGTCGATATAAGTTTTGATGTTAATTCTGCCGATGATTACACTACCGGTGAAAGACGCGACAGAACAGATTTTAATGTAAATCTTTCTAAACGACTTTTAAATGACCGGTTAAAGGTAACAGTAGGCAGTAACTATGAATTAGAGGGACCGCAACAGAGTAAGCAGACTGCAAGCAATGTGATAGGAAATGTTACGATTGATTACAATTTAACGCAGGATGGCAGACTTTTACTAAGAGGTTATCGCAAAAATGACTACGAAGCGGTAGTAGAAGGGTATGTGATAGAAACAGGACTTAAGTTTATAATATCTGTTGATTATAATAAGTTCAAAGACATTTTCCGTAAAAGAAGAAGATTTCAGCAACAAAAAGAAACGAAGTCGCAAGCAACGCAAGCAACTACAAGTAATACACCCGCAGAGAATGACCAGGTAATTTCAGATAGTGAAAAAACCGTGGCAGATGACAGAAAATCAATTCCTGCTTCAGTAAAAGATTCAACAGATGGAAATTAAAAAAAATTGCCTTACTCTCATTTATTTATTTGTTGCTGCTGTAATCATTGTTTCATCAGGGGGATGCAGTGCTACAAAGAAGGTTCCTGCAAACGATGCCTTGTATACTGGCGCATCTTTGAAACTTGAAAATTCTAAAGCAAGCAGAAAACAAAATAAAGTTCTCAAAACTGATTTGCAGGGTCTTATCCGTCCTAAACCTAATTCAAGAATTTTAGGTATTCCCTTTAAGTTACTCATCTACAATATGGCGGGCAAGAAGAATAATTTTATTAATAGGTTTCTTAGAAAAACAGGCGAGCCGCCTGTTCTGTTAAGCCGAGTCAACGTCAACAAAAATGTTCAGGTGTTGACAAATACTCTTGAAAATAAAGGTTTTTTCCATGCAAAAACAATAGGAGACACTACAGTAAAAAATAAAAAGGCAAGTGCGCATTACGTAGCTAACGCCGGAGTTCAATACAAAATAAATGAAGTTTCTTTCCCTAAAGACAGCAGCGCGATAAGCGAGGCAATTCGTGCCATAGCGTCAAAATCGATATTAAAAAAAGGAGACCCTTTTAGTCTTGATGTAGTTAAAGGCGAAAGATTAAGGATTGATGCAGCTTTAAAAGAACAGGGTTTTTATTATTTTAGTCCCGATCATCTCATTGTTGCTGTAGACAGTACAAATGGAAGTGACCTTGCTAATTTGTATGTAAATCTAAAGCCTGATGTGCCGACCGAAAGCATGCATGCATATACTATCAATGATATTTATATTTATTCAAATTATAATTTAAATTCTGCAGCCAGAGATACCTTAAAGCCCGACTCGGTATTTTACAAAGGCTATTATGTAATAGACAGAAAGAAAACTTTTAAGCCACTCGTTTTTGAACAAATGATGCGGTTTGAATCAGGTGAATTATATAACCGGACAGAGCATAATCTTACAATTAACAGGCTTATTAATTTAGGCACATTTAAATTCGTAAAAAACCGTTTCGAACCTATCGCAGATTCTTTTAAACTAAATACTTACTATTACCTAACTCCTTTACCAAAAAAATCTTTAAGTGCAGAAATTGGGGGACTTTCAAAATCAAATAACGTCAATGGGTCGGAGGTAACCGTGAGATGGAGAAACCGCAATGCATTCAGGGGAGCAGAGTTGTTAACCATAAACGCATATGGAGGTTTTGAAGTTCAATATAGCGGTCAGTTTAGCGGTTACAATACATTCCGGTATGGAGCAGAAGCAAATCTTACTTTTCCACGATTTTTAATTCCCTTTTTCCAGCTAAATACCGAAGGTTCCTTTGTTCCGAGAACGAATATTCAATTTGGGTACGACATACTGCAGCGTCAGAAGTTATATACTTTAAATTCTTACAGAGGACAATTTGGATATACCTGGAAAGAAAGTGCACGAAAAGAGCACACGTTCAACCCGATTGTAGTAAATTATGTTCAATCGCTTAATGTTACAGATTCTTTCACTAAGTATCTTGCAAAATATCCTACCCTGAAACGCACTGTTGCTAAACAGTTCATAATTGGATCTAACTATAATTTCAACTATAACCAGTTAGTAAACCGGGAGAAAAATGCGGGAGGCCTTTACTTTAATGGTTTGATTGATCTCTCGGGAAATATCGCAGGGCTGATTAGTGGAGCGGATGCTAAACAAGGAAAAACAGTAAAATTATTCGGTACTCCTTTCTCCCAGTACGTTAAGACTGAATTCGATACAAGGTATTACGTAAAAGTGGGTCAAAATGATCAATGGGCCAATCGTGTGATTCTTGGTGTAGGCATACCTTATGGTAACTCAACCATTCTTCCTTTTGTTAAACAATATTTTGCAGGTGGAAGTAATAGCTTAAGAGGCTTTAGAAGTAGGTCAGTCGGGCCGGGAACTTATGGTGGCGGTCAACGTACTGCAGATAGTACAGGTATTTTGCCTGATATTACGGGTGATTTAAAATTTGAATTCAATACCGAATACAGGGCAAAACTCGTTAGCATTTTAAACGGAGCCGTATTTGTAGATGCAGGTAATGTTTGGTTGTACAACGAAGATCCAAATCAGCCAGGGGCTAAGTTTAGCAAAAACTTTTTAAAGCAACTTGCAATAGATGCGGGGCTAGGTTTACGAATAGATCTAACAATATTACTTCTACGTTTGGATGTCGCTATCCCCTTACGTAAACCATATCTGCCCCCGGGCCAGCGAAATGTTATTAACCAGATTGACTTTGGTAACAGTGCCTGGAGAAAACAGAACATTGTTTATAACATAGCTATAGGTTTGCCTTTCTAAGAGGAAGGTGAAAAAGTGCAGGCAAGTGAAGAGACTTCAACATAACAAAATAAACAACGCTAATCTTCTTGTTGCTGCAAAAAAGATGCAACTCGACCGAAATTCTATTAGTGTTACTTCAGCAGGATTCTAAAGGAATGATGCAGTTGAAGCGTTAGAAAATTTCTTCCAGTTCTTGTAAATGGTAGATGATATGCGTTGGTTGTAGCGTAGTTTCTTCATTTATATGGTTTACAAATATGGTGTCCATACCCGCATTCATTGCTCCAAGTATATCAGCATCTAAATTGTCGCCAATCATAATACTTTCCTGGTAGCAGCAATCGGCTTTACCGATGGCAAAGTCAAATATTTCTTTATGGGGTTTTAGGCAACACGCAGTCTCAGATGTAGTGACAGAGGAAAAATAATGAGCTATTTCCGCATTATCCAACTTGCGCCACTGTACTTCCTCAAAACCATTAGTAATAAGGTGAAGTTTATATTGTTTGTTTGTAAGGTAACTGAGAATCTCTCTCGTGTATGGAAAAAGTGCCTTTTTAGACGGCAAAATCTGCAAATATTCTCCGCTTAGCTTTTTTGCGAGCATTTCATCGCCAATTTTATATTCAAGCAACGTGTGCCACATACGTTTCCATTTTAACTCGTCCTGCTTTATAAAGCCGTGATTGTACCTGTGCCACAATCTTTTGTTGTGGTATGAATACTTTTCAAAGAAAAAATCAAAATCAGGAGTTACGGTTTCATGAAGGCGATTTGCTGAAAATATTTCGCGAATAGTTTCTTTCGAATTTGTTTCAAAATCCCATAAAGTGTGATCGAGGTCGAAAAAAAGATGCTGATAAGTCATTCAATGCAGATTCGAGTTCTGTTTTCTTAGATTTGCGTGCAATCTACTTTAAATACAGAAAAAATGAATGTTATAATTACCGGAGCTACCAAAGGAATGGGTCGGGCAATTGCAGAAAGGTTCGCTGAGGCTGGCTTTAATCTTGTTGTTTGTGCCCGTTCAGAAAATGACTTAGAAAAGCTGAAGAAAAGCTTTTCTGAACGGTTTCCTTCAATATCTGTTGAAACTAAAGGTGCCGACATTGGTAATGTTAACCAGGTTAAAAACTTTGCTAAGTGGATATTGGATTGTGGTTTCTCACCTGATGTTTTAGTTAACAATGCCGGTTATTTTATTCCTGGTAAGATTTATAACGAAGAAGAAGGTACGCTGCAAAAAATGTTGGATGTCAATCTTAATTGTGCCTATCACCTCACACGTTCTTTGCTTCCGTTAATGATTGAAAGAAAGCGGGGACATATTTTTAATATTTGCTCTATTGCTTCTTTTAAACCTATGGCAGATGTGGGGTCGTACGGCATAAGTAAATTTGCATTGTACGGATTTACCAAGCATTTAAGAGAGGAAATGAAACCCTTCGGAATTAAAGTTACCGCTGTCTTACCAGGTGCTACCTATACATCAAGCTGGGAAGAATCGGACATTGACCCCAGCCGTATCATAGAGGCAAATGATATTGCAAAAATGATTTTTGCATGTATCCAGTTGTCAGACGGCGCAGTGGTAGAAGATATAATTATAAGGCCACAGCTGGGAGATTTGTAATATTGAAGATAGAAGCAAAAGCTGCTACAATCATTAATTATCTATAAGATTAAACACTGATTTAATGTGAGGAAATAGCAGAAGAAACTTAATAATTGTACTTTTTATTCACATAAACTATAACTTTTTTAAAACCGTTTTAATTCTAACTTTGCGTTGAAATGTTTTTTATGAAAAGATGGAGTAGAATACTATTGCTTGTAATATTGATTTCTGCGGCAACTGTTACTGCTGTTAATGCGCAATGCTCTATTTGTACTAAAACTGCTGCTCAACTTGGCGAAAAATCCGCCCGTTCACTAAATTCCGGCATCATATACCTAATGCTTACTCCTTTTGCCATTGTTGGTTTTATTGGGTACAAGTGGTGGAAAAATGAGAAGGAAAACAATTCACAGGTTGAATAGGTTTCTCCTTTTTAGTAATTCCTGTAATTCTTATTCTTTCTGAATGTACTACCTGTTATACGGTTTATTATACACGTTTTCTTTACTTCCCTGGAAAGTTTTATACCTTTTAAGCGACGGAGTTTATCTGTTAGTGTATTATATAATTGGTTATCGGAGAGAGGTAGTAATGAATAACCTGTTGATAGCATTTCCTGAAAAGACGGAGCAGGAAAGGGTTGCTATTGCAAAACAATTTTATCATAGTTTTCTTGATACATTTATTGAGACCATTAAGTTTTTATCTGTTTCTGATAAAGAATTTTCAAAAAGGCTAACAGGAAATTTTGAAGTGCTTTCTGACTTATATTCGACCGGCCAAAACATACAACTGCATTCGGGACACTTTTTTAATTGGGAATACATGAATTGGGGAATAGCAAGAAATTCTCCATATCCTCTTATAGGTGTATATGCGCCTGTTTCAAATAAAGCTTTTGATAAAATAATATTGAAAATGCGAAGCCGGTACAAAGGTATATTGGTTTCAACCTATGAGTTCAAAACGAGGTTTCACCAACTGGCAAAAAATCGATATGCCCTTGCATTAATGGCAGACCAAAATCCTGGAAACTTTACTAATAGTTATTGGGTTTCATTTTTGGGTAGAAAAACTCCTTTTATTACCGGTCCTGAAAAAAGCGCCAGAATTAATAATACTGCGATTGTATTTGCAAATTTTTATAAAGTGAAAAGAGGTTATTACAACGTTCAATTTCAACTTTTCACTACTAGTCCACGTGACCTGGAACGTGGAGAAAGCACAAAAAAATATGCAGCTTATATTGAAGCGTGCATTCGTAAAAGACCCGCAAATTATTTATGGAGTCACAAGCGGTGGAAATATGAATTTAAAGAAGAATATCGTAACCGCCTTTATGAATAGGGCTAAAATTTAAAAGAATAAGATCACTTTTTCAGAATAAAACTTCATTAGTATTTTCCTTCCATTTTGCATTAAAGGCTCTTATATAACTATGTTTTATGTGCGAAAAGATGCTAATTCTTTTTCTTTTATAATTAAAAAGCAGCAGCCGGTTCTTTAGAATAAAAAGAAATAATTGCCGGTGAAATTTTTTAATGAGGCTTTCCCGTGTTAAACTGGTAAACTCCTCTAAAAATGCTTTGTGAGTAGCAGGAATATTAGGGGCTGATGCAAATTTCTGGCATTGAATAATTAAAAATTTCTTATAAGCATTGCGTTCTTCTTCTATACTAAGTTCTCTGTGAGAACTTACAGTAATATTTCTTGCATGACTTCTTTGAAAAACCAGTATTTCATCGAAGTGTTGAACTCCTCCGTTATACGCCGCTACTACAGCGATCCACCAGTCGTACATTACTCCTTCAGCAAAAGGAAATATCAGGTCAAGTAACTGTCTTTTTATGAGCATCGCATGGCCGCTTACAGTGTTCACCATAAAAATTTTTCGCGCATCGGTTCCCTCAAAATACCTGAAGTTTTTGTTTCTTTTAGGATGCAAGGGTGGCCTGTCAGTGAAAATAATGGAGTTACAATAAATTAAAGTGGATTCTTTTTTCCAAGCTTTAATCATCTTTTCAATTTTTGTATCAACCCATAAATCATCCTGGTCAGATATTGCAATAACATCTCCCTTAGCAGCCTTTATAGCCTGTTCAAAATTTTTAATAAAACCTATATTTTGATTATTTACAGATAATTTTACAGAAGGAGTTTTTAATGCTATTTCTTTTATTATCTCGACAGTATTGTCAGTAGATGCGTCATCAAATACCAATAGCTCAGTAACAGGATGTGTCTGCGCAAGTATAGAAAGTATTTGGTCTTTAATATATAAAGCGCCGTTGTAAGTGCACATTACCACTGATACTGTCATCTTCAAATAATTTTTTTTATTTTTTCGAAACTGCCTAAGTTATAGCTCCCTATCAATCTTTCCCATTTTCCTTTCTTTAAAATCGTGGTAAGCAATTATCAAGTATTTAAATATTTTTATTGTATCTCGTCCATAAAAAATGCAAGCCTTGATCTGGTCAATTACTGTAGACCGTACGCTCTTCAGCAGATCTGCTTTTTGTCCTTTAAACTTCCTTTCCAGATAAAGTAAATTTCTAAACATATAATAACATCGCAGCGGGGAGTGAATCGCTTTTTTCTTTTTATATAAAAAAAGCGTTTTAATTGATGAAGTATATACCTCTTTTCCAACTTCTTGCAACGTAAAAATGTTTGAAAATTCTATAATAGAAAAGCCATTTAATTTAGCACGAATGCAGTAATCGTGATCCACAGAATCTATAAAAAGAGCCTCATCAAAACACCCGATTTTTTCAAATGCTTCCAGGTTTACTAAAGTTCCCGACGTTATTAGTTCGTGTATTTCTGTTGCTTTACAAAGGGGCGAAGATTCATTTTTAATTCTGCTATACCTTGTTCCAAACATTGCTGTATTTTCTTTGTTCTTATAATGATAAAAACAGTTCATATAGTTGTTTATCGCATTCTCAGCAAATACGGAATCCTGGTCCATTGTAAGAATCCAATCAAATTGTTGCTCTATTGCTTTAGCTGCGCCTTTATTTAGCCTTTTGGCGATTCCTTCATTTCGGCCATTAGAATAATATTCAACCTTTGCTAACTTTAATAATTGTTCTTTAAAAATTGGTTCTGTTTCAGTATTGTCAAATACAAAAACTTTATCAACATAATTATAATAAGAATTGATATTTGAAATTACTGTTTCCGGAGGGTGATAAAGTATTACAACGGCCGCGATTTTCATTTTATAAATTCTGATCGGTATTTAATGATACAATGTAAAATACTGACTGTTATACTATTAATACAATGGAAATATATTTAATAAAGAAGCACTGAACCGATGAGTTTTAAAAAGGTTCGGGGTAAAAGTAAAACATTTACTTTTAGCTGAAAGATTTCATCATACCAATGCTGTTACTTTACAAAAATCATCTTACTAAATGCATCAATACCTCATTTTCCAGGCTTATGGAAATATAGATATTATACAAGAATGTAAATATGCTTTGATAAGATTAAAAAGCATTTATAAAAATTCTCCAGTTATCCCCGGCGTTATTATTTATACTGACATACCTTCTGCTTTTGACGTTTTTAAGCCAGTCCTCCCAATTATCATTGAAAAAATCGATGACTCCAAAATTGCTTTGTGGCGAGGTAAAATAGAGTTTGTGCACCGGGTAAAAATCGAAATAATAAAAGATGCCTTCCAAAAGTATGGAGGTAAAGGAGTTTATATGGACACCGACACTTACTGTAAGAGAATCCTAACTCCTTTAATTGAATCCGTCTCTCCATCGCAGGTTTTTTTTCATTGCAATGAAGGTACAATTGCGAAACCCGGAAATCTGCATATAAAAAAATGGAAAAAATTTCTTTCGCAGAAAAAAATACCATTCTTAACCGAACCGGATCCAATACAAATAACAATGTGGAATGCCGGTGTTATAGGTCTTGATGAGTCTCACCTGCCTCTGCTGGATATCGTACTGGAAATAACAGACAAGTTATATCCTCTTTTTCCCAGACATACGGTGGAGCAATTTGCTTTTTGCTATACATTCCAAAAGGCGGCTGTAAAAATAACGGCTGCGGCCCCTTACATTTTTCATTATTGGAACCTGAAAGAATTTAGATTATTACTGGCTGATTTCTTTGCCAATAATAGCTCTGCTGATGTAAATACGCTTATTAATCGAAGTGAACAAATATTACCAGAACAAATAGTTGAAGCAAAACTAAAGTTTCAAAAAGCCTCGGTTCTGACAAGGGTATTTAAAAAGATTTCAGGAAATGAGTGGAAAATTGGTAATTATAAGATCGATTAATAATAAGTCGGCAGCTTTTTTTGCTTTGTCACATTATTGTCTAATAATATATTTATTAGCTAAAAAATTGCAAAAGAGCAAGTTATTACCCTTCTTTTAGCGAAATTTGCATCTTCAATTTTGAAAGGATATACATGTCAACTATAACAGAAACGAAACCGGTTACATTAACAGCCAAAGACTTTGCAACAGACCAGGAGGTTAGATGGTGCCCCGGTTGTGGGGATTACTCAATTTTAGCACAAGTGCAGAAGATTATGCCGGGCATTGGAGTACCTAAAGAAAACATTGTAATCATCAGCGGTATTGGCTGTAGCAGTCGTTTTCCTTATTATATGAACACGTACGGTATGCACAGCATTCACGGCAGGGCAACAGCTATTGCAAGTGGTTTAAAAGCTAGCCGACCTGAATTGAGTGTGTGGATCGTAAGCGGTGACGGTGACAGTCTGAGCATTGGAGGTAATCACACAATACATCTTTTACGAAGAAATTTTGATGTAAACCTTCTTATGTTTAATAACCAGATTTATGGTTTAACAAAAGGCCAGTATTCACCCACCAGTGAGAAACAAAAGGTGACGAAAAGTACTCCTTTCGGCAGTATTGATCATCCTTTTAATCCGCTGGCGCTTGCTTTAGGTGCAGACGCAACCTTTATAGCCCGCAGTATGGACAGAGATCCTAAGCACCTACAGGCAATGCTTACAAGAAGTTATAAGCATAAAGGTGCTTCTTTTCTTGAAATTTACCAGAACTGCAATATATTTAATGATGGCGCTTTTGAGATTTTTACCGAAAAATCATCTAAAGCCGAAGAAGGTTTATTTCTTGAGCACCGCAAGCCTCTGATTTTTGGTGCTGGCCAGGACAAAGGCATTAAGCTGGAAGGACTTAGACCGGTGGTAGTACAGTTGGGTGATGGAATAGGATATGATGATCTTTGGATACACGATGAAAGTGATTTTTATAAAGCGCAGATATTAACAAGAATGTTTGACGATCCACAGCAGGGCGCGCATTTTCCAAGACCTTTTGGAGTATTTTATGAAACGGAACGTGCTTGCTATGAAGATGTGATGCAAATGCAGATTGAAGAAACAATTGCTACAAAAGGTTTTGGTGATTTAGACAAGCTATTACGCGGAAAAGAAGTGTGGGATATAGCAGGATAAAAAGGTGATTACCTTTTAAAATAGCCACCTCGTTTTTTGGGTGGCTATTTTATTTAGCAGAAATAAAAGATGTAAAATCTTGAAAATTTTAAATATTACCCAAACATCACTTCTGCCTTCTCAATGCTTTCAGGCTTACCTACATCTATAAATCTTGTTTCGGAATGGTCAAAAGATTTAATAGTGTGTTCCTGCATCAAATCTAAATAAGCATCTACTATCGAAAATCTTCCATGTTGTTTTATCAGAGAAAATATTCTTGCCTCAACTATATGTATTCCGCTAAAAGCTTTCTGCATTTTACTTACAGGTATGGCTGAGCTTTCTTCTTCTCTTTTAACCGATTCTGGTTTTGGTCTCTCTTCACCTGTCTTCACATTTCGCCATCCACATAAATTATTTCCTTCATCAAATAAAAAATATCTTGAAGTTTCCCGGTTTGTTGTAGCTAATGTTGCCAACGGCTTTTTTTCCTGATGGTAGCCAATCATCGCATCTAAGTTTAAATCCGTAAGTACATCAACATTGAGCAAGACTATTGGATTACAATCAGAGAATAGTGGTTTGGCTTTTAAAAGACCTCCACCCGTTTCGAGCAACACTTCTCTTTCATCGCTTATAGTTACCTGGCTTCCCCATCCCTTATTTTTTTCAATCGCTTCAATTACCTGGTCAGCAAAATGATGAACATTTACGATCACTTCCTTTATGCCATATTGTTGCAGGTATTCGATGTTTCGTTGTAAAAGACTCTTGCCTTTTACAACTGCCAAAGCTTTAGGATGAGTATCTGTCCATGGTTTCAACCGACTACCGAGGCCAGCTGCCAAAATCATTCCTTTAGCCACACTTTTTTTCTTTTTAACGGAAGTAGCCTGTTCCTGCAAATTAATATCGTTCATCTTTAACAGCTTAAACCGGAGTTGAATTTTTCATAGCAGTTGTTTCTTTAACTGCAGTGGGAGTGTTACACCAATTTTTTTCATCCTGCACCAGATGACATAATTGAACCTTTACTCCGAACTTATTCTTCAAATGCCTTGCCATAGCGTCAGCAGCATAAACACTTCTGTGCTGGCCACCTGTGCAGCCAAAACTTACCATTAAACTAGAAAAACCTCTTTTTATATAATCTTCAACAGCAATATCCACAATATCAAAAACGCTGTTCATAAAGTCAGCGATTTTTGTTCGTTGCTCCAAAAAATCTTTTACTTCCTTATCACGGCCAGTAAGACATTTATACTCTTCAAACCTCCCAGGGTTTAAAATTCCACGCATATCAAATACAAACCCACCACCATTCTCTGTATCATCAACCGGTAACTTTTTTTTATAAGAGAAGCTGGAGATTTTTACAACCAGTGGTGTACTTTCAGTAGCTCTTACATTTTCAAATCGGGAGATCATTTCGTCATTTGCAACAAACTTCAACATCCGGTCAAACTCGGGAGTAACTACGTCTATCTTTTTCTGTTCTATAAAAAACTTAAGATTACGCAAAGCCAAAGGAATGCTTGTTAAAAAATGGGCCTTGCGTTCAAACAAACCCCTAAAGCCGTAGGCGCCCAATACCTGCAGTAAACGAATCAACACATAGCCATTATATTGGCTCAAAAACATTTCCCTGTCAATCTTTTCATTCAACAACAACTCAACTTCATCTATATAATTATCGAGCAATTTATCTTTCCAATCTTCACTAAGGTTCGCCTTGGCTTGCCAAAGCAAAGACGCCACGTCATATTGCAAAGCTCCCTTCATACCCCCCTGGTAATCTATAAAATGAACCTTATCGTCGCTAACGATTACATTTCTGCTTTGAAAGTCTCTAAACAAAAAATATTTATAATTACTATTATTTAAATAGTTACTTAACGCTTCAAAATCATCAAGCATCGCCTGCTTATCGTAGGGGGTTTTAAGCGTATCTAGAAAATAATATTTAAAATATAAAAGATCGCTCAAAATTGCCTGCTTACCAAACTCCTTCGCAGTAAGGCACTGGTTGTAATCCAGTTCTTTATCGCCGGTTATTTGCAGTTTCGCTAACTCGCGCAAGGTCTGCCGGTACAAATTATAGGTATAATCATTATGCCCGTGTCTCTCAAGTTTATCCAACAGACATTCTGTTCCAAGGTCTTCCTGTAGATAAATTGTTTTTTCTTCATTTACGGCAAAAATCTGTGGCATTGGCAATCGTTTATTTGTAAAGTGATGCGAAAAATAAATAAATGTCACGTTTTCCTTTATATTCAGGTTAAACGTGGCAATATACGTTTCATCACCGGCATAAATTCTAAAGTAAATTCTGTCACTGCCCGATTGTGGAAGCTTTTCAATTCTATCCTCATTTGCCTGTTTAAATGCAAAAAACAAAGCCTTTACTTCTGCTACAATTTCTTCCATAGTTTTAAAAAAATTTGCCGGGCGGTAAAAGTAGAAAAATTGTGCGAACCAATAATAATTGATGTGGCTTTGATTTTTTGAAGGAATTTTTCGGGACGAGCATTTGAAAATATATTGGCTTTTCTTGCGTCGCACTCTTGTACTATTGGATAAAATGCGGCTTTTTGGGAAGCCCACGCTAACCAGAAGATGTAAGCTAATGGATAAAACTATGGAAAGAAGAATAATCAACAAAAGAAATAAATACTATATGCATTTTGAAGAGCTTAGGCAATATGAATTGTAGAAACGAACGAAAAATAAAATGTAGAACAAACAAAACGGCAAAAACATAAAAGACCTGCTACGTCAGCAGCAAGCCTTTCACTGAAAATAAGCAATTTTTCTTGACACAAGTTCTATTAAAAATCTTATTTGATGAGTATTTATTATTCAAATTAAATGCTAAAAATATTGTAAAGGCAATTATTCATTTCCTGTTTGTTACTTCAGATATTTTATTTCGCCGTTATTCTCCCATCACTTCTTTCACTTTCTTCCTCTGCCTTGGTGGTGTATCATCCATCTTAACAATTTTGGGGGTAAACGTTCCAATCGTATCAACCAATTGTTTTTGTGCATCCATTACAGTACGAATATCTTTATAGGCAAAAGGCGCTTCATCTAAACCTCCACCAATTAATTTCACCCCTTGTTTCTCCAGTTCTTCTTTTAATTGTTTTGCGGTAAAACTGTTTAATGCAGCAGTACGGCTCATCTTGCGGCCAGCGCCATGAGAGGCAGAATTGATAGATGCAGATTCACCTTTGCCTTTTACAATAAATCCTGGAGTTGTCATGCTTCCCGGAATAATGCCCAGCACACCTTTTCCCGCAGGTGTTGCCCCTTTCCGGTGTACAATCACCTCTTTGCCTTCATACATTTCCTTCCATGCAAAATTGTGATGATTTTCTACCATTTTTATAGGTTCCCGTCCAAGCTGCTTAGCAATTTTATCGTGTATCACATGATGGCACGCACTTGCATAATCGCCCGCCAGGCTCATTGACATAAAATATTCAATTCCTTCTTCTTCATCCAGTGTAAACCATGCAAGGTTTGCCGCATCCGCAGGCAGACGTCTTTTTTCCTTTGCAAGTTTTGTATAATGATTTGCAACATTTGCCCCAATAGCCCTGGAGCCTGAATGGGATAGCAACCCAAGATAGCTACCAGGCTCAATACCTAAAACAATGTCCTTTTCTGCAATGTCAACTATACCAAACTCTACAAAGTGGTTCCCCCCACCTGATGTTCCCAGCTGGCTTGCTGCCCTGTCTCTTAGCCCGCGCAGTATTGGTATTTCACCAAACTCTTTACGATATAGGATGTCGTGATCAGTACGTTGCTTAAATTCGCGGCCACTTCCAAACAAAGTTTCTTCGTTCAGTTCTCTTTCAAAATAACTCTCTCTAAACTCCAGTTCCTTCGGGTCAATATCAAATACAGATAAGCACATTCGGCAGCCGATATCTACCCCTACACCGTAGGGAATAACAGCATTTTCGGTGGCAAGCACTCCGCCAATTGGCAGACCGTACCCTTGATGTGCGTCGGGCATTAGTGCCCCTGCTACAGATATGGGCAGTCGAACCGCATTATTCATTTGCGCAATAGCACCTTCTTCAATAAATTCCCCTCCGAAAATATTATAAGCAACTCCTTCTGGTTTAAGACTGACCTCTGTTGCTGCTTTGGCAGCGGCTTTTTCTTCGCGTTCTATAAGTGCAACGGCTATTTTCCCCAGTACTTCATCTTCTGCATATTCACGTGGTCTTGCCAACACCGCTTTCAATAAATTTAAGGCATATTCCTTTGAGTTGCGTTTATAATTCTTCTCCATTATATCCATTGCCAGGCTTATTACCGGGCTTTCGGGGTAACCTATCGCTCTTAAATCCTTTCCTGATAATTTTAATTTTGCCATAATTTCTATTAACTTTCAAAAAAATTACTTTTTTGTAAAAATTACTTTACTTAAGGAAGTACGAGTATATTCGATTAATAATTAAATTGGTTGCCATGCATACAGTAGAAAATATATTAAGAACAAAAGACGAACCAACAAATACAATTGAACCAACTGCTTTGGTGATAGAGGCTTTGAAAAAACTGATATCAGTAAATTTGAGTTACCTGATAGTTTTTGAAAACGGAAAATTTGCGGGTATTTTTAGTGAGCGGGATTACACTCGCAAACTTGTACTGCAAAATCGTTCGAGCAGGGAAACAATAGTACGCGATGTTATGACAACTGACCTTCCTGAAGTTACGTTAAACAATACTGTTGAAGATTGTATGTACCAGATGAACAAACGGGGAGCGCGCTACCTTGCAGCATTTGATAAAGGTAATTTTGTCGGAATAATTACCATTCATGATTTGCTGAGAGAGGTATTGGCCAACAAGAATCATGTATTTGATAACTCCCTTACCAACACCCTTTTAAATAATGAAGAAAGCGGAAAATTCTTTTAAATAATTTTATACTCTTTTTTCAGCTTCCTGTTATTGATAGTAGGGAAGACAAAATATTTTACGGATAATTACAATTAACAAACTGCAAGCAAAAGATGCCTCGTTGCTAAGCGAGACAGCACTAGGAGTATACAGTGACCACTATTTGCATTTGTGGCACGATCAGGGCAAGTGGTACACGGATAAATATTTTTCTATTGAAAGATTAACTTCTGAATTAATCAATCCAAATTCAGCCTTTTATCTTGCTTTCTATAACGAGTTTGTAGCAGGCTTTCTGAAGATAAACCTACATGCCCCTTTAGATAATAATAAAAATGCACTCGAACTCGAGCGGATTTACCTGGCGAAAAATTTCGAAGGGAAGGGTATAGGAAAGACGCTAATACAATTGACTTTTGCGATTGCAAAAGAAAGCAACAAAGACCTGATTTGGCTAAAAGCAATGGATAGCAGTGTAGGCCCTATTGCTTTTTATAAAAAAATGGGTTTTGAAATTAGTGGAATCTATGAACTAAAACACGTCTTAATGAAAGAAGAATTAAGGGGAATGGTGATTATGACAAAAAAAATGTAAAACGATATAAAATAATTTCTATCAGAATTAAATATCACAAATCTTAGCTAGATAAAATGTAGTGTTTATCATAAGAAGTTATAAACCCCTCCTCATAATTCCTGAAAACGCAATATTTTCATCTGTCTCAATAACCATCCTTAGGCTTCTACATCAAGGGCCAAAAATTTCTTTAAAAGGAGAAGGAAATTTTACAAATACTAATACTTTTAGTAAAAAAATACTAATTTTATTGTCAAAAGTAAAATTTATGGAAGCAGGTTTAGTTTACCGACCCTCACCAGGTGCCTGGAGTCATCCCGAGTTTTATGAATATTTATTGGTTGCGCATCCAAACGAAGATGTGTGCAATAGGGTAATGGCAGAGAAGCAATCTTTTTATAGCCGATTTAATGAAAAAATAGCTATAAAGACGCGGCTGCATATTACCGTATCAAGTTTTTTGGCAAAGGAAGCTATGGAAGAGACGATAATTCGGTACTTGCAACGGATTTGTAATCAGCAGTCAGCATTTGACGTGATGTTGAATAATTACAGCGGCTTTCCTCCTCATACCATCTATATAAGGGTACAGAATCCACAAATGTTTAAACAGCTTACAAGGGAGTTAAAGGCAGTAAATAGTTATGTACATTCCTGTTCATGCCCTCCTGTAAAGCTGGTAACTAGTCCACATGTAAGTATTGCACGAAGCCTTTCCGAAGAAGTATATTTTAAAGCAATGATGGAATATTCACAAAGAACTTTTCATGAAACTTTTACAGTTGATGAATTAGTACTGCTTCGTAGAAGTAACCAATATGATAGTTGTAAACCAATCAATGTTTTTCGTCTCGCACAACCTGTAAATAATTTATTCAATTAATTCATTTTATGAAAACAGATTTGTCAACAAATTTATCATCTCTACCCGGTTATCGACTTTGCGAATATTTACTCGTATTGCATCCGCACGAGGAATTGTGGAATAAAATTATGGAGACTAAAAAAGAATTTGCAAGAAAGTTTGAAAGTCCTTCTGCAGAATGGGGGAAACCGCATATCACACTCCTCAAATTCACCCAATTGCAATTAATGGAAGAACGCATTGTAAATCGTTTTAAAATGATTGCTATGGCCATGCCTGCCTTTAAAGTTGAATTGAAAGATTTTGGAAGTTTTCCTTCGCATACCATTTACCTAAACGTAGATACAAAAGTAGCAATACAAACGCTTGTAAAAAGTTTAAAACCGGCTCAAAGCTTACTGAAAAGCAAAGAACAAAAGCCACATTTTATAGAAGAGTCATACATTACTATTGCCAGTAAATTACTTCCATGGCAGTACGAAAAAGGCTGGCTCGAATACAGTAACAAACACTTTGCGGGCCGCTTCATTGCGAAAGGTATGTTGTTACTGCGGAGGCGGGAAGGTATGAAATCTTATCAGCCGGTACAGAAGTTTGAGTTTCTGAATATGCCGGTTGTAACAACACAAGGTCAGTTATTTGTGTAAACAGGAATTTGGGTGTGACGCATCTTCTAGCAATATCACTAATTGAAAGTTGGATTGTATCGATTGCATCGGTTTTGACAATCCTTTACTTAAACAAGAAACTCAACAATTTATTTAATAATGTTTTAAAGCCTCTTTAGGGGTTTGGGGGGAAACACGATGGAAGAGAATAGTGAGGAGCTGGTTAACCAATATCTTAAAGGGCGTGGCGCTCAATTTAATCCAAGAAACAAATTCCTTAAAAATGAAAGGGTAAAAGAACATATAGAAGGTATTGACGACTGGACGGAAAAAAATGAAGCAACACAATACCTGTTAGACAATGCAAAGGGTATTGTAAACAAAGTTGAAAGTCCTGATTTAAGCCTGATGTACAGCATGAACCCTTACCAGGGTTGTGAGCATGGGTGCATTTATTGTTATGCACGAAATTCGTTTGAATATTGGGGCTACTCCGCGGGTCTTGACTTTGAGCGGAAGATTATTGTAAAGAAAAATGCAGCGGAGCTCCTCCGTAAATTTTTAATGCATCCCAAGTGGGAATGTGTGCCCATAAGCCTGAGCGGCAACACTGATTGCTATCAGCCGGCCGAACAAAAATTCAGGCTTACAAGAGGCCTGCTTGAAGTGTGCAACGAGTTCAATCAACCTGTAGCGATGATTACAAAAAATGCAGGTATGCTGCGAGACAAAGATATATTGCAGGAAATGGCGAAAAAAAATCTGGTATCTATTCTTGTATCAATTACTTCTTTCAATGAAGACCTGCGCCGGGTAATGGAACCACGAACTACAACAGGTAAACAACGACTGCGGCTGATTGAAGAAATGAGTAAAGAAGGTGTAAGGATGGGTGTAATGCTTGGCCCGATGATACCAGGATTAAATGAACATGAAATGCATAATATCATTAAAGCCGCAAGTGCAGCAGGTGCAACATTTTCAGCTTATACATTTATCCGTTTAAATGGAGCTATCAAGTTAATCTTTCATGATTGGCTGTATAAAAACTTTCCTGATAGGGCAGATAAAGTATGGCACCTTATAGAAGCAAGTCACGAAGGAAAAGTAAACGACAGCCGCTGGGGAGTACGCATGAGGGGTGAAGGAAATGTTGCAGAAATGGTAGCACAGCAATATAGAAAGTACACAAATAAGTATGGCTTGAACCATGAAAGGTTGGAGTTGGATTGTTCACGGTTTAAAAGACCTGGTGAGCAGATGAGGTTGTTTTAAAAGTAAAATTGACCAAAATCAGTAGTTGAAAAAAGTTCTATAATAAAACTACCTTTTCTATCATTTTTAATTTAAATGATAAAATAATTGGCATAGTTTTGCTAAAAATATTAGTAATAAAAGCATTCAACATATGGAAAGCGAAATTTTTAACAGCACTTATAAGGGTACAAAAAATTTTACTCAGCACGATGTCCATCGTGCCAATGCTACCGGCTTTAGCACGCCCGCTGATGAATACATGGAGAGAGGGATAGACCTGAACGAGCAATTAATAAGAAATAAACCAGCAACGTTTTTCTTCCGTATGAATGGAGATTCTATGAATGGTGCCGGAATATTTAGCGGAGATGTACTTATAGTTGACCGAAGCATAACTAATGTGAACGGTAAGGTGGTAATTGCTGTATTAAATGGTGAAATGATTGTGAGACGACTGGAAAAAACACTAAATAAAATAAGGCTCATTCCCGAGACGGCTAAGCTCTCCATAATAGATGTGGACCCTTTTGCAGATTTTGCGGTTTGGGGGGTAGTAACTTACGTTGTACATGCTCCGTAATCTTTTAAAATCGAAATTTCTAATAGGTGTAATAGTGTTATTAAGATTTACTATGAAAGCTATAATTGATTGTAATAACTTTTATTGTTCGTGTGAAAGGTTGTTTAAACCCTGGCTTAAAAACATTCCTGTAGTAGTATTAAGCAACAATGATGGATGTATAATATCGCGAAGCGATGAAGCAAAAAAACTTGGGCTAAAAATGGCGGCGCCATATTTCATGGTAAAACCGTTTTTAGAAAAACAGGGTGTGCAGGTCTTTTCTTCTAACTATGCTCTATACGGAGATTTAAGTAAGCGGGTGATGGAGACAATTGCAAGTATTCTCCCTGAAAATTGTATTGAGGTTTACTCTGTTGATGAAGCATTTCTCGACCTTAGTAATGTTTCCCCTATCGAGTTGAATGATGTTGTAAAAAATATAAAAGATACTGTAGAGTTATGGACAGGCATTGCAGTATCAATAGGTGTTGCGCCAACAAAGACATTATCAAAAATAGCAAATCACCTGGCAAAAACAAACAAGGAAAAAAGTAATTGCCTTCTGGTCTTAGACACACCAGATAAAATAGCGGCAGCTCTGAAACGAACACCGGTAGATGAAATCTGGGGGATAGGAAAACAATTTGCCGCAAAAATTGAAAAACTTAATGTCAAAACTGGTTACGAGCTGCAATTAATGCCTGAAGAATGGTTTCGAAAAAATTTAGGTGGCGTTGTAGGCGTTAGACTTTTACATGAGTTACAAGGTTCGCCTTCCATAGGAATAGATGAACAATTATCAACAAAAAAAATGGTTTCATGTACCAGGAGATTTGAGCGTCCTCTAACAGATTTAAAATTTATAAAAGAAGCAGTCGCCACATACGTATCAAGGGCAGCAGAAAAATTACGAAGGCAGCAAAGCGCAGTTAAAACATTGAGCGTTTTTATAATACCAAAAGAGTTTAAGAGAGGAAAAGTATACAAACCATTAGAGCCGGTAACTACCCAAATGAAACTGCCTGTAGCAACATCAAGAACGAACGAACTAATTAAGCAGGCACTTATTTTAGTAGAACAAATTTTTAAAGAGGGAGCAACTTACGAAAAAGCAGGGGTAATCTTTTCCGACTTAACTCCCGACTCATCTTTGCAGGGAAACTTTTTTTCTCCGCAAGCAGGATTTGGACAACGATATTTAATGAGCCAGGTAGATAATGTTAATTTTAGCATGCGAAACGAAAAAGTAAAGTTTGCATCGGCAGGCGTTGCAAAGCCATGGAAAATGAAGCAGGAATTTTTAAGCTCGGGATATACAACAAGGTGGAACGAATTGAGATTGATAAGCTAGCAAAAAAATATTAATGAAAGTTTTCCCACACATTTTGTAAACTAATTCACCAGCGCATTGTTATTAAAAAGTAGAGACACATTTGAATTTTTGCGGAGCCAAAGGGCATTGTTTTTGTGTCGCTACATTTAAAACATTTTTATTATGGCAGAACAATCTTTTCAATTATTACTAAATGGTGTTCCTTACGAGGTAAAAGCTAAGCCTTTTGAATTTAATGATGAGACTAGGTTCAGCGTTAGTTATAACGGTAGCGATGAATATGTTTTTACCTATGATACCAATGTAGGTCAATATGTTTCTATTGGTGATGACTCAGATACAATTCCGTCTGATCTGGAGGTTGCCATAGCTGACCGCTTATATTCCCTTGCATAAAATCACTTCAATATTAATTTATAGTAGATTTATATTTACTATCATTTAGCGTTCCTTTAAATTGGGCGCTTTTTTGTTCACATTTATTCAAGCTGCCTGGTAGGAAGCGTTCTGAAAAAGCGGAGACAAATTTTTAGAACACAATTGTACATCTTACAACTGTCAGTGTAAGCACTTATTTTTGCAGGGTATGAATGTAAGTGATGATTTGCAGACCCGTTGGTGGAGTCTGGAGGCAAAATTATTAGAGCGATTTGGGAAAAAGCCCGACATGGAGGCTGTTCTTTTCTTAATAGGCATGCAGGAAACAGGTTTTATTCAATCAAAAATTACGAAAGAACAGAAACAGGACCTAATGCATGTAGCGGTATGTACGTTATTAAGCCAAAGCGGATATTATATATTGGAAGGAAAAGATGAGGAAGGATGGCCACATTTTAAGCAATTGAAAGAAATTCCCTCGCTGCACTTAATAGAACAGGAGAATTTTTTAAAAGACCATATTTTGTTATACTTTGAAAAAAACGGGTTTTAATGCATAGAGTGTTTAATAGATTTTGGTGGTTAATAATAATAGCAGCAATTATATCAGCTCCTGTTTTCGGTCAAAAAGGAAAATCAACAAATAAAAAAGTATTACCGAAATTATCGATCGACAAGTCTAAGGTTGTTTTAGCCGATAACCAACCTGCAGAGTCAGGGGTATCAAAAGAAAGACTTGTAGAAATATCTACAGAGTACGGGGTAATGGTCGCCAAACTATATGATAGCACTCCTCGTCATCGCGACAACTTCGTAAAGCTTGTTGAGCAAAAGTTTTATGACAGCTTACTATTTCACCGCATCATCAATCAATTTATGATACAGGGCGGAGATCCCACAAGCAAGGTGGCTGCTGACAGTGTTCGCCTTGGTAGCGGAACTGGTCCGGGCAATAAAATACCAGCAGAGTTTAAACCATTTTTGTTTCATAAAAAAGGTGCATTAGCCGCGGCACGAGATGGCAACCCTGAAAAGGCCAGTAGTAATTGCCAGTTTTATATTGTGCAGGGTAAAGTATATTCTCCTGACGACCTTGATAAAATTTACAATGCCCGGGTGAAGGATGCGAATCCTTTTTTCACGTACACAAAGGCTCAGAAAGAAATATATAAGCGGATAGGAGGAACACCTTTTCTAGATCAGAATTACACGGTTTTTGGAGAAGTTATAAGTGGTTTGGACGTGTTAGATAAGATTGCCCAGTTACCGAAAGATGAAGCTGACAGACCTTTGAAAAATGTAAGGATGAAAATAAAAATGCTTAATTAGCTCTTTACAGAATTTTCTTTTAATATTTGTATCTAAAAAAACAACTCCATGAATTTTCCTGATAATCTGCGCTATACAAAAGACCACGAATGGGTAAAACTTGAAGGAAATACTGCAACAGTTGGTATCACAGAATTTGCCCAGAAAGAGCTTGGAGATATTGTGTATGTTGATATCGATACTGTCGGTAAATCTTTTGATGCAGAAGCTGTTTTCGGTACTGTAGAAGCTGTTAAAACAGTAAGTGATCTTTTTCTTCCATTATCAGGAACTATTGACAAAGTAAATCCTGCATTAGCTAATCAGCCGGAACTCGTTAATACCAATCCTTACGAAGATGGATGGATGATAAAAATGACTGTTACTGACCCGGCCGAGTATGATAATTTATTAACTGCAGAGGCTTATCAAAAACTTATTTCTTAGAAACAAAATCTAAGGCGAAGTGCTTTTCGTATATACAAATACGCTTCCGCCCATAACCATTTTCTCTAACTCTGCCATTGAATAATAGTATTGTATACCAGGAAAGCGAATTGGTGATGTTGTTGAAGCAGCATCATGAAACTGCTTTTAGCTATTTATATGATCATTATTCGGCCTCTTTATATTCTGTAATACTTAGTATTATACCTGATCGTGAGTTGTCAAATGACATTTTACAGGAAGTTTTTGTGAAAATCTTTCGTCAGATAGAAACTTATGATTCCAGTAAAGGAAGGCTCTTTACCTGGATGCTTAATATTGCGAGAAATGCAAGTATAGATGCTTTAAGGAGTAAGAATTACCAACGAAGCCAACAAAATCGTGAACTTACAGAAAACGTTTACGAGAGGGGTGGAAGCACACAAACAAATACTGACAAAATTGGTCTGAGAAAAATAGTTAATAAATTAAAAGAAGAATACCGGGTTTTAGTAGAGCTATCATACTTTGAAGGGTTTACACAAGAAGAGATATCTAAAATGCTAAATATACCATTAGGAACAGTTAAGACGAGATTACGAACAGCTCTAATTCAATTAAAACAAGTTATAAAAACGTAAGTGGATATACAGGCTTACATACAAAGTGGAATAATTGAAAGTTACGTGCTTGGCATTGCAAGTGCCGAGGAGGTGGCCGAATTAGAGATTCTCCAACTCCAATTTCCTGAAGTTGCAGAGGCGGTTTCAGAATTCTCTTCATCGATCGAGGAATATTCCCTAAAAAACGCGATCGCACCTCCACCTGTTGTTAAGAGCAACATAATGGCGGCTATTAAAAAAGAGCAAACTTTTCCTCCCGTTATTTCATTACCAACCGGTGCCCCACCTACTGCTGATATCTCTGCTAAACATTATAGTATTTTAAGGATGTTTGCAGCAGCTTCAGTGATTTTGTTTTTGGTCAGCGGTGGGTTGAATTTGTATTTGTATAAGCAGTACGCTCAAAAAAGTGGTGATTACCGGGCGTTATTAGCTGAAAGAAATTCGCTTTTAGTGAATAACCAGGTATACCAGACGCATTTGCGTCAATGGCAGTCAGCGGCAGAAATGATGGCAGATCCGGCAATGGCAATGATTAAAATGAAAGGAACTGCGGGAAGGGAACAAAACCTTGCTACCATTTTTTGGAATACCACTAATAAAGATGTATACCTCATGCCAAACAAACTGCCTCATCCATCGAAAGGCAAACAGTTTCAACTATGGGCATTAGTAAATGGCAAACCAGTAGATGCAGGTATGTTGTCACCTGATTGTGAAGGGGTCTGTAAAATGAAAAACATACCACAAGCACAGGCTTTTGCTATAACTCTTGAAAACGAGGGAGGCAGCCCAACTCCTAACATGCAGGAAATGTATGTACTTGGAAAAGTATAAATTTTTCTACAGTCGTATTGGAAGTACCTATCTTTTTAAATTTAACATTTACAAAATCCATCTCCGATTCATAGTACTGCACTTAGTAATAATCTAGTTATACTTTTGTTTTTTTATTAAATAGTTAAGAAGAGTAACAATTTATGAGAGCAATATATTTTATCCCTGCAATAATTTGGTTTATTATTTCTATTGTTCTCCTTACCCTCCCGGGGAATGATCTTCCCCACAACAGCTTTTTTGATTTGCCTTTTTTTGATAAATACGTGCACTTCGGAATGTTTTTTCTGCTTACTGTTCTTTTTTCTTTTCCCTTTTATAAACTTCCGGCTAAACCAACAGCTGTAATATCGATATTCTACAAAGTGTCTTTTTTTGTTATTTTATATGGAGTAATTATGGAATTTGTACAAAAATTTTTCACTTTCGAAAGATCTTTTGATGTTGTAGATATTTTATTTGACTCTTTAGGCAGCCTGGCAGGCTTATTTGCGATAAGACAAATTTTTTACAAAAAAATAGGCCCCAATGAAAATCGGGGCCGCAACCAAAACTAACTGCTTATGAGAAAATTTGACTACTTTATAATATGTAATCTAATAATAATTAGACAAAGTTTGTGCCAATCTAAAGTCACTTAATGCTAAAGATGAGCACAGCCCTTTTTTATAGGCGTGCTAACAATCTTTTTAACTAAACATGCCCTTAATCTTACCCAATACGCCATCTCCGTTTTTATCATTTCCGCCAAAGTTGTTAAGCATATCTCCAATACCACCTCCGGTTAGGCTGCCAAGTATATTTTTTAAATCAAAACTGTTATCACTAGGGTCATTTGTTTTATGAACAAATTTTTGTAAGACAGCCGGTATTAAACCCGCCGCTATCTGGCTGGCTTTTCCATGATCAAGACCAAACTTATTTATCAAATTCTCAATAAATCCCGACTGTATGTTTTGAGTAACTGGAGAACTTAGTGCAGCCTCGCCGCCACCATTAAAAAGATTAACAACGCTATCTGCATTTCCGTTAGCGACAGCAGTTTTTAACCCACTTACAATTGAACTTGAAGCATCAGCTACTGCTTCTTCATTTCTTTCATTGGGAATTGCAGGATTATTAATGATGGTATCACCTGCATATTGTCTCACTAAATTCTGAAGATTTTCAAGCATAATATTATTTTTTATAGCTGTATACTTAAAAAGATTAAGCCACAAAAAACTATTAAAATTCTTAGCTTACCTGGTTTGCCATCTTCTCGGCGTTTTCAGCCATTTGCAATTGTTCAATAAATTCATCGATATCCCCATTAATAACAGCATCAAGGTTGTAAGAAGTCAGTCCAATTCTATGATCGGTAACCCTTCCCTGCGGCCAGTTGTATGTTCTTATTTTAGCACTGCGATCACCTGTACTCACCAAAGTTTTTCTGTGCCTGCTTATTTCATCTTCCTGTTTGCGTACCTGCTCCTCGTATAACCTTGACCGTAGCATGTTCATTGCTTTTTCACGGTTACCCAGCTGGCTCCGCTCTGTCTGGCAAACAACAACAGTGCCTGTAGGAATATGTGTAAGCAACACTTTAGTTTCCACCTTATTTACATTTTGCCCGCCTGCACCACCGCTGCGGGCTGTCTCCATTTTTACGTCACTTTCTTTTAGTTCAAAGTCAATTTCTTCTGCTTCAGGCATTACTGCCACAGTAGCCGCTGATGTATGTACACGGCCCTGTGTTTCAGTGTTGGGCACACGCTGTACCCGATGAACGCCACTTTCAAACTTCAGTGTTCCGTACACATCATCTCCCTGTACTTCCACCATAACTTCTTTATAACCTCCAACAGTTCCTTCACTTTCGCTTACTATGGCTGTTTTCCAGCCTCGTTTGTTACAATAGCGCAAGTACATATTTAGCAGATCTCCGGCAAACAAACTTGCTTCGTCTCCTCCCGTACCTGCCCTTATTTCAAGGATCGCGTTTTTATCATCTTGTGGATCTTTCGGTATCAACAGCTTTGTTAACTCTTTTTCCAGCCTTTCTTTTTTCTCTTCAAGTTCAGGCAATTCCATTTTAGCAAGTTCACGCATGTCCTCGTCCGAACTGTTAAGCGCATCCTTACTTAAATCGTATTCTGACAAAACCTTCTTATATTCCTCAAAAGGTGTAACAATTTCCTCAAGACTGCGATATTCTTTACTTAACCGCTGAAATTCTTTTTGATTCGCAATAATTTCAGGATTGGTCAAGGCAACACTAACCTGCTCAAATCGTCCCTTTATTGCTTCAAGCTTATCTAACATCGAATTTTAATTATATTGTTGTTGTAACCCTCTTCAGTAATTTTTTCTAAATTGGAGAAGCCGATCCGATTTTTTAAATCGCTTCACTTTTACTGTACCTCTCTCTTGCGACTAAGACGCCACGTAAAAAATTAGTGTAAAGAATACCTTTCTTTATCTTCCTAATACCCTCACGCTTAGTACAAAAAAAATTGTGGCTGCAAAGTTAAGCCTTTCCAAACTGGTTGCATAATCTTACATTATCTTACTTTTGGTATACAATGAACTTTCACAAATTACAGGCGGACAGTATTTTTACAGGCACACAAATACTCTCGGCCAACCATGTTCTTATTACTGATGAAAAGGGAATTATACAAGAAATTACAGATGAAAAAGAGGCAGGGGACAATATTGAAAAATTAAATGGAATATTGACGCCGGGCTTTGTCAATTGCCATTGTCACCTCGAGCTAAGTCATATGAAGGGATTAATACCAGAAAAAACCGGGCTTATAGACTTTGTATTTTCAGTTGTTACGCAAAGACATTTTCCCACTGAAGAAATTCTGGAATCTATTGCTGTTGCTGAGAATGAAATGCTACAAAACGGCATTGTAGCTGTAGGGGACATTAGCAATAATCTTCTTACAATGCAGCAAAAAAAGAGACAGAACCTCCAATATTATAATTTTGTTGAGTCAAGTGGATGGCTCCCTGCTATTGCTTACCAAAGATTCGAGAGGAGTAAGGAATCGTATGATGTATTTTCAAAAGATTTTTCTGCATCTATAGTTCCGCATGCTCCGTACTCAGTTTCTAATGATTTATGGCATTTGATAAAACCGTATTATAAAAACAAAGTTGTAAGTATACACAACCAGGAAACAATTTTTGAAGATGAATTGTTTTTACAAAATTCAGGAGATTTTGTTAGAATGTACCAGATGATGAAGTTAGATACGTCATTTTATGAACCTAGCGGAAAAAGCAGTCTGCAAACCTATTTTAATCAATTAAAAGATGCAGCAAACATCATACTGGTGCATAATACATTTACAAAAGAGCCCGATGTAGAATTTGTAAAAAAGGCAAGGCCTGGTAATGCTGTTTCCTTTTGCCTTTGTGTTAATGCAAACCAGTATATCGAGCAACGCCTGCCCCCTATAGATCTGTTAAGAAAGTATGAATGCAACATTGTGTTAGGCACTGATAGCCTTGCCAGCAATTGGAGCCTAAGTATTTTAGATGAAATGAAAACTATTCAAAAAAGCTTCCCGCAAATTTCAATAGAAGAGTTACTTGGCTGGGCAACAATAAATGGTGCAAAAGCTCTGCAAATGAATGACAAACTTGGAAGCTTTGAAAAAGGTAAACAACCCGGAGTTGTTTTACTAGAAGGGACAGATGTAGCACGATACAAATCTTTATTAACAGCGAATGCAAAAAGATTAATATAACAACGAACATAATTCAACTAAAAATTTCTTGCAAAATCGGAAGGCTTTTTATCTCACCAAAGTCCTGTACATGTAGAGCAATGTAATTTTGATATGCCAAGATCAATTCTCGTCTTACGCCTTTAGTAAAATGAATATTTTCAAGGTCATTATAAAAATTGATAGAAAGAAGCTGTGAAGTGGCTGCCGCTAGATGGCTCTCTATAAAATAAGGATGCAAAGGCTTGCGTTCTACAAAATTTCCTTCCTGCAAATCTAAAAAAGATGTTGTACTGTTATACTTGCCCTGTATGCGAAAACCTAATTCGCCCGCAATATGTAAGCAGAAGTATAAGGGTAAGTTAGCAATCAGCGTAGAAGTGCCGTTATCGAGTTGTTTGAGAGTATCTTCAACCATATAGAAAAGCTCAGGGTTCGCTTCCGGCTGTTTAAGACTATGCTGCAATATTTCTGTTAAATACATAGCTACAGTATTTTTAGCTACATCAAACAATACCTGCTGGTACAGATAACCCCACTGGTACTCTTTTATAAAGTTGAGGTTTTTTAATTCGTTGTGGTAAACCACCATATCGAGTATGGCAGCAGGCTGAAAATAAATTGATTTAGCTGAAGATTTTTTTGTGCTTTGCCTTACACCTTTTACTATATAAGACTGTATGCCAAAAAGTTCTGTATAAACTGTAGTAATTATGCTTGTTTCACCATACTTAACCGTTCTTAATACAATACCCTTTGTTTTATGTGTCATAACCAGTTTTAAATCCCACATCTATACTTTTATATAAATCTTCTTCCTGTCTAGCAAATAGACAATGAACCAATAAAACGCGATCATACAGAAGGCATATAATAGAGAGCCATTTTTTAAATTAGAAAATAGCGGCTTGCATACGTATTGATAAAACCAGGGAAAGGGCGACGTGTACATGGCCTTGCCATACTCATCGGTATAATCTATCCATCTTACCAGCGCAAGTATTCTGGGTAATAAGCCACTTAAAAAAAAGATAAATAAAGGGTTTTTACCAAATACATCAAAAAATCTACTCCACGCACCTTTTGCTTCGCGAAATTCAATAAGATAAATTAATATTCCAAGTACAAGAAGAGCAAGGCCGGTGGTATATAACACGTAGCTGCTGGTCCATATCTTTTTGTTAATTGGAAAAACCATGTCCCAGCAGAATCCTAAAAATATCAGCAGAGATCCGGCAATAAACAAATGTGACAACATATCCCACGTTTTTCCTTTTTCACCAATATACCTTCCTGCAATATATCCAAAAATGACCTGTACAACGGCAGGAAATGTGCTGGCTATACCTTCAGGATCAAAAGCTATTCCTTCACCTTTATACATGTGATTTACTCCCAAAACAGCTTTGTCTACTCCTATGCCAAAATAGCCCTGAAGACTATAAGGATCATTTTCGCTGCCAAGTGTATAACATAGAAACCAGTAACCCAAAAGTATAAGAGCACTAATTATTAATGCTCCTCTTACTTTAAAAAAGTAAACAATAAATGAAGCAAAAAAATAGCAAACTGCAATGCGTTGCAGCACTCCAAAAATACGCACGTTTTGCCATGGTTTAACAACAAGGTGGCCATCATTCCATTGTATGAAAGGACACCAGTTTAAAAATAAACCGATAGCAAATATCAATACCGTTCTTTTAATAACTTTTCTCAAAAACGTATCGGTTCCTTTTTCGTAGAACCTTGGCATAACAAAAGACATTGCATTGCCAACAGCAAACAAAAAGAAAGGGAATACCAGGTCAGTAGGTGTACATCCATGCCAGGTTGCATGCTCCAATGGCGTATAAATATTGGCCCAGCTACCCGGATTGTTAACCAGGATCATAAGAGCTACAGTTGCCCCTCGAAATACATCCAAAGAGTAATAGCGTTGCTTCATGCAATGAAGTTAATAGATTATGTGGTAGTAAAATGTCTGAATTGTCTGGTAGATAATTATAAAAATTTATAGTAAAAACGTTATGAGTAATAAAACAAGTTCAAGGTGGTTCCGTAGTATTTATACAAATGGTTAGTTAATTGATAATGTAACAGGCACTTCGAGCGAAAAATTATTTACTTATATTTGCGGCAATTGTAAAACTTGATAAGTTACAACATTAGTCGAAGATGTATGAAATGCGAGTTGAATTGTGAGACTTTTAAGTTCAATTGCAGTAACAAATGATATTTCTTTTGGCAATAAGAAAAATACTTATTGCTTTTTTTTTAGTAGCAACTTAGCAAAATGTGACTGAGGTGGCGAAGCTTTGCGACAGCCGGATGTAAAGACGTTTTCACCCCTTAATTAAATTTAGGCAAGGAATATATTAAAAGAATGCGAACCTAGTTTGGGTTAAGCGACAATGTTGGCAACAAAAGATTAATCAGAAGTCTTGTTACGTAACATCTGCTGGTAGAAAAATTTTCAATTATTATTATAAAAGGTCTTATAAATGAGTCTTAAGAAAGAGTACGAATATTTAATTGTAGGTAGCGGTTTGTTTGGATCTGTTTTTGCGCACGAAGCCACGAAAAGAGGAAAAAAATGCCTTGTAATAGACAAGCGCAATCATGCAGGAGGCAATGTGTATTGTGAAAATGTTGAAGGCATAAACGTGCATAAATACGGCGCTCACATTTTTCATACTAACGACAAGCAGATCTGGGATTACGTGAATTCTTTTGTTGAGTTTAACCGCTACACAAACAGCCCTTTGGCTTTTTATCAAGGCAAATTGTATAACCTTCCTTTTAACATGAATACCTTCTACCAGTTGTGGGGAGTAAAAACTCCACAGGAGGCTAAGGAAAAAATACAATCACAGATCGAAGAACTTAATATACAGGAACCCTCAAATCTCGAAGAACAGGCACTTTCATTGATTGGGCCTGACATATATGAAAAGCTGATAAAAGGTTACACAGAAAAACAATGGGGCAGATCGGCTACTGAACTGCCAGCATTTATAATAAAAAGATTACCTGTAAGATTTACCTACGATAACAACTACTTCAACGATAAATACCAGGGGATACCTATCGGTGGATACAATAAATTAGTAGAAGGGTTACTTAAAGATATAGAAGTAAGGCTGGAAGTAGATTACTTTGAAGACCGTGAAAAATGGAATGCGCTTGCTGACAAAATTATATTTACAGGCAAAATTGATCAGTATTATAATTTTCAGTTCGGACAACTGGAGTATCGGAGTTTGCGGTTTGACCACGAAGTGCACGACGTGCAAAACTACCAGGGAAATGCTGTAGTAAATTATACTGAAAGAGAAGTGCCGTATACGCGAATTATAGAACATAAACATTTCGAATTCGGAACGCAGCCAAAGACAGTTATAACAAAAGAATATCCTAAGGAGTGGACTGCCGAGAAGGAACCATACTACCCCATAAATGATGAAAGAAATACCGAGATATTTAAAAAATACCAGCAACTAGCTGATGGAGAAAGTAATGTTATTTTTGGAGGACGTCTTGCAGAATACAGGTATTATGACATGCACCAGATTATTGGATCAGCACTAAAAAAGGTTTCAGTTCATTTTGGTGATGAATAATGCGGTTTTTCTTAAAAAAAGAAATGCGTTTACTGCATAATTAGCATCTCTTCGATCAACCTTGTTTGCTCAACGTTTTTTAATAAAACCTTGCTCACAGGGTTATCAATAATTTTTCCAGCTTAAGTATTTGGTTTTCCCAATTCATCAGATATTCTTGCAACTAATATTTATTTTGATATTAGATTACCCTTGAATTACAACTTATAGATAAGGTTTTAAACAAATAAACTATGGTAATAATGAAAGTGTGAAAATTTAAGTAAATTGTATGTTTTAATTGTGCCTGTTGTAGTTTCTCATTTATCAATCTCAAATTGATCACATTTGAAATACCCGTTTTACGGCAGGATTAGCAGATCTGATAATAGTAGCTTTGGGTCTGCTAAAACTGTAAACGATTGCATACGCTCATATCCTTCTTTAGCATTTAAAGATTACAATGTCTTTGAGGAAGGAGCCTCTAACCAATACATCAAAGGTTTCTTAAAAAGATCTTTTGACCTGGTAGTTTCTTCAATTACATTAATCACCGGGTTTCCTTTTTTTGCATTCTTGGTAATCATAACAAAAATCACCTCAACTGGCACTGTATTTTTTCAGCAGCAACGAATCGGGAAAAATGGGAGACCTTTCTATATTTATAAGTTTAGAAGCATGTACATCGGTGCAGAAAACTCGGGCCCTCAGCTAGCTAAAGAAAATGATCCAAGGGTGACCGGGTGGGGAAGGATCATGAGAAAGACACGATTAGATGAATTACCGCAATTTGTAAATGTTTTTTTAGGTCACATGTCTATTGTTGGTCCCAGGCCAGAACGTCCCTTTTTTATCGAGCAAATAATTGAAAAAGCTCCCGAATATAAAAGGCTTTTATCCATTAAACCCGGCATTACTTCCATAGGACAGGTAAAGTACGGGTACGCAGAAAATGTGGAGCAAATGATAGAGAGAATGAAATTAGACCTTCTTTATCTCGACGACCAAAATCTTTCTACAGATCTCGCGATTATTTTAGAAACCGTGAGAGTAATTGCGCAGGGCAAAGGCAAATAGTTAAATATCTTTTATAATTTATTTAGTAATATTTTACATCGTCATACTAAAACTATTTGTTTTTCTTAGAGGTACAGTCGTTAGAACTTGTTGTAAATACCGTAACGGGCGTGAATGCTCCAGACGTTAGAAGTATTTTTAGAATGTATTTCCCTTCTTAGTTTTAATGATAACGGTACTTTCTTTCATATCTCGAATTTCTTTCAGTTTTGTTGTTGTTTAAAAAAATCTAAATTGCGTTCCTTTTAATTTACAGAAACCCGATAATGGTGAAGTTGAAAATATTTCTTACGATAATTTTTGTTGCTGCTTGTTTTTTTTCTTTTGCCCAGTTGCCCTCTTTACCATCTAATTTAGAAAGAATAAAATCGTCGGATGTCAGCGAAGAACAGGTAAGTCAAATTAATGTTTACCTGCATCAGAATAATATAAGTTACCAGCAAGCCTACAACCTTTTAATAGCAAGGGGCATGGACCCTGATGAAGCTACAGATTTAAAAGGACGGTTACAGAGAGCAAGTGAAAGACAGGGTACCGGCAGACTGCCCCAAAATGGAAATGCTACCAACCAGGAATCAAGCGATACAAACAATGACCGGCTTAATGAAAGATATCGTCCTTTTGATACGTTAACAGAAGCAAAACCGATTCTTAATCCCAAAAAAATATTTGGGCTTGAAATCTTTAATAATGGTGTTCTTTCTTTTGAACCAAACTTAAATATAGCTACGCCCGTTGGTTACATCATTGGACCAAATGATGAAATCAATTTAAATATCTATGGGTACCAGGAAGCGAACTACCGGTTGATGGTTTCTTCAGAAGGAAACATCAATATTCCTAACGTGGGGGTTATGTATATAGCCGGACTATCTATTGAACAGGCAACAGCAAAGATTAAAAGCAAGCTAGCCTCATCAGGTTACTCTAATATCAAAACAGGGCTGACAAAAGTTAGCGTAACAATAGGAAGAATAAGAAGTATTAAAGTGACCGTGTTAGGTGAGGTGAAGAAACCGGGAACTTATACGCTTCCTTCGCTGGCATCAGCGTTTAACGCTTTGTACCTTTCGGGCGGTCCCAATGACATTGGCAGTATGCGAAACATACAAATAGTAAGAAATGGAAAAGTAATTGACAATCTTGATATTTATGATTTTCTTGTTAAAGGAGACCAAACTGGAAATATTAATCTGCATGATCAGGATATAATCAGAATACCTGCATACAAGGTGCGGGTATCTCTTGAAGGCCAGGTAAAAAGAACCGGCCTGTTTGAGATAAAGCCGGGAGAGACAGTCGAAAATTTATTAAATTTTGCAGGAGGTTTTGCTGATAGCGCATATACGGCAAGCATTACAGCCTACAAACTTACAGATATAGAAAACCGAATAATTGACATAGACCAAAAAGATTATTCAACTTATAAACCCTCACGCTCAGAATCTTTTGTAGTAAAAAAAATAATTGGTCGTTTTGTTAACAGGGTTACTATTTCAGGCGCTGTATACCTGCCTGGTGACTATGAACTAACGGAGGGAATGACAATAAAGGACCTGGTAAATAAAGCGCAGGGTTTAAGGCAGGATGCCTATAATGCAAGAGGCCTAATAGTAAGAAAGAGAGAAGATCTTACACCGGAGATTGTTTCTTTCAGTCCTGTTGATGTAATGCAAAAAGGTATAAATAATCTTTTATTAAAGGCCAATGATTCTGTAACAATTACCTCTGTTGCCGACCTGAGAGAAAATACAACTGTTTTTATTTCCGGTGAGGTGAGAAGTACGGGTAATTATCATTTTGTTGAAGATATGTCTTTAAAAGATTTGATCTTACTGGCAGGAGGTTTTACAGATGCCGCTATTCCTCAAAGAATTGAAGTAGCACGTCGCATGAAAACTGACAGTTTTAATATTAACGATGTCCAGGTTTCACAAGTATTAAATGTTTCTTCGGTAAATGACCTTGATGTATCTGCTTCAGAAATTAAACTTCGCCCTTATGATATAGTTGTAGTCAGGAAGAACCCTGGGTATCAGCCACAAATAAATGTCCGCATAGAAGGGGAGGTTGTTTTTCCCGGCATGTATGTTTTAAAAAATAAGAATGAGAAGATAAGTGATGTTATAAAAAGAGCAGGAGGCTTAACTCTTCAGGCTTATGACCAGGGAGGTTACGTGACAAGAAGTAATAAAAATACAGCTTCGGTTAACCAGATAAATTCTGAAAAGATAAATAAGATACAGGAAACATTGAAAGACACGACAGAAAGTGTAATGCACGAAATAGAAAGACCTGTAGACCGGATAGCAGTTGATTTAAGTACAATACTATCTCATCCCGGTGGGCGCCAGGATTTAACTTTGGAAGAAGGAGACGTAATTACTATACCAAAAGAAAAAATGGACGTGAGAATAAGCGGACAGGTTTTGTTTCCTACTCGGGTAGTATACCAGGAACGCCTTGATCTGAAAGATTATTTGGGACATGCTGGTGGAGTTACAGATAATGCAAGAAAAGGAAAGATCTATGTTTTATATCCGAATGGAAATGCAGCAAAAACAGGGCACTTTCTTTTCTTCAGACATTATCCTAAAATAACACCAGGGTCAGAAATCATTATTCCAAAAAAACATGAAATTGAAAGAAGGAGACTGACTACTGGTGAGATTATTGGAATATCAACAGCTATTACTTCTTTTGCCGGGGTGTTGTTGAGTTTGCTGATCAACTTGAAAAAATAGGGTAAATTTAGCATTGAATAAAAGCTTACCATCCAAAATCTTTTGTTGCTTTGGCCAAACCATTTGCTCATAATAGATCTTTAGATGTCTCACTTACACGCAATTCATCTTTTTAATATCTTCAAACTAAAAGATGAATCGCATGATAATTATTAGCTATTAAGACCTTTAGCGAAAACGTATATCAAAATAAGAAATGATAAAATTTCTAATTATAACTGTAGAATTAAAATATTAAATGAGTCAGGAGATTGAAATATCTGTAAGGGAAATTACTATTTTAATCAAAAAGTGGTACTATTATTTTCTATCCAAGTGGAAAGTTATTCTACTGTCATTGGTCTTATTTACAACAATGGGTGTTTTATATTCATGGTTTCAAAAACCGGAATATCTGGCAGAATTAACTTTTACTGCTGAAAATGATGGCGCGGGAACCATGAGCGCGTATGCCGGCATTGCATCACAATTTGGGCTTGACCTGGGTAGTAGTTCGGGCAGTGCATTTGAAGGTGATAACCTGATGCATTTAATGAGTAGCCGAAACTTAATTCAAAAAACTTTATTTACCCCTGTTGATACTGGTACAGGTAAATTTCTTCTTATCAATTATTATTTAAAAATCAGGGACGATGAAAATAAAGAAAAAAACAGCGTCGTTTTTACAAACGCAACGGAACCTTATAGCAGGCAACGAGATAGTATTGTTATGAGAATTTCTGCAGAACTTTCAAAAGCTTTAGATATTGACAGGATAGATAAAAAATCTGACATTATCTCTGTTAAGATCAAAAACAAAGATGAATTTTTTGCAAAAACCTTCGTAGAAGCGTTGGTTAATACAGTTATTCAATATTATACTGATTATAAAGTAAAAAAAATAAGACAGAACGTAGCAATTTTACAACATCAGACTGATTCTATAAGAAACCTTATTAATGGTAACATTGTTGATATTGCTGTTTCAACTGATTTAAATGTAAACCCTACCAGGGAAATCGCTCGAACCGGCATCCAGAGAAAACAGGTGGATGCACAGGTAAACGGAGCTATGTATACAGAGCTTGTAAAAAATCTTGAGTTATCTAAACTGACTTTACGTAAAGAGACGCCATTAATTCAAATTATAGATACTCCCATGTTCCCGTTAGAAAAACATAAAATGGGAACAATGAAAGCGGCAGTTATTTTTGGGTTTATTGGTTTCATCCTTACATTGGCTTTTTTAATGTTGCGTAAGATTTTTTCTTCTACAGCGTCCGATTACTCTCTTTAAAGTTTCAATTCATAAATTTCCATCAATAATTTAGCTGCGCGTAAAGTTGGTATGCAAGTAAATAAAGTTGCAGCGGGTGTTGTTGTATATCATCCCGACTCAAATGTTCTTACAAATATTAATACTTATTATAGCGGCGTTGAAAAACTGATTGTAATAGATAATTCTGAAACGCGCACTACATTTCAAAATGACTTACATAAACTTTTTCCCGATGCAATTTACTTGCATCTAAATCGGAATGCCGGCATTGCCGCTGCGCTAAACATCGCATGTGAGATTGCGATAGAAGGTGGCTATAAATGGATTCTGACTATGGATCAGGATAGTAGTTTCAATCTGGATGAACTCACGGAAATGATCGCCCGTATCCCTTTGGTAGAAATACTTTTTAAAAAAGTAGGAATAATAACTCCCTATCATGTTCTCCACACTGAAGATGTTACCAAAACAACAGAACAATATAGCGTTAAAAATATTGTTATGGCTTCTGGTAACCTCTTAAATCTTACTGCTTATACGGCTATCGGTCCTTTTGAAGAGAAACTTTTTATGGATTATGCAGATTATGAATATTGCCTTCGGCTTAGAAAAAATAAATACCAAATTATACAGGACAACTTCGTTAAGCTAAAACATTCGTTGGGAAGCTATGCTATAAAAAAAATGTTTGGTGTAAGCTTTGGAGTTAGCAACCACAATTCGGTAAGAAGGTATTATATGATACGCAACAGTTTGTATGTCAGTTTTAAATACTTCTCTTTTGATAAGCTTTTCTTTCTGCATACAGTCAAGAACACTTTTCTGTTGCATCCTTTCCTTATTCTTAGTTTTGAAAAAGATAAATGGGCAAAAATGAAATCGATTCGAAAGGGCATTCTCCATTTTCTTTTTCACAAATATGGAAAAACACTGTAGCGGAAAAGTAATTGGGAGAATAAAGAAATCACAACGAGACGATTCTGAAGCGATTTATAAATCTGGCATCCATCTAAAATATTAAATGTTTTTTTATTATTTCATATTTCTTTTTATTATTTTCTTCTTCTTTATTTCCCAATATTTTAAAATACCAGAAAAATATTTACTCGGTCTTATAGCGTTTACTTTAATATTGGTAGCTGGCCTTAGAACGCCAGGAGTAGATCCTGACTCAAAAACTTATATAGATGTTTTCAATAAATTTAGTTCGCCTGCAGACTATTTTCGAGACTATAAGCTTAACTCTTTTTTCGAACCGGCCTATTACCTTATACCAAGTATAATTCGTGTAACCTTCGGATTAAACTATTTGTGGGTGTTTTTGACTTTTGCGATTATTGGAGTCAGCTTAAAATTCCTGGCTATCTCCAAACTTACAGATTTTGCTTTTTTGTCGGTCTTGGTATATTATAGTCATTTTTTTCTTTTACACGATATGACTCAAATTCGTGCAGGTGCAGCTTCGGGCATACTGCTTTTGTGTATACCTCAAATACAAAAAAGAAATTTTTTAAGGTTTTTGCTTCTGATAGGAGTAGGTCTTTTATTTCACTATTCTATGGTCATCTTTTTGCCCTTTTATTTCTTAAGGTCAAAAAGCATCAATAAAAAGCTCTACCTGGCATTGTTGTATTTTCCTTTCATTTTACATTTTCTAAAATTCAACGTTCTATCAGTTTTTCAAATGCTTAAGCTTGGGTTTATATCAGACAAAATCCAACTTTACAATGATCTGTTGGAATTAGATGTTTTTGGTGGGATTAATATATTTAATATCCTGTTTCTGGTGCAACTGGTAACATGTACAATTTTTATTATAAAAAGTGATTTACTATTTAAAAATAATAAATATGGAATATTATTACTGAAAGTGTATTGTATTGCTGCTGCATCTTTTGTCATTTTTTCAAATATTCCTGTTATCGCTTTCAGAATAAGTGAATTACTGGGCATTGTACAAATAATTTTAATGCCCTTTTTTCTATATGTTGTTAAACCAAAGTATATGGCTCTGATCATAATTGTGGCGTTTGCGCTTACATATATTTCTAATGATCTCATTCATGTCGGTCTTGTACATCCTTATTTCGAGAAGTTTTAAAGCATAGATGTAATGTTGCCCAAGGATAAGGAAACAATCTGTATTTTGCTCGCTTCCTATAATGGAGAAAGTTTTTTGAGTGACCAGTTAGAGAGCTTGCAGTCACAGACATACTCAAACTGGAACCTTTTTATAAGGGACGACGGTTCAACCGACGGAACAGTGGCAATTATAAATAAATATGCTGCAAAAGATAAAAGAATTTCTTTTCTCGATGACGGTAGAAAGAATCTCGGAAGCTGTCAGAATTTTGCTTCACTTATCCATTTTACCCGAGAAAAATATGAATATTATATGTTTTGTGACCAGGACGACTTCTGGTTACCCGGTAAGATTAAAGACACCTTGGTTTTGATGCAAGAGGTGCAAAAGCAACAGGAAAAAGAAACGCCTATTGTGGTCTATACTAATTTTTTATACGTAGACAGAAGCCTGCAAGTAATTGAATCAAAAAAAGATTTTCAGACAACAAAGGTGTCTAATCTTAGGTTTGCTCACTTGCTGGCACAAAATCCTGCTTATGGCTGTACTATGATGATAAATAAACAGTTAGCAGCCATTATTGATCCTATACCTGCTGAGTCAGAAAACCACGATTACTGGGTAGCATTAGTAGCAACGGCTTTAGGTAAGATATCTTATCTTAACAAACAAACGCTTCTTTATAGGCAGCATAATAATAATATTTCTACAAACTACGATAGTAATTCTTTGTCAAAAAGATTAAAAAGAATTGTTCTGCAGAGAAAAAACTTTGAAGATGTACAAAAGAAAATAACTATGGCATCAATATTCAGAAATGTATATTATGACCGATTACCTGATAGCAAAAAGAGAATATTAAATGAATTTATAAGTTTGGGAACCGGAAAAAGCCTGGCTTTATTGATTAAGAATATAAAAAATGGCGTAAGGCGACAGACCTTACTGCAGACTATTTTATTTTACGTCAGTATATTGGGTTTGAGAAATAAGAAGGTTTAGACGTTCGCTGTTTTTAAAGTTTATGAATAAAAAAAGTGTTTTGATCAATGCCGGAATGGTAACAAATCAACCATCTGGTGTTGGGGTGTATTCATTAGAGTTACTAAAAGAACTGGTGCCAACTTTACAAAGAGAAGGATATAAATTCATTATCTATTGTTACGAGCCCACAATAATTGAGAAATTAAATATTGGCAATGTCAAAAGAATTTCTCTTGGATATCTACTTGATAGACTATTAAAAAATAAGGAAGTAATTCATAGACATATCTGGAATATAATTGTTTTAAATTTTATTTCCTGCAGGTACAATATTCTATATTCATTTACTTCTCACGGCACGCTCTTTCATCGTAAACAAATTATTACTATACATGATGTTATCTGCCTGAGTTTTCCTAATTCTCATAAAGGACAATATTATTACTTTAAATATTTTTTGCCCTTATTAATAAAGCAGACTAAACATATCATATCTATTTCAAATTTTACTAAAAATGAAGTTGTAGATGCCTACTCTCTCGATGATAAGAAGGTATCGGTCATTTACAACGGCATAGACCACTTAGAAAAACTGAAATGGTTTGAAAAAGATGAGGAATGGGTGGAAAAGATTACTGATAAGAAACCATTTTGTATATGTGTAGGCGCCTCTTACCCGCATAAAAATATTGAAACATTATTATCAGTTTGTGATAAAATGAAAAACCTGGATATTAAGTTTTTAATCATTAATAAACCGAATACATATTATAATTCTCTACGCGATAAAGTAGAGGAAATGGAGTTGAAGAACGTAATTTTTTTACCTTTTGTTGAGAGTTCAAGACTTGCTGTATTATATAAGATGGCGAGATTAAATATATATTTGAGTTTATATGAAGGATTCGGCTTTCCTCCTGCTGAAGCATCATTTTTTAAAACACAATCATTATTATCAAACCAGGCGGCGCTTGTAGAAGTGTACGGCGAAGGCTGCGAATACACAGAGCCGTTTGATATAGACAATATTGAAAAGATTGTTCTAAAATATGCTCTGTCAGAAAAGAAGTTAGAAACAGATACTTATTGTAAATTAAGAGAAAAATATAACTGGAAAAAAGCGGCAGAACAGACATTCCGTTTATTTAACAGCATTTAAGTTAAAAAAAGGAATCATCTTTGCTTAATTCTATTCTATTAAAAAATTAAAAATAAATCATGCATAAAAGAGAATATCTGGCTGGTTTGATACTTCCACGATTAGAGGCGGAGAAACAAAAAATGAAGGAAGAATTTACAGTAAAAGGAAGAATTAACACATGTTTCATAGATAATCTTTTACCTGAAAACATTGCCAGAGATATTTACAATGCTTTTCCGACCCCGGAAGAAATGGCAATACATAAATCTTTAAGGGAAAACAAAAGAATTGCTGCACAAATGGATTTATATAATCCACTTTTAGAAGAAATAGTGTATGCTTTTCAGGATGAGCGGATAGTTAAGATCGTTGAGGAAATTACAGGTATAAAACAAATGACACCGGACGAACATCTTTATGCAGGTGGAATAAGTTTAATGGCAAAAGGCAATTTTCTAAATCCTCATCTTGATAATTCTCACGATAACGACCGCGAAAATTATCGTGTTTTAAACTTATTATATTATGTTACTCCTGACTGGAAACTTGAAAATGGTGGTAATTTGGAGTTATGGGATCACGGGGTAAAAAATGAGCAAAGAACGATATTATCAAAATTTAATCGGTTAGTGTTGATGGTAACCAATAAGTCATCTTATCATTCTGTAAGCAAAGTGGTGGCAGATGGTAAGAGATGTTGCGTCTCTAATTATTACTTCTCAAAAATACCTGCCGAGTCAAGCGAGTATTTTCACGTCACCTCTTTTTACGGAAGACCCGAGGAACCTGTAAAAGATCTGGTACTAAGGGCAGATGCTTTATTAAGAAACTGTATTAGAAAGATTACAGGAAAAAGAATAATAGAAACGAAACATATTTATAAGAAAGATAAATAAACGTTTTTGATACTATATTTTCAATATCCTGTTGTTTAAATGTTAAGAAGCGAAGGAAAGAGTTTATCTAATTGAATTATATTTGCATCTCTTACACATTATTTAAATAATATATAAGCTTACTTAAGCTATAATCGTCTTTAAATGGATATAGTTATATCAGGATCGATCGTATTGTATAAAACTGACAAAAGAGTAAAAAGCTCAATTGAAAGTTTCTTAAATACAACTTTACCTGTTAAGCTTTTTCTTATAGATAATTCACCAACTCAGGAAATCAAAGAGCAGTTAAGAGATCTTTTACAGGACGGTAGGGTAGAATATATTTTTAGTGGAAAAAATATAGGTTTCGGTGCAGGACATAATAAAGCATTGCGAAAGGCTCCAAATCTCTCTTTGTATCATCTTGTACTTAATCCTGACGTACACTTTGATATTGATGTTTTAGGTGAACTCTATTCTTTTATGGAAGCTAATAAAGATGTAGGTCTTGTTATTCCTAAAGTTATCTATCCCGATGGAAGTTTGCAATATTTGTCTAAGTTATTGCCGTCTCCTTCAGACCTCATATTTCGTCGTTTTCTGCCTTCTTCCGTCATAAAAAAGCGGTTATTTAATTATGAAATGCAGTTCTCGGGTTATGACAAAAAAATGGAAGTCCCGTATATTTCAGGGTGTTTTATGTTTATGCGTACATCAACACTGCAGACAGTAGGTTTATTTGATGAACGCTTTTTTTTGTATCTCGAAGACACTGATTTAAGCCGGCGGTTTTTTCTCGCTGCTAAAAATATATATTATCCCGACGTTCAGATTGTTCATTATCATGAACGGGGTTCATATAAAAATCTGGGATTATTGTTCATTCATATAGCAAATGCGTTCCGCTATTTTAATAAATGGGGTTGGTGGAGAGACAAAGAAAGAAAATTAATAAACAACAAGGCAATACAAGGTGTACCAGGTAAAGCCTTACCTCAAAATTCGCTAAAAGTAAAAGTTGTGTAGTTTTTTATTTGAGTAATGCCAATTCTGTAGCAATATCAACTATTATAAAGATTGTGATAAACAGTTTAGGAGTTAAATAAAAATTTGAAAACAGGCAGCGAAAAGGAAAAAAGTAAGCCGAAATTACTAATTATCTTAAACCGCTTCGTTATAGGGGGACAGGCTGCTGATACAATACCTTTAGCCTGGCACCTTAAAAATGATTTTAAAATTCTTATTTTATATGGAGAAAAGGAAAAGGATGAAATAGAACCGTCATTCCTTTTACATATGTATCCTGGCATTCTTCTTAAAAAAATTAAGTTTCTAAAAAGAAGTCTTAATCCTTTTATTGATGTCTTAGCCTTCTTTCATATTTTATCCGTCATCCGTGGTTTTAAACCAAGTATAGTTCATACACACGGTTCAAAACCCGGTCTTTTAGGCAGGCTCGCCGCATATATTTCAGGAGTTCCTGTTATTATTCATACTTTTCACGGGCATTTTTTCCATTCTTATTTTTCTAAACGTATTTCTCGTTTCATTGCTTTTTTAGAAAGGTCAATTGGTAAAATTACTACCCGTTCCATTGCCCTAAGCGATTCTCAAAAGAATGAATTGGTCAGTGAATATAAAATATTTCCTGCTTCCAAAATTGCTGTTATTCCCCTTGGTTTTGCTTTTCCAAATCAAGAAAATTCTGAAGCACTCAGGGAGTCTTTTAGAAAAAAGTACAGCCTTAAAGAAGAAGATGTAGCAATTGGCATCGTAAGCCGAATTGTACCTGTAAAAAACCATTCTTTTTTTGTAAATATAATAGCCGAAATTTTACGTTCATTCACCGCGAGTCCTGTGGCATTTTTCATAGTTGGCGATGGTGAATTACGCAAGCGGGTTGAAGAGGAATTGAGCCAGAAAAAAGTGGCTTTTAGTAATACAGCAATTGATGTAAAAACAAGGGTGGTTTTTACGTCATGGCTGACAAACATTCCAGAAGTAATGAATGGATTAGATATAGTGGCTTTAACTTCTCTTAATGAAGGCACACCACTCTCTATTATTGAAGCACAATTTTTTAAAAAGCCAGTTATCGCTACAAATGCCGGTGGTGTAAAAGATAGCATGAAAGACGGAATTACAGGTTTTCTGATAAAGCAAAATGATATAACAACATTTTGCGAAAAACTTTGCTTATTAATTGATGATAAAGAACTGAGAAGTACAATGGGGAAAGCCGGAAACAAATTTGCTACAGTTACATTTTCAAAACATAAAGAGGTTACACTAACTAAAAACCTATACTTATCGCTACTGGAAGAAAGGGGAATTTTTTTATAAGAAATTATTTTTGCTCTCTTTTCCTGGCTGCAACAACAATACCCGTAGTGTTTTTAAAATCGCTGCCAACAATACTACCTGTTCCTTTTGCATGAAAACGAAAAGAAATCTTTTTAGGCAGATGTTGAATTTTATCAATAATCCAGGAGTAGCTCAACTTTTCAGAGCAAAAAATAATTTCAGTTGCACCATAGGGGTTAGAAATAGCAGCTAATTCGTTTTTGTTTTCGGCATTTAGATATAAATGCTCTATTGTTATTTCCCCTAATCCTCCATTAGCCAACAAAGTCTTTACTTCTTCACATTCTTCCTTAGTGCCTGCTACTAATATTTTATTTCGCTTTTTAATTGTTTTGATTTTTTTTTCAGATCTCCCTGATTTATTAAATGAATTAAATAAAAAAGAACCTTTTTGTAACCCAAATGGTGAAATTGCGGATGCGCTCGCTCTTAACCAAATGGCTAAATGTAAAAAAGAAGTAAATAGATGTGCAGACTTACCTGCATAATGTTTTTTCACAAAAATGCTCATAGCCTTGTAAAATATTTTTACATATTTTAAACTCCCCCTGCGTGTACTTTCTCCTTTAAAATGTATAATTGTGCTGCTACCAAAATAATAATTTTTATATCCCAGCTTCTGAATGCGGTAGCTAAGATCTATATCTTCTCCATACATAAAAAAAGCCTCATCAAAACCTTTTAACTCTGTTAACACATTTTTTCTAACTAACATAAAAGCCCCTGACAAAACATCTACTTCACAATTTTCGTATTCATTCAAATAAGGAAGATAATAGCGGGAAAAAATTGCAGATGTAGGAAACAGGCTGCTTAACCCAACCATTTTATAAAGCGACGTAAGTGGCGAAGGAAAAGCTCTTTTGCTTTCAGGCAAAAAAGCACCAGTTCCATCTATCATTCTAATTCCCAATGCGCCTGTATCAGTTTTTGTTTCCATAAATGTGATACAGCCCGTCAGAGAATCTTCTGGTATTAAGGTATCTGGATTTAGAAACAGGATGTATTTACCCCTGCATTCATTTAGCACCTGGTTATTTGCTTTGGCAAAACCTACATTCTTAAGATTTGCCTTAAAATTTACCCAGGGAAATTTTGCTTGCAAATAATGAATGCTATTATCAGAAGATGCATTATCTACAACCCATACTTCTGCCTCTAAATGTTCAATTGCCTTCTGCACCGAACACAAGCATTGCTCGAGAAAATATTTTACATTATAATTTACTATTATAATTGATAGTTGCAACTAAAGCGGTATTGATAACTGGATACGAATTACGAGCTTTTATGTAAGAATGTAAAACAAAATAAAGTATTGATTTGTACGTTATTTGTAAAACAGATTAGTTTTTATATGAATCAGATAATTTTTAAGGGGATAATTTTTGCGCAAATTGTATCAGTAGTTGTATCCGTCTTTTGAGCAGAAATAATAGTTGTTACAATTTCATAATCAACATCAGTTGAGTAATAAATAAATATAACCTCCAGTAAACTTTTTGCAGTTTCTTATTGTATTTGTTTTATGAACGCCTTTACCATAAAAGACATTGAAAACCTTTCCGGCGTAAAAGCTCATACCATTCGTATATGGGAACAGCGTTACGATTTTTTAAAGCCGCAACGTACCGATACCAACATTCGTTATTATTCTAACGAAGAATTGAAGATCATTCTAAATATTGCGTTGCTAAATAAATTTGGTTATAAGATTTCTCACATCAATAAAATGGATGTTGAGGAAATGCATCAAAAGCTAAATACCCTCTCTTATTACCAAGCGCAGCAGGAGCGAAGGATAAATGAATTGATTTGTCTTATGGTAGATCTTGAGATTGAGAGTTTTGAAGAATTGTTAGACAGGCAGATACGAGAAAAAGGAATTGAAAAAATAATAAGCGAAATTATTTTTCCTTTTCTTGAAAGAATAGGTATACTGTGGGTTACAAATAATATAAATCCTGCACAGGAGCATTTAGTAACAAACTTAATCAGGCAAAAAATTATTGTAGGTATAGAAACTTCGGTAAGCCAAATAAAGTCAAATAAAGTCGCCTTATTGTTTTTGCCTGAGGGCGAATACCATGAATTGGGATTACTGTATGTATATTATCTTTTGAAAAAAAATGGCGTAAAAGTTTTATATCTTGGTGCCGACGTGCCTGCTGCAGACCTTGAGTTTATTGTAAAAACAAAAAAACCGGATTATCTTTATACGCATCTCACCACAGTCGCGCATAATTTCAATAGCGAAAAATTTATGCATAATATTCATTCAAAAGTTGGCGATGTTCCTGTTATGATTTCGGGACCTCTTACCGTTGCATATAAGAAATCCATCCCACCTAACTTCCATTTTTTAAAATCGCTGCAGGAGGTAAAAGAATTTCTTTCCTGAGTTTATTTTACTTTTTTTCAAAATTTTCATCATCCAGTCTTATCGGACCGACTTCTTCAACGATTAGCTTATTACAATGTGAAAATCGTTTTTAAAGGAAATCAATACGAAAGTTTTATTAATTATAAATATCTTTGAAAAAACAATTTTATTATTTTTCGCCCATCTTTAAGTAATAACAAACAACTGACCTCTGCCTTTGTTCTTACCGTAGTCTATTGTTTATGGTGTTTCGTCTTGTTTTCATGCAATAGCGATTATACTCCCAAGCCCCGCGGATATTTTAAAATTCAGTTTCCCACAAAGCAATACCAGCTTTTTAACCAGCCCGGTTATCCTTATTCTTTTGAATATCCTGTTTATGCAAAGGTTGTAAAGGATACAAGTTTTTTTGGTCAGGCAACCGAGAACCCGTGGTGGATAAACATTGACTTCCCTGAGTTTAATGGCCGTATATATGTAAGTTATAAGGAAATAGGTAAAAATAAATTGGATAAGCTGGTAAATGATGCATTTGTCATGACCAACAAACATACGACAAAGGCTTACAGTATAGATGATTCACTTATTGCAACGCCTAACAATGTACATGGTGTATTTTTTAAAGTCGGCGGTGACGTAGCTACTGCTAACCAGTTTTTTTTAACCGATTCTACAAAAAACTTTCTAAGAGGTGCGCTTTATTTTGATGCTACTCCAAATGAAGACTCCTTAAGTGTCGTAAATCGTTTCTTAATAGAAGACGTAAGACATTTAATAAACACTTTCAAGTGGAAGTAGCAGAAACATTTTAAATAGTATTATTATTAATATTAAATTTAGATAATAATTTTAAACTTCCCTGAGGGGGATCGTGGGTTATGATAGCAATTGACAATATACTGGTAAGTGATGAGGTGGTGGAAGAAAAATTTGTTTGTGACCTTACTAAATGCAAAGGTGGTTGTTGTGAGGATGGTGATGCAGGTGCTCCGCTTGAAGTTCAAGAGCTTGCTCATCTCATTAATTTTTATGAAACGGTAAAAGAATACATGACAGCCGAAGGAATAAAAGAAGTTGAAAAAGTTGGTAAATATGTTTATGACCAGGAATTTGGATGGGTAACACCGACTGTAAAAAGCAAGATATGTGCATATGGCTACCGCGATAAACAGGGGATAATAAAGTGTGCTATTGAACAGGCTTACAACGACGGGAAAATAAATTGGAAGAAACCAATAAGTTGCCACCTTTTTCCAATTAGAATTAAAAAAAGTAGAGATGGAAAAACGGAATACGTAAACTACGAACCGAGGGAAGACCTTTGTGCAGCTGCGTGTAAGCTCGGAAAAAAGTTGAAATTGCCTGCCTATGTTTTTTTAAAAGAAGCGATTATAAGAAAGTACGGCGAAGAGTTTTATAATACACTTGAAGCAACAGCAATTCATATGGAAGAAAGCAAGTAAAGTTTTCCTTTTTCATTTATTGTTATCAGCGATTATTTTTTATTTTCATCTTTCATTTGTAACCCTCGTTTTACGTTACTCATTTGTTGCAGTTGCAGGCAAAACCGTTATTCCTTGTTAAAACTCCCGATTTCGTAACAGTGAATTCAGACTTCATTTTACTTTTGCGGATTAATACATGGGTAATTCTCACGTTAACATAGCGCTGGTTGGAAATCCTAATAGTGGTAAGTCTTCTTTATTTAATGCATTAACAGGCTTAAATCAAAAAGTAGGAAATTTTCCAGGAGTTACTGTTGATAAAAAAACAGGAAGTTGTACACTTGAACCAGGCTTTACCGCTAATATTATTGACCTTCCAGGAACGTACAGTCTTTATCCACGACGGGCAGATGAGTGGGTATCATACAAAGTTTTAATGAATGTTGATGATGGCATTCGTCCCGACATGGTAGTGCTGGTCGCTGATGCAAGTAATCTTAAACGAAATCTACTTTTTTGTTCTCAGATAATTGATCTTAAAGTTCCTGTTGTAGTCGCTTTGACTATGACTGATCTGGCAGCCAAAAAAGGTATTAAAATTGATCTGGAAGAATTAGAAAGGGAATTGGGAGTACCGGTAGTTTCTATAAACCCAAGAAAAAATAAAGGTTTACCCCAATTAAAAAAGGTACTGATACAAACGGCTCATCAACAATACAGGCCTCCTTTACGTGATTTTATTGACGTTAAAGCATTGGCAGAAAATGCTGTCGTAAGTATTCAGAAAGTTTTTCCTGCATTAAGCGATTATTCATCTATTCATTATCTTATCAATCATGAAAATTTTCCGCTTGCGGCAGACATACAGGATAAGATCGAAAATATAGAAGTGTTGAATAATTTTAACCCTACAAGGTTGCAAGCTGAAGAGATAATGCAGCGGTATAGCCGTATAAGGCAGATCATGCAACAGAGTGTAGTGGAAGAGGATCCCGTTCAACGCAAATTGTTTACAGAGAAGCTTGATAATATTTTACTTCACCGAACCTGGGGATATATTATCCTGCTATCTGTACTGTTCCTTTTATTTCAAAGCATCTTCTGGCTAGCAGCATTTCCCATGACTGCAATTGAATGGTCTTTTACTGCTGTAAGTGGCTGGTTAAATACTATACTGCCTTCTGCCTGGTGGAGTGATTTAATTATTAATGGATTTATTGCGGGTCTTAGCGGCATCTTAGTTTTTGTTCCGCAAATAATGATCCTTTTTGGCCTTGTTACGATTTTAGAAGATACAGGCTATATGGCACGCATTAGTTTTTTAAGCGATAAGCTAATGCGCAAGGTTGGCCTTAATGGGAAAAGCGTGATGCCTATGATCAGCGGTTTTGCGTGTGCAGTGCCGGCAATTATGAGTGCAAGGAGCATAGAAAACCGCAAAGAAAGATTGCTGACCATACTGGTCACCCCACTTATGAGTTGCAGCGCACGTCTTCCGGTATACACTATTCTTATTGGCTTGGTTATCCCTAACAAATTTTATTTTGGATTTTTAAGTTTACAAGGGTTGGTAATGATGGGATTGTATTTATTGGGTATCGTAATGGCTCTTATAGTTAGTTATGTCTTTAAAGTAATCATCAAATTAAAAGAAAAAAGTTTTTTCATTTTAGAGTTGCCCACTTATCGTGCCCCGCGTTGGAAAAATGTGGGTGTAACTATGGTTGAAAAGGCGAAAATATTTGTACGGGACGCAGGCAAAGTAATTATGGTTATCAGCATGCTATTATGGTTTTTGAGCAGTTATGGTCCGTCTAAACGAATGGAAAATCTTTCGGCTAAATACCAGCAATTGTATCAAAAATCCGGCAGGGATAAAGTTTCACTTGAAAGGGAGTACAGGTCTGAAAAACTTCAGAATAGTTACGCAGGTATTTTAGGCAGAAGTATAGAGCCGGCCATCACACCTTTAGGCTATGATTGGAAAATCGGAATCTCCTTAATTACTTCTATTGCGGCAAGGGAGGTATTTGTAGGAACGATGGCAACATTGTATAGCGTGGAAGAAGATAACGAAAATACTTCTTTACGTCAAAAAATGAGTAGTGCCCGACGCGCTGACGGAACTAAAGTATACACCCTTGCGACAGGTCTTAGTCTGATGGTATTTTATGTTTTAGCAATGCAGTGTATGAGTACGCTTGCCGTAGTGAAAAGAGAAACAAAAACATGGAAATGGCCACTCATTCAGCTATTTTACATGACTTTTCTTGCATACATGATGGCGCTGCTTGTATACCAGGTAATGACGTAATTATTTTTTTATTCGCCATTATGCCGGAGTGTGACGGGCAGTAGCTTTATTATCTCAAAAAAGGCAAGCTGCAGTTTTATATTTTTCTTAAGAAATATTATCAGTTATCGTCATGCCCAATATCTCTGTTATTCCAGATGCCCTATTAGCGGCATCACTTTTGTACTTGCAATCGAAATTTTTCTATGATAAGACTGCTACTCATATTTGCGCTTGTACCGACACTATTATTTTCTCAAACACGGAAACAAAGAAAAGCCTTAGAAGCACAGAGAAAAGCAGACGAAAAGGTTATCAATAATTTAAAAAATCACTTTGACTTTTTCGCAAATAATATCCAAAATTCAAAGGCTGTTGTAAAAGAAGGTGAGGCTCCTGTAGAGTATATAAGCAACCAATTTAAATCAATCGGTCTTCAGCCAAAAGGAACCAATGGATATATTCAACAATTTAAAGTAGACGAAGGAAAGCAAATTGCACCAGTTACTTCTTTAAAATTAAATGGTACTTTGCTTGCTGTTAAAAGAGACTATTTTCCACTTCCATTTTCTGCTACCAAATCGGTCACAGGTATGCCGGCAATAGCGTTAAAAGAAAAGGGAGTACCTTGGTTTACCGATATAAAAGACTGGCTCGATGATAATGACAAAAACGCTGATTTTGATATTTTGAAGGCAGCACAGAAAGAAGCAGTAAGAGCCGCTTCAAAAGGCGCAACCGCTTTATTCTTATATAATAGCAGCAACCTCGCTGATAACATTCGTTTTAACAGCAGGGATAAGACTTCTCCTTTGTCTATTCCGGTTATTTATATTACACCAAAGGGATACAGCAAATATTTAACTGACCAATCTCAGGTGTTAGATATAGAATTAAATGTAGCATTTAAAGAATCAATTAAAAATGCGAGCAATGTTGTAGGTTATATTGACAAAGGTGCTTCTACAAATATAGTAATCGCAACACCCTATAAACCTACTTATCATGAGGAAAGCGATAGCTTAGCAGACAACGAAAAAGTGAAAGAATACGCGGATATTGCAAGTGGTACATCTATGTTGATAGAGCTGGCAAGAATGTTATCTGCATCAAAAGCAAAAAACAGCAATTATACTTTCATTGCTTATACCAGTGAAGATTCTCTTTCTCAAACCTGTAAATGGTTAAACAATTCTGCAATTACTTTACCCGTTAATTATGTTGTTAATCTTCAAAAAGTTGGCCGATATGATCAAGATAAAAAACTACTGATAGAAGGTTATGGTACAACGCCAGATTGGGTACAAGCGATAAAACCTCTTGCTGACAAAAATGTAGAAGTAACTTTTGACAGCACGGGTCATCAACTTTTAGACTCATCAATTCATATGGCCGTTCCGGTATTAAACTTTTTTACAGTTTCTCCTCAAAAAGATAACTATTCATTAGTAGGCAATGGTACAATAAACTATGAAGGAGAATTACAGATTGCAAAGTTTATCTATCATTTGGTTGAAGCAACAGATGGAAAAGGAAAAGTCGCTCTTGCAGAAAAAAATATAACTGAAATGGGCCGTTGATCAGCTACAGATTTTTTAAAATTGTTGTAGAGCACTGTTTTTCATCTGCCTTATCTCCGATTAGTTATTTCATAAGTGATTGAAACATTTTTATTATGAGGTAAGAACCCATCTATTAATTTCAACCATACATCGGAATTAAAAAATCAAAAGAATGGATAATTTGACCTGGATTTTTAACTTTGCTCATAATGAAGCTGATACTGGACAATGATGCAATCGCTGATGATTTTTTTTCGGATACACGCCTTATTGGAATAATGGCCCCTGTAAAGAATTACCAGTTTTGCTGGCAGCTTAATCATTTATTGGGTTATAATTTTCGACTAAATACTGAGATTGACAAGCAATTACGAAAAAAAAACCGGCAGTATTTTTTTTCTGTATATCAACACGAAGAAAATAGCTTTCTAAAATATTATTTATTTCACAACCATTGTGATGGAGAATATCTCTTGCCAGAGTTTAGACATATGGATTTCTTATTGCTGATGAAAGGAGATTATGTGGATGATAATAAGTGTTCAAGTATAATTACAGTTATAAAATCCATCGGCTGTGTACAAATGGTAGCGGAGTTAACAAACGAAAAAATTAAAAATAAAGAACATCTAGTCTTTTAACCCTTAGTAACTTTTCTTATACCTAAAGAGAATTTGATAAGGAAAGTACAAAGACGTTTTATTGCTTTATACTTTCCTTCTATAAGTTTAAGGCTTCTTCTCGATTTTTTTAGTCTTCTGCACTTTCACATTTATTTTGTCAGCTACAGTTCCTGAGTCTTTTTTGGAATGAGGAGAAACGCTGTCTTTGGTGACACCTGTAATATTTTTGGCAGTATCTACAGTCACAGCACTTGCATTTCCCGTTTCAGTAGTAGAGCTCTGCTCTTGCGAATGGCCCTCTTTGTTATCCGAGGATTGAGAAACCTCATCGTTTTCATACTTTCCCACAGTAGATGAATTACTATTACTTTCGCATGCCGTAAATAATAATAATCCCGAAAGGCAGATAACAGAAATTTTCTTCATTTAATTTTAGTTTAATTAAAAATTAAAGGTAAGCCAGAGAGTTTAGAATCAATCGGATGATAATTAAAACTTGCATAATGGCTACAATAAAACTTAAACGCTTTCTGGTAATAAATACAAACAATTTCTTTAGATATGATCAATCATGAACTTTATTTAATACAAGGCGTAATTGATTTTTGAAATGTTAAAGTACAAATATTTTGGCTGAGCAGGTTATTGAATTATTAGTAATATTACATTCAAATTAATCCATCCACAATTCTGTTGTGACGAATAAACTTATGAAAATTTTTTGTAAAAAGCCTGCGTTAATCCTCCTGATAATTATTTCTTGTTATTCTGCATCGGCTCAAAATAACTTTTGGAAGGATATTTTAGAAACAAAAATTCCTCTAGGTAACAAACAGAGAAAAATTATTCCTCAACAGTACCGGACATTAGTTTTAGACACATCAAAACTCAGCTCTTTCTTAAAAACAATACCAAAGGAATTTAGTGAAACTGCAAAAAAAAGTAACTTAATTATTACCGTTCCTATGCCTGATGGTAGTTTTAACAGGTTTCGCCTGGTAGAGACTTCAATGATGGAGCCAGGATTAGCAGCAAAATTTCCTGAGATAAAAACGTACAACGGCCAAGGCATTGATGACCCTTATGCCACCATTAAACTTGATTGGTCAGAGCGAGGTTTTCATGCTATGATACTTTCGCAGATCAAGGGCTCAGTCTTTATTGATCCTTATGTTCAGGAAACATTAACGAACTATATCTCTTACTTTAAAAAGGATGTTCGGCAAAAAAGCCCTTTTATTGAAAATGGAACTATTGTTAGCAAAGAGATTTTAAACAAAGGAATAACGGCAGCGCGACCGCAGGGGGCCCAGTGTATTGGAGGAACGTTAAGAACCTATCGTCTTGCGGTTGCATGTACCGGCGAATATGCAAATGCTGTAGCAGGAGCAACGGCAACAATAAGCCAGACTTTGGCTGCTATGGTTACTACTATAAACCGGGTTAATGGAATATATGAAAGTGAACTAGATATCAGGTTAGTGCTGGTTACAAATAATGATAAAATAGTCTTTACAGATTCAACCAAAGATCCTTTTAAAGGAAATGATGATGCAAATGTTCTTATAAATGAAAGCCAGTCTAATATTGATAACATTATTGGTGCAGACAACTATGACATTGGCCATACATTAAGCACCCAAAGTGGGGGACTTGCAGAAGTTGGAGTAGTATGTATTAATGGATCGAAAGCAAGTGGTGTAACAGGAAATTCTCCTCCTTCAGGCGATCCGTTTGATATCGATTATGTCGCGCACGAAATGGGCCATGAGTTTGGTGCTAACCATACTTTCAACGCCACTACGGGCAATTGCAGCGGTAATGGAAATTCCACCTCGAACGCTGAACCCGGAAGTGGAAGCACGATTATGGGCTATGCGGGCATTTGTGATGCTTCAAACGATCTTCAGGCAAACAGTGACCCCCAATTTCATGCAATCAGCTTTAATGAAATAACTGATTATATTACAAATGGCAATGGCAGTGATTGCGCGGTAAAAACAGCTACTGGTAATAATCCTCCGGTTGTAAATGCCGGAGCCAGTTATACCATTCCAAGATCAACTCCGTTTGTGCTTACCGGCTCTGCCACTGACGCCGACAAGGACGCTCTTTTGTACAGCTGGGAAGAAATAAATGTAGGAGGTCCGTTTGGCGAATGGAATGCTCCTAAAGGTGATGCACCTATTTTCCGTTCCTTTCCGCCGGTTACCACTCCTGTACGTTACTTTCCAAAACTTAGTGATATTTTGAACAATACTACTACCATAGGCGAGATTCTTCCTACCTATTCCCGTTCGCTAAAATTTCGTTTGACAGCTCGTGATAATCATTCGGGAGGGGGTGGTGTATGTTTTGGAGAGACATCGGTAACAGTTAACGGGAAAGCCGGACCTTTTAAAGTAACGCAACCAGATACTGCCGCTACATGGAATAGTGGTACTTTCAAAATAATTACCTGGAGTGTTAATAACACAAATCTTGCTCCGGTGAATTGTACTAACGTTGCAATAGAACTATCTACCGATGGTGGTCAAACATTCCCTGTTACTGTGCTTGCAAGTACACCAAATGATGGGTCAGAAGAAATAGTAGTACCCGATAATGTAACTACTACGGCAAGAATAAGAATAAAAGCTATTGATAACATTTTTTTCGATATCTCCAATAAAAATTTTAAGATTGAACCTTTTGTTTTCACAGGCAAAAAAGATATAAATAATACTGTAAACCTTCAATGGCAGGCTACAAGCGAAATTGATAGTCTTAGTTATGAAATAGAAAGAAGTATAAATGGTACCGATTTCGTTTCTCTTGGTAAAATAAATGCAGTAAATAATCCTGATAGCCTCAGTAAATATCTGTTTAACGATAGCAAACCATACCAGGGTGTAAATTACTACCGGATAAAGCAGATAGATAAAGCCGGTCGATTTACTTATACAAAAATTGTAAGTGTAGCTCTCGACAAAGCCGGGGTGAAATACACTGTCTATCCAAACCCTGCCATAAACAAAAGCTCCATTCGTATACTTGCCGATTTGAAGCAGGTAACAGTGCGTTTAACTGATGCTTTAGGAAGGGAAGTTTTTCTAAAAAGTTTCGGGACACTCAACATAGGTGAAGAAATTCAAATTCCCTTGAAAGGATTGAATAGGGGAGTTTATTTTTTAACTCTCGCTTCAGATACCGGTACTACTACTAATAAAATAATGGTACAATAAAAAGTGTCAAGAACAACATTAAAAAAGCCATCCAGTAGAAGGGATGGCTTTTTTAATGTAATCAATGGAAAAAACTCTAAATTTTTGCAAGATTTTTTTTCCATACCAAAAATGGCTCTTCTACTAATAGAACCTTTTCTTTTCATGATCCTGGGCTTTAGGATGACCTGAATTAAACCTGTTCTATTCATACCCAAATCAATTCTAAATATTTGAGAGTAAACAGAGAAGCTTCATTAAGGACAAAAGAGGTAAAACAAAAAAAGCCACTTTTAAAAAGTGACTTTTTTTATATATTTTCTCCGATCTCTTATCTTCCGTTCATACTTGCAAGAAACTCAGTGTTGTCTTTTGTTCCACGCATTCTCTTTAGCAATTCATTCATTGCCTCTTCAGTGTTCATATCGTTCATGTATAAACGAAGAATGTTCATTCTTTGAAGTGTTTCTTTATCAAGCAACAAATCGTCGCGACGGGTTGAAGATGACACAAGGTCAATGGCAGGGAAAATACGTCTGTTCGCCAACCTGCGATCAAGTTGTAGTTCCATGTTTCCTGTTCCTTTAAACTCTTCAAAAATTACTTCATCCATTTTCGAACCTGTTTCAATCAATGCTGTTGCCAGAATGGTTAATGAACCGCCATGTTCTATTTTTCTGGCTGCGCCAAAAAATTGTTTTGGCTTTTGCATTGCATTTGCCTCTACACCACCACTTAATACTTTACCACTTGATGGAGCAACTGTATTATGTGCCCTTGCCAAACGTGTAATACTATCAAGTAAGATTACAACATCGTGCCCACACTCAACAAGGCGTTTCGCTTTTTGCAGTGCAATTGAGGATACCTTTACATGTTTTTCAGCCGGCTCATCAAACGTAGAGGCAATAACTTCCGCTTTAACACTACGTTCCATGTCGGTTACTTCCTCCGGGCGTTCATCTATCAACACCACCATTAAGTAACATTCAGGGTGATTAGCTGCAATTGCATTGGCAACTTCTTTAAGCAATACAGTTTTACCAACTTTTGGTTGAGCCACAATCAATCCACGCTGACCTTTTCCTATAGGTGTAAAGAGGTCGATAATGCGCGTACTGAAATTGTTTGAAGTAGTAAATAAATTAAGCTTTTCGTAAGGAAAAAGTGGTGTCAGATAATCAAATGGTACACGGTCACGAACCTCCTCTGGTCCTTTGCCATTAATAAATTCAACCTTTAACAGAGCAAAATATTTTTCGCCTTCTTTTGGAGGACGAACAAAGCCGGAAACCGTATCACCTGTTTTTAAACCAAACAACTTTATCTGTGAAGGAGAAACATAAACATCGTCGGGAGATGATAAGTAATTGTAATCAGACGAGCGAAGGAAGCCATAACCATCAGGCATCATTTCCAACACACCTTCACTTTGTATTACGCCGTCAAATTCTATATTAAAAGCTTGCTCTCTTCTTTGGCTTTGTTGGTGAAATTTATTGGTAGGCGCTTGTTGCTGTACCACTGGTATGTCATCTACAGCCTGTGTTTCTTCTAAAGCATCAGTTCCGTTTACGTTTTCACTGTCACCTTTAGTTTCCGCTACCTCAGCTACGTTATTAGATGTGTTAAACTCTAGTTGTGCCTCGTTTTTTGGTTCTTTTGGTCGCCGTCCGCGTTTTTGTCCGGCATTTTTATAATTTTCTTTTTTAAGAGTTTCTTCTGGTTCAGGCTTACTTACTTCTGGTGCTGTTGTGGGGGTTTCCTCAACAGGTGCAGAGGCTGTAGCTTTTGCAATGCGTTTGCGCCTTGGCCTTTCCGCTACAGTCGATTTATCGGACCCATCAACTGCCGCCTGACGGTCTAATATTTTATAAATTAAGTCTTTTTTATCTGTTTTTTGAGCATGGGGAATACTCAGTTGATCTGCTATATCCTTAAGTTCAGGAACAAGCATGTCATTCAATTGCGCTATGTCGTACATAAATAATTTTGATAGTTAAACTCAAACCATCCAAGGTGAAAAGGAAAATATTTGAATAAAATGAAATTGGGAAAACCTAAAAACTGATATATAAAGAGTGGTGCTTCTGATCAGCTTTGAATTTCAATGCAAGTTTACGATACATTTTTGAAAATCAATAAATTTTAAAATTATTTTACATTTTTCATGATATTATAAGAAGTTTTTAAGGTATTAGCAATGGGTAAAGTAAAATTTGCATTGTTTGCAGTAAGTTTTTCTATTTTTTGGCGATTATACAACCTGATTTTATTTTTTTGATATAGATTGGTTTTCACGAAATAATTATGACAGGAGATGTGTTATGCTGAGTTTAGTACTCTCAATTCATCAGCCTACAATTTTAAGAACTTCCTCTTTATTAAAATCCTCTTATTATAATTTCAAAAGATTTACTCACTACCACTTACTTTTTACCTCAAAAACTTCGTGCCAATCTTAAAAATGTCTCTTTTTATTTTATGTTTTAATATTTTATTTTATTAGGAACGTTTGTTTCAATAGTTTGTTTTGTACACGGCCAACTTTTTATTATATTTTTTCTGATCAAAAGAGCGCCATACGAAGGGATATTTCTTTAACTTCCATTAAAACCATACATTCATTTCTTTGAAGATAAATAGCAATTGCTAAAGATTTAAGAAGAATAATTGTGTTACTATAAATTAGGCATTTGGAGTTTAGAAATTAAATACTGCCGAACTATAACCTAAAATTGTAAGACCCGTTGTTTTGAAAAAGTAAGCTTATTTTGTTATTAACAGTACTGAAGTTTTTGCAACAAATAAGTTCTGTAAGTTACAAATTTTTTTTATTATGCAAAAGACAATTTTTTAAATGGTAAAAATATCAAAAGTGGTAAACCAAGCTGCAAAACTACAACCCCTTATCTTTGCCGTCTTATAAAATCAGACTATGTTTAATAAACGGGTAAAGATAAAACATCTGTTGGAATCAGTTGAAACAGGCAATGAAGTAACAGTAATGGGTTGGGTTCGAACATTTCGTAATAACCAGTTTATAGCTTTGAACGATGGCAGTACAAATAATAATCTTCAAGTAGTGGCAGAGCTTGGTTTATTAGACGAAACAACTATAAAAAGGATAACCACAGGATCTTCTTTAAAAATAACCGGGAAGGTAGTTCCGTCATTAGGTAAAGGACAAACTATAGAAGTAAAGGCTTCATCTATAGAAGTTTTGGGAGATAGTGATGCAGATAAATATCCGCTACAGCCAAAAAAACACAGTCTTGAATTTTTAAGAGAAATAGCACATTTGCGTTTTCGCACAAATACATTTGGTTCTGTATTTCGCATCAGGCACTCGCTCGCTTTCGCAGTTCATAAATTTTTTAATGACAAGGGTTTTGTTTACTTGCACACCCCTATCATTACGTCATCAGATGCAGAGGGCGCAGGAGAAATGTTTCGTGTAACTACTTTGCCACTTGGAAATCCTCCTACAACTGAAGACGGCAGCATTGATTTTAAAGAAGACTTTTTTGGAAAGAGCACTAATCTTACTGTAAGCGGTCAGTTGGAAGGTGAGCTTGGAGCAATGGCATTTAGTGAAATTTATACTTTTGGACCCACCTTTAGGGCAGAAAATTCTAACACAACTCGACATCTTGCCGAGTTTTGGATGATAGAACCTGAAATGGCCTTTTGCGATATAGAAGATAACATGAACCTGGCCGAGGAGTTTATGAAATATCTTATACAATATGCGATAGAAAATAACCGCGAAGACGTAGAGTTTTTAAATTCACGACTTGCAGAAGAGGAAAAACAGAAGCCGCAAAACGAGCGAAGCGAGTTTGGGCTGATAGAAAAGCTGGAATTTGTTTTAAATAATAATTTTGAAAGGATCACCTATACACAAGCGATCGATATTCTTCTTGAAAGCCCGGCATACAAAAAGAAGAAATTTAAGTATGATGTGAAATGGGGGATTGATTTACAAAGTGAGCATGAAAGATACCTGGTAGAAAAACACTTTAAAAAGCCGGTAATAGTTACTGGATATCCTAAAGAAATTAAAGCCTTCTACATGCGTCAAAACGAAGATGGCAAGACTGTCGCTGCAATGGATATTCTTGCGCCGGGAATTGGAGAAATAGTAGGTGGTTCGCAAAGAGAAGAAAGGCTCGAAAAGTTGGAGGAGAGAATGAGAGAAATGCAAATACCAATAGAAGAAATGAGTTGGTATTTAGACACCCGTCGGTTTGGTACAGTACCTCATGCAGGTTTTGGATTAGGTTTTGAGCGATTAGTACAATTTGTTACGGGTATGACAAACATAAGAGATGTGATCGCATTTGCCAGAACCCCGAAAAATTGTGAATTTTAATTTAGACAGGAAAAAAGGAAAGTATTAAAATTCGTTCTTTTTAGTATTTTCTTAATTAAAATTTTTCCTTTTTAATTATCATCCTATATTTGCAACCCGAAAGGAAAATGCTGGTGCGGTAGCTCAGTCGGTAGAGCAAAGGACTGAAAATCCTTGTGTCGGCGGTTCGATCCCGCCCCACACCACTTTGTTATTATTAAAGCTTTGATAGCCAATGGGTTATCAGAGCTTTTTTTATTTGTTGTACGGCCTGTTGTACGGTTTTTTGCAGATTCTGTTTTTTGGCTGTCCAAACCTGTAAATGAATTGTAAAAGTTCTTCAAGCATAATGCAGAGCATTTACGACAGTCGTGCTTGATTGTTTATTTTTGTAACTGTTCTGCGATTAATAGTTTCTCCCTTTCAATTTCCGCTACCAGTTCTTGCTCGGTAGGAAGATATAACCGATACTTGGTTGCAAAAAGCTGTTCATTTCCGTTAAGAATAGAATATTTAACTACCGTTTCCTCTTTTTCAGTGCACAGGATGATGCCAATGGTCGGGTTATCTCCTTCCGTTCGCTTGAGGTCGTCAAACATTCTAATGTACATGTCCATCTGTCCTGTGTCCTGGTGAGTAAGCTTACCTGTTTTTAGGTCAAACAGTACGAAGCATTTAAGGATGTAATTATAAAAAACAAGATCAATAAAGAAATGAGAGGTCTCGGTACTAATACGAAATTGCCTGCCTATAAAAGAAAAGCCCTTGCCGAGCTCCAATAAAAATTGCTGAAGGTTATTAATTAAAGCAGTTTCAATGTGTTGTTCACTTACATCATATGGTTGGGGGATATTTAGAAATTCAAAGATGTAAGGGTCTTTAATGAAATCTGCCGGTGATTGTTTCTCTAATTCGCCAGATTTTTTTAGCACTTCTTGTTTGCTCTGGGACGAAAGTAAACGTTCGTAATAGAAAGTATTGATATTTCGTTCAAGAACACGGGTGCTCCAGTTCTGGTTTGCAGCTTCATTTAAATAGTATTGTCGGCCATTAACATTTTCTACCCTCATTAGTAACCTGTAGTGAGTCCATGTTAACTCTTTTCTTAACCCAGAAGGGAGTGCAACTTTTATGTTTTCTTGAGATTCGCTACGCACTGGGTAGCGAATCTCCTCGCTAGGAAACGTTTGGTAGAATTGCCTGAAATTGCGAAGATTAGCCTGAGAAAACCCTTTCCCGATTTCACCGGACAATTGTTTTGAAAGTTCTTTTATAAGAAAGGATCCGTAATCTGCTTTTTCCTTCCCCCTTTGCTCTTCTTCAACTATCCGTTTTCCAACACTCCAATAAGTCTCAACCATTATAAAGTTGATAGCGTTATACGCCTTTTGCCTCCCAGCAGTCAGTAAGTTTCTTATCTCAGCGACAAACTTTTGTTCAATCTCCATTTCCTAGAAGTGATTTTATTATTATTATAGGTTCCAGGCACCACCAATTCACTACGCACTGCGTAGCATATCTTTATTAGTGAATGTAAGCAAGTTAAATATCAATTATCACTATTAGGTAGAGAAGTAATTGAAATCTTATTAGAAGCCTATTGTTGATTCAGAAAGGGTTGACGGAAAAAAAACCGAGCAATAAGAAGTGTAGTCCAAACATATACCACCTAAGGGCAACGGCAAATTCTCTTATGTATCTGCAATACCGTTTCGGAACGGATGGAAGCATTTATGAATTTACGATCAAAGGGAGGTTTATACTATCAGTGAAAAAAAAGGTTTTTGACCTCAATAATCTTGATGATTTTGATGCCGTTAGTATAACTTCTTCTTAATCAAAAAGATATGCGCATCAAAACTCGCATCAAGAGCGCATCAGTAAAACAGCGTTGATGCGGATTTTTAAAAGCTGATGCGGCTTTGATGCTACAATAAACAATTAAAGAACAAGCAGTTATAGAGGTTTTTATCACTGCATCAAAATTGTAGGCGTGCATGAGCCCCTATTTTTCGCCACAAGAAGCAAACAAATTAGATAGAGTACTTGGGGAAACTAGGATTCTAGTCATAGAATAAACTTGTCTGGATTTTTTTCTTTTCTTCCGAAAATTCTTAATACGTTATGCAAATACTTTTTCTTCACCAGGCCACCTTAGTAATGGATTGATGTTAAGCGAAAGGGTAAGGGTTGGAGTTTGACTAATAAAGCATCATAAGTGCGCCTGCTAAAGATTAAAAATTTTCTTCCCCGTACTATAGCTGTACAATGTTAAGTGCTTATAAGCAGGCAAAACCAATTTCACCGACGGGATTGTTTCACCAATAAGAATCGGCCTTGTACTTATGATGCCAGTTGTACTTCATAGC
>NZ_KB893347.1 GCF_000374045.1 Segetibacter koreensis DSM 18137 | reverse complement strand
AATCAAAAGCGTGAAGCATTGACCTTTATTAAAGCATGTGGCCGGTTGTTTGTTGTGCCAATGAAAAGAAGAGAAGCACAACTCATCATTTATAAATTTAAAACACAAGAGCTTGTAGCTACGCCTGTTGTAGTCTACTCATAGGATGCTGGTAATGGATGATGATTGATAAAAAAATTATTAAATTTGTTATGGACAAAACATCTGGCGAAGGCAGGAGATAATTGAATAAAACCTTCTGTTATCTCTTGCTTTCAAAAGAATATAAAAGTACAACGATATTATCCCTGTTTAAATGCCTATATACATAGGAGACACACTGTTATGGGCGTAGTGCTTTCTTTATGGGATTTTCTGCAAATTAGAAATCATATTAGCAAGGAAAGAATCCCTGATTGCAAACGATAGCGTAGTCAATTCCAAAATAATTATGGACTATTCTGTTTCTGAAACCTATTATTCTATGCCAGTCGAGGGAAGGATATTTATCCTTAAATTATTCTGAAAGTCTGTTTGCTGCTTCAACTATTATTTTAAAGTTTCGAATTACCGCATCAACTGTTTTACCATCTTTTATTAAAATCATCAAAACTTAAGTCCTTAGTATAATCAAGAATTTTATGAGCACTATCTAAAATGTCAGCAACAAGTAGATTAGGTGTTCGTTTAGACATAAACAATTTCTCCTTCGATAGCTTTGAAATATCTGTCTTTAATGCCATTTCTTGAAACCAAGTCAACTTTCTTTTGAAGCTGTGTCTCAATATAATCAGCTAAATCAATAAATTCTATTCCTATAGGCTGATTAAAATCCACGATAATATCAACGTCACTTGCAGGAGAAAAATCGTCTCTAACAGCGGAACCAAAAATTCCAATTGTATGAACATGAAAGTTTTGAACTAACTCAGGCTTTATCTGTTGCAATATTTGCTTTATGTCATTAAGTTGATCCACGTGTCAAATATAAGGAAAGACTGCAAATCGCATTGCCCATAACGTTGAAGCATTGGCGATGTGGCGGCTTTATGTTCGTCTGCCTAGTGCCGATGCTGATTAAAGAACTAATGTAAAAATTTTATTCAAATGCTTATTAGAATTCGGTCTCACCGGACAGGTGATGACAAGCGATTTATTGCTTATGATTTATTCGTCGCCCCGCCATATGCGCCAATGCACTGTTAGCGGTTCATTGTGCATGCTTCATAAAATTTGATTTCTGTCGCTAAGAATGCTAAGTCGTTGCTGAATTGATGTCCACCAATGTTTATTTGCCTGAAAGTTGCTTTAGCAAGTCTTTTCTTGTATTCGTTAAAGTGTGAAAAAGGTACCTCTTCGTCATCCTGACAATGATAGAGAAAGATGGGAATTTTATTTGATAGTTTGTAGGCAAAATCCTCTTTAAGTTTTAAGCCTTTCTGCCAGTCGTCGTTTCCACTCCAAAAAGGCGTTGCAAGAAGAAAAATAGCTTTAATTGATTTGCTTATGGAATTTTCAGAGAAATACTTTAGAATCATAGAAGCTCCAAACGAATGACCAACCAGAATTGTATCCTGATTGATTTTATTGATAATCTCTCCGATTTGTTTTGTCCAACCAAAATCAGAGGAAGTTTCGTCTGATTGAATTGCAGGATAGTCTACCTGATATTCATTTCCCAAATTCTTTTTTAAAGAAAGGACTAATGCACTATCCGCATCATATCCATTGTCCCCACCGCCTTGAATAAATATAACTTGCTTAGCTTTCATTGGCTATATTCAAAATAACAGTGCTGCATTCTTTGAATCGCGCTCTTTTACAATGACCGCTCACGTTAGAGTATTGCTGCAGGTGGGGGAATTAGTAACATTCTGCTGGTGCTGCTGCTTAATGTTATTTGATGATGAAATTAAGAACTTTGGCCTGGCTCGATTCATTCAGCTGAAACTACTGCTGATAAATGAACTGATGTCGAGTGCTCCAACATTCAGCCCCACTTGCAGCAAGACTCCATGTAATCTTAAAGAACTGTTGAGGCAGTTAAAAAAGTAGTCATTTTTAAAATGCTACACTAACTTTTAATTTCATTACAAAAACCTCAACAGTATGAATAAAATTAAAACAAATTTCCAAGGACAGACCATTTTTATCGGTATGGATATCCATAAAGCCAGTTGGAACCTCGGTATTGATTTGAATGACATGTTTTTAAAAAACGTGCATCAGAAACCAAACCCTTCCATTATGGCTGCTTATTTAAAACAACACTTTCCCGGTGCACGGTATAAAGCTGCTTATGAAGCTGGAAAGTTTGGATTTTGGATACAACGCCAGTTGACACAATGCGGCATTGAATGCCTGGTAGTTAATCCTGCTGATATTCCCAGGTCTCAAAAAGACACGCTGCAAAAAACCGATCCGCGTGACGCTCGTAACATCGGCTTTCGCTTACACTCAGGTATCCTGCATGGCATTCATATACCAAACGAACAACAGGAAGCAGACAGGGTACTTTTCCGTCACCGCAAAAGAATTTGGAAAGACCTTACCCGCTGCAAAAACCGTATTAAAGGCTGCCTCGCTTTTAGTGGCATAGACCTTCCTGAACAATACGATAATGCTAATTGGTGCCACAATTTTATTGGGTGGCTGAAGACCCTTGATTGCTGGCAGAGCAGCAGGCGTACAGCTCTGGATTACATGATTGCTCAAATGGAGTTCCTGCGAAAGGAGTTATTACTCATCAGCAATGACATCAGAAAAATGATGCGCGAACAACGCTATAAAACCAACTATTACCTACTACGTACCATTCCTGGCATAGGTCTACTTACAGCAGCCAGCCTGCTGGTAGAAATAGGTGATGTGAAAAGGTTTGAGACCTTTTACCACGTCAATAGTTTTGTTGGACTGCTGCCCATGGAGCATAGCAGTGGTCAAAATGAAAACAAAGGCATACTTACCGTAAGAAAACACCGTCAGCTAAGAAGCGACCTGGTGGAAAGTGCATGGACAGCCAAAAGAACAGACCCAGCTATTCGCTTGTACTTTCAGGAGCAGCTGAAAAGAAAAGATACCAAAATCGTAATTATTAAAATAGCCCTGAAGCTTCTAAGCAGGATACGTTATGTGCTGATTAATCAAACACCATACGAATATGGAATAGTAAAATAAAGCCCTGACTGCTAAACATGAGGTGTTACAAAGGATACTTCGGCAAGACTGCAGCAGGGCTCTTAAAAAAAATATTAATAAACCACAGCATATCAAAAACAAACAGGCAGGCTGACTACTAAACAAAATTTGTCATCGTACAATAATCAAAAAGCGAAGTATTTTCTTCTGCCAAGAATGTAGCACCTGTTTTACGCCACTCTCGCAAAAAAGGGCTAAGCGTAAAAGTCAATAAAAAATAACGGAGAAATGTAGCGCTTATTTTAGCTTAAAACTCAAAATATCCGACTACTCATAGGATGCTGGTTATGTTGATTTAAAAAAATATTTATATCTGAAATAAGGAAAAACTCTTGCGAAGGGGAAAGGTTAATTACGCTTATTAATCTTTCTCTTTCAAAAGAATTTTATAGATTATCTACTACCATATTAACTTACTCAATTCCTATAAAAGGTACATAAGATACACTTGTTGGGCGTTCGTGCAGTTTGTTAGTAAGGCTGTATCAATACATCAGTCGGAATATGCAACTTGTCATGAAGTTGGCGTATCATGTCCAACGACAGTTTCCTTTTTTTGTTCAATATTTCACTAGCACGGCTCTTTAATCCTACAACTTTTGCTAAGTCAACCTGATTGTAACCCAACTGCTCCATACGAAACTTAATGGCTTCAATGGGGTCAGGCAGTCCAATGGGGAAATGCTCGTCCTCGTACTTCTCAATCAAGATACTCAGCACCTCAAGTTCATCTCCTTCTGGAGAACCTTTCTTGGCATCAAAAAGAACTTCCAGCCGTTCCATTGCCTGGTTGTAGTCTTTTTTGGTCTTTATGGGCTTTATTGTCATTTTACAAATTTTAAAATTGCAGTTAACGTTGAGGGCTTTGCGCTAATTACGCCAAGAAAACAACAATCAGAGACGAACTCTCATTTTTAGATTGTTTTAGCATCAATTTTGTTATACTCCACATGTGTCCCGATGAAACGTATCCACACCATTTGATAATCATAATTGATTTTAACAATCAATCGGTAATGATTGCCTTTGATGTTGAAAACAACACGGTTGTCCGCTAAAAAGCTGGCAGAAGGATACTCGCTCTTAATGACCTTTGTATTTTTCCATTCTGCTTTGCTAGTCTCCTGGTACCACGCTTTCAACTGTTGTTCACAGTCAGGATGCATTTCCCAAAACTCCCGAAGTATTTTCTTAGCAATAACTCTCACCCTTTAACTTTTGTCAAAGATAACAAAAGTTCCCGTAATGGGATATTTAGGACTGGAATATTTTGCTGAGAGAAAGTCGAACCGCATGACGCCCAACGGGAAAGGGCTTTAAGCTGTATGGGAATTTGAAATACTAATGTCTCAACCTTCGTTCAACAGCAAAATAGTAATGTTTATACTGAACACCCATTCTTCCGCCCATATTGATTAAAGCAAATGTTGTGTGCTGTTTTATTTGTCAATCAATCTTCTGTGATAGTTGACTTGTCCCAAGTGATAGGTCAGGTGAGTAGCCAAATGCATCAATAAGTACCCGGCAGATGTTTTTTCTTCAAATACCAGAATAGGATATTCAACGGCCAAATCACTTTCGTTCATATTATCAAGTGCTGCACTGACAACCGAAATAGTGTTGTCAATTTTATTGAGCAATTCTGCCCGGGGGATATTTTTTAGCGAAAACTCTAAATCCCTGGCCCTTATATAAGCGGTTTTACCAATTTCCTTCCCGATATAGGTATTCAGGTTGCCCACTAAATGAAGGCAAAGGTTTCCGGCTGAGTTGGTGATACTTTCTTCTGTCTTCCAAATGTTTTCTTCCTTCTTGTACAACTCAATTTCAGCACGGAGCTTTTTTAGGTCTCTTGTGAATAATGATTGTAATGTTTCAATTAACATGCAGCCTATCTTTTAAATTCTCCTTCGAATACGGTAACAGCTTCGCCAAAAATCAATACGCTTCCTTCAAGTAATTCAGTTGTCATCATACCGGTTCTCGCCGAAGCTTGAAAAGCGCTCAATCGATTCTTACCTAATTTCATTGCCCAATATTTTGTAAGAAACGTTTGTACACCGCCGGTCACCGGGTCTTCATTGGTTCCTGCCCACGGCCAAAAATACCGGTAATGAAAATCAAATTTGGAATCGTTAGCTTGTGCAGTTACTAAAACCCCATTTATGCCAGAATAAGATTGAAGCAAGGCCTGGAAATCTGGTTGTAAATTGGCCAATAACGCTGTGTCTTTTATTTCGATGAGAATAATTTTGTTTTTTGGGCTATATCTTGCGTTCAACATTTCATTGATGCCAAGCGTATCCAATACAGGTTGTGGAACCTGGATTTCTTCTGTATCATAAACCGGAAACTGCATGACAATTTTACTTTCACTTTTGCGGATTTTCAATTCAACGTTTTCACTGTTCAAAAAGGTGATCTGCGCAAGGTCAGTGGTATCGAAAATGATTTTAGAAGACGCTAAAGTGGCATGTCCGCACAACGGAATTTCTTTTTTAGGTGTAAAAAACCGGATGCTGTATGTATCACCTGATAAGTTTTTGAGAAAGGCAGTTTCTGAAAAGCCGATTTCGGTAGCAACGCTTTGCATCGTTGCAGGGTCAAGGTCATTTTCAGCAATACAAACTGCAGCAGGGTTACCCTTAAATTTTTGATTGGTAAAAGAATCTACAAAATATGTTTTCATTTTTTATGATTGTCCGAGATAGCACACAACGTTGTACGTATTTGTGCAGGTGTGGTATTCAATGATATTCAGCCTGAACAAATGCCTGGCTAAAGATACTGCTGCTAATTATAACTTTCTAAAGCCAAATAGATATTCTTCCGGCCGAACAGAAGCAGAATAATGAACTGAAGCCGAAGCTGTCAACATCCTGCCGCACTTGCACAAATACGCATGTTAGCTGATGTGTTACTTACTTTGGTGGTTCATAAATATTTTCAGGGTGTAACCGTTTTTCCTCCTCAAATTCTTTTCGTCTAATTAAATCTGCTTCTCTTTTTTCCCAAATGCTACTTGTCCAAAAACGAATGTCATTCAAATTGTATTTTAGAGCGTATCTATCTGTAGTGTCCTTAAAAACCAAAAGTCTAAAACATTCTTCTCGTAAGTCACTCGATAATTCATTCTTATCGGTGTAATTAATCAAATGAGGTTGAAACCAAGTTACGCCAATCGTATCAGCTTCTCTTCCTCCTAAGTAACTTGTCCCATTGTAATAATATGGTTTGAATTGATTTGGCTGTATCTGCCTCGTTGTCGGATTTTGTACAATTACTAAAGCAGCTAATTTATCAAGTTTGGGACTATAGAGGATTGTGTCTATTATGATATTAGTGTCCTCGAAAAATTCCTTGCTGTAGAAAAATCCCTCATGGTGTGAAAGTTCTTTTTTTAGTTGCCTAAGTATCTCCATGCTGTCTCTTCGATATTTCTCTTTAACTACCTCGGTCTTATTCAAGAACTCTTTTGGCGTGTCAGTGCTTCTTCTGAACTCATACCAACCATTAACGTACAAAAAGTAAAAGACTACAATTCCAATTATCGCAATTAGGAAAATAGTAGTTACAAGTCTTTTTGCCATGGTGTATTAATGATTAGCACGCTCTTGCCCAAACATATCAGCTAACGGTTCTGGTATTTGCGATGTTGGGGAATTGGCATTACAAATGGTCAATAAAAATATTCTGTTTCACAAAATATTCAACTGATTCATTGCAATTCCTTTCAGCGCCAATATTGCAAATACCTCTGTTACCTGCTGTATCAGCTTCTGTCAATAAAAGTAAGTGTCAAAAAGTTTATAGACCAGTAAATTGCAAACGTTGCGGTTATCATAAGACAGGAAATAATGACTTCTTTTTTAAATCCTTCTTTATACAAAGTGACTACTCCTACCAAAAGTCCCAATGAAAGGGAAATCAATGCGATGATTTGCCAAAGCTTGAGTCCGAATACTCGCCTGTTCTCTTTTATCTTCGTCCAAAACGGAAGTACAGCAAGGGCCTCAAATATCAAAGCTAGTGTAAAAGGTATAGTCAATACGATAAGTAGTGGAATATCTATTTGGGGCCCTGGGTCAGAATTAGGAGCAGCAATTGAAAAAAATTTATGATACTTATCTTCAAAATTAAAAATTCCTACAAGTCCAATAAAACTTGTAAGAGTTGGTAAAAATATTTTTAGAAGTTTGAAGTTCATAAGATATAGCAGGTAACGTTGAACATGTTTATGTAGTACTGGTATTTGAAATACTAATGCTTCATTAACTTGTTGATGATGATTAAAGATAGAAAAGATTGGCTTATGTTCTTCCGCCAGTATTACATAAACATGCATGTTAGGTGCAGTACTAATAGTTTATGTGAATGCCGTCAATAATATCCCGCACAATTTTTAATTCAACATCATTTTCATGCGTCCCTTCTTGTTTTTTTGCAATAGTAAATGAGCAAATAAACAAGTCCAAGTCTTTTCCAAACACCCAATAATAAATTACAAACACTCCATCTTCGTCTTCAGTCTCGTTCTTATAATGAGCACAATCGAAACCATTTACTTTAGTAAGTATAGCTCCTTGGTTTTCCTCGACGTCTTCCGCCACAAGTTGAGATGCTTTATCTTCATTAGTGTCATTAAGAGTGTCCCAATGTAAAGTAGTAATTCTAAAATTTCCAGTCCATGATTTAGCATTGAAAAAAGCATGGGTGCTTTCTTTCTCATCATCGTATTCTTCCCACTCTGGAGGGAGATTTAAACTATACCAACCATCTTCAGACGTAAATGTTTTCAAGCTTTTGTTTAAATTATGAGGTGTTCGTATTGCACCTAGTCGAGTCACGCAAGGGAGTTTCACCCTTGCGTTCTCACAGATCCGTGCATGAAAGTCTCCCTTCACACGGCTCTTCCTGTTTTTAAATCACAAATGTATCTCTACCTTATGGATGCACCAATTGCCAATGTGCAAATAAGTTTGGCTTTTCCCTGTACTTGGTTTGTAGCCATTTCATAGCCGCTTTCTTGTATAAGCCTTTCTCCCACTTTACCCACTTTAGTAACCTTGCATTGAGTTGTTGCCATATGTAACGTGTATGCGACGACCAAATTTTGCAGTAATAATTGATTACACCACGTATTACGGGTTGTAATTTCGTTGCTATTGCTTCTATAGGTTTTCGCCACTTATGAATACCATAGCTTCTGAACTTACGTAGCACTCTTGTGATGGATGCTTTGCTTATAAAACTTGTAACCAACAGCTTATTACCCTTGCTGGTTTTGCTCCATATAGGACGAAGGCTGAACCCTAAAAAGTCTACACTACGCGGGTATTTCTTTTCAGTTGTACCTCGCAGGTTTACAATCTTTGTTTTGCTTTCGCTTACTGCTAGCTTACAAGTGGATAAGCGTAGCACTATCATCTTCAATACATACTGCGCCTGCTTTTCTGTTTTGCAGTGTACCACAATGTCATCAGCATAACGCTCAAATGGTTTCTCAGGATGGTGCTTTTCCATCCATCTATCAAACACCACATGTAAAAAGATGTTGGACAGTAGTGGACTTATTACACCACCTTGTGGTGTTCCCGTAAGGCTGTCTGTATATACTCCATCCTGTTGTACTATTCCTGCTTTGAGCCAACGGGTTATATACATCAACACCCACTCTTCTTTACAGTAATGACTGACTGCTTTTAGCAGCAGTTCATGATCGATTGTATCGAAGTAGCTTTTGATATCGAGGTCTATTACCCAATCGTTGGTCATAGCATTGCTCATCGCTTTCTCTACTGCATCATGTTGACTTTTACCCTTGCGGTAACCATAAGAGTTCTGGTGAAAGTAAGGTTCTACAATACGCTCGAGCTGTGTTCTTACCACTTGCTGAGCTATGCGGTCTGCTATGGTGGGTATGCCTAACTTACGTACTCCACCTGCGCTTTTTGGAATGGATACCTGTCGTACAGGTTTTGGAAAATAGCTGCCTGAAGTGAGCCTGTTCCACAGCTTATATAACTGGGCGCTTACTTCTTTGTCGAAGTGCTGCCAGCTTACTTCGTCTATGCCTGCGGCTCCTTTATTAGCTCTTACTTTCTTGTATGCCTCCCATACCATTACCCTGGTAATTGGCTGCGATTTTGTCTCATAATAGTCAATCATCCCTTTTACGGTTGTAAATGATTATGATACCAAACAGGCTAAACCCTTTGCTACATTGCCTTTCGGCAACTTCATTGCTACTACGGTTTAGTCCGCCACCGCTTGTCTCATACTATCCTTGCATGCCTGCATCCCTACTACGGTTAACAGGACGACAGCGGCTTCTCTTGTTCCATACAAAACCCTACATTACATTCCTGCCACCTTTACCCCGGACGTTATGTAAACAGTAATCAGGACGCCCTTTACACTTATAACAGCTACAAACGTAAATAGCTGCTCTCAACATCTTTTGTATGCCTTTACGAGGCTTCAATAGGTGGTTCAATTTATTCAGCTCTGTAATGCTCACCTACAGCAGTCATTGCTGCCGTTTTTCCTTATCGCTCACCACAAAAAACGTTTCCGCTTAATGCAGCATAAGGTGGTTTGCAAACTACTCCTGAAAGTCGTTTGCGGAAGTCCAGTTCTCTTATTGTTTAACCTAAGATGGTTCAGTCGCTTCGCTTGACTTCCACTCTTTGGATTATTCTTTAAAAGACTTCCATGATCTGTATAGCATCAGTTTCCTTCCGGAAACTGTTCAAGACACACACGTTGACGGCTTTGCGATGTGGTGGTATTCCGTGTTCCGTCAGTTTAAATTTATTACTAAAGTTCTATAGTAGTACAATCGCTCAGCACTTATTCATCAGCTACCATATTGCAAAGCCGATGTTGTACGCCGCTGGATTAGTGCTCGACCTTAATGTTGACCTTCGTTCCGTTAGGCAAATCTTTAATATGTTCGCAGATTTGTCCACTGAATGCAAAATGAACACTCATGTCGGTCGGTTCAATATTGTCAACTGTGTATTCTCCACCAATAACAGGAAGTTTCTTATAGCTGTAAACTTGATTTTCTTTCAACGTCTTGCCAGTAGCTAATAGCTTCTCTACAAGTGAAGGCAAAAACCAATTATCTATTTTTTCGTCGTCAATTAAAAACTGTTGATATTGTTCAAAAGTGTCAGCAATTTTGGTCAATTCACCACTATCTGTTTGTAGCCAATAAACAGCGCCGTCATTTCCCAACAAAAAAATGTCACCCAAAACAGAAATTGTCACAACAGCTTGCATTTTGTCCAAGCGCCACCGCCAACATTCTAAAATGTCGTTTAGGTCAATGTTTGTGATGTCTTTAGCTAACTGCTCTAAAGTAAGTTCCATAAAGTGGCGTACAACGTTAAAGCATTTGCGATGGCATGGCAATAGCGAACTGTCAGCCTGGAACAAATGCCAAATTAAAAAAACCGATATTGAAGTTAAGAACTAATGCCGAACAGAGTAATGTCTGCCGAAACTAAAGCCGATAAATGATTTGCAGCCGAAGTTTATTCCGTCAACCATGCTATTGCAAATGCACTGTTAGCTGCTGCTTTTCGTCGCTTTGGATTTATGCCATTCGATGTAATTCGGTAATTCTAAAATGGGATACAATCCTTCTTCTTCTGGGTCGTCAGGCAACAGGTCTGTGTCAACGTAATGAATATCTAAAGCAAATGATTTTTCGCCCACAATGGTGTCAAGCATTTTATACAATAGCGGTGTCAACTTTTCGTTGTCTTTTATCAAGTCCTGATTGTTGAAACACACCCTTATTCCTAAGTCTTGAGTTTTGTCATTAGAAAGCGGAAGAAACCACATGTCTTCGGTGTTAAGTTCCAAGTCGTCCCAGTTACTCTTGAAACTGTCAGGCATAGGCGGTTTGAAGGCAATAAAAGTCCAGCCGTCAATTATTGGTGCAGCGTTCACCAATTCTTCCACTTTGCCAAAATAGTTTTTGTCACCTTCTGCGGTTATGATTAATTCTTGGTCTTCGTCAGGATACCCGCCGATTTCGAAATATATGCTGTCGCAATATTTATGTAGCTGTTCTAAAAAGTCGTTAAGAAGTTTTTCTTTTGCTTCTTCGTCAACAGAATTGAGAAAGGTATATGCTTTATTGTTGTCTTTAAACCAATTCCAAAATTGTGAAGTTGTGTCCATATAAAGTAGCAGCTAACGTGGAAGTGTTTATGAAGTTGGGGTATTTGAAAAACGTCTATTTCAATTACCTACAAAAGCAAAATAGCGATTTAAAGTGGAATGCTTAATCTACAGCCACAATTTTATAAAGCCCTTATGCTATAAAAAAAGTGGCGTTTAGACAGCGAAGTAGATCAAATTTAACTTTGACTACAAGTAACAATCTTGGTTACAACTAAATCTAAACGCCATGAATAAAGTTACAGCAAACTTCGACGAACAAACAATTTTTGTGGGTCTTGATGTACACAAACGTAGCTGGAATGCTGCCCTGTTCTTAAACGATCAGTACTTGCG
>NZ_KB893346.1 GCF_000374045.1 Segetibacter koreensis DSM 18137 | reverse complement strand
ATTGTCATTGGCTTGTTTAACAAATTCACGTTGTTTTTTATTACTTTGATATTTTTTGCCTGTCTCAAGGTCAATTGAATTAATTACAATATGGTTGTGGTAATGATTTTTATCTGTATGCGTATAAACGGCGACTTGATGATTGGGTGCTATTTTTTCGGCTAATTCTAAACCAATTTGATTACATTGTTCGGGCGTTACTTCGTTCGGTTTGAATGACTGAATAACCGTATGTGCTTGAATCCCATCTTCTTTGCCATATAAAGAGCGTGTGGCTTTAAAAGCTGATTTAGCGTAATCTATATCGCAATTCAAACCACTTTTTTCTTCTGCACGTTTCTCTGCGTAATTGATTGCTCGACTTGCTGATTTGGTATTACCTAATTTAGTTGTTGCCATCATCATCACTTCGTTTCTGTTTTGGTGCTATAACATCAATAATAATTCGAAAAATAATCACATAAATAAAAAATGCTATTATTACCCATTTATTTTCAAAGAAAGCATTATTCTGTACATAGAGAAAGATAATTAATCCAGCACTAATTATTAAATATAAAGTAATAAGAATACGCCTTAATTTAGACTTTGCCATATGTCATTCAGCCTTTCACGAACAGCTTTAATATTGTGTTCTAAACCTTCATAATTTGGTGTTTCATGTTGGTGTTGATTACAATATTTAGCAATTTGATTTACGTTTGCTCCTAACTTACTTAAATCTTTGGCAATCGATTGTCGCGTCTCTTTATCAAATTTGGGCGCTACCAATCGACTCCCATGTGCCTTTTTCTTAACAAAATTCGGCACACTCATATTCAAAGTTTCGGCAGATGACCTTAACTTTTCATATTCGGATTCGCTCACTCTGAAACTAATTTGTTTTGGCTCTTTGCGGTTGGGTTTACGGTTTTCCCCAACAGACAAATCGCTAGCCAAATTATTATCATGTTCACTCATTCAATCCCACCACGTTTCTACGAAATTTATAACTCTCTATATTTGCAGATTATAGGATAATCAACAAAATTTCAAGTCATAATGTGGTTTGGCAAGCTTCGTATATTCTAGCCACTTCGTGACTGTATATACTGCTTGTTGGGATTATATCCCAAACCCTTTATGTTTTTTTCTACGAAAAAATAGCAAATACCTATGAGTATTTGTTTAGTTCAACGCGCAAAAATGTGCGCGTTGAATCATGAGTAATTACTCACTAAACCATTCCGCCTATGTTAGAATAGTAACTAAGCAATCACTCATATCAAACTATATTATTTGATTGAGTATTTACTTAGTTAAAGGTGGAATCAAAATGCCAAGTCAAGAACAAAAGAAAGCCAAAACGATTAATATTAATTTAACGGAAAGCGAGTATGAAAAAGTTAAACAATTAGCTGAAATTAGAAATTTAAATCCCACAGCTTATACGCGATTAGTTGCCTTAGGGAATCGGATTAAACCAACGGTTGTTGAAATATCTTCGAGCCAAATGACGATGGATACGAATGAAGATGTTGAAGATTTAAAATCACAAGCTCAAGCTAATGCTAATGCTAATGCGTATTACGCCAACATGTTTAAGCGATTTGCGAGTTATATTGAAGATGATCGTTTTTATATTAATTTACATAACGTTCAAAGTGATCGAGAACTGATTCAAGCCATTCATCAAATAAAAAAAGAATAATAAAATTTTAGTCAAAGATTTTTTAGTATTAAAAAATCAAAAAAATAAATAGTTCGCTATCTTAACAAGCTACTTATATGATAAGCTTGTTAAAATTTAAGGAGAGTATGAGAAAATGAAAAAAACAATTTTTATAGCATTTGCAATGGAAGATGAACGGCAAAGAGATTTTTTAAAAGGGCAATCTTTAAATACAAATTCGTCATTTGAATATGTCGATATGTCTGTGAAAGAACCTTATGATAGCGATTGGAAAAAGCATGTAGAAACCAGAATAAAAAAATCGGATGGAGTAGTAGTTTTAGTAAGCAAAAACTCTTTGAAATCTAACGGTCAAAAATGGGAAATCTTATGTTCGAAAAATAATAATAAAAAAATATTGGGAATTTGGGCTTATGCTGATGATAGAACAAATATTGATAGGGTATATACCAAAACTTGGAGTTGGGAAAATATTTCTAAATTCATAGATAATATATAAAAAGGGGGCGCGTTTATGAAAGGTGCATTAATTGTTGGTATAGATTATTATAAAGAAGTTAATTCTTTATCTGGGTGTGTAAATGATGCAAATAACGTAATGGAAGTTTTAGGAAGTGATGGAGATGGAAGTCCGAATTTTGAGTGTAACTTACTAACTGCTACCAGTATAAAATCTGCTATAAATAGACGATGTTTGAAAGATAACGTGGAAGAATTATTCAAAAAAGACTTAGATATTGCTTTATTTTATTTTGCAGGTCACGGATACATAGATAATGCTGGAGGTTACATCATAGCTAGTGATAGTAACTACGGAGACGAGGGGCTGGCATTATCCGACATATTAACGTTTGCTAATAAATCCCCATCTAAAAATAGGATTATTATACTAGATAGTTGTCATTCAGGACAATTAGGCGATAGAGTTGGGGATGAGATGGCTACTTTAAAAGAAGGTGTTACTATTCTGACTGCTTCTTCTAAAGATCAATATGCAACGGAAGACGAAAGTGGTGGTGTTTTTACAAATTTATTTGTTGATGCTTTAAATGGTAGTGCATCTAACCTTAAAGGGGAAATTACACCGGGTAGTGTTTATTCACATATAGATCAGTCTTTAGGAGTATGGGAACAAAGGCCTATCTTTAAAACAAATATAAAGCAATTTGTATCTTTAAGACAAGTTTCTCCAAAAATAGCTACAAATAATTTAAGAAGAATAAGTGAATTATTCCCAAGGTATGGATATGAATACCCCTTAAACCCAACATATGAGCCAGAAGAAAAAGGAAGAGATGAAGGAATGCCATCTCCTGAAAAGGAGAATACGGAAATTTTTGCAATTCTCCAGCAATATAATAGATGTGGCTTATTAGAGCCAGTTGATGCGAAACATATGTGGAATGCAGCTATGGAAAGCAAATCATGCAAGTTAACATTATTAGGAGAACACTATAGGAAGTTAGCCATAAAAAAAAGAATTTAGCCTCAATTTAAAATATAAATTGTATATAATATACAAAATAACTTCCCATAATAGTTAATTATGTTAAGTTGATGAATACTATATATTCATTTGGAATCATTAATTATGACTATAATTCGGAGGTTAGTATACTATGCAAATAAATGAAGTTAAAGGTACTTATAACGCCACGGGCGCTAATATTTATTTTGAATCAAAAGGTAATGGTGAAAATATATTATTAATTCATGCTGGAATTGCAGATTCACGTATGTGGGACAAAGAATTTCATTTATTATCAGAAAAATATCGAGTAGTTAGGGTTGACCTTCCTGGTTTCGGCTTAAGTGATTTTACAGGAGGAAATTATTCTTATAGCAATATTATTAATGAAATACTTATACATCTAAACATCAAACGTACACATATTTTAGCAGCTTCATTTGGTGGAAAAATAGCTATTGATTTTTATTTAGAGAACTCAGAAAAGTGTCTAAGTTTAGCGCTTTTGTCTCCAGCTATAGGTGGATGGGAAGATTCGTCTTTCCTACAAAAATATGAAGAAGAAGAAGAAAAATTATTACAAGAAGGTAAAATAGAAGAAACAGCACAGTTTAACTATAAAACTTGGATATTAAGAAATAGGAGCTCAGAACATATCAATCCAACAGTGAAAAAATTAGTTGTTGATATGCAGATGCAATTTTTAACTAAACCTGAACCAGATTATCCTTACGAGGAAATAGAGCCGGAAGATAATATCTTACAAATAAAAAGTATCCGAATACCTGTATTAGTTATTAATGGTGAATATGACGTTCAAGATTTTCATGATATCTCTGATTTAATGAGTAGAGAACTCCCTTATGTAAAAAAGGTTATAATACCTGATACTACACATTTAGCTAACCTGGAATCTCCAAAACAGTTTTTTAAGTTAATTTCAGAATTCTTTTCTGATAGCTCTAATAATTAATCAATAGAAATGTATAATATATACAATTTAACTGCCTATAAGACTTTATTATGTAAAAAAATCACGAAGTACTGATTTAACAGTATTTCGTGATTTTTTGATTTATAGTCATTTATACATTGTAGGTATGATGTGTTTTCGATACAAATGAGTGGACCTGTTAGAATCTATAAACTCATATTTTTTGGTTTTTATGATACATTAATTATAAGACAAGTTTTGATACTTAAATATATACACAAAACCACTTGGTTTTTCATTAAGAGTTTTTGTGTCAAAAACGAATGTTTTTGTTACAAATTTGAGTTATCTGCAATTTAACAAGCAAAATTTGTGACAAATTCCTCTCAAACAGATAAAAAATAAGGTGTCACTTTCGATGTTATTTTGCACTGATTTAGGCGATAATTTGTACTATAGTTAAGAAACCCAGCTAATCTTTTCACAAAGACAGCTAGGCTTTAAAGTTGGTTATGCAAAATAACACTTAAAATATATGCAATTTATCGTCAAAAATGACACCTTCCCTTGATCATTATCGATATACCGAGCGTCAAAATGATTCAGCCAAGGATGAACAACTCTATTTCAGATTTTTTCCTCAATCCTATTCCTGTTTCCAATTTTGTGAGAATTTATCCATTAATATTCGAGTTCTTCAATAAGAAAAATTTTGTTTCAGCTCATAAGAATAATGTTTCGACTTTCGAGATGATTTTTCTACATATTTTTCGGTAGATTACGCCGTAACTTCGTAACCTGTATCTTTAATGGCAGTTTTGATTTCTTCTAATTCAACTATACTCTCATTGAATTTCACATCCACTGCTCCTTCAGAAAGGTGGATTTTTACAGATTCAACTCCAGTGAGTTTACCTACACGTCCTTCAACTTTATTGGCGCAAGATCCACATGTCATTCCTTGTACATTTAATGTTACTTGTTGCATATAAATTCCTCCTTTATTTTTTATTAATTTTAACTGATGAACATTACTTACCTTACCCCCGTAAGGTATATAGTTTTGTTTTAAAAATGCTATCTCTTATTTGATATAGCACCTGGGTAGTATCATTTTACTAACCCTTTTTACACCACCTCCTTAAAGTAAATTCAATTTCATTCTGGGGGTAGGATAATTAAAAATTATACTGAAAAGATTTACTGATTTTTTTTTAATATACTCACTATTTCATTTTTATTATTCTCAAAACCAATAAAATATTTGACTAGCTTTCTTTTGCCGACTAACCCTTTTTTATAAAAAGCAAACATTGGAACGATTCGATTCCCAGATATCTCCTTTAAATCTTCCTCTAAGCTGAGATTTTTGCTTACATCTTTATCAGCATAGTGGATTCTATTAGATTTTAGATACTTCTTCGCATCCTGGCAGTCTGAACATGTGGGCCTAGTATATAATTCAAGTTCAAATTTATCTTCCACTTTAATCTCTCCTTCCTATTAAACAGCAGACGGTTTAAATCGTTTTAAACGCAAAGCATTTGATAATACTGAAACAGAGCTTAAGGCCATTGCAGCTCCAGCAACCATTGGGTTTAACAATGGTCCACCAAGGAGATAGAAAATACCCATGGCAAACGGAATACCCAATATGTTATATCCAAATGCCCAGAATAAGTTTTGTTTGATATTTCGAATAGTAGACTTACTTAATTCGACGGCTGTTGGAACATCCATTAAATCACTTCTCATTAATATAATGTCTGCAGATTCCATGGCAACATCCGTACCTGAACCAATAGCTATTCCTATATCTGCTTGTGCAAGGGCTGGTGCATCATTAATACCATCTCCAACCATAGCCACTTTCTTACCTTCTGCTTGGAGTTTTTTCACTTCATTTGCTTTATCTTCTGGTAATACTTCACTGAACACACGATCAATTCCAACTTGCTTGGCAATAGCCTCAGCTGTACCTTTATTGTCTCCAGTAATCATCGCTACTTCGATTCCCATTTTTTGAAGTTTTTCAATTGCTTTTAGACTATTTTCCTTGACTGTATCAGCAACTGCAATAATACCCGCAATTTGGTTATTAATGGCAATGTACATAGGGGTCTTTCCTTGACCGGCTAGCTCATCTGATGTAATTGCCAGCGTATCTAAAGAAATATTACGTACATCCATTAATTTTCTGTTTCCGGCTAGTATTACTTTGCCATCTACAGTTACTTCAATTCCATGTCCAGGGATAGCATTAAAGTTTTCTGTTTTCATAAAGTCTAGTGCTTTTTCTTCTGCTCCCTTAACAATTGCTTCACCTAACGGATGCTCAGAACCTTTTTCAGCAGATGCTGTTAGTTGTAATAATTCTGTTTCTAAGATTCCGTTTACAGTGATAATATCTGTAACTTTAGGTTTACCTTCGGTAATTGTACCTGTTTTATCAAAAACAATCGTTTGAACTTTGTTCGTTGTTTCAAGTGCTCCACCGCTCTTAATTAATACACCGTTTTCTGCACCCTTACCAGTACCAACCATAATTGCAGTCGGCGTTGCTAGACCAAGCGCACATGGGCATGCAATAATTAAAATGGAAATAACAATTGTTAAAGCAAAGAGTCCTGTTTCTCCTCCGAAATACCAGGCTGAACCCGAAATAATAGCAAGCACGATAACGATCGGCACAAAATATCCGGAAATAATATCAGCCATTTTAGCAATCGGTGCTTTTGAGCCTTGTGCATCTTCTACCAACTTAATAATTTGTGATAAGGCTGTATCCTTTCCTACTTTGGTTGCTTTATATCGGATAGTACCATTCTTATTGATACTTGCACCTATAACATTATCGCCTGCATTCTTTTCTACAGGTATACTTTCTCCCGTTAACATGGATTCGTCAATAGATGTTATTCCTTCTAATACAACACCGTCAACCGGTATTTTTTCACCAGGTTTAACGATTATAGTATCACCTGCCACTACTTCCTCAACTGAGATTTCTACTTCTTCTCCATTTCTCACAACCATTGCTGTTTTTGGAGCCAACCCCATCAGTTTTTCAATTGCTGCCGATGTTTTGCCCATAGAACGAGCTTCAAGATATTTACCTAGTGTAATTAACGTAAGGATTACCGCTGCAGACTCATAATATAGATTTCCTGCATAACTGGTATGACCTAACCAAATCGCTATTGTTGCCCCTAAACTGTAGACGAACGCAGCATTAGTTCCTAAGGCAACTAAAGAATCCATATTTGGATGTCCTCTAAATAGTGTTTTGTATCCTACCGTGAAGAAATTCAAGCCATAAATCATAACTGGTATCGTTAATATAAGTTGTATTAGTGAAAACCATTCAGGGTTCACCATTGGATCAATTATTTCTGGCAATGGTAAGCCTACCATGTGCCCCATCGCGATATAGAACAGGGGAATAGTGAAAATTGCTGAACCCAAAAATCGTGTCCATATGGATTTAATTTTCTGTTGTTTTTTATCTTTTTCCTCATTGACTGAATCTGGCGTTTCCAAATCTTCATGTGCTTCATACCCTGCATTTGAAACTGCTTGAGTAATATCTGACACAGAAACAACTGTCGGATCATACTGGATTGTCAGTTTTTCTGTAGCTAAATTTACATTAGATTCAATGACACCATCCATTTTTCTTGTTGCTTTTTCAACAGTTTGAACACATGATGCACAAGTCATACCAGTTATAGCGAATGATTTCTGCTCCACGTCTGTTAACGCCTTATACCCAGCCTTATTTACGGCATTTTGAATATCTTGTGCGGATACTGCATTCTCGTCAAAACTGATATTTAATTTTTCAGTAGCTAAATTTACATTAGATTCTTGTACACCGGGCAATTTCTTGGTCGCTTTTTCAACTGTCTGTACACAAGATGCACAAGTCATACCTTCTATATTAAATGTTTTTGTTGCCATTCATTTTCATCTCCTTTTTTAATTATCTGGTTCAGTTTCATATTTTAAAGGGTGTTTTATTCATGTTTCTCACTCTTTCTTCATATTTTGATTTTCTACGATATTTTAGTGTTTTGATGAACAGTTATCATCCTTACAATTACACTGTCCAGGAACACATGTGCAAGGGACTTCTTCAACCGCATCTTTCTTCTTCATTTCAAGTACTTTTTCCAGTCTGTCTATATCCTGAAAACTCAGCGTTGATTTTGAAATTAAATCCACTATTGTTTTACCAACGTCTTTATTACAAATATTATCGAAAGTTTCATTTAGAGTACTTTTGATAAATTCATTTTCAGTTATATTAGTGGAATAAACATACTTATTTCCTTCTGTTTCTGTATGAAGCATTCCTTTTTTTACAAGTCTCCCAATAAAAGTTTTGGTAGTCGCAGGTTTCCAATTCTTCTTTTGCTCCAAAACTTTTCTAATTTCTTTACTCGTAACGTTATCTTGTGCCCATACGACACGCATAACTTCCCATTCGGAATCTGTAATTTTAGAATCTACTTCTGTGTTCATAATCTCACCTCTCATTAATTTACATGCGTAATCGAATTATATAACATTAGTTTACAACTGTAATCGATTTTGTCAAGTCTCTTTTTCTCTTTCACTATTGTTATAACTATCCTTTACAATTTATTATCGGTTCTGTTCACTGACATCAATCATAATGAAGGTGGTAACCGGATTCGAACCGGCGATCAAGGTTTTGCAGACCTTTGCCTTCCCACTTGGCTATACCACCATATAAATTATAGTAATGCATTTATGGTCTCGCACATTATCGACTACAGTTGTAATCTACTGGCATATACATAGATTACAACTGTAGTCGATTTTTGTCAAGTAATTTTTATTATTATAATCATCATTTATTATCGATTTTATAATATCGGTATTAATAAAAGTAAATGGGGTAAATGGATTGTATCGATTAAAGCCTTTCAGCCCATTGCCTTCCCACTTAGTTATAGCACCGTATAAATATTTCGCAATAGCCGAAGAAAAAATAAAATAAGAGTGGTTATCCTGATATCAAGACAACCACCCATAATTAATTCCATGAAACAAAAACTAAAAAACACAAATACATGACATCTATTTTTATTGTTGATTCAATTACAATTCATTTTAGTGATGGTGATGTCCAGATGACTCAGCTTGCACCTTACACAAGATCGAATTGTCGTGCAGATGATCAGACGTTTCTAATTGAACCGTCATATGGTGAATATTTTGGTGCTCAAGGTCATGTTCGATTTGACGAAGCAATCGTTCACTTTCAGCAATAGACATTCGTTCATCTACAACCGCATGACAAGAAAGTGCGTTTAATCCGCTTGTTATCGACCAAACGTGTAAGTCATGGATACCTTCAATGCCTTTTTTATTTTTGATTGTTTCAACCACATCGTCCATATCAGCATTTTCTGGAGTCCCTTCCATCAAGACATGTAGCCCGGATTTCGTTACAAAGTAGCCACTGCGTAACACGAGTACGGCAACAATGACACTTGCGAGTGGATCTGCCCATCCCCAGCCAAAGAACATGATGAGTAATGCAGCTGCAATCGCACCAATGGAACCAAGCATATCGCTAATCACATGCAAGTATGCTCCACGCATATTCAAGTTCTCTTCTACATCTCCGCCGCGCATCATAATCCAAGCAACAAGAATATTGACTAGTAAACCAATTGTACCAATGACTAACATTCCGGTAGATGCAACTTCAGGCGGGTTTTGGAAACGTCCGATTGCTTCATAAAAAATAAAAAGTGCGACGATGATAAGTGTCAATCCATTAAGAACAGCCGCCAGTATTTCAAACCGCTTATAACCATATGTTTTACTATGGTTAGCAACTTTTGCTCCAATGGTGAAGGCGAGTAGCGCAATTCCAAGTGATATAGTATCACTTAACATATGACCTGCATCTGCCAACAAGGCAAGACTATTAGTAAGATATCCACCTATGGCTTCAACAATCATATATGAAGTAATAATAATAAAACTAATCAATAAAACCTTTATATTTGCACCATGCGTGTGATTATGACTATGATCGTGTCCCATTTTAAACGCCTCCTAGATTAATATGTTCAGCATGCTCAATTGCCTGCTTCAATAAATTAATAACATGATCGTCATTTTCCGAATAATACAACGTTGTTCCTGCTCTTCTATATTTGACTAGTCTTAAATTTTTTAAGAAACGTAATTGGTGGGAGACACTGGATTGGCTCAAGTTTAATTTCTCCGCGATATCATTGACAGCATGTTCACCTGAACACAAAAAGTTCAAAATACGAATTCTGGTTGGATCACTCAATGCTTTGAATGTTTGCGAAACAATAAACAACGTCTCTTCATCTAAGTATTGTTCTCCTTCATTCAACAACTCTTCGGGTTCCTGTTCTTCATTCATTTATTTCACTCCTATATAATATATCGATTTAAATATATGAACATATACTCACATTTAGATATATAGTTTATATTACGCTACATTGAATGTCAATTAGAAACTATAACATTCAAATGAGTCATCAAGTTTTCTAAGAATCAAAATAAAAATATAAGTTTAGATAATCCGACAAACGTAATTACTATGCTACCTTTTGTTCAATATAATATTTCTCTTATTTGCTAACTTACCTCGTTAGGTTAAATGAGCTTATTTAAAAACTCGTTATTTATATTTATTCTGTAAATTTAGTCTAGGATCTAAATATACAAAAGCCACTCTCTTAATATATTAATAGTGGGAGGCGCAAAAGAATGATTTTGACACGCTGTAATTATATATAATGTATAATTACAAAAAAGATTTAAATACTATACACTATTTAAAATATTCTGCAAAACTTATATAATGAACTCAATGACGTATAAGAGTATACCTTATAAAATTTAATTAAAAGAAAGCCGTATATAATAAATAAAAGGGGCATAAAATGTTAGAAATCTTAAAAAATCTGAATTTTGTGAAATTACTTTTGGGAAGAATAGCTAGCAATATAGGAGATAGTATTTATTATGTATCGGCTATGTGGCTTGTATATGAATTAGGAGGATCTGAATTTTATACAGGTTTAGCTGGGTTTTTAATACTTTTACCAAATGCCTTACAATTTTTATTTGGACCTATTGTAGATAATTATTCCATTAAATTAATTTTAGTATTCACTCAATTTATGCAAGCAATTTTAATTTCTACTATCGTAATACTTTATTTTTACAATCTTTTAACTGTTACATCCATTTTAATTATTATGCCAATCATTGCTATTATGAATCAATTTGCTTACCCAGCAATGCAATCTGTGTTACCTAAAATTATAAAGAAGGATTCTCTTACTCAGGGAAATTCATTAATGTCTATATCATACCAAGGTTTAGACGTAGTATTTAATTCTGTATCTGGAATATTCATTAGTTTAATAGGAGCTATAAGTTTATTATTTTTAGATATCTTAACATTTATAATCAGTGGATTGTTATTTGGATTATTAAAAATACCTAAACTTATACATAGTAAAGAAGTTAAAGAGAATTTTGAAAAAAATTATTTTGAAGAATTAAAATCAGGGTTAAAGTTTGGATTTAATTCAATTATAAGCAAGTTTTTTCTTCAAAACGCTGCGGCTAATTTTTTACTAGGGGGTTTTATGTCTATATTACCTGCGTATGCAGATTTTAAAGGGGGGGCTAGCGCATATGGAGGGTTCTTAAGTGCTTTTTCTGGCGGCATGTTATTAGGTTCTTTATTAACTTCATATTTTGAAAAATTCAAATTAGGTTATTTATTAAGTTTTTCTATGCTTTTTGGGGGGACAATGTGGGTAATTTCTGTTTCAATACCAAATACATTTTACAGTATGTTGATTTTTAGTTTGGCAGCAATACCCATAGGTATAACAAATGTAATTTTATTTTCAGTAATACAAAGAATAGTTCCTGAAAATCTATTAGGAAGAGTATTATCGGTTTTAATTAGTTTGGGAGGTATATTGATGCCAATAGGGTCTTTAATAGGCGGTATTGTCACTCCATTTATAGGTGTAGAAAGAGCTATGATTGGATTTGGTATAGGGTTTATGTTAATTGCTGTTTACTATCTGTTAGTAAAAGATTTAAGGGATCTTCCTCCTGCCAAAAAATTAGAAACGATTAAATAAACGGGAAGAAAGGAAAATTAGTTATGCAAAGTGAAAGTATTTTGGCCAAAAAATTATAAAAATAGTATTTTTTATATTAAAAGTTACTTCTTTATATAAAAAGGTGGCTTAAACGCTTCAAAATCAAATTTTGTCTTACAAACAATAGAAATTAAAAATATTAGTGTACTGTATATAGTGTACAGTTTAACAACCTATAATAGTTAATTATGTTAACTAAACCAAAAGCCCGAAACACTGTTAGATCAGTGTTTCGGGCTTTTATGGATTGTGAACTTTTATACACACTTTATACATTGTCGGTTTAACACGTTTTCATGCGTTTTCATAAAGTGCAGATATTTATATTTATACATAAAGTAATTTTTTACAGTAAAAATCACAGTGTAAAAATCAGCTTAATTACTTTTACTTTCATTACGAAATACACCAAATGTAAAAACGAAACAGGATACTATAGGTTCTGTTGCAAAGTAAAAAAATATAGCTAACCACTA
>NZ_KB893345.1 GCF_000374045.1 Segetibacter koreensis DSM 18137 | reverse complement strand
AATAAAGTATATATATTTCGATACCTGTCCCGCTTTTAAAATAGATTCATTTTTTCCAACCGTTTTTTCTTTAAGAGCGTTTCTTAGTTGAAATTTGACCTCGTCGGATGCCGGTTGAATGGAGTCAACCAATCTTAGTATTGCTTCCATAACTCGTTNATTTTAGGAGTATNCNCGCAACTCCATCNTCATGTATCAAAATTAATATACAATATTTTAGAAAAAAGGTATCAAATGATACCTTTTTATTATTAGAGAAAAAACGTATTTTATAGGCGTGCTCAAGTAGCAACTACCATAATTTCAATACTTAATAAGTGGAAGATGCACAAATAAAAACTATATAAAAGGCGTGGAATTTTTATTCTTCTTTTAATAATTGTTCTTTCAAAAGCTTCCCTTTAGATTTCTCGATATAAGTAATATTTAATCAAGTGAAGCAGGTGTCATCTTTCTTTTGCTGGATGCTTTAAGCCACCTTTTGATTAATATTCAGGAATTGAGATTATGAAAATGCTCCTTTGTAGATATTTTATAAATAGCTACAATATTCATAATTAAGGAAGAAACTGCAAGTATTGTAAAAAGGCCCAAGGTAATTACGGGTACCAGAAAATAAAATGTTCCATAATTATAATGTGTTGTATCATTATAGAAAAACAGGAACAGAGAGAGTAATAGTAACAGAACTCCCAAAATTTCCAATAGGCACGCTTTAATAGTTTCTCTTCTTCTGTATTTGTGAAGGTTTAGTATTAATATGATAATTGCAACAAGTGCAAGAACTGAATGAATAGCACCGTAAGGTAACCCTAACAATAAGTATAAAAGGAAAAACCCTCCCCAGGCTTCCCCGTTTATCAGAATAATAAAAAAACTAATAATTACCGTATATGGATGAGTTATTATTCTTACGATTTTCATAGTTTTTAAATTTTAATTACAAGGCCCATTACTATCTATTGCAAAATCTTTCCCCCCAACTATTTTAATATTATTACTTTCATTGCCTGATAGCTTCATCACATTCAAAGTATTATACAAGGCCCCCGGTGTACTGCTTCCATTTATAGATCGGCCTCCTGGTATTTGATTTTTTTTTATTTGAAGAGGATTTCCAATTCGCGAATAATTAAAAATATCGAGGGCATAATCTGTGCAATTGTAATCGTCAATATCATAGTTTACAGTAGATAATTGAATTATATGATTTAATGTATTATTCAGTTGTAATGGAGTTATATCCATTTTAAAACTTGCATTAAATTCATGCTCGCTGTTATCTACAAACTTACCTTTGACAGGTTCAGTAAATAGCATTTTCCAGGTCGTGACCGGATAAAAACCAATATTTTGAGTGACCGTTTGCCCACCGTTTGTTTTTGTAATTTGCAAAAAAGTATGGCCGGTTGCTCCTTGCTTAAAATCAAAAATCGAATTTGGATTGTCATCTACAGGAATATCTACTAGAATTGCAATAGAACAAGTGGCGCCATAATCGGGAATATTTGAAAAGCATTTAAGGTATTTGGATACATCAATAGGAGTTAAATTATCAATAAATTCAAAATCAACGAGCTCTTCATCATCGTCATTATTATTTTGATTATTTGAACGGGAGCCTTGATCCCCTTCATTATCTTCATTAGCGGCAACTGAGCTATAATTAACAGAACGACTTCCTGAATTAAATCCAAAAAAAGCAGATGAATTTATATAGGGCGTACCGCCATAATACCAATCGACAATTATTTCAGGATATTCTTCCTTTGCCTGCGGAACTACAAGAGGTCGAGCTATGGGATCGGTGTTAAGAGCACCTATATAGCCATTTTTAACTTCAGAAATTAGCTTAATTGCTCCATTTAAATAGCGAATTTCAATTGTTCCATTATATGAATATTTAGAAATATTATTTGCTTCAAGTTGACGAAGTTGAATTATTAAGCCATTTAATATTTTACCTGCAGTATCAGTATATAGAAGAATAAATTTTTCTGGAAATTTTGTCGCGGTAAAAGGAATCCTAAAGAAACGGCTTGCATTGTCTTTTTTAGTTTCTACTGCCCGGGAAAGATCGAGATTAGAATAGTCGCTCCCGGTTAAACTATCTTTTAAAGTTGCTTGTATATTAGCAACATAGGAGGGTTTAGAATTATTATGTTCAATATTTTTATTACAGGAAAGGAAGAAAATAGTGGCAAATAGTATAGGCAAAAAACGTTTCATCTGGTAACATTTGCTTAAAATTAGAACCCTTTTTCCAAATTTCAAATGACACATGAAATAGAATTGCTATGCAATAATTTAAAAAAATAGCTCCGCAATTGTTCTGACTTTCTCCTGGTTAAGTTCACTTCTTTTTTGGCTTCAGCCGTTTCTCAATCCCTAATCGTCTTTTCTTCCATTTACCAATAGGTTCCGGATCATATGTCGTATTACCTTTCTTATCAATTAAACCAAACGATTTTGCAAGCTTATTGCTTAGCTCAATAACCTTCGTTGACTTGCTTGTTTTCGAATTATAATAATCCTGGTACGCTTTAATGCCTCGATCTACAATCGCCAACTCGTTTTTGTAATCTTTAAGCTTTCTGTAAACAATCATCAACCGGTCATATGCTTCGGTGTTTAAACTGTCATCCTTCAATATCTTTTCATATATTTCTACAGCCAGCTCTAATTTCTGTGCGCCTTCGGCTTCCTTTCCTTCCTCCAAAAAATTCTTTGTAGTTTTTGGTTCTGCCATTAAGTAAAATTAATAAAAGCTCTATTCTTTTGACTCCTAAGTAAAATGGGGAAAAGTTATGGCAGAAGAGTTGCTAAAATATTTAGTAATTTTACTTTTCAAAACTATCGCTATTAAATCGTCCATCCGCCATATTGCTCATTTCGACCTGGACAGCTTTTTCGTTTCTGTTGAGTGTTTAAAAAACAGCAAACTCAAAGGAAAGCCTATCGCAGTGGGTGGACACAGTGATCGGGGGGTAATTGCATCGTGCAGTTATGAAGCCAGAAAGTTTGGAGTAAAAAGTGCTATGCCTGTCAGGCTGGCTAAAAGACTTTGTCCAGAGCTCTTTATTGTTCGCGGCGATATGGATAGCTATTCGAAGTATTCACGGCTCGTTACTGATATTGTTGCAGCGCAGGTGCCGCTTTTTGAAAAGTCCTCTATTGATGAATTTTACATAGATATGAGTGGAATGGACAAGTTTTTTGGCTGCTCCAAATACACTCAACAATTAAGAAATACAATTGAAAAAGAAAGTGGTTTAAGTATCTCTTACGGGCTTTCATCTAATAAGCTAATAAGTAAAGTAGCGACCAACGAGGTAAAGCCTCATGGACAGATTGAAATACCGTTTGGGGAAGAAAAGGAATACTTAGCTCCTTTGTCGATTGATAAAATGCCAATGGTAGGAACCAAAACAAGTGAATTACTAAGACAAATGGGTGTCGAGACAATTCGAATTCTTAGCCAGATACCAATTGAGATGATGACAAACCTGCTGGGCAAAAACGGCATAGAATTATGGAGAAGGGCAAATGGTATAGATGAAACTCCCATCGTCCCTTATCATGAACAAAAAAGCATTGGCACTGAAAACACCTTTGAAAGTGATACTATTGATATCAATTTTCTACACAAGGAATTGGCGCGAATGACTGAAAAGATCGCATTTGAGCTCCGTGACACCAACAAGCTTACAGGATGCATAACAGTTAAGCTTCGTTATAGTGATTTTCAAACAGAAACAATACAGGCAACAATACCATATACTGCAGCAGATCATGTGTTGTTAGCCAAAGCAAAAGAACTTTTTACTAAACTGTACAAAAGGCGGCAACTGGTAAGGCTTATTGGTGTTCGTTTCAGCCATCTTGTTCCCGGCAACTACCAGATAACTCTATTTGATGATACAGAGGAAACGGTTAGCCTTTACAAGGCAATAGATAGTATAAAGCATCAGTATGGTGAACAGTTTTTAATACGGGCAGCGGGATTTAATGGAAAGAGGGATGATAAGCTCAAAGTAGAAAGATGGTTGAGACAGTTCAAGTGAAGACTAGCATTACATTACAAATAATTTTTTGCTCTGGGAAGAAGTAGTCGCTTCATACCTTACAATTTGAAGTAAAACACTATCGTGCTGCTAAATGTTCTTCCGTGTTAAAATTTTACTTGCTGTTGTACTCTTCATCCGTCACTGGCTTCAACCAGTTCACGACTCCTTTTTCTGTATTAACATTGATAGCAATATGGGTAAAGCTGCTTGTGGGAGAAGCACCATGCCAGTGCTCTACGCCCGGCAATATTTTCACAACATCACCAGCGTAAAGTGTTTGAATAGGCTTTCCCTTTTCCTGGTAGTACCCCGTACCTTCCGTGCAAATAAGAATTTGACCAGCTGGATGTGTATGCCAATAGTTTCTTGCACCGGCTTCAAACATAACATTGCTAATTATGGTTGTTAAGGTATCGTCGTTGGCGACAAGGGTTTTTACCCAGGCAGTGCCTGTAAAGTTTTGGGTTGCTTTTTCCCCTTTCGCAAAAATGCTTGTGGTGGTTTGATTTTCCTTGGTATTCATTGTTTGCGCTTTTAATGTAGTTTGAAATAGAAAGGCAATAAAAACTGCTGCAAGCCTTAATCCTGTATTCATCTTCATCTTATTTCAGATTTTGCGTGAAGAAAGACGTGAGTTTGGCAAAAGGAATTTTGTCTAACCTGTCGTACAAATCAACGTGAACTGCACCCGGTATAATCATTAACTCTTTTGGCTCAGCAGCGGCTTTATAAGCATCTTCGCTGAAATAACGGGAGTGAGCCTTTTCTCCTGCAATCAGGAGCATGGGTCTTGGAGATATTTCTTTAATGTAGGTGAGAATGGGCATATTCATTAGAGATAGAGAACTGGTCATTGTCCATGCACCGTTAGAATTAATTGACCTTGGATGAAATCCACGAGGGGTTTTGTAATAGTCAAAATAATCCTTTACAAACTGCGGCTCATTGCCTTGTAATTTTTGGGGCAGATTGGCGGTCGAGGGAGCGGGTGTTCCCTGCTGTGCATCCTGCCAACGCTGCAGTGATAATTGTTCCAGCGTTTTGGAGCGTTGCTCAGGTGTTACAACGTCGTTGTATCCTTGTGATGTAACCCGGCACATATCATACATACTGGTAGTAGCAACAGCTTTTACTCTTTTATCAACTGCGGTAGCATTCAAGGCAAAGCCTGCAAGCCCGCAAATGCCAATGACCCCAATACGGTTTCTATCTACATTTTTCTGTAATCCTAAAAAATCAATTGCTGCACTAAAATCCTCGGTATTGATTTCGGGTGAAGCTACGTTTCTTGGTTCACCACCGCTTTCACCTGTATAAGATGGGTCGAATGCCAGAGCAGCAAATCCACGTTCGGCCATCTGGTTTGCATACAGCCCTGAAGATTGCTCTTTCACCGCACCAAAGGGTCCACTAATGGCAAGTGCAGCCAAGGTTTTATTACCACTGTCTTTCGGAAGATACAAATCACCAGTCATGGTAATTCCGTACCGGTTTTTGAACGTTACTTTTTGCCTTGTCACTTTATCACTTAGCTTAAAAGTATAGCCGCCGTTTTCTTGTGTGTCTTTCATCTTGTTTGTATTTACACTTTGTGATGCTTGCGAATAAGCCTGTCCTAGTGAAAAAAGTGACAGGAGAAATCCAATTACTATGTTTTTCATATCTCTACTGTTTTACTGAATTGATTTGATAATTTTCGCTGGTACACCACCAACAATTGAATTAGCAGGCACGTCTTTTGAAACCACAGCTCCGGCTGCTACCACAGCATTTTCACCAATGGTTACGCCGGGCAGTAATGTAGCGCCTGCACCAATCCATGTATTTTTCTTGATGTGAATACGCCCGGGAACAAGCGATTGCCTTTCGTTGGGGGAAATGGGATGTCCTTCGGATAAAAGGCTGACTTTGGGGGCAATCAAAACATTATCCTCAATGATAATTCCTCCTAAGTCAAGGAACACACAATCAAAGTTGATAAAGACGTTCTTGCCAATTTTGGTGTGCTTTCCGTAGTTGATATACAGGGGCGTGAAAACCGCAACGCTTTCATCAATCTTTGAACCGGTGATTTGGCTTAGTAAGTCCCTGATTTCTGCGGGGTCAGAAGAGTTATTCATTTGAACTAATAACTTCTTTGTAGCAAAAGAAGCTTCCCGTAGTCTGTATACTTCAGGGTCGGTAGCCGAGATTGTTTCCCCCTTCCATAGCCGTTCAAAAATGTTTGGACTGTACTGATTTGATACCATACCACAAAGTTCTTTCAGTTAATGCATCTATGGATTACGATAATCAAACCAATAAGTAAGAATTTCAAACTTCTTGTAACCTTAATGTTTTAGGGTTCGTACCCGTGAGCTTTTTGAAGAAGTTATTGAAGTAGGTAGTGTATTCAAAACCAAGTGCATAAGCAATGTCGGCAATGTTCCAGCCCGTATGTTGTAAGAGCGCCTTAGCTTCACTAACAATCCTTTCTGTGATATGGGTAGTTGTTGATTTGCCTGTAACTTCCTTTACCGCCCTGTTAAGATAGTTAACATGTACATGAAGGTGATGGGCGAAGTCTTGCGCTGTTCTTAGTCGCAAAGGATTATCGGAACTCTCGATAGGAAACTGCCTTTCCAGGAGCTCAAGGAAAACAGAAGTTAACCGCGCTGCTGCATTTTTATGTTGATCAAAGTGTTCTGACGGTTGGAGTTTCAGGGCTTCATGAATAATCAGGTTGATATAGTTGCGCATCAGGTCGCCTTTATAGGCGTAGTCACTCTTTTGTTCTTCTATCATCCGTTGAAAGATGGTATTCAGAAACAAGCGCTGCGGCTCGTCTATCTTTAAAATAGGTGTGCCGCCAATCTTAAAAAGCGGAGAGTGTGGCAGGCTCTCCGATCGTTCTGATGTTTTAAAAAACCCTTCCGAAAAAAGACAGGTGTATCCTACATAAGAAGTTGAAATCGTTTCCCAGGAATAAGGGATATGCGGATTACCGAAAAACAAAATCGTGCCTTCTTGTTCAAAGCTTCGATCAGCGTAATGGATTTTACTCTTACCAGTTGTTAGGCAGATTTTATAGAAATCTTTTCGGCTATATATACGTGTAGCAGCGCCATCACTCTCTATCTGGAAAACATTAAATCCCTTTAGCTTTAGTTCGTTATTAAACTGCGAAAGCTGTCGCACACTTTTGTCTGGCATGGTAACAAAGTTAAGGAAATCAAAACACAGGGATTTATTAAAACGATGCTATTGTTTAAATTATTAACCTTCTTTCCTCACTTCTGCTTAAATGTAAACTTACTAACAATCCTTTTTTTGCTAAATTGTTTAGTAATTTTACTTTTTCTACTGCAAATGAAATAATTGCGACAAAACAAAACGCTAAACCTAAAACACAAAACTCAAACTGATACATGTACCTCAATTGCAAAACACGCTTCAGCTTTTTATATGGCACATTTGAAACAGAAGAACTGGTAAAGACTGCGGTTGAAGTAGGTGCTAATGCAATTGCATTAACGAATATCAACAGTACATGTGATGTGTGGGACTTTGTTGATTACTGCAAACAAAATGCAATTAAACCGGTTGCAGGTGCAGAGATCAGAAACGATAGTGCTTTCCTGTATATTTTGCTGGCGAAAAATAACAATGGCTTTCAACAAATCAACCGTTTTATTTCTGAACATATACATACAAAAACTGATTTTCCTGTTCGTCATGAGTTTAGTGAAGATGTGTTGGTGATATATGCATTAAATGTTTTGCAGCCTGAAGAACTTAGGAGTAATGAATTGATAGGGATACAACCAACAGAAATAAATAAATTGTATAACCTTAATGTAAATGCCTTTCCTGATAAATATGTAATACGGCAACCGGTTACGTTTAAAGACAAAACCATGTATAATGTTCACCGGTTGCTAAGAGCAATCGATAAGAATATTATACTAAGTAAACAGGAGGAAAAAGATATAGCAAAGCCGCATGAAAAGTTTGTACCGCAATCTTCACTTGTTAAAGATTTCGCACAATATCCCTCCATTCTTACCAACACCTTAAAGGTGCTGGATCGCTGCTCTATTGATATAGAATTTCATACAGATAAAACAAAGAAAGTTTATTCGGCAGACAAAAAAGATGACAGGGTATTGCTTGAAAAACTGGCTGTTGATGGAATGAAGCACCGTTATGGAACGAAGAATAAAAAAGCAAAAGACAGGGTTGTTAAGGAGTTAAAGATCATTAATGACTTAGGGTTTAATGCGTACTTCCTTATCACGTGGGACATTATCAGGTATGCACAAAGCCGAGGCTTTTATCATGCAGGCAGGGGAAGCGGCGCAAATTCTATTGTTGCTTATTGCTTACAAATAACAGATGTTGACCCTATTGAACTAGACCTTTATTTTGAACGCTTCTTAAACCCTCATCGCTCCTCCCCTCCTGACTTTGATATTGACTTTAGCTGGAAGGACCGGGATGAAGTGATTGATTATATCTTCAAACGTTATGGCAGGGAGCATGTGTGTTTATTAGGTTCTTATGTAACCTTTCAAAACCGTGCTGTTATTCGTGAGTTAGGAAAAGTATTTGGCTTACCGAAAGAAGAGATAGATCAGTTGGAAGGTTCAAAGCTGAAGGATGATAAAATTCAAAAGCAGATATTGTATTATGGTAACCTCATTAAGAACTTTCCTAACCATCTAAGTGTTCATGCCGGTGGTATGCTTATAAGTGATGAACCTATCTATCATTATTCAGTTACAGAACTTCCACCAAAAGGCTTTCATACTTCTCAAATTGATATGTTCGTTGCAGAGAAGATCGGATTATTTAAGTTAGATATCCTATCGCAAAGAGGGCTTGGACATATCAAAGAAACGCTGGAACTCGTCAGGGAAAACAAGCAGCTATCTATCAACATACATGATATAGAAAAATTCAAGACAGATAAAAAGGTTGCTGCACAAATAAGAAATGCCGATACGATTGGCTGCTTTTATATCGAAAGTCCTGGTATGCGGCAACTGTTGAAGAAGCTACGATGCGATGATTATATAACATTGGTTGCTGCATCGTCTATTATTCGTCCCGGAGTATCACAAAGCGGAATGATGAAACAATACATTTATCGCTTTCATAATCCTGATAAGTTTGAATACCTGCATCCAAATATGAAAGAACTGCTGGAGGAAACGTATGGAGTAATGGTGTACCAGGAAGATGTTATAAAAGTTGCTCATCATTTTGCAGGGTTAGATATGGCAGAAGCTGATGTGTTAAGACGAGCAATGAGTGGCAAGTATCGTGGACATAAACAGTTTGAACAGATCAGGGAAAAGTACTTCAGGTTGTGCAAGGAAAGAGAATATCCAGACGAGATAACGAATGAAGTATGGCGACAGATAGAAAGTTTTGGTGGATATTCTTTTTCAAAAGCACATTCGGCTAGCTTTGCTGTTGAAAGTTATCAAAGCCTGTTTTTAAAGACCTATTACCCGATGGAATTTATGGTAGCAGTTATCAACAACTTAGGTGGCTTTTATTCAAGAGAATTGTACTTCCATGAGTTGAAGAAAACAGGAGCAACATTACATCTTCCTTGTGTTAATGGAAGTGACTATCTCACTTCCATTAATGGTAATGATGTACATATGGGATTTATACATGTGCAGGGTTTGGAAGAAGCATTGATATTAGAAATGATTGATGATAGAACGAAGAATGGAAACTATAACCACTTGCAGGATTTTATAGAGCGTATTAAACCAGGCATTGAACAACTTAATATTCTTATTCGCATAGGCGCTTTCCGTTTTTCAGGCAAGAACAAAAAGGAGCTATTATGGGAAGCGAACTTTCTGCAAAAGAAAAGTAGTAAGCATAATGTTGACAGCTTGCTTTTTAAAGAAGCTCCTGTATCATTTCATTTACCTGCTTTAAACCAACAACCACTTGATGATGCTATTGATGAAATTGAATTGCTTGGCTTTCCGCTATGCAATCTATTTGAACTCGTAGATGATGATCCCAATAAATACTTACCTGCCGATGAAATTGAAAAGCATTTAGGAAAGGAAGTGAATGTATTAGGCTACCTGGTGGTAACAAAGCCTGTCCGTACTATTAAGAACGATACATGTACTTCCATACTTTCATTGATGCCAAAGGTGATTGGCTTGATGCTGTCTGCTTTCCTCAAACCGCCATTCGTTACCCTGTTACAGGAAAAGGGTTTTATAGCATGAAAGGTAAAGTGGTGGAAGAGTTTGGGGTGTTTACGGTTGAGGTAAGTTATTGTAAGAAGGTGGGGATTAAGGATAGAGGGCAAAAGGCGAATGAGTTGATGAAAAGGCATGTCGAAGTTGAGCACGGGGCGGTGGAGAGGGAGTAAATTTTATGACCTAGCCTCTGTGGAACTATTAGAAGCCTGAAAGTCTCTGGGATTTCAGGCTTCTTTGCGTAGCTTTAATATCACCCTTGTGATGCTTCCGCTGAAATTGGTAAGTCTAGTTCTATACCATGTTTTTTCACAACTACACTTGCTTCAGCTCATTTTGATTTCTACAACTTTATAAATTGCCTATACATTACCTCATTTCCACTTATCAGTTTTACAGTATAAACTCCAGGCGTAAGTGATGCTATTTTCAATTGTATAATTCTATTAGTTGTATTTGAATGAATAGTTTTCATCACAACTCCTGAGGATGAAATAACTGGTATTGTCAATGGTTTGTTTACTCGCAGCCCTGTTGCTGAAATAGTTACCACATCTCCTGAGGGATTGGGATATAACTTCAATCCCTTAAGGTCTGCATTACTTTGTTCTGAAGAAGGCCTCTTGCTTACTATTAATGCATCCTGTGATGTTACTTTAACTGTTACCGGTTCAGAGGTCGCTGATAGTCCTTTATCATCAAACGCTTTTGTTGTAATCGTGTAGGTTCCTGGCTGTACATTACGCCACCAACAGGTATAGGGATAATAATATTCTGTTCGTATCAATGTTTTTCCTATATAAAATTCTACTTTGCTTATTCTATCGTTAGGGTCTTTTGCCCTGGCGACTATATGAACTTTGGAATGAGGGCTAAAGGTGGAACTATCTGCCGGTGTTACAATGCTTACTACAGGTGGCACATCTTCCTCTACTACAGTAACCTTGATACTGTTAGAAGTAGCAGTATTGCCGCTGTTATCATAAGCTTTAGCAGTGAGAGTGTAATTACCGACAGGTACGCCATCCCATAAGAAACCATAAGGAGATCCGGTTTCAGTATGAAATTTTGCACTGTCAATAAAAAATTGAACTTTAGTTACTTTGCCATCTGAATCTGTTGCCGTAGCATTAAGTTTTATTCTTGCAGGTCCAGTGTACTTTACAATATTATCAGGAATGGAAAGGCTAACGGTGGGAGCTTTATTTTGGTTGTCCTTTACCTCAATAAAGGCTGAACCGACATCAGGACTAGCTCGTTAATTCCATTAAAATCTTTCAACTTTGTATAACTGGACGAGGGGGGATCGAAGGAAAAAATAACACCCTGGTTCGTTCTTCCTCCTGCAGACGTCATACCGTATAGCTTTCCATCAGTCGCCTGCATAAGGGTGCCTCGAGGATTGGCACCATCGCTGCCGCGAAAATCTTTCAGCTTTGCATAAATGGACGAGGGGGGATCGAAGGAAAAAATAACACCCTGGTTCGTTCTTCCTCCTGCAGACGTCATACCGTATAGCTTTCCATCGGTCGCCTGCATAAGGGTGCCTCCAGGATAGGCACCATCGCTGCCGCGAAAATCCTTCAGCTTTGTATAAGTCAAGGTGGAAGGATCGAAGGAAAAAATTACACCACTGCCGCTTCCTCCATAATACGTGATGCCATATAGCTTTCCATCGCTTGCCTGAATAAGGCTGCCAAAAGGATGGGCACCATTAATACCGTCAAAATCCTTCAACTTTTTATAAGTGGAAGACAAAGGATCATAAGAAAAAATAACACCACCCCCACTGCTTCCCCCATAATACGTCACGCCATATAGCTTTTTATCGCTTGCTTGTATCAGGCTGCCAGTAGGCGAACTACCATTAGTGACATCAAAATCCTTCAACTTTTTATAAGTGGAAGTGGAAGGATCAAAAGAAAAAATAACACCCGCATACCCACTGCTCCCCCCACCGTTTGTCATGCCATAAAGCTTTCCATCGTTTGCCTGGATAAGGCTGCCATAATAAAGATATGAAGGACCATTTGCAGCATCTGTACCATTAAAATCCTTCAACTTTATAAAAGTCGAAGAGGTAGGATCAAAAGAAAAAATTACACCTAAACCGCTGCTTCCCCCGGACTGTGTCATACCATACAGCTTTCCATCCTTTGCCTCGATGACGCTTCCCGTAACATAGCTGCCACTTTCATTACTGCCGAAATCCTTCAATTTTTTATACGCGAAAGAGGCAGGATCAAAGGAAAAAATTACACCTGCGTTCACGTTTCCTCCCCGCGCCATGCCATATAGCTTCCCATCGTTCGCCTGCATTAGGCTGCCAATAGGATTACTACCATTGCTACCGTTAAAATCCTTTAGCTTACTATAAGTAGAAGAGGCAGGATCAAAGGAAAAAATAACACCCTTACCTCCGTGGCCTCCAGCATTCGTCATACCATATAGCTTTCCATCTCTCGCCTGTGTAAGGTTACCCTGAGGATGACCACCATTCGTACCATCAAAATCCTTAAGCTTTGTATAACTGGAAGAAGTAGGATCAAAGGAAAAAATAACACCCTTCCCTGCATCGCATCCATCATTCGTCATACCATACAGCTTTCCATTGTTTGCCTGCATAAGGGTGCCGGTAGGATTAGAGCCACCGGTACTACCAAGATCTTTATAAGTTAATGTGGAAGGATCGAAGGAAAAAATATGGCCTGGCCCGTTCCACTGGTCCGACTGTGTCATACCATACAGTTTTCCATCGTTTGCCTGCATAAGGCTGCCTTGGGGATAGGCACCGTCAAAACCAGGGTCAAAATCCTTCAGCTTTGCATAAGTGGAAGCGGAAGGATCATAAGAAAAAATAACACCGTAGCCTTCCTCGTCAGGGGGAGGAGTATCATAGCGGTAGCCTCCTCCCTTGGATGTTACCCCATAGAGCTTTCCATCTTTTGCCTGTACAAGGCTACCACAAGGATTCTTACCACTTGTGCCATCAAAATCCATCAATTTTCGATAAGTGGAAGACGAAGGATCAAAGGAAAAAATAACACCGGGGCCGTCGTGAAAATAAATACCGAAGCTGCTACCTCCATAATATGTCATCCCATATAGCTTTCCATCAGAAGCCTGCATAAGGCTACCACGGGGATAGGCACCGTCAATACCGTCAAAATCCTTCAGCCTTGTATAAGTGGAAGAGGAAGGATCATAAGAAAAAATAACACCATAGCCACTTCCTCCTCCTGAGGTCATACCGTATAGCTTTCCATCATCAGCCTGGATCAAATTTGTATAGTCTGGACTGGTGGCCAGGTTTTCAAAAGATTTGGCAACAGCTAAATTATTTGTAGTAGGTTTAAATTTGATAATAGTACCTCCTCCATCCTTTCCACCAATTCTTGTGGCTCCGTATAAAGTCTGAGACTGTATCGATAAAATACAAGCAAAAAAGCAGGTAATACCGAGTAGAATCTTTTTCATTTTAAATTATTTTGGATTAATGATTAGGTTTCAGTTTTAGATTTATGATACGCAGATCAGGTGCCCGTAGGTGTATGGCTACTTTTCTTCTAACTTTTGGTGTTCTTCATGAACAAATCGGGGGATGGAAAGCAATCGCTGAAGTAGTAATAAAGGTACAATTTATAAGAAATTAAATGAGTTAAATGGAGCTAATTAGGCTTCATTCATGTCTAACTTTCCCTTTTTGCTCCTTTAAGTGGCGACTGGTATCAAACATCGAGTACAATACCGGGACAAATGAAACAGCCATTGTGAATGCTCAGTTAATAAAAATTACTCCTTTAAGAGTTACTTGTGATATTCCGCATGCTTCTGGACAACACACTTTTGATGAGCAATTGGCTATTTCACCTTTCCTTCCTTCGTTTCACAAGCCGATTCCATTCGCGCGGCTTATGCAACACTTTATAGAAATAGGCCTTTAAATACTCCAATACTAAAACTAATAATATTAGCAATATCAGTAACTTAGCTAAAATTTATAGTTAATTATGTTTAAAGGTACTGACATTTTGGAGTTTGCAAGGCATTTTGATACCAAGGAAAAGTGTTTAAAATATCTGAGTTGTTTAAAATGGCAAAAGGAATTTACTTGCTTAAAGTGTGGCAATACATCCTGGAGTAAGACAGGTCTGGAGCATATACGGCGTTGTAATAAGTGCAAAGACAAACAGTCTGCAACTGCCG
>NZ_KB893344.1 GCF_000374045.1 Segetibacter koreensis DSM 18137 | reverse complement strand
CACCCGTGCTTTCTAAGGCAACATGAGTAATGTCTTGTTGCTGTAGCCATGCCTTTAAAGACAAAAGTTCAACTGTAGTAGCACCAAAAGTCTTGATTTGTCGCTCAACCCCTTGACGCATAATACAGGCTGTAACAGAGGCCTGATGCACATCAAGCCCGCAAGCTTTGATAACATCGCTTCTCATAATAATAAACTTTTAAATAAAATTAAAATGATTATAAACAGCCTCACAATTTTCATTCAGTAAAGTGAGCGCCGCTCATGGATATTTCACCCGGTCCTTTATAAATACCCGCAAATGTTTTATCGTCTTACCAATAGTATTTAGCTTTAAACCAATTAGGGTAGTTTGCCTGCGCATATGAATATGCTCAAAAGTCAGATAACTTAAAAAATCTTCATAAAAAGCAAAATCAAGACTTTGAAAGGTAATTTTCTCCCGGCGATATTTCTCAAAAGCTAAGAGGTGAGCTTTTACATTTTTATAAACACAAAGAGTAGCTTTACTTACTTTTCTTTCTTTTGCTTTTACGTAGTCATCCAACTGAAAATAAATATCCGTCTTTAGTTTTTGTTCAAAAGCCTTCTGTTGGATAACATCTTCTTCATCTTCTTCTATTTTTTCAAACGAAAATGATGGCGAAAAATATCTCTTGACAAAACTGCCTCTATCAGAAACTTGCTTTTTAGTTGCAAGGTCAACCAGGTCTTCAGCAATTCGTATCAATCTGACTAATTCTCTATTTAATAGTTCAAAATTGCCGTACACTCCGGGTAACTTTTTTGTTATACTCTGCGATTTGTTGTGCCAATACTCCGGCGGAATGTTAATTCCTGTATTTAATAATGTTCGGTTTGTAGCACTGAAACAATACTGGAGAAAAATTGTAGATGTACCATCGCGCCGAATTTTTTGTGGAGCACAGATGGCTTTGATAGGTAACAGCATAATTTAGTCGATTTTTTAGTCGATTAAGAATGTGTAACCTGAAATAAAGGTAGGAAGAAAATAAAATCTGCTTTTGTTATTACTATCTGAAAATCAACCTTTTAAAGTAAAGTTGCGTAAAAACAAATAAGGATTACATTGCTGTAATCCTTATTTAAGCGGACCGGACGGGAAAGCTTAATCCACTGCAACTTATTGAATTACAATTTCTTATTTTTTTACTCGATTTTTTACTCGATTAAAGTAAAGAACACTTGTCAAATCTTACATTTCCTTACATAGGTAGACTTGTCCTTACAAAGTTAGCTTTTCAATAAGATATGTTCCATAAAAAAGAATAAAAGAAAACTATCAGTAAAAATGAGCTGTCTTCCTATTTTTATCTATGAGAAAATAATAAAGTAAATGGAGCAGGAAGATAAATATAGGAGAAATAAAGGTGGCAGACCGGCTAAAACAATAAAAAGAAATAAACTATTAACGGTTAAATGCACCATCTTGGAGCAAAAAATAATTACTATTTAAGCTAAAAAGGCAGGACTAACTACTTCTAAATACCTGAGGGAATTAGGACTGAACGGAAATATTGTCATGCGGATAAAGACCCTTCCAAAAGGGATGTTAGCACTCACCGCAGCCCTGAATCATGTAGGAGGATTACTCCAACCAAATAGCAAAAAAACGTAACAGCAACGAGGAGCTAAATGCTTTGGAACGAGCCGATTTAAAGGTATTGGAAGGGAAGATAAAAGAGATTTTAAAAACTGTTAACCAGGGGTGAAATGATTGGGAAAATAACGGGAAAGCCTTGCCGCTTCCCAAAGTTATGAAGAGTTTGAGTGGCTGATGAAAGAGAAAAAATATCAGGTAATTAAAGGGAGAGACGTTGCCTTTAGGGATGAAAAAAAAATATATGTAAAAGGCGGCGAGATCGGTTATTCTTTACAAAAATTCAGCGTATCCTGGCAGAGAAAAACACAGTGGTATTAAACCGAAGAGGTGATGTGCAGGATAGGGAACAGATTCCTCCCTCTAATTACCTTACCCAGCCAAAGGGGGAACCATCTTCTCTCCCCGGCAGTTTTTCACGTTCTGAAAGTTTAACTAAAGACATTGCAAAAGCTATAGATCACCTGCTTCAACCAAAAGAAAATAACGAGGGAATACCTTATCGATTCACTCACAAGAATAGAAAGAAAAAGAAAGGCCAACGGCCAAACTAAAATGATACAATATGGAAAACGAGAAATTGGACCTGGTGCTCTCCGAATTATGGGAAGACCTGAAAGGGGTCCGGCAAATGATTGGGGAACAGAAAGAGCAAATGCAGCAGTTGCAGCAGGAAGTTACAAATCTGAGGCAAAAGCTGGAACAGAAGAAATTAATCGTTCCCCCAATTGATACGAAACCTGTTCAATTAATCGTAACTGCTGCTATTGCCAAAGTACGACAGCTAGTATCAGAACAACCAAAGCCCGTTATTCAGGAAAGGCGTTTCCTGCTGTTTCCGGAATACAATGCAAGGGAATATTACAAGAGAATATTCAGGTTAATTATGTGGTTTACCCTTGTCAGTATGGGGACTTATCTTTTCGTACTGGGTAAACAGGCATTGGAAAATTATAAAGAAGTGCAGCTAAGGCAACTGGAAGCCAATCAGTATAAAAATACCTGGCAGTATATGTACCATCAGGAAGGAAAACAGGGTAAAAAGAAAATGGATAATGCTTGGCAAAAAGCATTCAGTGAGAGCAGTAATTGAAGTTTTAAAAAAATGCTAAACAAGTTGCTACTATTGTTCTTTTAATCATAATCATTCTATACTACCATATTAAATATGATAGGGTCTGTAAATTAAACTTTGTCAGATCAAATATTAAATATTACAGCTTATGGTAATTTCAATTCCTATGATGGGCAGTTTCTTATCCAACCCTTTACAAATCCAAACCTCTTTAAGTCATCCTCATAATTCCATTTCTCCATTGATGATTAAATTATGGTAAGCAAGTGTACCTACCTGAGTTATCTTACAAGAGTAAGTTATATCACAAGGCATAAAAAAAATTTTAAAAAATAAATTAGTCCTTTTTCTGTACAACATCTTCACACATATAATCAATAGCACTTGAAATAGCTTCAGACAATTCAACATCTGGTATTTGCGCTATTAAAGCAAGAGATTTCCATTCTTTTTCTTTGCTTGAAAATTTCGCAACAGACTCGGAGGCAAGTTTCAAACAATCTGCAGCACCCTTATCAATTGCATAAGTCCAGGTGGTTTCACAAACAAACGCTAAAGCACCTTCAGTAGCCGCAGTACCAGCTGCACAAAATACTGATCCAACAGTAGCTAAGCAACCTAACAACCCCTTGTTTTCATCGAAATCTTTCTTTGCCCTACAAGACAAGTCTATAAAATGTTTCATGTCATCTGTGTTGGCTTTTAATTCGGTAATTTTCAAATCACCTATAGACGATGCATTTCTATTTTCCCTAAACCAAATTTCTACTCTTACATTATTTTCACTTGACTTATTTTGAACATCGAGAAAATAGGGTTTACCATTATAAGTTACAGTTGCGACTATTTCCCCATACGTGGGATGAATCACATATAGGAGAATAAAGCATAGACAAGCAAGAACTTTATTTTTCATTTTATTATTTTATTTTATAAAAGAATACGAGCCTTTTGCGTGGATCATTTCGGGGATTATAGGTTGGATTTGTACTTAAATTATCATCTATATAAAAATCATTATTCAAAGGAACATCTTCATATTCCTCAATAAAATGTGCTTTATATTTTTTAGTATCAATTTGGATATCTGAATCAAAATCTATAGGCTTTATATCTGGTTTCCTTTCATTGATTTTCGTTATGTTATCATCGCTAGGATTTTTATCTTCACTAATCAGATATACTTTATTAGAATTAAGTACTGGTGTTTTATAATTACCATCTTTAAATATATACCTTCCACCCTTTCGTCCTGTTAGTATATATTTATCCTTTTGATTTGGGACCTTACTAATATTTCGATTAGGTAAGATTGATACCATATCGGTCATCACAACATCAGAGAAACGATAGTCATAGGTATTTTCTAAGAAAATAGAATTTTTCTGATATCTGCATATGGCAAATTTTAGAAGGTAGGTGTAAGCCGTTATAGCTTTTTCATTCAGTATTATATCACAATAAAACTGTTTTTGAACCGTATCCCAATTCACATCAAACAGGGAAAAAACGTGATTTTTATGTTGCTCGGCTATCGGTATGTCACTTGGATTTTCAACGGTATTTTCAAAAAGGAAGGTGTTAAGAGAATCTGCATGTGTATTATCTGACCCCACTGTTTTGCCTATGTATTCCATGTTATTATTGATAACTGAATCAGTTTTGGATAAAATTGGGTCGGTTGGGTCATTAGCGAATATGGAAATCTTTCTCTTAATATACGAACTATCTAAAAGTTCATTCGGACTATCCTTTTTCATTCCTAAGAGCGGATTTCCATCCTTGTCATATTGGAGGGTGCTCGCAGTTCGTTCATGAATTACTGCAATCTTTTCCTCCAATCCTGTTTCATACCATGTATTGCCCAAATAGATTCTAAAAGTTTTATGTTCAAATGTATAGGTGTTGCCATTATTTTTATCCGGATCAGTTATAGTGAAAATCGGCACGATAGAGGTTATATTTGGCTTACTTGGCTTTGCGCTGTTTGCAATTATCGTATAATAATCCTTGCCATCAAATTCTTTGTCTAAAGATGCAAAAACACTGAAAGGATCTTTTTTATCAATTTGGTGGTGTTCCATATCAAATAACTCTGCAAATTTTGAAACTGCTTCAAGTTTATAATTTACCTTTCTGAATTTTGTATCGGGAAATGAATGCTTAAAGGAATCAAACTCATTTATAATTTTATCCTTTTCGACATCATCTGCTATAATAGTAGCGAACTTATCGTCGTCTTCTTTATTGTTGAGGTTACTCCAGGATTTACGAAGAATAAATTTGTCTGCTTTGCATGGTGAAGTTGTGCTTGTACTTTCGCTTTCTTTTTTTTCTTTTGGATGTGACTTACTTATAAAACTCCATCCCTCTTTATTGAAAGGGTTTAATTCAAACTCATTATATTCTGCAGTTATTATAATCTCGGCAGTGGTTGAAAATGGGAATAAACTTACTTCATCTTTTACTAGATTTTCGTTAAAAGATACTTGATATTTCTGATCTTCTTTATAGGAATCAGGAAGTGGTGTTTTTTTCTCAAAACAAAATGCCCCTAATAAGTTACTAATAAGTTCTTCTTCATTTATTTTAATAAATAGAAGTTTTTGATTTTCATTTAAAAATATTGGACGTTGTACCGCATGAATAACTGTAAAAGACTTTGTTCCAGATGGTTCCTGATTTGTACGGCTCAAAGATTGAATTGTATAATATCGATAAAAGCCGGGATTAAAAGCAGTAGTAACAATATTGTTATTTTGACTAATGCTCAAGTTACTATCTGAAGCTTTTTGTAATTTTAATTTTAGTGGCAAAAGACTTAATAAATCGTTTGGGTTTTTATAATTAAAGTCAAACTGATTGTTAAATTCTTGATTGTGGTATTCCCATTTTACCAGTATTTTGTCAATATCTTTATCTACTAAAAAAGGAATTGGACTATGTTCTATATCCTCTTTCGCATAATAATGCTTAGGCTCTGCTGCCAAGAGTTCGTAAAACCTTTTTACTTCGCTAGGATTGGTTGCATTTTCAAATAATATATCAAGAGTACCGGAAAGTTCAGCAAAGTGCATAGTCACATAAGGTGGAGTTATATATCTTACACATTCATCATTTACAGGAGTCACTTCACCACTTTTATCTACTTTGCTTCTGATAACTAAGGTTTCATTATCTTCTCCTTTGTATTGCTCCTTTATCTTTTTGTCTTTGTTTTTTGCTTTCTTATCGTTTATATCTTTTACTATTTCATAAGTAGGGAAAAATAGTGGTGCTCCTATGCCTTCTTCACGTTCATAATTTGAGGCTTTAAAAATACATTCTTGAGGGAAGTCATTACCAGTATTTAAATGAGGGCCATTACCACATATATCTACCGTTCTTATTCTGAAATGATATTGGTAGTTCTCTCCAAACCTTAGCTTAGGTAAATGAAAGGGTTTTATTTCTCTTAATTCCAAATCATCTCTTTCACTGTTTTCAGCACTATTATTATTATTATGGAGGGGAGGACAAGTTAAACTCCAACCATTCCACCGGGCAATCTCTTCAAACCGATCCTCTGAACCATCGCTATTAATTAATCTTACCTCCTCAAGCCAAGGCTCATCTATAAGTTGAGTAAATAAGTTTTCATCGTGTAGAGGAATATTCTTATTCACAATTGGAATATGTATATTATCTTTTTTTCTGTCGATAACATATTTAGCCTGTCTCAAGCATAAGGAGTGAAATTTGCTTTGTTTGATAAGTTTTTTATTTTCACCTACAGTAATAACATTCACATCCACTCTGTAACCACAATCTAAATGATGCGCCATAAATGCGCTTTCTTCACTTTCAATGTTATCATCCGTAAGCTCTTTTAATTTTTCATCCATACTGGTAAGTAAACTGCCAGGCTGACTATGCACTTTTATTGAAAATCCTTTCGAGATTCTTGGTTTATTATTTACTTTCTGCTTTAATATCTCAATTTCTTCATCAGTAAACACTTTTTTGTTAATACCAACAACCTTCGTTGTTTCTTCTTTATTATTCGTGGGATTTGGTTGATTTATTTTTCCAAAATCTTGTGTCCGGTCTTCAAAATAATCTTGATCAACTTCAAAAACAGGCTTTTCTTCTTCATTAAGAAAATGAGTGTTTAAAAATCCATCAGTTACATATTGTCTATAATCAGCTTTTCCAGTAGGATCATCTTGCGGTTGAATGTAATAAGCCCTTAATCTTTGTTTGACAACTTCACATTTTGTAAACGGTTGAACAAATTGTACCGATTTTCTAAATTCATCAAACGGATAATTTTCGTTTTGCTTTTTATTTATAAGAGGCGCCGTATCGATATTTAATTTTAAAAGCTTTCCATCTGGGTCTGGTAAATCATTTTTTAAAATTTTAAAATCTTGTATTAACCCTAACACTCTCAAAATATGTGGATATCGGGCTAAAACGGAGATTTTTTTATGGAATTCTTGTCTATATTTAGAACTTTTAATTTTCTCATTGATCTTCCGTTTATTGCTTTCCTTGACCTTGTTCAATTCTGCTTTTACATCTTTTTGTTTCTTTAGCAATCCGTTTAGTTGTTGAATTACATTATTTTGCTCTCCTGTAAAGTTAAAATCATTAGTATTAACGATAATTCCATTTACCAAATTATCGTGAATGAGCGTCTTGTCATTTCCGGTCATTGGTAATTCTTCAATTTTCGTTGTGACATTCTTGATTTGTTTTCTCAAAGAGCTAATCTCGTCTGTTAAATCTTTTATTTTCTGTGTATCTATTTTCTGAATTTGTGGCTTTAGATATATTGGCCAAGCTTCAACAGGAACATTTTCATGAAATAGCTTTTTCCATACTTCTTTGCTTTGTTTTAGAAATTTTAATAATTGAGGTTTATCTAAATCAATCCTTTTTGAATTATTCATTTTTGAAATCAAATCTTCAATAAATGAATAATCTTTTTTCAAAGGAAATTCATCATTATTATTTCTAATTAATTGAACAAATTCAAGTGTATCAAAAACATTATCACATATTTCTGCTTCTCCATAATTCGTATATTGTATTGGATAAAATAATTTCTCTGCATATTCCGGCCAATGAAGTATTTCATAAAACTCTTTTAGTGATCCGTCAAACTGCAATTTGGGAGTGATAAAGACAGAAAAATAATAGTAGTTTTTATCATCCTCCTTCTTACTTCTATATGCAGGATGATGAGGATTAGGAACAACTGTACAAATGTTTTTAATCTCAAAGCCCATAAAATATGTTTTACAAATAAATTATTTTAATGCACAATCTTATTCTAAATTCAAATTTCAAAGTACAGACGTAAATTCATCTAACGTTAGTTCTAAAAATACTTCACTCAAAACAGGATAGGTATTCTTTCAACATATCCTCGTCTTTAAAGACATCAGTAAAACCAGCCGCCTCATTATTATCAGTTGCATATATTCCCCCCGATGCTCCTGTATCCAATAATATTGCTCCTGCTTGTAAACTTTGCGTGTTGTTTCCATTTGAAGAACCTGCTATTTCCTTGTAGTACCGAATACTGAACTCTTTTTTGAAAAAGGCAATTTTTACACTGTAGGTAACAACAGCTTCTCCGTAAAATAATGCTGCCTGGCCTCTCTTAATGTAGGTTAAAGCAATGAGAACACTTACGCCAATACTTATAAACCCAAGTACAGTAGCGCTTCCTGAACAAATAATATAAGCGACGGCCTTTATCAGATTTTGTCCGCCATCATCTTTACCGCATACAAACCAAAAACCGAAGAAGAGAAACACTTCTCCTCTTCCAATACCTAAATCAATAGAGGCATAAGCTCCTAATTCTATAGCAATATCAATTTGTTCAATTCCTTTTGGAGTAGCTCTTAGCATGAAATGACCTCTGCCGCCATAAGTTCCGGCTGATACTAAGAATTTATCTTCCGGCTTATTTACACCAAATGTGAATGAAATTGCTTTTAATGTTGACGGATCGTAAGGGATATTTACACCAATTACCATTTGCAGATTTCTGAAATTGAAGGCCGGAGCAGATATGCTTGGTAATGCAATCGTATAATCAACAGATAAACTTCTTGGGCCTGGTTTAATGCGCATACCATTACCCGGTGCCATAAACTTTTTCGCTAAATCAGCAATAAATTCAAGAGGTCCGCCAAGCTTCACATCTGTAATACTTACATCTGTTTTCTTTGGTTGATTGGGAGCTGAAGTAATTTTAAACTGATCGAACATTACCGTAAGTACTTCCGTTCCTCCTATAATTACGCCAACGCTAAAATTGTTTAGTTGAGTGTAAGCATAGTATTCCTGTATATTTTTTATATTCTTTGATATGAATAGTTCAAGCCTTGTCGTATTATTGATATGTGGTGTGAACTGTACAAATGCTGCGCGGAAATTTTTAAATTTATCTGTAGATACCTGGTATATTATTTTGTCAGGCAATTCAGTTATACGGGGCAGGTCAAACCCAACATCTAATATATCTTCCAAACCAATGCTTCCAAATAATTTTGCACCTAAATCTTTAAAGTACTTTTTAGGGTCAGCGTTTCTAAGATCGTCCATTACCTTAACAGCCTTCTTCACATCTTCACTTATAAAGATTAAATCACGACTATAATTTTTTAGTGTTGTAGTAAAATCGCCAGGAATTCCTAATTGTGAGGTAACCGTTTGTAAAGCTTTATCTTCAAGTTCTTTTGGATTTCGGGCATAAGTAAGGTAATGTGCGGGTATTTCCACATTAAGGCCAGGCATCTTTTCACCGATATTTTGGATGAATCCTTTTACCTGTTCGCGACTGTATTGTTGCACTTCAGCAAATACCATTGCCGCGTTTTGCTTTATTTCGAACTCGGTATCTCTAACCTGGTTTTCCAGGTAATCTCTTGCATAATTTATACTGATTGGTAAATCTTCATTTACCAGTTTGTTTAGTGCGCTTACATAAACTTTTGCCTGCGCCACTTGTGGTATGATTGCATAATCATGGAAGAAATCAAACATCCCATTTTCAGTTTCCCTTAAGCCGCCTTTAAAAATGATGTATTCTGATTCCAGTTCCGACAAAGATTTTTTTACTTGCCCGGTTTCCTTTGTCAGATTATTTATTAGTTGTTGCCTGGTAGCACCAAGCGTTTTTTCTACATCATCATATTTTTCTTTTATTGCGTAACCGATTTTTTGTTTTTGAAGAAGGATAAGACCAGAGATTGTTTTGGCTTTTTCTTCAATGGCGTAAATTATTTGAATTCGGTTTTGAATATTTAAAACTAAATCATCAAAGGCTTTCGATTGAGTAGTGAGAATTTGATTTAGGCTAATTATAAAATTTGCAAGTTCTGGACTATTAATCCTAATAAACTCGTATAAACCAAAGTTTGAATAGTTTTTTATAAATGCAACTAACCTTGGAAAGTCCTTATAGATATTTTTAAAAAACAACGGCCATTTATCATTAACAAACTTTTGAAATTCTATATTCTTTCGAAATTCCGAAAAGCTTTTTTCTACTTCCTTGTTTTGTCTTAGATTATCTAAAAATTCTTTCAAATTTGAATTTCCTGCTGGTATATTTTCAATTTGGTTTATAAGAGATTTATAAGGCTCTTGAGGTGCATCAAAACTATATATGAATGTAATAAAATCTGTAATGGGTTTTGTGTCTAAATAATTTGAAATTTTAGTAAACCCTTTGTCAAACAAATCTTTATAAACATTGTTATCCAATAAATATTTATCAGATAATTTTTCAACGATATATGAAGCCGTTATTGGTTTTTTATCGGGAATACCCTTGTAAATTCGAATAAATTTCTCCAACCAATCTTGCAAAGAATCTAATTGAGCATTTTCCTGAATAGTAGAAAATGATTGAGAAATTAATTTGGGAAAGCTTTTATGCAAGCTATCCTGAACTTTTAATGAAGAATCTATTGTGTATGTTTTTTTTGATGTGCTATCTGTTTTAATTAAAATACTGTCCAGAGAAACTCGGGAGTAAAAAGGAATGGTATCTTTTAATTGAGGCAAACTATCCGTGTGAGGCAGATACATACTACTATCTTTTGGGGCAATAATCTTTGCAATATTTCCTTTTTCAGATTGTATTAAAAGATTTCCTTTTTCATCCTTTTGGACTACTGCACCAAATGGGAGGGCATTTATTTTTTTTGAAAACTTAATGATGTTATCATGCCAGTCAATTGCTTCGAATTCAAATGAGGTTTCGGTTTGGTTTAATTCATTTTGATTAAACTCTGTTTTCCCCGCTACCGGAATAAATAATTTAGGCTTCGTTTCTGAAAAAGTTATTTTCTTAAAGGGTGCATTAAAACGAGAAACAATTTCCTTAGGTTTATTATCTAGTGTTTTACCATCGCTATCTATTTTGACTATATCTTGCGTAATGTGATTGGAATAATCTTTTGTAATGTCTAAAGGCATTATAAAAGCTTTTTTAATCAATGGATAAATACCACTTTTTAACTCACGTTCTGCAATTATTATAAAAGCCATTTTATGTCCAAACTCTGCCTCAAGAAACAAAGTAGATACTTCTACTTTTTCATCTCTTCCTAAAGAGATAATCTGATTCCATTCTATTACGCCAATGCCTTGTTTTAATGCATCTTCAATTTTTTCATTTTTAAGGTGGATTTTTGTCGTTGCTCCTACGGCGGAAAGGGTAAGCTTTTCAGTTCTTGCTAATACCTTCAATTTAATATAAAGAGCTACCAAGTCATGACGATGGGCACCTGTAGGTAGAATAATATCACCTTTAAACTTTATTTCAGGATAATCAGGGGACCCTAAAATCATCAATTCTAATTGATTAATAACATCATTTAAGCTGCCTGTTGATGCAGAGGGATTTTCCTTGTTATTATTCTTCTCCGCTTTTTTTCTATCTATATATTCTTGGTCATCCCTTTCTGCAATCGATAGGGTTGCGGTCCAGAGTTTGTGTTTATTCTTTTCCTTGGGATCCTTTGGATTTAGCTTTTCTAGGTTTGTTTCGGGTATGGCCCATTTAAATTTAAATCTACTACTATCAGGTAATTTAGGACTTATGATTAAGCGCCAAGGAAGTTCAATTGCTGTAACAGGATCACCGTAAGTTTTAGGAAATTTATTTGGATTATATATTCCTCTATCAATCTCAATTTTTAATGAATCGTTTAGTTTTATAGAATCTTTTTTAAGATCATTTTGAAAAGGATAGTGGTTTTCAAGAAAAGGTTTTTTATAATTATTTTCTATTGAGTCCTTTTCGCGGCTCAAGCCCTTAATTGAATCTTTATCGTGATTGATCTGAATTAAACTATCTAAAATTTTTTCACGTTTATTTACTGAATCAGGCTTTGGAGTATTATAATAAGGAACAGATGCTAATTCAAATAGTGATTCCGTTAAATCCTGTCTAACTACTAATCTAAATTTGTTTTCATTATCCCACTTGAGCAACTCTTCTTTTGTTAGATCGATATAGGTATATTCACCTTCTCCATATATCTTATAATTTCTGAAAAAGCGTTCATCAGTAAACAGAATTCTGAAAACCAGATAACTATAACCTGATATATAAGTTGCTGCTTTGAAATTAGTAATAGTGTTGCCCTGCTGATCTTTTTCTAGGAAACTTTGTTCTGCAATGTGTTGCTGCGGCAAGCGTACAACCATATAGTTTTCGTGAGGTCCATATTTTGCCCAAACTCTATTTTGAAAGCTATCATAAGAACAATTAATAAAATAATATTCAAGGTTTAAAAGGCTATTATGGTCAGTAAGTCTAAAGGCGTGATGAACGATGTCATTTATATGCTCCTGAAAGTTATATGGTCCAAACGCTTTTGTATATTTTTTTAAAAAGGTTACAATACCTGTTGTAGCAATGGTTGCGAGAGAAATGTTTTTTATAAATTTCCTTCTTGATTGAGCCATAGTTATATATTGACGTCTAAAATTGAGATTAACTTGTTTTGTTTAACATCTGATTACTCGTTCCAAGGGTACTTCGCACCATCGGTAAAAACTAAGGCTTTACTCCCAAGAAGTACTGTTTGTAATACTTAAAATAAAATGAATGAAAAAAAGCATAAAAAGAAAGAGCACTATACCTATGAAAATACAAACTTGCCATTCCTTGAATTTTAGTTAGTTGTTTAATAGTTTGCTACTGAGAAATAGTCATTAAATTCATAGGGTATTTATATGTAAAGTTTATCCAACTTAATAAAAAAATTACAAATTCCAAAGTTTTTTTGAAGTAAATACTACTGGCAGCCTTTCTTCAAACCCCCGTATTTATAGATCACTGTGGGATATACAATCCGCTTTACTGATATAGAGGCTGTGAAAATATGAGTAGCTGGTAATAATTAGGCTACTGCTATACAATATAGCGTTCAAACTATGTATAAATAAGAAGTTTCCGAGTCTTCATTATAACAGCTTGGTTCTACCCCCTTTAGGACTTGAACTAGTGGTTCCAAATTACCATCGATTTTTTGCAATTCAACTACAACGTCTTAAACCCGCTCCAATTCTCTTAGTTTTTTATCGGCAATATTAGCAACTACTCGAAAGCCCGCTTTTCTAAATATGTCCGATAGATTGGTTAGTGTTATAATTAACTGCTTAAGCTCTCCTTCATTTCGAAAGGAATATAATCCATTGGTACGAGTATCCTTTAATTGTTCCAGTATAGAATCTTTGCTTTTGCCAGATACGGCTCGTAGCATAGTAGCAATACCATCAAACTTATTAGGTTTCGAGTAATCTATCTTATCAACAGCTTTACTTTCTGCAATCAGGTCAAAGAAAAGAAGAAGCTGTTTTTTTGAAAACACTCCTTTCTCTTTTCCCTTTACATTGGTACTGTCGGGCTGTACCGTAGTAGTATAATCATTGAAGTAATGCGAGCTGGTTTGATAATGGTTGTATTCGTTTTTCTGCTGAATAAGAGTAAGTCTGTTTTCCGCCTTATTGAAAAAGTTCGTAGAAGCTATCTGTTCAAAAGCTTTGCTTATCGCAAGAGGAAAGTCCTTCTCAGAATCCTGTAAGAATTGCTGTAATATCGTTGCCTTATCCCTAACCAGCAGATGGTTAATCCCTTCTATCTGTAAAGGCGTATATCTTTTACCAAATGTGACAACATAATATAGGGCTGCGGTAATGCTGGACAGGGCATATTTAAACCCTTGGGAAGCCCTGTAACTCATTATATAGGCCAATGGTAAAGAAAGATGATTGCATGCGCTATTGTTTTCAATCTTAAAAAGCTGATATAAGCGGTAATGTCCCAACAGGCGTTGAAGCATATCCTGATTATACCAACCCGACCATTCCAGAAGGCGGCAGCTTAGATGCCCTGTTAAGCTGTTCAGACGGTCTTTCCATTTATAGTTTCTCTCTGGTGAACGTACCAGGTGTAACACACTTAAATCCATAACACACTATTATCTTTCGTAAATTTACAAAAAGTCATGTGAAGAGCTGAAATGCCTGCAGGAGAAGGTTTTGTACCATTATTTAACGGAACCGACTTAACTGGCTGGAAGGGATTGGTAGGCAATCCGATACTGAGAGCTTCAATGGATGAGAAAACATTGGCTACACAACAACAAAAGGCAGATGAAATAATGAGAAAAGGCTGGTATGCGAATGATGGTGTGTTGAACTTCAGTGGCGAAGGTGAGAACATTTGTACAAATAAAAAATATGGTGATTTTGAAATGTTTGTGGATTGGAAAATTACAAAAGATGGCGATGCCGGTATTTATTTACGGGGAACACCGCAAGTACAAATCTGGGATACATCACGAAGAGATGTTGGCGCTGAAGTAGGATCGGGGGGATTATACAACAATCAAAAAAATCAGAGCAAACCCCTTAAACTTGCCGATAATGCTATTGGAGACTGGAACAGCTTCCATATTATTATGAAAGGAGATCGGGNGACNGTTTATTTGAATGGCGAACTGGTAGTAGATAACGTAACTCTTGAAAATTATTGGGACCGCAATCTTCCCATATTTCCAGAAGAACAAATTGAATTGCAAGCTCATGGTACACATGTAGCTTATCGCGACATTTATATTCGTGAAATTCCAAGGCCAAAGGCTTTTACCTTAACCGACG
>NZ_KB893343.1 GCF_000374045.1 Segetibacter koreensis DSM 18137 | reverse complement strand
CAAATGGGCATATGAAAATAAAGTAACTTTAGACTTCTCAAGACCAGGAAAACCAACAGATAATCCCTTTATAGAATCATTTAATGGAAGCTTCAGAGATGAATGTTTAAATATTAACTGGTTTCTATCGATACAGGATGCCGATGAAAAGATAAAAAACTGGAGAGAGGAATACAATCACTTCAGACCTCATAGTTCCTTAAACGGAATGACCCCAAATGAAGTGGTTAAAATGTATATCAACAAGCCCGAATCTCCAATTTAAGTTGGCAGTAAAAATGGGAGGAGGTCAGCAAAGGAATCTCTTTAACTTTTATGCCTCAGAAAATTGCTAACTTTTTACACTTGCGTATTATATTATTAGTGTCAAACTATTTTTTATTTAAAGGCAGGCTAGAGAATAATAGATAGCCAAAAAGTATCGCAAATATGAGATATAAAATAGCGCAAAATGAGATGCTATTTCTAAAATCATTATGTAATACCTACAAATTTTAGGCGCTCATTATTTTGGATTTGCAATGTTAAACTGGACGGCAAAAGCAAACTTAATAGGAGGAATTTATAGCAGACCTGTTTGTATTGGAGACTTTACGCATTTTCTTATTGGCGGACTTGCTTCTTTGGTAAAACCGACTTGAAAAAAAGTGACTTGACAAAAATCAAAGAAATTATTAATTTGGCAAAAGTTGAACTGTGAAAAATGAAAAAAGAATTTATGCTTTATATTCGAAATGCAGTAGATGCCAAGGCCGCATTGACAGATGACGAACATTTGGCATTCATAAAGAAATGTGAAGTATATATTGGGCGACTTAAAGCTGAGGGAAAATTAATTGCAGCTCAACCCATGGTTCGTGAAGGGTTTATTATTTCAAAAAAAGGAGGCAGCTGGACAAATATTTCAATTGATCCAACTAAAGAAGTACAGGTAGGATATTATCATATTAGAGCAAGCGACATTGACGAAGCAATTTCAATTGCAAGAGAGAATCCAGAATTTGAGTTTGTGCCATCTGCAAGTATTGAGGTAAGACCCATAAAAATGAAAGAAGAACAAACTGACTTTGTTTACCCAAATAGCTGAAAGAAAAGCGAACGCATAACAAAAGTACCCCATGTACCATTTATAGGAATTGAGCAAGTTAATTTGGTAGTAGATAGGGTTATTAAGCCAACTAGCCAGTTTAAACCCTGATTTTCCGGCTTTACTAAATTCAGATAGTGGTATCCCTGGAGTTCTGATAACCTCTCAATGGGATAATCCTGACTTTGATTTTCATTATCGATATTTTTGGCCCTGGGCAGGAACTAACGATGACCTGGTAACAGGAAGCATACAAACTTGCCTTACAAAACATTGGGTGATAAAACTCAAAAAAAATAAATTAAAAGCCTTTCAATCTTCTTTAAGAACAGGGATGATTACAACCGAACTGCTTACAGACAAAGTATTGATTTATGGCGAAGCCGTTACCGTATTTGAAGGTGAATTAAAAAATTGAGAACTAATGGAAATTGGTACCCTAAAAGTGCGGATATGAACTGGTTAAGAAAAGAGGTCGAATTATATTATAATCAAAATAACCTTTGGAGGAAAGCAGAATAAAGGCACACAAGCACAGATTTGTAACATATGAAAATTCGGACTTTGGTTGACAGTTTTAGTTTTTATCTTGTTAATTAAAGTTTGTGATATGAATACAAAAGCAATTGCAGACATTCGTCGCAAGTTAAAAGTCCTCGACTACGGAAAAGAGATAGGTAATGTTTCAAAAGCTTGTAGGCGCTTTGGTGTTTCCAGGCAGACTTATTATAAATGGAAACGGGATTATGAACGCGATGGGGAAAGAGCTCTTATCAATAGTAAGCCTTGTCCTCAAAATCCAAAAATCAGGGTACCAGGGCATGTAGAGGAATTAATTATTTATCTGAGGACTAATTATTATCTTGGTCAGCTTAGAATATCCTGGTATTTAAAACGCTATCATGATATCAAAGTATCTGCAAGTGGAGTTTATAGTGTTTTAAAACGCAATGGACTTAATAAATTGCCGCAGCATCAGAGAAAACGTTCTATGGAACCGTTTAAACGATATGAAAAGCAAGTGCCTGGGCATCGAATTCAAGTTGATGTAAAGTTTCTATATTTTACTGATTGGTTAACAAGAAATGAGGTGAAGCGTTACCAATACACTGCTATAGATGATGCTACCAGAGCAAGAGCCCTTTATATTTATGATGAGCATACACAAAAAAATGCAATAGATTTTGTTGATAGAATTCGCAGTAAGTTTCCTTTCAGAATTCACACTATTCAAACAGATAACGGCCACGAATTTCAGGCTTTATTTCATTGGCATTGTGAGGACTTAGGAATTAACCATGTGTACATCAAAAAGGCCAGTCCTCATTTAAACGGTAAGGTTGAGCGCTCCCATCTCACTGATCAACAAGAATTTTATCAGCTTGTTGAATACACAGATGATATTGATATCCTTAAGAAATTGGATGAATGGGAAACCTTTTACAATTGTCACCGGCCTAATGCTGCACTGAAGGGAAAACACCTTATGAAGTACTCAGAGAAAAACTTACTCTTACTTAAAGGCCGTAGGCTAAAAATGGTGAGAAAAGTTCATTCATTTTTATCGCCGATGCCTTAAAAAAACCTAAGTCATCTATTCTATTTTCATCAGAAAATTCTAACTTACAATCTGTCAACCTTAGTTTAGAGCCGCACATGTAACACAAACTGGGCGGCAAATTACCACTTCAGCTACCATACTTTCTTTGTTATAAAATCAAAATCGACTAAAATTACAAAGCCCCGTTCTTCAACAGAGCTTTGTAATTATTCGTATTGAACAGTTCTTATGCAGGAAGCTTCTGGCTTTCTCTCTTTCCCAGAAACGGTGCATTGCCATGGCAGTAATAAATTTTTCTGCTACGTCAGATGCTCGATCTCCAATAATCACACCTTCGCGTTACCGTTTCCGTGCTATTGTCTTAAGGTAGTTTCTTCGAGAAGTAAGTGGCTTCCAAAACTGCCTTCCCTTATCTGATGCAGGGATGGCTTTGCTGTGCTTAAAAGCTTCGTTTAAGAAATGAATGGCATCTGCTTTCACTTCAATCGTTGCTACACTGTTTGTGCCTGCGGTCACATACACGTCATCAAATAGAACAGATGCTGCTGCAAGTAAGGTTTTATCCACTTTAAGCGTGTTGTTCTTTGATGTAGTTACACTACAGTTTTGATCTCAACGATGAAAAGGATAAAGCGGCAGAGCAAAATCTACCCGCTTTTATCCAAAAATCATTTTTATTGTAAATGCCTAAAAAGACCTAATCTGTAGATTAAATGTATGCTCCGCATCCAAAGGCTACTCACGAACTCTCTACAAAGGATTTTTTCAAAGTGGGCGATCATGCTTTTAAGAATAACCCTTACACCACTCAATTATTCACGAAGCCTTGAAATGCCACCGTCCGAAACTATGATGAACACAAAAAAAATACATCTTGTGTTACTTGGTTTTTGTGTTTTTTGAACTTCTACGAAGCAGTTTCCAATTGAAAATGCAAACACGCCACTTAATTGGAAGACAGCAGAAGGAGGCTGAGAGACCAAGGTGAGAAAGACTCTCATCTGAAGTTCTTAAAACAATTTTAACCTCCACACAGCTTATTTTACAGTCTTAAAAAACTATCTCAGCCCAAGCCTATTTTCCTCTGCTGAATTACAATAAAAAAGTTTTGCACATACCTAAACTTCTTCTATTTTCTCATTTAGCCACTACCATTTTTTTAGACAATATTAACTTGTCGTCAATTTGTATTGAATAGGTGTAAGTGCCACTGGTCAGTAACGAGCAATCAATGTTTAATACTCCCCTTCCGCCGTGGGTAACGGGGATTGTTTTTATTATCTTGCCGGTAGCATCAGTAATAATAACTTGAGCATTTCCAAAACTTCCGGGAATTTGATAAGTGATACGGGTAGTGTTGCTAAACGGATTAGGAGTGTTTTGATATAAAATAATATCGCTTAAAGTAGTAGTGGTGTTTGTATTAACTGCTTGTCCATGTGCCAGCTTGGCTATCATTTCTTTTAGTTCGTCGTTTTGCTTGCTTAACTCCTGTACTGCTTTAACTAGTGGAATTACAAATTCTGCATAGCGAATGCCATAGAAACCATTTCCATCTTTGGGTGCGTCCACTCCGCTAAAGTCATAGTTCAGCTTTTTTGCAGCAGCTTCTACTTCCTGGGCTACAAAGCCTGTGTACTTTATTTTTGCCTTCTCTGCTTTTGCCTTGAGTTCTTCGGCTGTGGGTTCTATCTTTGTAGTTTTCCCATTGGCTTCTTTTACCTCATGAGCTGGTCCTTTGAGAGCCTTTTCAATACCTTCCACGTCTAAAGTGTAGGTGACGGGACGCAGTTCATTGATAAATTTTAGTCCTGGTACATCTTCTTTGATATTCTTTTTAAACCTGCCATCAGAAATATTCGTCCAGTTCGTATATCCTCCTATTGAGGTAACAGAGCTATTGCCAATACGGACCTGGTTGGAAGCAGTATTTAGAGCGTCAAAACCAACTGCCGTAATGTTGTCAAATCCATTGGCAGTTGGCCCGGTAAATGATCCTAAAAATGTGGCCGCGCTATAAGTAAGGTTATAATTACCGGAAAAATAACCTAGAGCTGTATTATAATTATTGGTGGTATTGTAAAATAGGGAGCTGCTGCCTATGCCTGTATTTCCTGTACCTGTGGTATTGCTGAAAAGAGCGTTTAAACCGTTTGCGGTATTGTCCAGCCCGGTCGTGTTTCTGTAAAGTGCCTGAAAACCCGCAGCTGTATTATTTCCTCCAATAGTGTTAGCAGTAAGAGTATTTACTCCGTATGCTGTATTGTAACCACCACTGGTATTGTTATGTAAGGCATAAAGGCCAGTGGCTGTATTATATGAACCAGTGGTGTTTGAGGTAAGGGCGTATACCCCCGTGGCCACATTATAACTGCCTCCGGTATTGGAATAAAGAGCATTAACTCCATTGGCCGTATTCCATTGGCCAGTAGTGTTTTTGTATAACGCTTGAACTCCTGTGGCAGTGTTGGAATTGGCAGTTATGTTATTGAAAAGCGCATTCCAGCCGCTAGCCGTATTGTACAAACCAGTAGTATTAGAAAACAAAGCGTTTACACCGTTTGCGGTATTGTTCTGCCCGGTCGTGTTTCTGTACAGTGCCTGAAAACCCGCAGCTGTATTATTTCCTCCAATAGTGTTAGCAGTAAGAGTATTCACTCCGTATGCTGTATTGTAACCACCACTGGTATTGTTTTGTAAGGCATAAAGGCCAGTAGCTGTATTATATGAACCAGTGGTGTTTGAAGTAAGGGCATATACCCCCGTGGCCACATTATAACTGCCTCCGGTATTAGAATAAAGAGCATTAACTCCATTGGCCGTATTCCATTCGCCAGTAGTGTTTTTATACAACGCTTGAACTCCTGTGGCGGTGTTGGAATTGGCAGATATGTTATTGAAAAGTGCATTCACGCCATTTGCAGTATTCCATTTCCCAGTTTTATTGGAATACAACGTGTATGCGCCATGCCCTGCATTGTCGATTCCAGTAGTGTTTTTAAACAAGGAATAATAGCCGACTGCCGTATTATTAGTACCAGTAGTGTTGTTAAAAAGAGCATGATTGCCAAGCTTTGTATTTGTCTGGCAATTAACGTAGATGGCAGAAAGGCATAAAATGGCTGCTGTAAGAACATACGGTTTCATAAAATTTAGTTTTAATTAAGTTTAAAAAGGTGCTGTGAAAGAAAACGGAAGTATAGGAGAAAACAGTTGTCGTGAAATATCTGAAAGTTGCTATAAACAATCTGAAAAAAGCTACGATAACTGGTAACGCGTCACGAATTCACTTCCTATCTTATCTACCTATCTTCTAAACTATACTTTTGGCTATTGTCATAATATAAGCTTTTATTTTAGATAGAACTTGGAAGGATATTAGTAATCGCTGTAAGAATCTCTAATAAGGTAATTGATTGTGCAGGTGGCTCACATGATATACAACTCTACTTAATGCAAATTTGCCTAATAAACTGCTATTTGCCCAGCTAACATATCTTGGCTGGGCAAATAAGGAATAGGTTTAAACTTACAAACAATATTAGCAACCCGGAGATGTATTCGTGGGAATTCTTATAACGAAAGTGGCTAATTTTTTCATATGAATAATTTTAGTTTTGATAGAAGTTAGCGAGAGTTGTAAATTTCACTTTATAAACAAAAGATTTATACTGCCAAAAAACAGTTTTTGCAGTAAAAAAATTAGTAAAAATTTTTCGGACTTACTGGTGAACTTTCTTACTCTTGCTATTTGCTTGCTTAAAGACTAATGGATATTGCTATAGACTCTTTTGCTGGTTCCTAGGAAATATTTCACGGGCTAGAAAAAACTGGGGGAACAGTGAATGAAGGTGAGCATAAAGATATTATTTAAATGCGATAAATGCAAAGAAATATTAATATAATATCTGCATATTTATAAACTTCTCAAAAATCTGTTTCATGCAGCACTTTAGCAAATTATTGATTTAGGACAATGTTTACAACGACTTCAAGAGCAGGAAAACCTATCTTATTACGTCTACAGAACTACTTAAGATAGAACTAGATTTGAAAGATGTTTAACGGTTATTGTTTTCCTAAGGTAAGAATCAGCAACTTATAATATATAAAGAGAAAATTTGCAACCATTCAACAACACATCGCATTTAAAATTATGTTTCTTACCTTTGTAATTGAAATAATAGGCATAAAAACAATAAGGGAGCGTTAATACTTGCATACTTGTTCCCCCGCAAATTGTTTAAGTATTGCTCCCTAATTTTATATAAATGTAAGTTTATTTTAATAGAACTTATTAATTTACTATGAAACAATTTTTGCAACACTTATACAATTCCGTTAATTTCTGACTTAAAGACTTCACATAAAGCCTTAGGTAAAGTTATGTAACAGTTTTTTCTGGTAATACCAATCCTATTAATTAAGTAAAAAGATAATACTTTTTTATTCTGCTTTCCTTATTCCGGCACTTTACTTTTCTGCCAATATTCCACTATTCTTATGAATGTTCCTTCGGTTCTGCAAAGCTTCCGTTTTTAACAAAAAAACCGTTACTTCCTAACTCGTAAAACTTTTGAATTTGTTATCATAGTATTTTTTAATGTTGCTGCTATCAATAGCATCGGATAATGCTACTAACGGAATTTTATTTAATTCTGCCTTAGTACATATAGCATAAACGCATTCATCTAATGTCTTAATTGGCATGTTTACATCAACTACAATTGTATCCGGTAATCCTTTCGCTTCGACTACTTTAAAAATCTCATCGCAGTTACTGGCAGTGTTTATTATAAGGATGATTAAGAAGGAACTTGTAACTTTTCCTATGGCAACTTATTACACAACATTTTGTTCTTGGCCGCCTAAGCGTTGAACTTAAAGGTATTTTTGAAAGTCATTTCAGCAGATGCGTCCCTCATTCGGTTTTTAAGCTTTTCGCCGGGTTTGCTATTGCCGCTTTAATTGCCTGAAAACCGATAGTTAGGGTGGCAATACCGACAGCAATGCAGCTTGCTGCAACAAAGAGCCAATAACTAATACTTGTTTTATAAGCAAAGTTTTCGAGCCATTTGTTCATGCTATAAAGGGCAACCGGAATGGCAATAATTATGGCAATGATAACCAGGGCGATAAAATCTTTGGCGATCAGGGCAACGATATCGGCAACACTTGCGCCCAATACTTTTCTTACGCCGATTTCTTTAGTGCGTATTTGTGCTGAATAAGTGGCTAAAGCCAGCAAGCCTAAGCATGATATGAAAATGGCGATGGCTGCAAATATGTTGAATAGTGTTTTGGTGCGGTTATCTGTTTTGTATAGCTCGTCAAACTTTGTATCAACGAAACTGTAAGTAAAAGGGTTAACACCTGTGTACTTATTATAAATTTTCTGAACTGCTTGAATAGATTCCTTTGCGCGCGCCGCGGTTGTTTTCACATACAGAATATTTTTCCAGCGCTGGGTCCAAAAAACAAAAGGTGTTATCTTGGTTTTCAATGATTGAAAGTGGAAATCTTTTACCACGCCAATGATAACTCCAGGTGCATCGTGCACGCTCATCTGCTGTCCTACATAGGGAGGCTTTAGTCCCATTTCTTTTGCCATTGTTTCATTAATGATGTACGATGCCGTATCAGAAGGCATGCCTTTAAAATTCCCCCCTTCAACAAACTGAAAATTCATCAGAGGTATAAAGTCTTTATCAACATTTGCGTTAACCACAATCATGTTATTGTCTTTGGGTTTGCCCGTCCAGTCTATATCACCGGTTGAATTTTGATAGTCAGCCATGTTGTAAACATTAGATAAAGCTGTTGCCGTAATGCCTGACATATGCTTCAGCTCATCTTTTACAGCATCAACATGGTTAATTGCTTCATCACTAAGTGGCACGGTAAACACCTCCTCTTTATCATATCCTAAATCTATCTGGCTTATATACTTCATCTGCCTACTTATAACGAGGGTGCAAATGATGAGCATCACCGAGATGGAAAATTGGAAAACCACCAGCACCTTGCGCAGTACAATACTGCTGGTGCTCTGGCTTAATTTTCCTTTTAAAGAGTTGATGGGATTGAATGAGGAAAGATGTAAGGCAGGATAAACGCCCGATAGAATTAGCGTGCTAAATACAGCGATGCCAATGATAATCCAAACAGAAGGATTGGCCAGAGAAAATTCTAACGATTTGCCCGAGATGTCGTTGTACACGGGAATTAATAACGATACCAAAACAAGAGCAATCAATGCGACAATAATAAAAATAATAAGTGTTTCAACTAAAAACTGCATGAATAAATGCAATTTGTTAGCGCCAATAACTTTGCGCACACTAACCTCTTTAGCTCTTGCCATAGAACGGGCTGTTGAAAGATTGACATAATTAACAGCCGCGATCGCAAGCAATAAAATCGTAATAATGATAAATACTTGTACAATACGCAAACCGGACTTATTACCATCGGCCGTTATTAAATGTTTATCTGCCAATGGCTGCAACAAAAATTTCGACTGGCTATCGCCATTGCGTGCATCTTTATACATTTTGCTAAGCGCATTACCGATAGCTACACTGCGAACGTTAGGTTGAAGTTTTATATAAGTATCAAACGCATAATCACCAAGGTCTTCATCAATCGTTTTCCAATCACCGTTACCGCCCGATGCGGTAAAACTTTTAGCATACAGGCTCATTGGGAACAACGCATCAAAGCGCAACGAGGAATTTTGCGGAAAGTCTTTTAATACACCTGTTACAATAAAATTTGTTGTGTCTAAAGCTATCGGTTTTCCAACTATGTCAGTGGTGCCGAAAATCTTTTTCGCCGTTTCTTCGGTGAGCAAAACATTGTTGGTGGCAGTAAACAAACTGTTAGTCGCACCTTGGATTGGTGAAAAGTTGAAGACCGAAAAAAAGCTGCTGTCAACATAGCCTACGTGCAATCCTCCAATCAGGTTTTTACTGCCGGACTGATGAAAGGTAGCCCAATCACCAGTCACTCTAGTAATGTTTTGCACCTGCGCCAGTGATCTCGCATATTTGAATAACGGACCTGGAACGCCACCCCAAACCTGTTCTTTTCCGTTCACATCGAAGTGGGAGCTCAAATTATAAATCCTGTTATAATCAGTATTGAATTTGTCAAAGCTCCTTTCATCTTGGATCCACATCAATAAAAGAATGGAAGTTGTTAAGCCAATAGATAAACCAAGAATATTAATGGCAGTGTAGAACTTGTTTTTAACCAAGCTGCGCCATGCTGTTTTAATATAGTTTTTAAACATGTGTAGGCTTATTTAAGCTTTTACGAAGCACCAATCAGGTGCCAATAATTTTCTTCCTGATAATCAAGTAAGTAAAGGCGTTAGCTACATCAAATGAGTTCGTTTTCGATACAGCAGTGTTCGATTTTGTTACATTCAAAACAATAAGTTGCATTGGGCACTCCTGTACATTAAATCTTTTTTCATCAGTTGCGCATACCCTTGTTATCCACAACATTTCTGTTTTAAAGCTTCCACTGTGAAAGGTGAATAAAGATATTCAAGGATGTTTGCGCAGGAGACTAGATCGGTTTTTTTGCTTTCGTTTTTCTGTCATCCTACATCGTATTGCTGTAGAGCTATTTTAGGACTAGACATCATTGGGCTTTTTTTATTTCTTCTCGTAGCGGCAAATTGCCGGAAAGCTGTGCCTAATCACATAACAAAGACTTGTTTAATGAACAACTTTACGGCTGTCAATCTGAAACAGTGACTTTTTCGTATAATATTATACCATTAGTCAACACTTGGGGGATGAGAAATCTAATACCATTATCAAAATTTATACTGCTTTTCTTTTTCCTTGGAAGTGGTTTTATCGCCTTTTCGCAACCCAACATCAAAGGCATTTACATTGTAAATGCTGAAACCAAAGTGCCAATTCAGGATGCATTTGTACAAAATGAAGATGCGACATTTAATACAGATGCAGACGAAAACGGGTTTGTCTCATTTAAGAACCTGCCCCCAACAGTTTTGAAATTGAACGTTAGCTACATTGGGTTTGAAACAAAATCAATTGGCTTAGACTCATTGACTGCTACCAATAATACAGCTATTATTTACTTACACGCAAGAGTTTCCAACCTTGAGGAAGTTCGGGTGAAAGGTACTGCCAGTAGCGGTGTTTTTAAAACCATCAGCGACCTTGATATTCATTTGCGACCTATCAATAATTCACAGGAAGTATTGCGGATGGTTCCAGGGCTATTTATAGGGCAACATGCCGGAGGCGGCAAGGCAGAGCAGATATTTTTAAGAGGATTTGACTTAGACCATGGTACAGATATAAACATATCTGTAGATGGAACGCCTGTAAATATGGTGAGCCATGCACATGGGCAAGGTTATGCAGATTTGCATTGGGTAATCCCTGAACTAATAGACAAAGTGAACTTCAATAAAGGACCTTATTTTGCAGACAAAGGAAACTTTACCACCGCTGGTTTTGTGGAGTTTAAAACAAAAGACTATTTAGAAAACAACTTTGTAAAAGCAGAGGGAGGGCAATTCAGTACATTTCGAGGAATTACAGGGATAAACCTGATGAAGCCTAAAGGTGACCGTAGAAGCCAAAGCCTATATTTTGCCGGAGAAGCATCTTACACAAAAGGATATTTCGACAGCCCACAGGATTTTAACCGATTCAATAGCGTTTTAAAATATCACGGCAGTATCAGTAACAGCAGCACATTAACTACTACACTTACAGGATTTACCAGCAAATGGAATGCATCAGGTCAAATACCGGATAGAGCCGTTGAAAGCGGAATGGTGGGCTTTTACGGAGCAATCGACAACACAGAAGGCGGTAAAACGTCGAGGTACAATGCCAATGTAGAACTGCTGACAAACCTTGGGAATGGTGCCTTGCTTCGTAACGAGCTATACTACAGCCGCTACAAGTTTGAGCTTTATTCCAATTTTACTTTTTACAAAGAAGACCGGGTAAACGGTGACCAGATACGTCAAAAAGAAGACAGGAACATATATGGTTACAACGGTTCATTTCGCAGGGTCTTTTACATTGGTAACATACCTTCTGAAACAAATGCAGGTATTCAGGTAAGATTTGATGCCATTAAGAACATTGAACTTACAAGAACAAAAAACAGAACTGTAAACACCGCCGACATTATGCTTGGCGACATTAACGAAATGAACGCAGGGGCTTATTGGTCGCAACGTTTTTCAGTTTCAAAGAAACTCGATATTACCGGTGCATTTCGTGGCGATTACTTTACCAATCGCTATAATGACAAGTTAGCATCACAAGTAAGTTCAACCAATGCAGCTATTATCAGCCCCAAACTTAATTTCAACTACCGCTTAAACGATAAGGTGCAACTGTATTTATACAACGGAAGAGGCTTTCACAGCAACGATACAAGAGTAGCCGTACAACAGAATGGAAAGAAAGTATTGCCATCAGCTTACGGTTCTGATTTGGGTGGCATTTTCAAAGTTGGCAGGAAATTACTTTTTCAATCAGCTCTTTGGTACTTGTGGCTCGACCAGGAATTTGTGTATGTTGGCGACGAAGGAGTAGTAGAAGCGGGTGGAAAAACAAGACGCTACGGGTTTGATTTTTCAGCACGGTATGAAGTAATAAAAAAGGTGTTTGCCGATGCTGATGTTAGTCTTGCTAATCCAAGAGCATTAGGCGTGGACAAAGCGAACAGTTATTTGCCTTTAGCCCCGCGCTTTTCAAGTGTAGGAGGACTTACCTACAGAAAAGAAGAGGGCTGGAATGGTAGCTTGCGTTACCGGTACATGGCAGATAGACCAGCAAACGAAGACAATTCAGTAGTAGCAAAAGGCTACTTTGTTACCGACGCCGCTATTAATTACACTAAGAAAAGATGGGAAGCAGGAATTGCCATTCAAAATCTGTTCAATGTAAAGTGGAAAGAAACACAGTTTGATACGGAAAGCAGGTTACAGAATGAACCAGCACCGGTTTCAGAAATCCATTTCACACCAGGAACACCCTTCTTTGCAAGAGCAAGTTTTACGGTATTCTTCTAAAGCATCGTAATGTCCTAAACAGAAAACGCTACTTCGGTAGCTTTGTTTTTTCTATTGTAACCAGCAGTAGTACTTCTATTCAGCGATTTAGGTTCGGCGGTTACTCCCGCTACAGCTATGCTTCTTTTAGCCGCAGGCGCTATTACCTTTTTTCATAGATTTATCAAGTGGAGGATTTAGAATATGCTTGGTTTTAAGAGTTTTGAATCAGCATCAAGGACTTTGGTAGGAATAGAAATAGTAAGGAGGATTACAATGGAACAAGTTACTTTTCCTAGGTGTACTTATTTCAAAACATTTTGTTCTATCTCAACATAATTATCAGGGAAAAATGATAATACATACTTTTATTTCAACAGACGCGACAAAGCCGAATTTTAAACATATAAAAACAGGCAGATCAAATAAATGAAGAGAGCAACGCATCGGTAACAAAAGTATCTGTAAAAAAGCTGGGGGGACGGAAGCTGTGGTTCAGCAATTGCAGAATTTTGATATTTAGAAATATTTGCTGCACTTAAATAAATTATATTTTAGTAGTGATACATTAGAAATTGGTCCCTAATTCAAAGTAAAATGCATCATCTTAGCTATCATCTCTAATGCCTTATACAAATGAATGCTTTTTTGCTACACACATAAGAGTTAAAGCGCTATCGTCTGCATTTGGGTTTCTTCCTGATAATATGTTTCCTAATCGGTACTTAAAATCAGCTTTGCCTTTCTTTCCTTGTAAGACTTCTGCTCCTACGGTATGATTATGGGGAAAAATGCTAACCTTAAAACCAGAAGGTTCCAAAATAGATCTGAACATTTTCCGGGTTACTCCATGTCCCGGCTTGTGGTGGATTTCGCATGCCAAACCCCAATGTTGCTGATCATTTGTTTTATGAAATCCCCGGCCCACTATTTTATACCAAACTAAACGTCCGTTCCACAGCAGTTTAGCAACTCCTTTATAATTCCATGCGCTTAATTGAGGGTCATGATCAGTTATCAACATTCCTCCCGGTTTTACCAAACGGGCAGCTTCTTTCAGCACGGCCTCCATATCTTCACAGTGATGAAGAGCAGCATTGAGGGTGACTATATCTGCAAATCCTGATTTAAAAGGAAGATTTGTTGCATCTGCCAGCACGGGCAAGTAACCTAAATCTTTTGCCATTTCCAGAGATTTTGGTGCAACNTCTATACCAATCAAGAGCTTTGGCTTTCCTTTTAAGGAAGCAAAAATATTTCCTGGTCCGCATCCAATGTCTACAACNACCTTATCATTCCANTCTCCTATGGCNGCTTTCCAGCGGTTTATAAATTCATCACTTCTATGGCAGTATGTNANATATTCTTCTGCCCACTCAGGTTGATTAAAATAATAAGCATTTGCTTTTAATCCTTCCGAAGGTTGATTGATAGGGATTTGCAGGTAAGTTTCTGTTTCTTCGATTACCGCACCCGGTTGCAAAAAAGTTTTGATTTGTGAAAGCATAAATGGTGTTTATGTGTTAGGGAATATGAAGGTATAACCACAGAGTTTTGATCAATTCTTTTCATACACTATAAGGAAAATTGACTTTATTAATGAAGATGTTTGTGGTTGCCAGTTATAGTTTTATTTACATGGATACTTGCAAAAACAAAAAAATTAGGGTCATTGAAACCGCCATGGGGATTTAAGTAAGAATTCTTCCATTCCTTTGAATACTCAGTTTAGGAATTAGCTGTTTAGAAGTATTTGAATTATATAATCAATTGGCTGCAATAAGTAAAAGCACCGCGCTATGTTGATTATTAATTTAATCGTTAATGTAAAGACTTCTAAATTTTCCTGTTTATTTTTCCATATATACTTAGTCAAGTCAACTGTTCAATAACGAATCTTACGTAGGCAATTACACATGCCTTTATTTTAATCATAGCTTCGCCTATCCAGCCACACCTGATTAGTTTTTTTAATAGCCAGTTGAAGAAATTGGAATACTTGTCCCTTTGCTATAGCTTATTCTTTACCCAATTATGCATTAATAAAGTTTCCTTTCATTAATATATAGTAAAAATGGTAAGCTTTTAAGAATTATTGGATAAAGAAAAATTTGGAGGATATTTTGCTCAAAGAAATTCGTAGGATTAAATTGGGGTCTAGATAAGCAAATTTCGCTTTAGACAGCCACTTTTATACCATAAAACAAAGTAAGTTAGTTATATAAAAGTATTTTGCAGCATTTCTAATTAAACAAACTTAATATTTAAATTTTTAATTTTCTTATTATTTAATAACTTTTTTTAGCAATATTGCCATAATACATAGTCAACTGCCCTATTCCATCAGTTAAGTCCATACCATGTATTGCTGTTGTATCCATTGATAATCCTGGTAATGTTTTTAGTAAACTTTCTGTCGAAACGAATAACAAGTAGACCTTCATTGTGTAAAAAAGAACAGAGTATTGACAGTAACTGCTCATGCTCTCCATTGCTATTGTTTTTACATCAACTGCAAAACACCATTAAGTTATGACGCGTAATCTTCGCTGTGCTGCCACTCTCTTATCTAGTCTTTAGTCTATCCTTTAGCTACATCGATCGCAGCGCTAGGACTAATAATTTAAATAGAAACTTTTGGCCTCAGTTGCATATCTTTTATGGCATAATTATCTAAATAAATGGATTTTGTGACAGGTTAATGTTCTATTTAGGGAACGGCAAACGGGGGCAAACGCCATTTTATTGAATATCTAATTTTTTATTTTTGTAATCGTGTGTATATATATGATACTTTGATATTTTAACAGCTTTATAAACTTTAGAGAGCTGCCCTTTCGAGATAGCTTCTTTTGATAGGAAACTAATGCGCCGCTTTAAACTACTAAATTCAATGTAAAATTTGGATATTTATATTAGTCATAAACCTTTCTTGACAGGTCAATTCTAATATCCATGTTAACCAAAAGAAATGTTTAGTGGCAAGCCCTTACTATTGCCACTAAAAGTTAACTGTATGTAGGGAAGCTTCGTTATCTTCAATAACCATAATAATATCTGAACTCATTTCTCTTACCCATGAGGGTAACTTAGTTAAAGAATCGATAGTCCATTTTTCCTTATCATCTTTTTTTATAACAATCACTATCCCGGCGTATACTACGTCTTGAGGTAGAACAGCATACTTTATTGGGTATAGAAGTCTATTGAATTCTAAAGTAATTCCATTTATTGTTTTGATAAAAGTTTGTTGCATTTACTATTTCCCTGTGTTTCTAAAAATAGAAATTATTCTTAGAATTCGCAATCAATATACCGTCCTCTCTAATAATATTTTGTCAAAAAAGCTGAAACAAGCTAGCATACTTTCAATCCCAGTCATATAACCATCTTCCGGATACTTAAAATACTATTTTTCCCTTTTTAACGTTTATACAAAAATTAGAAAATACATTATCTCATGAAAAAACTTTATTCAGTTCATGTAATTAAAATATTTCTTGTCATTGCTTTTGTTTTAACGGTCAGTTCTGCTTTTTCCCAATTAAAGATCGGCTCTAACCCAACACAAATAAACAAGTCCTCCATCCTGGAATTGGAAAGTGACAGACAAGGTTTTTTGCTACCTCGATTAACTGATACTGCAACTATTAACACGCTCACCCCACCTGACGGTATGTTAATTTACCTATCCTCACCGGCAGCGGCAGGAAGAGGGTTATACNTTCGAAAGGCAGGCATATGGCAACGATTTGTGACTGACTCTGTCGCTCTTGATAAATGGTCTAAGTCTGGAGATGTATTGAAGGGAACAGAAAAAATGGGATCACTAAATGCACAAACCTTACGACTCATAACTAATAGT
>NZ_KB893342.1 GCF_000374045.1 Segetibacter koreensis DSM 18137 | reverse complement strand
CTTGCAACTGCTTTTCTGGCTTCCTTATGATTTTGGAAATGCAGAGTTGACAAGAACTCTGATTTAATAATACCATTCATTCTTTCAGCTAGTGCATTTTCGTAAGGACTACCGTTTTGAGTCATGCTTATAGAGATANTATTAGCTAAAAGAATATCTACGTAATTTTCCGAACAATACTGAACGCCTCTNNCAGAGTGATGAATCAGTGCTGTTTTAGGATAAAGGCGATACGATAAAGCCATTTTCAAAGCTTCGATACAGCCAGCACTTTCCAGGCTAGGATACAAGGAGTATCCGAGGATCTTTCTGGAGTAAGCGTCGGTTATCAACGACAAATAACTGTATCCCTCTGCGGTCTTAACATATGTAATGTCAGCTACCCAAACCTGTTCCGAAGCGTACAGCTCAGTGTGTTCAATTAAATTTGGATACTTCTTTAACCAATGAAAGGAGTTAGTAGTAAGTATGCGCCCACGCTTTCTTCGCCTTACCAGCAGACCGTGAAAACGGAGAAGGTCGAAAAGCTGGTCACGGCCCATTTTAATTCCGTGTGCCTTCAGCATAGGTTCTATTTTGTAAAGAATTTTTCTTGTGCCTACCATTGGCATTGTTTCTCTTAAATCGCTTACCAATCGTAAAACAATCATGTGTGCAATACTTGTTTTCTTTTCATAGGCTTTGCTTCATAAAAGGCTTGACGAGTGACACCAAACAGTCCGCAAAGCTTTTCTAAGCCCATTGATGGATAAGTTTGCTTTATTCTTTTGACCGTTTGGTACCAGGCTTTTTTCTGATCTTGATTTGAAGATCTTCCTCAGCCACCTTGATCATCGTTTCCAAACCAAAAATTTTTAGCCTCGCATATTCCAAAGATTTTTCAAACTGACTGATTTGCTGTTTATACTCGTGCTCTTTTCTATCGCCGGAAATGTTAGATGACATCGACTTGTTCATTTTATCAGTTAAATCTCCAACACTAAGGCGAGTGATCCAAAACTTCAGAGTATTCCTGTTTAGCCCATATTTTTTGCAAGCCGACAATATCTTTAATGCGCCAGAGTCTATCTCTCCCACGATTAGTTCCATTTCTTCCTTGCTTGGACGAACATAAGGATGTTTGCTCAGGGGACTAGGTCGGTTTTTTTGCTTTCGTTTTTCTGTCATCCTATATTGTATTGCTGTAAAGCTATTTTAGGACTATACATTATCCTGGAACAAGTGGCAAAGCGAAAAGAAAAAGTCAATGATAAAGATGCAAATCCAAAATTATAAAGCTGCTGAATATGCGCTTTGTAAAAGTGGCTGAAGTGCTAATTTTCAGCAAGGGTCATAAATTGGCAGTAGTGTTAAAGTGATGGCATAGGAGATTAATTCTCTAATTCACAGGTTTCCAAACCATTTGTTATTACACAAACAGATGGTGAAAAAGGAGGCGGATCTGTTATTACATTTGAAGCTAAACAACTCATCGTGTTTCACTGCGAGTTACGGCAGTGATTTATGGATTTTTTAGAAAAGAAACGTAACGATTTAACTTGCTTTGATTTTCAATCCAGCTTCTCTTTTAGTGACCATCTTCTAAGATACTTCTAAACTTTTTAAATCAGAACAAAATAGAAGAATTTTTGTATATTGAATTTAAACTTTGATAAGAGCCAGGGGTAAACATGGATGAACAATCGGGAATTGTGGTACCCCTAATTTTATAAATAATAATTTCTCAAATCCTCCAGAAAAAGGCATGACAAAATTTAGTAGATCTTCAGTTTTTTTAAGTTGGGCTTTATTATATTTAGTTAGTGGATGCGTAGTAAAGAATACTATAAATAGCAGTAGCACGCTAAATGCAGCAATATCACAAGACCAAAACCTGGCAATAACCCCGCCCATGGGTTGGAATAGCTGGAATGCATTTGGAAAAAATGTAAATGAACAGGTAATTCGTGAAACTGCAGATGCAATGGTAAGTTCTGCTATGACGCAAGTAGGTTTTTCATACATTGTTATTGATGACATATGGCAAGGTGGAAGAGATTCTTCAACCGGGTTATTATATGCCGATGCTAAAAAGTTTCCATCAGGTATGAAAGCACTGGCGGATTATGTGCATAGCAAGGGACTGAAGTTCGGCATTTATTCAGATGCCGGAACCAAAACTTGTGGGGAAATGCCGGGAAGCTTTGGCTACGAAAAAAAAGATGCAAAACTATTTGCAGATTGGGGTGTTGATTTTCTGAAATATGATTATTGTTTTTGCCCTGATTATGTCTCTGCTAATAACGATTATAAAATGGCGATCAGCAGGTATAAAGCGATGGGAGATGCCCTGAAGGCGACAGGGCGTCCCATTTTGTTTAGTATCTGCGAATGGGGCCCACGTTCGCCATGGTTATGGGGCAAAGAGGTAGGAGGCCACATGTGGCGCACTTCTTATGATGTGGCCGATATTTGGGATAAGCCCCGAAACGAAACCAGTCCTGTTGGGATTCTTACTTCCATAGACGTGATGACTAATTTGGGTCGTTTTTCGGGTCCTGGTGGATGGAACGACCCCGACATGTTGGTTGTAGGATTAAATAATACAGGGTTTATAAAAGGAGGTGGTTGCAATGATATTGAATACCGTACACAAATGAGTATGTGGTGTATGTTTTCTGCTCCGTTAATGCTTGGTTGCGATATCCGTAATATGAATGAGGTAACAAAAACGATCATCCTGAATAAAGATATTATAGATATTGATCAGGACTCATTAGGAAAACAAGGGTATCGGGTAATGAGCAAAGACGGACTTGAAGCGTGGAAAAAACCTCTTACAGGTAACAGGATTGCCATTGCATTATTTAATCGCAATTCATCAAATAAAACTATTACTGCTTCCTGGAAGGACTTGGAGTTGGAACCTGGAAAGGGTTATAGCATATTTGATGTTTGGAAACATTCTTCTGTCGGCCAGGAAGATGCAACTCTTTCTGCTGACTTGCAACCACACGAATGCCAGGTTTTTGTCCTTTCTGCAAAAAAGAATAAATAACAAAACCTTTATTTGAAATTGCACACTAAATATACTTCACGCTTTCTGTTCCTTTTTTGCAAGAGTAATATCCTCATCATTCTGCTTCCAAATACTACAGTACGGGTACAACTGAAGATTACCGGACACCTGCAGCATCAATTGCTGCTAATAATTTGGGCTTTGGAACAGAATGTGGAAGTAGCTACTAATATGAGAATGAATTGAAAGAAGCCGGTTAAAGGATTGGCAATAACCGGCATATGAAATTTATTATTTAGGATATCCGGGGTTTTGCTCGAATGGTGTACTGGTTAAATTTATCTGGGATTGCGGTATCGGTCTTAAAACATGGTAGTCTTGAATTAGTGGTGCTGCCTGAGGGTTATATTTTCTTACTCGCTCAACCAGCCTTCCGGTGCGTGTCAGATCAAAAAAGCGCATTGATTCCCCGGCGAGTTCCCTTCCTCTTTCATTTAGGATAGTATCTATATTTATCTTATCGTAATCCATCTGAGACTCGAGGCCCGGATAGGCCGCACGCTCTCTCACTTTATTTAATTTTTGCAAAGCCTCGTCAGGTCTGCCGGCCCCCAGTAAGGCCTCAGACGCTGTTAAATAAGTATCGGCTAATCTAAAAGCTATGTAATCTCTGCTTCCGGAGGTTTCCGTCCTGGTGGGCCGGTTCTTATCAAGAAATTTGGTTAATACAGGAAACAAAGTTTCGGTGTATTGGCTTGGCTTTACAACCATATAGCGTTTTGTTACATTCAATTCTGTTCCTGGCATCCAGACAGCTGTATCTCCAAGATTAAATTTAGGATTGCCGTCTGCATCCTTCGGGATACTTTCTTCGTTATTACAATACCAGACCGTTTGAAAACTTTTATCATAACGGGAGTCAATTGAACGGTTATAGAAGTTATCAAGGCCGAACATAGTTGGTCGCAACTCTCTATAAGGCCGTCCATTTGCAACATCACGTTTCATTCCCGGCAAAATATCGTATTGCATCACGAAGAAAAGATGCAGCGAATTCCCTGTCTCAAAGCCCCAATCAATTGCTGTCTGATCATTGTTGACACTATTTAATTTATTATCAGTGTATTGTACTGACCAGATCACTTCGCTGTTCTTTTCGCCTTCGCCCTGTTGAAATACATCAGCAAAGTTATCGAGCAATTTGAAATTATAATTATTAATCACGTTTTCTGCTAACGTTGCAGCATGACTAAAATCATCTGGTTCTGCAGCATCGGTATAAGCGCGTGTAAGCAATACTTTTGCAAGCAAATGCTCCGCGGCGGGTTTAGTAGCTCTGCCGTAATCGCTCTGTTCAGCCGGCAAGTTGGTGATGGCGAAGTCAAGGTCTTCAACAATACTTGCATATACATCTTTTATAGGCGCCCGTGTTGCTTCGTATGAAATGCTTGTTGTTTCTTGAAGAGTGAGTACAACCGGGCCATACGTCTGTACAAGAATAAAGTAATTATAAGCCCTAAGCCACCGTGCTTCTGCAAGAGCCTTTGTCTTTTCTTCGGGAGTTAAATCAGGAACGGCATCAGCATGACGCAATACAGCATTGATGGTATTAATAGTATGATATGAATTATTCCACAGAGAAGTAATCCATAATTCATTCGGATCTAATTGGGAATTGTATAAATTAAAATATTTAAAGTCGCCGTCAGATGCGTTCGTAAATATATCTGTTCCAAGTTCAGTCATTTCCAGGCCTTTTTCTGAACCATAAAAATTACGGCAATCACTATATGCCGCGTTAAGACCTCCATAAAAGCCTGGCTTTGTATCAAGATAGCCATCTGTAATTCCTGATACGATTTTTTCATCCAGCATTTTCCTGCACGAAATTCCCGGTATAAGAAACAATATGCAAAAACAGGCTATATTTCTTCTTTTCATTTTGAAAAAATTAAAAATTGAGGAATGTAAGTTTTCTTTTTAGTTTAAAATCTTGCATTTAATCCTAACATGAATATTTTTGTTTGCGGCGTATTTATACCCATGTTCCTGTCAAACTCCGGATCTATCCCGTAATATTTATTGACGTATGGCGAGAAAAGAATAAATGGTTGCTGGGCGCTTACATAAATACGAAGAGACTGCATTCTTAACCGATCCAATAAACCGCGGGAAAAATTATAACCCAACTGCATGTTACGAATTTTCACAAACGATCCGGAAAAATATCCCAGAGTGCTTCCATTGGTTGGTCTTTCCTGATTTTTATTAGGACGCGGCCACATGTTTGTAGGATTTTCGGGCGTCCAGTAATCCATGTTCATCACGTTCGACTTACCAGACAATGTTGCAAGAGATTCATGATAATTGCTTTGAATCATACTGCCTTGACGAGTATATACAAAAATTGAAAAGTCAAATGCTTTATAGTTCAAACGGTTTGTCATTCCGCCTGTCCATTTTGGAATATCACTGCCCAATACCACTTTGTCAAGAGAATTAATTTCGCCGTTGTTGTCCTGATCCTTCAATTTAATTTGTCCTGGTACTGCGTTATATCCCGCAGCCTCACCTTCCTCTTTAGACTGCCAGATACCTATCTTTTCGTAGTCATAATACACAGTAAGCGGCTTACCAATAAACCATGCATTTTGAGGATCATCTTTTTTGCCGGTGGAAAGACTTACAATCTTTTCGCGGTTTGTATAAAATGTAAAATCCGTTTGCCATTTAAACCCTCCGGGAGAATTAATATTAACAGTAGATAACGATATTTCAAGTCCCTGGTTCTGCGTAGCGCCAATGTTACTTAGGATGGAAGTAAACCCGGTGTTAGCAGGTATTTGCCTGTTCATGAGAAGATCTGTGGTGTTCTGATGATAAAAATCAACTGAACCATTTATACGGTAACGAAACAAGCTGAAATCAACACCGAGATTAAAGGAACCTGTACTCTCCCATTTTAAATTAAGGTTACGAAATACACTTGGGTGAAAACCAAACGCACTTGTTTCTCCGAATGCATAAGCGGTTCGTCCGAGGCTGCCTTGAGTAGCGTAGGGATTGATCCCTGTGTTTCCGGTACGGCCATAGCCGGCTCTTATTTTAAGCTCAGGTAGAAAAGCAAAGTTTTTCATGAAATTTTCCTCGCTTATCTTCCATGCCAAAGCCATAGAGGGGAAATATCCCCATTGATGGCCTGGAGCAAAACGAGAGGAGCCATCTGCCCTAACAGTAGCTGTTAACAAGTATCTTTCCTTGTAAGAATAATTCAGCCTGCCCATATATGAAAGAATAGCCCATTTACTGTAATCACTTCCCACACTAAGTATTGTTGAAGCACTTCCCAGATTATAAAATTGTTGTGGATCAGCGGTTACACCTTCAACGGAGGACGAAAAACGTTCGAATTCATCTGACTGAACACTGAATAGCGCAGTTGCACCAAATGAATGTTCGCCGATCTTCTTCTTATAGTTCAGTATGTTTTCTACGGTATAGGAAAATTCTGAGCTGTGCATAGTGCTGGCTGCGGGAAGGCCTTCAGAGCGAAGACTTGTTTGGGAAGCACTAAACCTGCCGTTTCTTGTCGTGCTTAAGCTTGGACCAAAGTTTACCCTGGCACTAAGATCGTTCGTTATATTATATTCAGCGTACAAACTCGCGAAAAGACGTGATTGCTTGGTTTCGTCAACAAGTGCGCCAGGCACAAGATCTGATAGCGGGTTTTTCATAATGGTCTCTGAAGGATTTGGAAAGAAGATTAGTTTTCCACTGCTATCGTATGGAACTGTTAGCGGACTCAGGTTCAGTGCATCTGAAAGGGGAGAAAAATTTTCTCCATTCCGTTTGCTCAAAGATGTAAAGCTTGAAAATCCTAATTTCAATTTTTTTCCTACGTTTTGGCTCACACTTATCTTTAAGTTATACCGTGTAAAATCCTGTAAAGAGATTACTCCTTTTTCGTTAAAGAAACCACCGCTTACAGAATATTTGGTATTTTCGGTACCGCCCGAAATATTTAAATCATGCTGTTGTTTAAATCCATTATCGAGAATCATATCCTGCCAATTGGTAGAGCGTCCTATCGCCATAGATTCCACTTCTATTGGTGCCCATGGTGGTTCCTGGCCAATTGTTCTGAAAGCTTCTATTCTATATTTTTTATATTCCTTTCCATTCATTACATTATATTTCCCTTGGGGCGTGGTAATGCCGGTATACATCGAATAGGAGAGTACCGGTTTTCCTGTTTTACCTTTTTTTGTAGTAATCAGCACTACACCATTAGCTCCACGTGATCCATAAATTGCTGTTGCAGAGGCATCTTTCAGCACATCCATTGATTCAATATCATTAGGATTTATATCAGTCATATCACCCGTCATAGGGATTCCATCGAGCACATATAATGGATCGTTTCCGGCAGAAAAAGAACGTCTTCCCCTTATACGCACTGTAACTCCTGAACCAGGAGCAGTTCCATTTGAAACCACATCTATTCCCGGAGCACGTCCCTGAAGAGCCTGCTGAAAGTTAGTTAAAGGGAGCTCTGTGATTTGTTTCGAAGAAATAGAAGCGACAGAACCTGTTACATCTGTTCGTTTTTGCGTTCCATACCCTACGTTTACAATTACGTCTTGCAGGATGGCTGACTTTCCGCTCATAATCACATCTATTACACTACGATTACCAACAGTTACTTCCTGATCTTTATAACCAACAGTTGAAAAAATAAGTTTATCAGAAGGGCTGGCCTGAATTCTATATCTGCCATTTGTACCGGTTGATACGCCTCTGGTGCTGCCTTTTACCGAAACACTAACTTCGGAAATACCCGTATTTGCACTGCTATCGTAAACGGTTCCACTAATTTCCTGAAAGTTTTGCGCGGGAAGTGTGTAAGGGACTGAAACAATGAGAATAACCCAAAGGGTACAAGAAAAAATTCTCCTTTTCATTTTTGCAGTGAGTTTGGTTAACAAAATAAAAATTTGGAAAGAAAATAAAGGATGGAAAGCTCACAACAATTTCAGCTTTTTCTTTCTTTTAAATAGAAAAAAAAGCGAGAACGTTCTCGATAATGCAATGACCAGGAAAAAGAAGAATACTTAATTTTTTTTAAGGTATGGATATAGGCCAAACGTAGAAGTAACTAGCAGTGCATGAGCAATGTGATATATTCCAAGATTATATTCCGGTAACGTTCTCGGTATTTTCTGTACATTTTTAATTTTTTAACCCATAAGACTCCATAACTTGCTATCATAAGATGAATGTGTTTTGCATCATCCTTCATTCAGGAAATTCAAACTACTATAGCTTCAAAAAAAGTAAATCCAACAAGCAATGATAAAATTAGGGTTGTTAGGAAACACGTTTGATTTGTCAAGAAATTTCAGCGCCTGAATATAGATCCAATTGCATATTCCTGATCATTTAGGGATCATTTATAAGTACTATATACTATTGCGAATACTTTGTATTTTAATTTTTTCTATTTTATTAAGATATATTATGAGTAAAAAGAATGTTACACGCCGAAATTTCATAAGTAAAACTGCGGCGGGATTGGTTGGTGTCACTCTTTCAACAAGTGCCTCCGCAATGAGCGCGGCATCATACAAAAGAATTATCGGGGCAAACGATCGTATCAATATAGCCTTTTTAGGTTGTGGGGCACGCAGCAGTGATCATCAAAGTATGGTAAAAACCTCTGAAAAGCGCAAAAATTTGGGAGTGGTTGCGGTGTGCGATATTTGGAAACTTAATAAAGAAAAAGCTGCGGCGAATTGTAAAAAATTGTTCGGAACTGAAGTTAAGCAACTTAAATATTCCGAAGACCTGCTTAGCATGAAGGAGTTGGACGCAGTAATGATTGCTACCGGAGATTTTCAGCACGCAAAGCTACTTGCTGAAGTGGTTAAAGCTGGTAAAGATTGCTATTGCGAAAAGCCAATGGCTATAGATGTAGAAGATGCTAAACTGGCAAGAAGCGTGGTTCTATCCTCTAAACAAGTTGTTCAGTTAGGGTCACAATGGGTTAGTGACCCAATACAAAAAAAAGTTCGTGATATTGTACGTTCAGGTAAGTTGGGTCAGATTACAAAGATAGAACAGGTCTGGAATGATAATAATCATCGCTGGCATATTCCAAATGATCCTGATGTTGCGGCAATCAGGGAAGAAGATACTGACTGGAAAAGGTGGCTTCTGGGTAAACCTTATGAGGCCTTCGACCCATGGAAATATTTTGAATTCAGGATCTTCCGCGATTACTCCGGAGGAATAACATCGCAATGGATGAGTCATGGTAGTGGATTAGTTCATTTTTATACAGACACAGCTATCCCTGATTCAATGGTAGCAAACGGGGGAATATTTGGCTGGCCTGATATCCGTCAAAATCCCGATACTTTCCAGGCTCTTGCAACATATGATGATGCAAAATTTTTATATTCTTACGCCACAAACTTCGCAAACATGTTCGGGGACTATACCTGTATTCGCGGAAAAGAAGGAACTCTATTTGCGCATGGAGGAGAAGGCAGCTCACGTTGGTTTTATATTCCTGAACATCAAAATCTTCCGGGAGGATTTGACTTTTATGAAGGAATGAAAGATGCGATAAACAACAAAAAAGCGGAAATAATAACTACTGAGGAATACGGGATGAAACTAGGACCTGTTAATGTAAATGATAACATGCCTTTCCATCTTGAAAATTGGATCGATTGTATGAGAAACAGGAGCGTTATTCCTAACGGAAATATTCATACTGGTTTTTGGCATTCTATAGCAAGTATAATGGCCACACAAGCTTATCGTGAAGGAAAAAAATTATATTGGGATCGTAAAAAAGAAGAAATTGTTGATACAAAGCCTTCTTTAAAGGATGCCTGATTGTTTTGTGATAATAGAAAAATGAACCGAAGAACCGTCCTTTGAGAACTAACTCATTAAAGAAATTTCGTGTATACCACTAGTGACTAAAAGCCAGTGTTTCCATTTGTTTTAAGGATGCAACATCTCCACTGAGTAGTTAGTGTAATAAAAGAGGCTTGAGGTTTAGGTTAATGAATTATAAAACAAAGAATTTTAAAATCATAAAGGATATTGGTTTAACTCTATCCGAAATTTAAAATTAGCGGCATTAGAATTATGGTAATAGCTTAAGAAGCAACTTATGCATTTTTTCGGTAACGTTCTCGTTCATTTACTTAGCCTATTGCTGCCCTATCTTATAAATACTTCCTACTTTACAATTCAAGATTGTCTCAAACAATAAATCCAGCTACACCTGTTGCTGAATAATTTGAAGATATAGCTTTTGATATTTCTTTACTCCAAACTATAAGCAAATGAGAAACAAATTTACTAACGCTAAGAACATGCTTAATGCTTCACTGTTAATTTGCCTTCTTTGTGGGGTCTCGTTTCAGGTACGATCGCAAAGTATGAAAGTGATACAGGGAACTGTTTATGACAGTAGTACAAACAATTCTCTTCCCGATGTAAACGTTCATGTAAAAGGAAGTAATCGGGGTAGTTTAACTAACGTGAACGGACAATATAGTATAAGAGCAAAAAGCAACGATATCCTTGTTTTTTCATTTGTCGGATACGGATCACAGGAAATACCAATAGGCAGTCGTTCTGTAATTGACATCGTGTTAAAGGGAAGTGCAACAAGGCTGGGAGAGGTTGTAGTGAATGTAGGTTACGGCAGGCAAAAAAAGGCAACCGTAACAGGGGCGATAACGAGTGTAAATGGGGGTACTCTCCAGGCATCTCCTGCAACTAATGTTACCAATTCCCTCGCAGGCCATTTGCCTGGTTTAACCGTTCTATCACAGTCAGGGGAACCAGGAAATGATGGGTCGACACTTCGGATCAGAGGATCGAATACATTGGGCGATAATTCTCCCCTTATTGTGGTAGACGGAATAGCGAATCGTAGTATTGAAGGCCTTGATCCGTCAAACATTGAAAGTGTTACTGTTTTAAAAGATGCCTCTGCAGCAATTTACGGATCGGAGGCAGCAAATGGAGTTATTTTAATTACCACAAAACGAGGAAAGACAGGTAAGCCAAAGATCGATCTTTCGCTTAATCAGGGTTGGAGTAAGCCTACGGTAATTCCTAAAACAGCAGATGCGGCGACTTATGCCCAGTTGGAAAATGAGATCGATTTATATCGCGGATCAACACCAAGATATACACCGGAAGATATTCAAAAGTATAGAGATGGCTCAGACCCGTGGAAGCATCCTAATACTAATTGGTATAACGAAATACTTAAAAACTCAGCTCAACAGAGATATGCAAATCTTTCATTAAGTGGAGGAACTGAGGCATTGAAGTATTTTATTTCAATTGGCTCTAATTACCAGGATGGAATTTACAAAAATAGTTCCACCTACTATTCCAAGGCCAATTTTCGAACTAACCTGGATGCTAAAGTTACCAAAGATATACGGGTTAGTTTCGACATTGCAGGAAGACAGGAATACCGGCATTTCTCACCTCGTGATGCAGCCACCATTTTCTCTGCAGGAAGGCAAAGTAAACCGCTTTTACCCGCCTATTGGCCTAATGGACTTCCCGGTCCGGATATCGAAGCCGGAAACAATCCTGTTGTCGTATCTACAGATGCAATCGGCTACAATCGGGACAAACGATACATAATGCAGAGCAATATGAAACTCGATATTAATATTCCCTGGATAAAGGGATTATCAGTCACCGGTAACGCTGCTATAGACAAAAATTTCTTCAATCAAAAAGTATGGATCCATCCATGGACTCTTTATTCATGGGACTACCAGACTTATGATTCAAACGGAGAACCTGTTCTATTAGGAACGCCAAAAGGGATAAGCGATCCGCAATTGACACAATATATGGGAGACAACCAACTTACCACTCTTAATGCCTTAATCAATTATGAAACTACTGTAAGAGAGAAACATAATGTAAAGGCGTTATTTGGCGTTGAACACACGACTGGGGACGGAATGAATTTTAATGCCTTTCGGAGATATTTTGTTTCAGAGGCGATAGATCAATTGTTTGCGGGCGGTAATTTAGAAAAAGATAATACCGGCACGGCCAATCATCTGGCAAGATTAAATTATTTTGGTCGCTTTAATTATAATTTCAGTAGCAAATATTTAGCAGAGTTTGTTTTTAGATATGACGGTTCTTACATATTTCCCAAAAATAAGAGATTTGGCTTTTTCCCGGGAGTTTCTTTAGGATGGCTTGCTAGCCAGGAAAATTTCTGGAAGAAGAATTTGTCAGCCTTCAATTATTTTAAAATACGCGGATCATGGGGACAAACCGGGAACGACCGTATTGAGCAATATCAATATTTATCGAGTTATAGCTTTATTCCTCAGAATATATACGTTTTTAACCAGGCTGTTGAACAGAACTCGATGGCCGAAATCCGGATACCAAATCCGAATGTTACCTGGGAAGTGGCGAATCAATCGAATATAGGTTTCGATGCTGAGATGTTTCATGGTAAGCTTAATTTCTCAGCCGACTATTTTTATAACTTGCGCAGTAACATATTATGGCAGAGAAATGCTTCAGTACCTGGTTCAGCCGGGTTAACGTTGCCACGGGAAAATATTGGTAAAATTGTTAACCAGGGATTTGAATTTCAAATTGGCTATAACGATAAAGCAGGAGACTTTAGGTACAGTGTTTCTGTAAATGGCGGATCTCAAAAAAACAGAATTAAGTTCTGGGATGAAGCTCCCGGAGCCCCTGATTACCAAAAGTCTACTGGTCACGCTATGAACTCTCAATTACTATACAATGCAATAGGTATATTTAAAGACCAGGCAGCAGTAGACGCCTATCCTCATTGGGCCGGCGCACGTCCTGGTGATATAATATTTGAAGACGTTAATAAAGATGGACAAATTGATGGATTAGACCGGGTAAGAGTTTATAAAACAAACATTCCAACATTTCAAGGCGGTTTCAATCTCGATCTTGGTTATAAAGGTTTATATGCCATCCTCTCCTTTCAAGGCGCTTCCGGAGCCGCAAGGGCTCATCTAAGCTACTCAGGTGACGTAGGTAACTTCACGCTTGATGATGTCGAAGGTCGTTGGACCCCGGATAATCCCAATGCAACCAAGCCCAGAGCCTGGAACAGGGATGACCAATACTGGTCGTTAAATTCCGGGATTAATAATACTTACTGGCTAAGAAGCAATGATTACATCAGGCTGAAAAGCGCCAAAATCGGATACAACATACCTGGAGCAATTAATAAGAAATTGGGCATTAGTGGCTTAAGCATATATTTCAGTGGTTTCAATCTCTTAACGTTTACCAAGTTAACCAGTTATGATCCCGAAACTGAAGGAGACTCAGCTTATCCTCCAAACAAAGTGTATAATGTCGGTTTAAATCTAAATTTTTAAAAAATAGAAAATGACAAGAATAATATATATATCTGCACTTTTTGTTTTAGTTGTTTTTTTTATTCCAGCATGTAAAAAAGATTTTCTTGAAACACAGCCACTAAGCGAGTTTACCGAATCAAATGTTTGGTCAGATCCGGTGTTGGCCCAAACTTTTCTTAATAATGTTTACTCAAGTCTTGATGATTATATTGCAAATAGTCCAATGACTGCCTCCTTCACAGATGAAGCTCATGATAGAAAAGGATATTTCAATTTTAATAATTGCCTTATAACGGCCGATAATATACCTGATTATGGTGGTAGTTATGGCGGCCATTTGATGCTATGGAATGAGATTTATAAAAATATAAGAGCATGTAACTTATTCTTAGAAAAGGCTGATCACATAAAGTTTGATACTACCTCCGCTAACGGTAAGCTCCTAAAAGAAAGCATGACAGGCGAAGCGCACTTTTTAAGAGCATCCCTATATTTTAATCTGATAAATTTATATGGAGGAGTTCCTTTAGTTACAACCCCATACGAATTAACCGACACCTTTCAAGTAAAACGTGATACTTATGCAGATTGTGTTACGTTTATTTCAAATGAATGTGACCAAGCTGCAAACCTCCTACCCCTCGAGCAATCAGGCAATAATGTAGGTCGTGCTACAAAAGGCGCAGCCTTAGCTCTTAAAGCCAGAGTACTGCTCTACGCCGCCAGCGATTTGCACAATACACAAGTATTTTCAGGTTATTCTAATCCCGAATTGATCGGTTATACCGATGGAAACAAGACCGCCCGATGGCAGGCTGCTAAAGATGCAGCCGCAGCAGTTATGAATTTGGGAGTTTATAGCTTGTATAAACCTGAACCAGCTTCACCTGAAGAGGCTTCTAAAAACTATGAAGATCTTTTTCTGTCAAGACCTCCTACGCAGGAAGATATTTTTATGCGTTTTTATACCGCTAAATCCTTCACAAACAATTCTGTCTTAATTAATGGTCCTAACGGGTTTCATACTTTTGGTCATAATACTCCTGCCGGCAATCTGGTAGATGATTATGAAATGACAGACGGGTCTCCTTTCAGTTGGAATAATCCCACAGAAGCAGCAGAACCTTATAAAAATCGTGATCCACGTTTTTTTGCTACCATACTTTATGAAGGAGCACATTGGCGAGAAAGGCCTCAGGATGCTATAGCCTTAGACCCCAACGGAGTTATTCAGGTTGGTATTTGGCAAAAATGGGATAACGCCGCGAGTAAAATGTCAGAGGTATGGGGACTTGATACCAGGAATTCTCCTTTCCAGAATTGGAATGCCAGTTGGACGGGGTATTACCTCCGGAAATTAATAGACCCTGCAATAGACGGACAATTCGCTGGCTCCGACGTTCCATGCCGGTTTTACAGATACGGGGAGGTACTATTGAACTACGCTGAAGCATGTATTGAACTTGGTCAGGATGATGAAGCAAGAAAATACATAAACATGGTAAGAAAAAGAGCAGGTATGCCGGATGTCACTGAATCTGGCGAAGCATTGCGACTTCGTTACCGGCATGAACGCCGCATTGAAATGGCATACGAAGATCAGCGTTTCTGGGACATCCGTCGTTGGGTAATAGGACCTAAAGGGTACGCAGACGCTACGGGAGTAACAGTTGTATATAAGCTTAACCCTGATCACACAACAGCTACTATTCCGACCGTTACCTCACAATTGGTACAGGAAAGAACCTGGGATGATAAAGCTTACTTTTTCCCGATATTAAGGGATGAGCTCAACAGGAATAAGTTATTGATACAAAATCCCGGTTACTAAAATAATGCTATACTTAAGTATCTTACAAATCTGATATTATTTATTAATTCTCAAAAGAAACTGACAATGGAAAAAAGAAGAGATTTTATTAAGAAAGGTATAATGGGAACTGCCGGAATAGCTATTGGAGGTATGGGCTTTAGCACGAAGTCTTATGCTTCCATTTTAGGAGCTAACGACCGTATGAACATCGCGGTTGTGGGCATTCGGGGTCGCGGTGTCTCCCATATCGAAGCATATTGCAAAATAAAAGATAGCCATAATGTAAGATTGAAAACACTTTGCGATACAGATGAACAGTTTTTTGCACCTCGTTCAAAAATGGTGGTGGATAAAGGTGGTAGTAAGCCTTTGACAGAGTGGGATATGCATAAAGTGCTAGATGACAAGGAAATAGATGCAGTGTCATTTGCCACCCCGAATCATTGGCACGCGTTGGGAACCATCTGGGCATGCCAGGCTGGTAAACACGTGTACGTTGAAAAACCGGCAATGCACGACATTTGGGAAGGCAAGAAAATGATTGAGGCCTCACGTAAGTATAATAAGCGTGTACAAGTTGGCTTTCAAAACCGTTCAATTACAAATGTAATGGAGGCTATTAAATTCCTTCACGATGGGGGGATTGGCAAGGTTTATATGGCGCGGGGTCTTTGTATTAAACCCCGGGATTCCTTCGGTATTGCAAAAGACAGTACACCGCCCGCCACCTTGCATTATGACCGATGGCTCGGTCCGGCTCCTTACCGGCCATATAATGAGAAGCGAAGTCATTACAACTGGCACTGGTTCTGGGATACAGGAAACGGGGATACAGGCAACCAAGGCCCTCATCAATTTGATGTTGCGCGTTGGGGATTGAATAAAAACGAGCATCCTATTTCCGTATATTCTGCCGGTGGTATTTATGGAATCAATCCTGATGAATGCGCGCAGGAAACGCCAAATACCCAATCGTCTTTATTTAAATATAAAGACGGTACTATGCTAGAGTTTGAAACAAGGGGCCGATATTCTAACGACGAATCCAGCCTTGATACAAGAATAGGAAACATTTTCTATGGTACGGATGGATACCTGGAAATTAATGGAGAAACGTGGAAGGCTTTTCGTAAACAGGAAAAGGTACCTTTTGCAGGCTCAAAGGCAGTAACAGCAGAAAAAAATGAAGATGTTTCTCATACCGGATCAACTGACACCGAACATTTCATCAATTTTATAGATGCGGTCCGCTCTGGTAAAAGTGATTCGTTACACTGCGACATCAATGAAGGTTTTATGTCAACCGTGCTTCCATTGCTCGCAAATATTTCCTATCGTCGTCAGTGCGAATTAAAATTGACCGGCGGGGATTTGGAGAAAGAAAGTATTATCAATAATCCTGAAGCGAGTGCAATGTTAACAAGGCAGTACCGTTCCCCTTATGTTGTTCCTGATCAGGTTTAAAGTCAGAAATATGAGTGACAAAGAATATAAAACAATTAAATATTATTAATAGTTATGAAAATGATCAAGCTATTGTCAGCTACTATTATTTTATCCGCAATTATATTTTCTGTTTCCTGTAGTACTTCCGACGGAAAAGGGAATGACAAAGAAAAGGGAACAAAACCAAAAGTGACATTTGTTGAACGAGAGGCAGATAAGAGAGTAGATGTAATGGTAGACGGGAAACTTTTCACTTCTTATTGGTGGCCCGATACTGTTTATAAACCCATACTTTATCCCATACTTACTGCTGCGGGTACCACTATTACTCGTGGGTTTCCAATAAAACCCAGAGCAGGCGAGCGGCAAGATCATATGCACCAGGTGGGTAACTGGTTTAATTATGGAAATGTAAACGGATATGATTTTTGGGGTAACGGTTCCGAAGGAAAAAAGAGCCCTAACGGTGGCGTGATAAAGGAAATTGGTATTGATAAATTGACCGAAGGAGACGGTGAAGGTATTATGGTTACAAGAGCAAGTTGGGTCGATCCATCAGGGAAAGAACTTCTTGCAGAAAGAACAGAATTTCATTTTATTGCTAAAGATTCGATACGTATAATAGACCGGATTGCAACATTAACAGCAACAGGAGGCCCCGTATCATTTAAAGATACGAAAGAGGGAAGTTTTGGTATTCGTGTTGCCCGTCAGCTTGAATTGCCTTCCAGGGAAGATGTCACTCTAACAGATGCTCAAGGTAATCCTACAACGGTAAAAGCCATGTCGAATGTTGGAGTGTCAGGAAATTACAGAAGCAGTGAAGGGGTTACCGGCGAAGCAGTCTGGAGCACGCGGGCAAAATGGATGGATCTCTTTGGTAAAATGGGTTCAGAAGATATTTCTTTGGTTATTTGTGATCATCCAAAAAACCTTAGTTATCCTACTTATTGGCATGCAAGAGGATACGGATTATTTGCAGCTAACCCATTTGGTGCTAAGGATTTTACTCAGGGAAAAGAAGAATTAAATTATAGCATTCCTGCCGGTAAATCATTAACGCAGAGATACAGAATTATCATTAGTTCGGGCGGTCACTTAACAGATGCCGAGATCAATGGCTATGCGGATGATTTCGCCAGGAAATATAAATAGTATTAACAACGCAGATGCAATGAAAGTGGTTCCTTTACTCTTATCACTTTGCCTAATTCCCGGCTCTGTTCTATTCGCTCAGAGCGAAAAAAACTGGAGCGACAATGCACGATGGAAAGAAGCAAAATATGGCCCGTGGGGCGGTCCTGGAGTTGATCCCGCTCCCGGTCCTATGGACAAGCTTCTTTTGAAGGATTATGCCCCACGGTCATCAGTAGTTTCCGGTATGACTGTCTTGCCTAAAGCAAAATTTCCAGCTATTGACGTTCATACACACGTTGTTGCCGAAACGCCTGGAGAGGTAGCTGAATGGGTTAAGACGATGGACGAGGTAGGTATCAAAACTTCGGTAGTGCTTACTGATGCCACCGGTGCTGATTTTGACAGTTTAGCAGACCTTTATCTGAAACCATATCCCGACAGGTTTATCCTTTTCTGCGGCATGGATAAGACTGATATAGACAAGCCCGATTATTCTGCCCGAATTGTGGCCGAGTTGGTTCGGTGCTATAAGAAAGGCGCAAGGGGAGTAGGAGAATGGACGGACAAAGGATTGGGATATACAACAGATTCAACAATCACAGCGGACAAAAGATTACATCCGGATGATTTCCGCCTCGACCCGTTCTGGGAAAAATGTGCAGAACTAAAGATACCGGTAAATATTCACGTTTCTGACCATCCTTCTAACTGGACGCCCCTTGACGTCTACCAGGAACGAACACCAGACTACCAGCATTTTAACAGGTATGGTAAAGATGGTTTGTCTTACGAGGAACTATTAGAGGTTCGTAATCGAATGCTTAAAAAACATCCAAAAACAACCTTTATTGCTTGCCACCTGGCAAACGAGGGTAATGACCTGGAAAGGCTCAGCAAGCTGCTGGAAACGTATCCGAACCTTTATCTTGATATCTCAGCAAGAGACTACGAGATCGGGCGGACACCACGGGCAGCCTTGAAGTTTTTTTCAAAATATCCAGGTCGGGTTCTGTTTGGAACGGATATGGGCAGGGAGAAGAGCATGTACCAGGCGTGGTGGAGGTTGCTTGAAAGTGAAGATGAATTTATGGTGGGACGAATTTGGTGGCGATATTACGGCCTCGCGCTACCGTCAGCAGTACTTAAGGCAATGTATAATGGCAACGCAAATAGAATTTTAAATTGGAAAAAATTGTAGGTCTGCTCAAAAAATTTGAAATTCATTCAAAGGATATAATATTTTTTGTTTAGAACCGATCGTTTTTTAATGCTTTTGCAAAACAAAGTACCTGACTTGTTCTGCATATTAAAACTTATGGTGTTTTACAGCTAAATACACATCTAATGAAAGAAACTTTATCGAGGCGTCTTTTTATACAAAAAAGCATTACCGGAGGTATCGGTTTGGTGGCTTTAAACAGTTTGGCTGCCTTTGCAAGTCCCGCCTATTCAAAAATGAGGCTCGGCTTTGTGACTTATCAATGGGGTAAGGATTGGGACTTGGCGACATTGATTGCTAATTGCCAAAAAGCGGGTTTGCGCGGTGTAGAACTGCGAACCCAACATGCTCATGGTGTTGAGACAAATCTTGATGCGTCACAACGTGCTGAGGTAAAAAAACGGTTTGCTGACAGCGGAGTCACCTGCGTTGGTTATGGGTCTAATTTTGAATATCATAGTCCTGACCCAAAAATTCTACGCCAGAATATTGATCAGACAAAAGAATATATAAAACTCTGTAAAGATATCGGCGCGACAGGCATAAAGGTGAAACCAAATACTCTTCCTGCTGAGGTTCCTAAAGAAAAAACCATAGCTCAAATTGCTGCTTCTCTTAACGAGGTCGGAAAATTTGCACAGGATTATGGACAATTGGTAAGAGTCGAGGCTCATGGCAACCTAACGCAGGAGATTCCAAATATGAAAGCGATATTCGACCAGGTAACTGAACCAAATGTAAAGATCTGCTGGAATAGTAATGACACGGATTTATTAAACGCAGGTCTCGAAGGCAACTTTAATATGGTTAAAAAATGGATCGGAGATACAGTTCATTTTCGTGGTTTGAACATTAGCGACTATCCGTATAAGCAACTTTTTACGCTATTGGCAGGTATAAATTTCGACGGCTGGATTCTCATTGAGGCAAGTACAGACCCTGCTGATAAAGTCGCTGCAATGAAAGAACAGTTATCGCTATTCAATAAATTGGTAGCTGAAATTTAATAGATGTAGCTGAACTAAGAATTGAGGTTTACAAAAATACCAATGACAAAGCTGGCTACTGAAAAGAGTCAGATTCCGAAAAATTTTACCACGGGAAGTATTTATTAATTAGCAAAATAATGGATTACGAAGCAGCCGAAATCAAGACGAAAAATCCTGTAAAAAAGGGCATGAATGCAATAGAACAAAAAGTAGGAACGTACCGCTATAGAATTCTTGCATTGGTATTTATGGCAACAACTATCAATTATTTTGATCGGAGTATTGTTGGCGTAATGGCTCCTACCCTGCAAAAACTTTTCGATTGGTCAAATAAAGACTACGCGGCAATAATGGTCTCATTTAAAATTGCCTACGGTATCGGATTATTATTTATGGGTGGCATTATCGACAAACTGGGAACCAAAGTAGGATATACCATTTCAATTGCTGTGTGGAGCATATTTGGGATGTTACATGCGGCAATCAGACCTGCGTTTAGTTTAATTGGGTTTATTGTAGTTCGTTTCGGGCTGGGAATTGGTGAGTCGGGAAATTTCCCCGCAGCAATTAAAACCGTAGCAGAATGGTTTCCAAAAAAGGATCGCGCTTTTGCTACAGGCATTTTTGATGCGTCAACCAGCGTGGGTGCTATTTTGGCCCCTTTCCTTGTTGGAGCTATTGTTTCTGTTGACGGAGATAACTGGCAAATTCCCTTTCTTTTTACCGGCGTACTTAGCTCAATTTGGGTGTTTTTATGGTTGAGAACTTACAAAAAACCAGAAGTTCACCCCAAACTATCAAAAGAGGAATTAGCATATATTAACAGTGATTCTGAAGAAGAGACGACCGAGAAAATTTCGTGGTTTAAACTCTTATTTAAAAAGGAGACCTGGGCCTTTTCTTTAACCACTATAACCGATGGTGTCTGGTGGTTTTATGTTTTCTGGGGAGCAAAATTTCTTGCGGATCATTTTGGTGTAGACATTAAAAATTTAGGGCTTCCTTTCATGATCATTTTTATTCTTGCTGATGTAGGAAGTTTATACGGTGGATATATTTCAGGTGCATTAATAAAAAGAGGCTGGTCAATAAATAAAGCAAGGAAAATAACTATGCTCATTTGTGCAATTATCATTTTACCGGTAACCCTTGTACCTGTTATTGCAAGTAAATGGCTTGCTGTGTTTTTAATTGGTCTTGGAGCCGCTGGTCATCAGGCCTGGTCAATTAATGGCTATACCCTGGTTCCTGATGTTTTTCCCAAAAAAGCTGTCGCATCAGTAATAGGAATAGGAAAAATGATCGGTGTGGCAGTTTCAGTAGTTGCTGATGTTGCTTTAGGAGCTGTACTGGATACCGCTAATAATTCAGGTTATTTTTGGGCATTTATGATCGCAGGTTTCTCTTACATCCTCATACTAGGATTTGTTCACCTTCTAATGCCTAAGATGACTCCTTTAGATGATAATTTAAACCACATAAATAAGTAAAAATATTATAACTTCTTACTTTTGAGCTTAAATTAAGTTGGGAAAAAAAACTTTTTTTCTGATGTCTTACTGAGACAACTTAAGGCAACAGTGAGTTTTTATATGAGTTTCTTCAATTTTATTTTTCAGAATAACCTATAAAAATAACAGTATTACGCCGGCAACGTTCTCGTTAATTTTTCTACACTTTTTCAATTTTCAAAAAGAAACATAAATACCTTGCTTTAAGAAATAAAAAAATAATCTGCTATTTTAATTACTGTTCGTAGCAAACCACTTATTAAAAATCTAATGGAAATAATTACAACACACAACCCGGTTGAGTTAGGCAAATTAGCAGGAAAAGCTGCCGCAGATCTAATCGCTAAAACTATTGAACAAAAAGGTGACGCTAACATTATATTAGCCACGGGAGCCAGCCAGTTTGAAACTTTAAAACAGCTGACCTCAGAAGAAGGTATTGATTGGGGCAAAGTAACTATGTTCCACCTTGATGAATATATTGGACTACCTGAATCGTCAGAAGCGAGTTTCAGAAAATATCTAAAGGAAAGGTTCCTACAAAAAGTGGCACCTTTAAAAGCGAGTTACCTGGTGAATGGAGAAGCAGATCCGGTTGCCGAATGTAATCGCCTCAATGCTTTAATAGAAATGCATCCAATAGATGTAGCACTGGTAGGTATTGGTGAAAATGGACACCTTGCGTTTAACGACCCTCCTGCAGATTTTGACACTGAACAACCTTACATTATTGTCAATCTTGATGAGCAATGCCGAAAACAACAGTATGGCGAAGGATGGTTTAAATCGATTGATGACGTGCCTAAACAAGCAATTAGTATGTCGATTAAACAAATCTGCAAATCAAAGCACATCATTTGTTCAGTACCAGACCAGAGAAAAGCCAAGGCAGTGAAGGATTGCATTGAACAGCCTGTCAGTAACCTTTTCCCGGCGAGCATTTTGCAATTGCATCCGAGTTGTACTTATTATTTGGATAAGTATTCTGCAGCACTTCTTTCTGCTGATAAAGTTCTATCATAGAAAAAGGTCAACTAAGAATTATTGCAAAACTTGTAACTGCTGGTTCATACAGGTTTTGCTTTTCACAATACTGGTTATTTTTATACCTGTTTAAAATAAGTTTGAGGTTTATTATAAGAATATACGCTTTTTTATCCCACGAATTACTGTAACTTGAAATTCGATTTCTACAATTTCATTTTATTCAAATTCGCATGCGAAACCTCGTTACAATAAAAGACATAGCAAAAAATTTAAACATTTCTGTCTCTACAGTATCAAGAGCGTTGAGAGATACGTACGATGTTAACCAGGAGACGAAGGCCAAAGTTTTGGAAACCGCTTACCAGTTAAATTATAAACCAAACTATAATGCAACTGGTCTGGCTAAAGGACAAAGTCATAATATTGGTATTATACTGCCCTGGATAACAAACTATTATTTCTCTACTGTGCTGACCGGTATTCAGCAATTTGCATATAGTAAAGGTTATAATGTAATTTTATTTCTCACTAACGATTCTCCTGAAAGAGAATTATCAATCATACAAAACTTATCAATTGCTAATATAGACGGATTATTAGTATCGATATCGTCCAACAGCGATTCCTGCAGTCATTTTCAAAATATAATAAACGAAGGTATTCCAATTGTTTTTTTTGACAGGGTTCCAAGCAGTATATCAACCTCTAAAGTAATGCAGGACGATTATTCAGGAGCCTTTGCGGCAGTGGAACATTTAATTGAAAATGGTTACAAAAAAATAGCTCATATAGCTGGCCCTAAGGGTTTATGCTTTACCGAAAAAAGATTACAAGGATATTTAGCTGCACTTAAAAAACACAATTTGCCTATACGCGAAGAATGGATTATTTTTTCAGGATTTTCACAAGAATATGGAGAAAATGATATGTATGAACTATTAAAATCTGAAGAAGTTCCAGATGCTATTTTTGCGGTAAATGATCGAAAAGCTATCGGAGCAATGATAGCATTGAAAAATAAAAAGATAGCTATCGGGAAAGAGATCGGAGTTGTAGGTTTTACAAATGATCCCGCATCAACTATTATTTCACCATCGCTTACAACTTTTGCCGAACCGGCTTTTGATATCGGACATAAGAGTTGCGAGTTGCTTTTTAAGCATATAAATAAGAAAAACTTCATTTATGAGGAAGTTACAATACCAGGAAAATTGATTGTTAGAGAATCCTCCAGATCAAATATTTTTAGCTCCTAAATTTTATTTAGGCATTTCCTCTTACTCAATACAACGAATGCAGGTGGCAGAGCTTTCGCCAAACAGGAAGACCGCTAATTTTCATCTTTGCATTACGCTTCCACCTGAGAAACCCTGTTTGTATTACTGGCAACTATACCTGCAGCAACGGCATTTTGTAGAAATGCGGACGCGATAATCCGTGACCATTTTTTCAATTTGTTAAAAAACAATGTTTTCTCAATCAGATCGTATTATACCTCATTAGGAACGACGTATGGAGGACGATAGACACGTGTCAACATAGCATCAGCGTCAGGATCATTGACGAATCTTTCTCTGTCCATATCGGCTCCCATAAAATGAAGCTCACGTTTCAGTCGATATGAAATATTAGATAATAATGGCAGTGCAGATGAGAAAAAGCCTTCATTAATATCACCGTTCAATGTCTCATTTTTTTCTGAGCGAATTGCATCAAGAAAATTAGCCCAATGCTCTGTACCATCTTGCGTATTTCCTGCTTTTGAACCTGCAAAAGGCTGCTTTTCCCGCTCACGAAAAGCCTTCCATGTATCTCCATTTAATTCAAGGTATCCATCAGAACCAAAAAAAGTATTACCAACATCAATACCAAGACTTGATTCAAGATAGGTATAGCGCCCTCTCACTTCAAATTCAATCATGGTATCATCATCATATTTTAAAATTGATGTTTGTGTATTTGGGGTTTCCTGCGAAGTTTTATCCTTGCCATATGCCTCTACTCCTCCATAAACTAAAACACCGGGAGTTTTAGGTGAGTTTTCATCTTTTCGGAAACCGTATATCCCTCCCGCAGAATAAACAGAAACAGGGTGCTCATTTTTATTCAATCCCCAGCGTGCAATGTCAAATTGATGTGGTCCTGTATTGCCAATATCTCCATTACCGGTATCCCAATACCAATGAAAATTATAATGACTTCGCTTCGCGTTGTAGGGACGATAAGTAGCAGGCCCCAACCAGCGGTCGTAATGAAAGGTTGCCGGCGGGGTACTGTCTTTTGCCATACCGAAAGAATCCCGTGCTTTGTAGCAAATACCGCGCGCCATATAAATATCTCCGATCCCCCCATCATGAAGAAATTTAATTGCTTTTCTGACATTATTAATAGAACGGTTATTGAGCCCCACCTGCATTCGCCTGTCATACTTACGAGCCGCTTCAATCATTTTTCTTCCTTCCCATATATTGTGCATAGCCGGCTTTTCGACGTACACGTGTTTGCCAGCCTGGCAAGCCCAAATCGCAGCCAAGGCATGCCAGTGATTGGGTGAAACAATAGATACAGCATCAATCTCTTTATCAGCGAGAACTTTATGCATATCCCATTCTGTTACAGGCTTCACACCTGTCTTGTCATAGACGAATTTCGATCTCGAAGGGAATAATTCTTCGTCAGTATCGCACAGGGTTTTCAACCTAACATTATGACTGTCCTTGAGCTTACACCATGAGTCGATATGTACACTGCCCTGGTTACGGATGCCAATTACGGCCATATTAATACGATCATTAGCTCCCATAATAGAAGCATAAGATTTGGCATTAAATCCTATTGCAGCTCCTGCTGCACCCATTATACTTTTTTTGATAAAATCTCTTCTTTCCGTCATCGTATTGTTTATTTGATAGATTTAGTGTATTCAAAAAAATTAAGGGTTAATTGCCCCTTTTTTATACACAATTGACAATTATAAGATTTCTTATGATTGTTTAAAAAGTAATGTTATGAAAAAAAATAATTAGCATCTATCTTCAAATTCAGGTTCCCTTTCATAGCCTTTTGGAAAGCTCTTTTTAATGCTTAAGAAAATCTATTACTTGATCAACTCCTATGTTGTCAGTTTTAACTGAAAAATTATTTTCATTATTTTCCAGTTTACTTACTTCTGGTACTTCCGGTAGTTTTAAAGAAGGGTTTGCATTATACAGCAATAACCGCTTGTTTGCAGCAAGAGCCATAACTGTTTTTAATCCTCCTATCCGCATAATCCCTGGTACTTGTAAAGTCAACATGTTTTGATCTATAGTGGCATCGAAATGATTTCCATCAAGAACTATTCGATGTAGATCACTTGTTATTGATGCCAAAAGTAGTCCCGTTATTCCCGTATTGCCGACTGCATACAAATCAATAGTGTGAGATAGTTCATTGTTTTGACTAATGGCTTTAATTATTGTCAATATATCCTGAATTTGTTCCTGTCTGTCAGTTAAATTATAAGTGGTAAAGAGTTTGTCATTTTCGACCCGCTGTGTCTTTGTAGAATCCTGCAGTATATGCTCTCCCTGTTTAAATAAATCTGGAGCAAGCACACTACATTTTTGATTCAGTAATTTTATTATTAAATCATTTGGCGTAGCAAGTCCTTCTTTTACCCAGTAATTTTTACCTTCATCTGCAGTGACAATTACCGTTGAATTGGTTGCAGAAAAGGGCTGGTATAATGTGCAGGGTATCCAGTCATTCTTATCCTTTCGGGCGATTAATAACTGGTGAACAGTGAAATTTTTTCCTTTGGCGCTGCTCATAATCTTACAGTCTATGGCGTCAGGTTTGCTTACGTCGAGCAAGTGGTTAATAGAAGTTTGATATAGTGTCTTAAACTTTTCAAGCGTATTTTTATCCTTTGGCCAATTTTGATTTAACTGTGTAGCATACATGTTCTTCATCAAAGCTTTTAATCCCTTTTCATCCATTTTTGGTGCATCATGATATTGCGAAGTGGAAAGTTTTTCAAAAGTTTTGATTCTGTCAGCATCTCGATGATTCATAAAAGCCAATAAATTACTGTCGCTGTCCACAACAAAAGGCTTTTCTCTTAATTTTGTTACGTCATTTTCATGAAGTAACCATTTGCCAAAAAATTCATATACTGCTCCTCTACTGGCTTTATTGTAATTATGCTCATAATCGTAATGTGCATTTTTCACCCTGTTTTCAGCATTGTATAACTGGTAGAAGGATTTCATTCTTGGCATTATTGTATTCCTTGTATTGAAAGTCCAGTCGTATGTATCGGAGACCAGTAAAAGGGGTTTAGGTGCTACCATAGCCGCAATTTCCACATTATAAGTATTCCTTCTTAGGCCAGGAGCGTTTTCACATATATCTCCACCTTGCATAGTATTACTGACCATATTTACAGGCGCAGCAGCATTGAACCTGTCATCAACGGCAGTTAGAAGAAATACTTGTGTTCCCCCTCCTGATGCGCCGGTGATACCCACCCTGCCTGTATCTATTGAAGGAAGGCTTGTGAGAAAATCGAGTGCCCTGATACTGTTCCACAGCTGTAATCCCAATAAATTAATACCATATAAATGTGAAATGCTGTCATCGCCAAAATTGTGCGGAGCCTGCCTCGTATCGTTATAGCCAACCATGTCATAAGAAAATACTACATACCCTTGCCTTGCCATCGTAATACAGCGGGCTGGAATTGAATTGATAGAATCATTATTTAGTCTGCCAAACGGGAAATGGCCGTGAGGCGTTAAGATGGCTGGATACGGCCCCTTACCTTTTGGGTGATATAAATTACCAGCCAGCAAAAATCCCGGATAGGTCTCAATGGTTACTGTTTCAACAACATAATCATCATGATCAATTTTATGGTAATATTTTGGATTTAACGGGGTTTTATCAGGCATGGGCCAGAGACCAGCAGAAACTAATATGTGTTCTTTAAGATATTGTTTTCTTTCTTCCCATTCTTTTACAGTTTTATAAACCGGCATATTATCAAATACTGTATTAACATCTTTCATTGTTAATAGCCTTTCATCGCGTAATGTTACATCTCGATTCTCAAGCATATAGTCGTCATATACCTGGGTTAATGTTTTATAACTTGCTCCAGGCAGAGTATTTAAATTAGATTTAGGCAAACTCCACATGGAATCTGTTTTACTTTGTTCATTTTGTCTGACTGAACTAGCGCAACCTATGCCACATATTGTTATAATAAGTAATCCCAAAAGACATTTTAACATGTAAATTTTTTTTAACTATATATTGAAAAACTCAAATTCTATTAACTGTAGAATTGCTAAATCCATTCTTTTTTGTTTACACTACTCATCCAAACCAATTGGCTTTCATTCCTCCCCAACTCGTAATAATTTAAATAAATTTTCTAAAAGACTCTCATCAAATACTTACATGTGTGTTTCGAACAACTGTCAGAAGCAATCTTCACTAAAAATAAAAGGTAATCTCATGTACGGATCCAAAGTTTATTTATAAATTCTGACTAACGTTTTATAAGCAGTTGAATTGCAGCCCTAATTCATCAGTCTTTATATCAAACTTATGAATAAGCTTTCTCATTTCCTGCACTTTTCTTTTGCGCTTTTGATCTAAGAATTCATAGCCGTGTTCGTTGTTATATGGTTGCTTTTATCACCATATTCCATATAATCACTGCCAGCTTTCTTGCTGTTGCACTGATCGCTGACACTCTTCCTTTTCGGTAGTTGATCCGGTTGAAAAAATTGGAAAGCGGTGTTTCTTTTAAATTCCCTATCGCATTGGCTGCATTGCGTAGGG
>NZ_KB893341.1 GCF_000374045.1 Segetibacter koreensis DSM 18137 | reverse complement strand
GTAAAATCTGACGGACTTACCTCTGCATAGTAGACCAGCAAATAACGAAGCTCTGATAAATAATTACGAACTGTGTGAATACTGTAATGACCAAGAGATAAATACTGATCGGTCTTTTCCAGTGCCGCAAGTGCCCGCGGACTTAAAGTTTTTTTTCCATGATCTTTTAGTTTTAAATAAAAAGGTACAAAAAGATCATCATCGATTTCTCATCGCCTGAATAGGCGATGTTGGTTCAACTCAAATATATGCGAAGGTTATAGACAATAAGGTTAGCCACGATATGAATGAGCTACAAAAAAGATTAGCTGAAAATCAATGAGAATTAGACCGTTTTCTAACTCCCTAAACCTTTATCAACGCTGGGTACTCCTTCCCCGAATAATTAGTTTCGAAAGTATTCACATTGCTTTTAAAGATAAAACTTGCAAATACCTTGTTGAAAGCAAAGTGCGAAATGACTTCAATGAGGTTGTATAAAACACAAATAAGTAAAGAACATTTACTGCGTTATGTGATTGGTTCTACTGTCAGTAGCACTGAGTTTTACAACAAAATTTAACTGTGGAAATAATCGGTGAAAAGAAAAAGTACCTAATATCATTTTTAATACAGAAATTAAAAAACCTCTTACTTATCTTACTTATTTTTCTGTAATGCAGTCCTATGAATACTTATAATAAATAAGTATCATATTACTTGAGGTTACTTATGCTTACTTGGTTACTTATAAAAATTAAATCAATGTTTCATTAAAGCTTAATAAAAGTTGGCTTTTGAAGTAAGCAAGTAACACAAGTATCTTACTTTTTTGTTTTTGCAGTTTTTTGGTGATCAAGAATTATTTTGTAAACAACTGGGGGATTTTGAACTAGCAAAGCAAGCCGAAATAGTGTCATACAGTCTTAGGGATTTTCAGTTATTGAATCTTTAGAACTTGTGTTAGCGTAAGGCTTTTTTCTCTTCACCGCACCATAACCCCACTTACTTTTAAAGGGGAGAAAAAGTAAAAGTTGCCCTTTCAAAAATGAGAGCACCTGCCAACATGACACTACAACAAGACTTCCATTTCACCATGAGATCGTAAAGCAACCGACTCTTCAACTAGTCACAGAATATAAATTAAAGCGGGAGATTGTAGCAGAATCCGGAAAGGTAGTATCTTAAAAACCTTGCATATTAAATAAATGATCAGTGGAAAACAAGTGACGTCATTATTATCTTATAAGTGCTCTGGTCTAACCTACTAATCAACAAATCTATTTCTATTTAAAAATTCTATTGGTGTTTCAGGTTGCTGTACCTGCAACCGGCAAGATGTTCAATTGTCTGACAATTTAAAAATCCCGCTCCTTTTGCCTCGGAACTCGGACGGGGAAAAGACAAAGACTGCTATCGATTTTAGAAAGATAAAGTAAGCGGGAAAATGAAAGATTAGTTAAAAATCGCCTTTAACGAAAATGTCGTCAGTTACAAAAAAAACAAGGCAAGTGCGTGCCGAAAATCAAGTGCATATACATGCAAAGCCTTTGTAACAAACCCTTGTTTTCTACTTATTAAAACTACTCAGAAGATGAATTTTTGGCAGAGACGGATAAAGGTAAAAAACGAACTTAGTGCTATTGATAAAATTTTAACCCGGCTGAAAGCTCAACACTCTTTTGAGATGATTTCGCTCCTAAACTTAAAAACCTTTGAAAAGAAATATTTTTTAATACATCAATTGTTATTAACAATTGAAAAGGGTTGAAATAGGATGCCAATCACCCGACCCGCTGATCCAAGTCATATGCATGGTCTTCTAAGAGGAGTAGCTTCACAGAAGCAACTACATGTCATCCGTAAAAAATTATACTGATAAAAGCCCCTTCTGCTCGGCTAGAAGTTGAGGTTATAGCGATAATAAAGCCTATGCAAAAAGTTTGTGCCGTAGTAAAGGGAAACGTAAAGATGGGAGTTCTTCGTTTAATAACGTCGACGAAATCTAGATGAATGATAGTAATCCTTGAAAATATATTATATGAAACCGGCTGCATTACTTCTCGGAGTATTAATAACTACTATAATTGCCTATTCACAACCTGGAGCACTCGACCCATCATTTGGAAACAAGGGAATAGTTCGTACTGATTTTGGTGCATCAGCAAATATTAATGGTGTAAGGGGGACTCAGGTGTTGACGCAAACTGATGGAACGCTTTACCTTATTTTTGAAGCAAATGGGCAAACTGTAGTTACCCGCAATCTTGCTAATGGCACTTTGGATGCCTCTTACGGCAACAAGGGGCATTCAGAATCAGTGAATATAAGAGATGCTAAAGGTGTATTACAAAGTGATGGCAAGACTGTAGTGGCAGGTACCACATTTGATCCTAATACAGGTACCGACTTTTCGCTTGCCCGCTACAATACAGATGGAACTCTTGATACTACTTTTTCACAAGACGGAAAGATAACAACTGACTTTGCATCCAATTCTGATTTTGCTAACTCAGTAGCCATACAAAGCGATGGAAAGATTGTAGCCGCAGGTACCACAATTGATCCTAGTAAAGGATTTGATTTTGCACTTGCCCGCTACAATACAGATGGAACACTCGATACTACTTTTTCAAAAGACGGAAAGGCAACAACTGATTTTGGATCCAACTTTGATATTGCTAACTCAGTAGCCATACAAAGCGATGGAAAGATTGTAGCCGCAGGCAGTGCATCTGATCCTAATACAGGATCTGATTTTGCGCTTGCCTGCTACAATTCAGATGGAACACTTGATACTACTTTTTCAAAAGGCGGAAAGATAACAACTGATTTTGCATACAGTGCTGATCTTGCTAACTCAGTAGCCATACAAAGCGATGGAAAGATTGTAGCCGCAGGCAGTATGGGAGATTTTGCCATTGCCCGCTACAATACAGATGGAACACTTGATACTACTTTTTCAAACGACGGAAAGATAACAACTGATTTTGCATACAGTGCTGATTTTGCTAACTCAGTAGCCATAGAGAGCGATGGAAAGATTGTAGCCGCAGGTGGTACTGGTACCGATTTTGCGCTTGCCCGCTACAACACAGATGGAACTCTTGATATTAGTTTTTCAAAAGACGGAAAGATAACAACTGATTTTGCATCCATTTATGAGTTTGCTAATTCAGTAGCCATACAAACCGATGGAAAGATTGTAGTGGCAGGTACAACATATGATCCTAATAAAGGATCGGATTTTGCGCTCGCTCGTTACAATGCCGACGGCTCCCTTGATAAGACGTTTTCACAAGATGGAAAACTTACTGATTATCTTCATGTAGGTAGTACCTATTATAACAGTGTAGGGGTACAAGGCGATGGAAAAGTTGTAGCGGCAGGGGTTACATATACAGGTAAGGGATCAGATTTTGCGCTGGCTCGTTACAATGCCGACGGCTCCCTTGATACTACTTTTTCAGCAGATGGAAAGCAAACTACAAATTTTGGAACTGACGGCGACGCTTATTCTGTAGCCACACAAATAGCCATACAAAGGGATGGAAAGATTATAGTAGTTGGCACTTCTAGTAATTTAGCGAGCGCTGATTTTGCTCTTGTTCGCTATAATACAGATGGTACCCTTGATTCTACCTTTTCTAAAGATGGAAAGGAAACAACGGACTTTGGATCCGGCGCTAAAGCCACATCAATAGTCCTGCAAAGCGATGGAAAAATCATAGTGGCAGGCACTATCGCAGACCCAGCTACTTCGTATTTTCGTTTTGGATTTGCGCGCTACAATATCGACGGCACGCTTGATTCTACATTTTCACAAGATGGAAAGCAACTAACTGATTTATCGTCGGGCCCTGAGAATGCTGGTTACTCTTTGGCAATACAAAGCGATGGAAAGCTTGTAGCTGCAGTTTCAGGTGACTACTCACCATTTGTTGGAATTGCCCGCTACAATTCTGACGGTACACTTGACACGACCTTTTCAAAAGATGGAAAGGAAACTACCAATTTTGTTTCATCGGTAGCTATACAAAGCGATGGAAAGATTGTAGTGGCAGGTTATGAGATTGCCCGCTATAATACTGATGGCACACTTGATAGTTCTTTTGCAAAAGCTGGAAAACATGTAACTGATTTTTCTGTTTCTTCGCTAGGGATACAAACTGATGGAAAAATAGTTGTAGCGGGCAGTGGTAATATCTATAATGGAAACCAAGATAATTTAAATTTTAAAATTGCACGTTTCAATCCAAATGGAAGTTTAGATAGCAGTTTTGGTATAGCTGGAGAACAGGCGACAGACGTAAATGATGGGAACAAGGGAATTAATGATATAGCTATTTTTGGAAATAAATTATATGCCGTGGGCTATAGCCAAAATCCCGGGTATGTTGGCGTCGTAGCAAGATATTTTCTTGACAGCACTGAAAATAAACCTCCAATCGTAAATCTCTCCATCCCCCACAATATCGTAAAATATGCAGCGCCTGCAAGAATTAAACTTAATGCCACAGCCACTGATGAAGATGGTAGAATAACCAAGGTTCGGTTTTATAATGGTGCCACTCACATACATAGTGAAACTAAGTATCCTTATGGTTTCCTGTATATAAATGTTCCGGCAGGTGAATACACCTTTAGTGCTAAAGCCTATGATGACAGCGGCAACGTGGCTACGTCCAATGCTATACATGTTTTAGTAGTAGAGGAAAATGTTCCTCCTATTGTCAGTATTGAAAGTCCGGCTCATGATACAACTTATAATAGCCCGGATACAATAATTCTTGTTGCAAGTGCTCATGACCCCAATGAGAGAATAACTAAAGTAGAATTTTATGAGGGTTCCACTTTGTTAAGAACAGAATATATTTATCCCTATACCTGTATTTGGACCAGCCCCACACCTGGCATATATACAATCACTGCAAAAGCTTATGATGCAAAAGGATTAGCAACCGCTTCTGTACCCATAACCATAACTATAAACAGTGCAATAATTGTAAGCAGCAGACCATTGATTGAAGGCAGCAAAGGTGCTATAAATTTGAAAATTACTCCGAATCCTGCTCATATTATTTTGAAGGTTTTTACAAAAGGATTGCAACAAGGTAAGCCAGCAACTATAACGGTAATATCGGCGACAGGTGTGGTGATGAAAACAATACAAACAAATGTATCAAATCAAATCGTACGAGTGGATGTATCATCACTTGTAAGTGGAGTTTACATTGTAAAGGTGATGAGTGGAGATAAAGTTTTACAAAAGCAATTTGTAAAGTTGTAGCAACCGTTATTTGCAATAATTACTCTTTCAATTGGTTTTTCATAGAATATTTAATACAGACGCGCCAGATTTCTATCTTAGCTCCTTTTTATTTTTAATTGATTTTTCTCCTATAGCAGCTTGAGATCAATTTTACATTTTCAGTAGCAGTACAGTTGCATTTTTTTAACATCTGACCCTGTGAGCATAACGGCAACAAATGCAGGAGCGTAAGCAGTAGGCACTCTTTTGAAAATAGCATTGCCGATGTGAATAGTGCTTTAAGAAAAAAATTAAACGCTAATCATGTAAGTACTAGTTTGCAAAGTTACACCCAGGATTGCAGCTAAGTAAACCTGAAACAATATCGGTTGTATCACTTTCAGGAGGTAATGAACACTATTCATTCGAATACGTTGAAGCTATGTAACATGATGTTTCGGCTCTAATAAGCAGTGTTTATACTATAAACATTATAAGTGGAGAAGGCATTATAGAAGTGATAAAGAGCAAAGGGGACCTTCTAATTTAGTTTTTAATTTAAAATTTTGCTTCATTCATCATGAAAAATATGCGTAGTTTCTTGCAATTTATTATATAATCTACTAACTTAGAACTTCTTTCTGCTAATCGATGTCACCCTGTTGCAATGTTTCATCCTTATTATTACTAACCTCTTCTCCAGTAATAAAAGTTTTTTATAAGCTTCGATTTTAACAGGTAGTAAGCAAGTCTTGACGTATAAATTGTAGAATATAATGAAAAAGTTTTTGTTAGTAATTGCACTGTTATTTTTTTGTTTCAGATGCAGCTACGGCCAATCTGGTAAATTAGATTCTTCATTCGGTACAGATGGAATTGTTAAGACGGACTTAGGCTATAAAGTACCTACTGGCACTAATATTACACGTGTATTATTACAATTAGATAATAGTGCTTACGTGATCTTCCAGACTTATTCTCAGACTTTTATTACTAAAACCCTTCCAAACGGCACTATAGACCCAAGTTATGGGAAGAATGGTTTTTCCGACCCATTATATTTCTCTCCAGGCAGTGCAATATTGCAGCCTGATGGGAAAATGTTACTTGTAGGTTCGGTTAATGACGATTTTGCTGTCTCCCGGATCAATATAGATGGCAGCCGAGACAACACTTTTTCAAATGACGGACTGCAGACAACTACTTTTGACTTTGACTTGCCTTATGATGTGGCGGCAAAAGTTGCTGTACAAGAGGATGGCAAAATAGTAGTTTTAGGATTCGCTTATCAAAATTTTGCTCTTGCAAGGTATAACACCGATGGAAACCTTGATACCACTTTTTCTAACGACGGGAAATTAGTTACAGACATGACCGGTGATGGTGGGGCAATAACTATTCAAAATGATGGCGAAATCGTGATAGCAGGTGGCCTCACTGAAATCAGTAACACTCCGGATTTTATGGTTGCACGTTTTAATAATGATGGAAGCATGGATAGTACTTTTTCCGAAGATGGGAAACAAACAACAGATTTTAATTCTTGGCTTGAGTCTGCTGTTTTAGTAACCATCCAAAGGGATGGTAAAATATTGGTCATAGGAACGGTAAGCCATCATTTTGCCCTTGCCAGATATGACGTACATGGAAATCCTGACTATACTTTTGGTAGAGGTGGAAAAATAATTACAACCTTTCGGGGTTTTGAAAATAATGACCCCTCTTCAGTTATCCTTCAAAATGATGGCAAAATAATAGTAGCCGGTTTTGCTGAAAAAGAAGTTGGATTAAGTGATTTTGCGATAGCCAGATATAAGACTAATGGAATTCTTGATAGCAGTTTTTCAAATGATGGATTGCAAACAACAGACTTTGACTCTTTAGATAATACTTCAAACTCTATAGCTATTCAGGCTAATGGTAAAATAGTACTTGCTGGTGCTTCTTCGATTCACGGATTGATTGCAAGAGGCACCTATTGCGTCGCGAGATATAATTTAAATGGCAGTTTAGACAATACATTTGATCGAAATGGTAAATTGACTCATAGTTTTACTTCTAAGGAAGCCCAAACTGAATATATTGGTGCAGCAATTCAAACAAACGGAAAAATACTGGCAGCAGGTCATACGCAAAAAGGAATTTACGAGCAGGAACACTTTGTTATTCGATATAATACGGATGGAAGCATAGACAGCAGTTTTGCAAATAAGGGAAGGCAAGTAATAGAATTACACATTATTGCATTAGCAATTCAAACAAAAGATAGAATATTGGTAGCGTCAGCAAAACCTTTGAATGAAGCTTCATACAATATCTTAAGCCGCTATAATGCAAACGGAAACCTCGATAGCACCTTTGCAGGTAGGGGAGCTATGATGCTCGATTTCTATACGGTTACATCTATAGCTATTCAAGGCGACGGTAAAATAATAGTAGCAGGGTTCGGAACTGAAGACGGAGAATTCTATAGTCCTAAGGTTGCACGCTATGACATTAATGGCGCCATTGACAGCAGTTTTTCGAATGATGGAAAACAGTATATAGATTTAGGTTCCATTGATGCCATTGCTATTCAAAGTGATGGAAAAATTTTAGTGGGAGATGCATATGTTGGCGATAATAATATAAGACTTGCTCGCCTAAATAGTGACGGAACCCTCGATAGTAGTTTTGCAAATAAGGGCATGCAAATAACTTCTGGCAGTGATGATGTAACTTCTATTGCTTTTGGAAATAAGGGAAAAATAGTAGTCGGTAGCTTTAACCACAACCAAAATCTTAGTTCTTTTATTGGTGTATATAATTCAGACGGAAACCCTGATAATAATTTTTCAGATGAGGGAAAGCTGATAAGAGATTTTGGAGATGGTACAACTAACTCTCAATCAGTGGCAGTACAAAGTGATGGAAAAATCATTGTTTGTACTTCGGCTGGAAGTAACTTAAATTCAACCGGAAGTATTTCAGTTATTACAAGATACAACTCCAAGGGAAATTTAGACAGTAGCTTTGGTAATAATGGAGAAATTTACCCTGGTAATTTCAATCCTAAAAAAATTATTCTTGATAAAAACAGGTTATATGGTATTGGTTCAGGAAACAACGGTCCATTTGCAGGAGGCATTTTTGGAGCAGTAGGAAGGTATTTAATTGAAGGCAATAAAAACAAAGTTCCAACTGTAACTCTTTCCATCCCTTATAACATTGTAAAATATGCAGCCCCTGCAAGAATTAAACTCGATGCTACAGCAATTGATGAAGATGGCAAAATAATTAAAGTGAAGTTTTATAGTGGTTCAACTCTGCTTCATACTGAAACTACATCTCCTTACGGGTTTTTATGGGATAATGTTCCTTCCGGTAACTACGCCCTTACTGTAAAAGCTTACGATAATAGTGGCAATGTAACCACATCCAACAATATTCAGGTTTCAGTAGTAGATGAAAATGTAGCACCAGTTGTAAGTATTGTAAATCCTGTTAATGATACAACCTATACCGGCACTGCAACTATTTATCTAGTTGCGAAAGCAAAAGACCCGAATGACAAAATAAGTAAAGTAGAGTTTTATAATGGAACGTCTATATTAAGAACAGAATACATTTATCCTTATACTTATAACTGGATAAATGTACAACCAGGAACATACATTATAACTGCTAAAGCTTATAATGATAAAGGTCTTTCAGCTACATCTAAAGCTGTAACTGTAAATGTAACAAACGCTTCTATTATAAGCAGGCCATTTTTTGTAAATGATAAGAATGTTCTAAATGTAAATAGCGCTTTAAGTTTAATTCTAATTCCAAATCCAGCCCGCAATACTCTACAGGTTTCTACTAACGGAATGCGAGTTAATAAGCCATCTATGATATTGGTTATATCCGCTACAGGAGTTGTAATGAAAACAATACATACAAAATTGTCAAATCAAATTGTTCAACTCGATGTATCAACCCTGGCAAGGGGAGTGTATATTGTAAAGGTTGCAAGTGGTAAGCAAGTTGTCTATAAGCAATTTGTAAAGTTGTAAGGATTGCAACCATCCGGTTCGTAAAAATTGGATTAACGTGAAGGCATTTTTGTCCCAGCTCCTTTCATATTTATATTTATACAGTTGTAAATGCATTACCATTGTTGCTTCATCAACTCACTTAAAGCACAAAAACATATCCCATTTATCGTATTTACGGTTTGTCGTAAGCGCATAGTCTTTGTTGATACCTGAGCTATTTTTTTGAATATTATAACTGCAATGAGTGACTGATGGAATTTTTTGTAAGCACATGAATGGCTAAACCAATTGAAATAAAATTTGAGCTTTCCCACTTTTTGATCAGTTAATAGTTTTTGAAATAAGGTATGAATTAAATAAATTTACACTATAGTAAAAAGGTTAGCGAGAGTAAATCGAGAGTTTGAACGTTTTAGTAAAATAGTAAACTGAAATACAATTACTTGCAAAGTAAGGAATAGTCCCAGCGGGATCACAGATAAAAGGATAAGCACATTGATAATCAATTGTTTATCCTTTTGTTTTTAGCGCAGGTAGCAAAAAAGGTAGCAAAAAACATTAATGAAAGCACATAAAGGACTTTTTTAAACCGCAAAAAATATTCTAACGCTGTACTTCATCAATATCGTATGAGTCTGCCTGTTTTTAGCGGAATTCAGGCTTCGATCTATTTAAACATGTTAATAAGGTTGAATGTTGTTTTTCTGCTTAGTATTGAATCTTCAGCCACTATTGTATGTTGAAAGCAGACAATATTACTTCATTCATTTATTGGTTTATTGCTACTGAAAATAGAATATGTCTATTTTGTCAAAATATCTTTCATCCGTCATACCTGTTCGTTTAAAGAAAATTACACTACCGGTTCCTTTTTCCTGGTTCAAGCGAATCTCACAATAATAATCAACCCCACCGCCTGCATGAGCATAATATCTAATACCATTCAGCTTTCCACTAAACCAGGACAGACACATACCGTGGATTTTCTACTGGTTGTATAATTATCAGTAAACAATTTTATTTTATAAATCTCCGAAAAGTAAAATGCTGTCCGGCCGAAGTAGTTGTTGAATGTACTTTACTAAAGCAGCTGCCCATCCACCCAATCTTGTCCTGTTCAATTTTTTTAGTACAGGTATTTGCAGTCTGGCTTACTTCAGATATAGCATTGCTGATATCACCCTGGCTAGTTGCTAAATGCTTCGGGTAATTAATCCCGTTAGCGGAAAGCGATGGTCCTGGTAACAACTGTTATACCGGAAAGACTAAAGAAACGAGGTTATCAGCTTAGGCTCGAACATTACTTAAAAGTCTTTCCACAAATAACCAGTGTATACGAAATCTTACGCACAGCGATGCGGGACGACCACCTGATCACTGTAACCTCTTAGGCCATTTACTCGACCGGGCGGTTGTTTTGCTGGTCATCCGATTTAGGGTCTATAATGTTTTTGTGACTAGAGGCGCTTCAACTAATGCGGAACTGGTTATTAGCAATGAGGCAGGACAAAAAATAAAGTAAATTCGCTTGACCGAAAGCGGTCTCGTTGATGTAGATACGTCCGCACTTAACGCAGGCACTTAATTATAAACATTGTATGTTGCCGGAAAACCAGTTGATACCAAAAAAATGGTAGTAATAAGATACTAATTTTTTTTTGTTAGCAGATCCCTGCATACCCGCTACGAAGAAGCTTGGTATAATTTCTCGGCGTGCCTGTTCTCCGCCGTCTATGCGTCGTATGGTTTCGAAAAATCTCACGAGGCTGAGAGAGAATAATTTCTTTTATAAATAAGATTGTAAGCGGCAGCGTAATCTTCATATCATCAACCTTCATAAAAAGCGAGGAGAACAAAAGTTCTCCTTGCCAAAGAAACTGAAGAATATATTTAATATCCTTCATTTTGTGGAAGGGCATTGCCCAGATCAATTTCTCTTTGCGGAATGGGAAAAATCAATCGGGGGTCATCATAGGAATGTTCCTTTACCGGTATTTTAAGGCGCTTGACAGTTAAAAATCTTTCCCCTTCAAAAGCCAGTTCTTTATAACGTTCTGCAACAATATCATCAACGCTTGCTAATGCAGCAAGTGGTGGCAAAGTTGCCCGGCTCCTGATAATATTTACATCCTCTATTGGAGTATTTGGGCCTACAGGTGCACCGCCCTTGCGAAAGTTTGCTTCAGCCCTTGTAAGATACATTTCTGCAAGACGTACTACAGGAATAGCTTTATATAAATTCTTCCACTTGCTTGTTAAATGACCTGGTGAACCCGATATACTGACACCATCATAGAAAAAAGCACCCCTTGCATCGCCTGCTTCGTACTTTGCAATGTGAGCATCAGTTATTTGAAGTTCGCCACGACCAACAGGGTAACTTGAGTAAAAAGTTGTGATGCCAAAATTGGCTGTTCCGGTATTGCTTTGAGCTGTTTGCTGAATGGCAAAAATATCTTCAGTGGAATTCGCAACGTTATTAAAAGCATTTGAAAATAACTGTGTGAGTGAAAAATTTTGTGACTGGATCACATCATTTGCTGCTGCAGCTGCTTCTGCATATTTTTCCTGGGAGAGGTATACCCGTGAAAGCATTGCTTCAGCGGAAAATTTTGTAGCCCTGAAACTTCCTGATGTCTCCGGTAATTTACTGACAGCATCTGTTAAGTCAGACAATACCTGTTTGTAAACTGCCTCTACTGATGCACGAGGCAATTTATCCTTGGCTGCATCGTACCCGGTAAGAGGTGCCAAAATAAGTGGTACACCAGGATTTGAGGAGACATTACCCGCAGACCATGGTCTTGCAAACAAATTAACAAGGTAATAATAGGTAACACCTCTAAAGAATTTCGCCTCACCTTCCACTACAGTTTTATCATCGGCACCTAAAAGATCGAGCTTACTTAAAACGATATTTGCAGCATTAATTGTATGATATGAATTTGCCCATACCTGGTATATACCTGGCGCCAGCTTATCTTCCTCTTTGTTATTAATGTCCCTGTATTCTGCAAAAGTTCCTGCCCAGTCAATGTCATTATCATTTACCAATAACTCTGTAAACGTGTTGTATTTTTCACCGAATGCATTTGCATTTTGCCATGTGGAATATGCGCCGAAAAGAACCGCTTTTACATCGTCCGATGTTTTTATCTCCTCGGCTGGTACGGTGTTTTGCGGTTGAACGTCGAGTTTTTTATTGCAGGAAAATGAAACAAGAACATAAAGCAATATGACTATTTTGAATTTCATATAATTTCTTTTGATTAATTAAAAGAATCTTAGGTCAAAACTTCACACTCAATCCGAAGGTGATTGTGCGTGGTTGTGGAATGGTGTAAAAATCTACCCCTCCGGTAATATTCGAAACACCGGAAATATTTGTTCCTAGCGTATTTACTTCCGGGTCGCTGATGTATTTTGTTTTGGTCCACAAGTTTGTTCCAGAGACGAATATCCTCGCAGAACTTATCTTCATCCAACGGCTCGCCGCGAGGGGCAGGTTGTAACCAAAGGAAACCTGCCTAAGCCGAATGTATGAACCATCATAGAGCCATCTAGATGAAGTGCGTGAACCACTTCCGTTAAACCAGCCTGTCCGCGGCACATTGGTAATATCACCTGGTTTTTGCCAGGCGTTTAGAATTTCTTTTGTCTGGTTATCCAATCCGTTTACAAATCCATCTGACATAAATCGTCCCGCGTTATTATAAATTTTATTACCCGAAACAAAAGTGAAAAAGACGTTGAGATCAAAACCCTTATAAGAAAAGTTATTGGTAAAACCGCCGGTGAAACGTGGATTAGGATCACCTACCACCAGTCGTTTTGCCGCATTATAATCATGAGTTGGTTTGCCATCTTCACCCAGGTATAAAGCATCTCCGGTAGCAGGGTCAACACCTAAAAACTTTTGCATATAAAACACTCCGATTGGTTCGCCTTCAATTGCGCGCTGTAGTGAACTGCCTTGTATCACCTGTCCTTTAATATCTTTTATTTTGTTTTTGTTGAAAGCGATATTAAAGGATGAGCTCCACTTAAAGCTTTTTTGATCTATTATCCTGCCATTTAGCATTATTTCGAGTCCTTTATTTTCAAGCCGACCGAGGTTTTGCAATATCTGGTTGAGGAAATTGACGTTGTCGAAATAACCGTTCGTTGCAGGCACATTGACCGCAAGCAGTAAATCTTTTGTTTGCTTGTTATAAACATCCATCTCGCCACTCAGGCGATTATTAAACAAACCAAATTCAAGTCCTATGTCGGTTTGTGTTGTTTTTTCCCACTTCAGTTTTGGGTCGCCTAACTGGTAGGGAACAAAGCCGGCCAGGTCAGGATAGTTTGAAACTCTAAATAAGTTAAGGTATTGATGTTCGCCAATTTCTGCATTTCCGGTTAGTCCCCAGCTTGCCCTTAATTTTAAATTACTGATAACCCTGGATGTTTTTAAGAAGGCTTCTTCAGATAGAAGCCAACCGGCGGACAATGCGGGAAAATATCCATACCTGTTTTCAGGGCCGAATCGTGATGAACCGTCTGAGCGTATACTAAAGCCGAATAAATATTTGTCTTTGTAACTTAGGTTAGATCTGAAAAAGTATGACAGGAAGTTATACCTTTCGTTTGCTGAATTACCAAAGGTTACATTAGTTGCTCCTGTAAGATTTTTAACAGCGGCCGACGGATAGTTCTCTGCCTGCTGGTTTGATTGCCTTAAGTCGTTTTGCAAATAACTCATTCCAAGAAGAGTAGTCATTTTGAAATCGTTGAAATGCGGAGAGTAAGTAAAGTAATTGTTGGTATTAAAGGTTACGTTTTGAGAAGTGAAATATTGTCCTTTTCCAATTCCTCCGCCATCCTGCGTTCTTTTATCTGCAAAGGTTTGTTCGGTCATATTTAAAACATCGGTGCCAAATTCAGATCGGAAAGAAAGAGCGGGAGAGAAAGCGTAGTTGCCAAAAATGTTTCCTATGCTTCTGTAGTTAACCTGGTTATCACTGTTATATTTTGCGTCGAACAAAGCATTTGCATATAACGTTTTCGCGTTAATATCATGTGTTTCGGGATCAACCAAAGGCGATGTAGGAACCTGTGCCATTAGCTGGCCGGGAGTAGAAAAAGCATCATCGTTTGATACGCGTGCCAACTCAGTCCTTGCTAAAGACATATTGATACCTATTGAAAGCTTATCGTTTATAGATTGTTCCAGGTTTAAACGTCCTCCGTACCGTTTAAACCTGTTAACGATAACAATGGCTTCCTGGTCGTTATAAAAGCCGGATGCGAAAAACCTTGTTTTCTCATTACCCCCGCGAACAGAAATATCGTACTGCTGAGAGAGTGCATTTTTCCGGTATTGCTGGTCTTCCCAACTCGTATTGACAGCCCCATGTCTCCAATCGGTACCTAAAGCATACGGAGCGATGAAGTTGGTATCATAATAATTGATAAAGTTTGTAATATCTTCCTTTTCATTGGCAGCCGGAGTATTACCGTCAGGCCCAGCGTTACCATTGGCGAAATCATATCGGCCATCATTCTTAGCTGCTACATGCATCGCCTGCACATATTCTTTTGCATTCAAAAAACCACGTTTCATTGTCGGGTTCGATATCCCTAATGTTGTGTTCAACTCAATTACACTTTTATTATTTCGTGTACCTTTTTTTGTTGTGATTAATACCACACCATTGGCTGCTCTTGCACCGTAAATGGCGGAAGAAGCAGCATCTTTTAATATTTCAATTGATTCTATATCATTAGGATTAAGATCTATTAAAGGATTAGTAGGTTCATTATTGATATCTGACTGGCTGGCCGTAGTTAAGGGTACACCATCTACCACATACAAAGGTTGACTGCTAGCTGATATAGAGGATGTTCCCCTAATTCTTACCTTAATGCCTTCGCCCACTTTGCCACTGCTGTTCTCTACTACAACTCCCGGCGCTTTACCTTGCAAAGCCGACTCAAAACTTTGCACCGGTTGGTTCTCCACATCCCTGGCAAGCACCTTACTTATCGAACCAGTAATTGCTCTTTTCTGAGTTTGACCATAGCCCACTACAACCACTTCATTTAATCTTTTCTCATCTTTTTTTAATACTATATTCAAATTTGATCCGGAAACAGTTTGTTCAGCAGGAAGAAACCCTATTGCAGAAACAACGAGCGTTTTTACAGAAGAAGGAGCTGAAATAGTAAAAGCTCCCAGGCTATTTGCCGCTACACTTCTTTTTGTTCCTTTTGCATTTATTGTTGCTGCATCAACAGGCTTTCCTTCTTCATCTGTTACTGTTCCTTTTATTACCTGGTTTTGCGACATCACTAATGCTGCATTAAACAGCAGTAGCAGCATAAATAGAATTCTTTGTTTCATAAGCACAATTTGAAAGATGATACGTATGTTTTCTTAACAGGTCTTAGTGCTTATGACAATAACGGCCAGTAGTTTGCGTAAGAAATGGAGGAGTAATTTCCTGAAGCATGAATTTTCCTGCCTTAAACCCGAATTTTAAAGAGTGAAATCAGCCTGAGAATAAAGGAATATATTTCTCTTTAGTATCGATAAAATATAGGGAACCAGAAAAAGGATAAAAGCAAAAAACATCTTAATTTCTTCGAAAGCTATACGAATTATATGACCCACCTTATTAGTTGATTGCTTTTTTCAAATCTACTTTCAAATCAACCTTTACCTGCTCTACTTCTATAAAAATCTTCAACTCGTAGCTTTGCGGATAAATTAGCTGAAGTCTCTTAGAAATATTCTGAAGAATAACATTGCGGCCTTGTGCCATTGTAGACGTATCAACAGGTTTATTCCATTTTAAAAAAACATGCAAGATTCCCTGGTCGAGTTCCAGTTTTATATTAATTCTCTTCTCTTTAAGAGGCTGAAGGTGAACCTGCCTAAATGCATTTTCTACAAGAGGTAAAATAATGAAAGGGGCTATGGTTTCAGTTGTTGCCGCTACATTGATATAGGTGTCTACATGAAGGTTTTCTTCCGCAATAGTTTCTTCAAGATAAATATATTCTTGCAGCAGCGACAATTCATTTTTTAGTAAAACCTGGGCTCTTGCATTTTCGTACAACATGCTTATAACAAGGTTCCTGATTTTTTTAATCGACTTAGCTACAACTAATGGCCGGGTATCGGCCAATACTTCTATACGTGTTAGTAGTTCTGCTAAAAACGCAGGATGCATCAAGCCTTTTTGTTCATGCGGTTGTATCTTTTCTTTTTCCTGCTTAAGCAAATCTATTTCCTGCTGCTTAATGTACCACAACTTCCCGAGTTTGATAGATGCAGCTATACATCCTTCCATATTTATCTGGCTAAAAAGACTAAAGAAAACCTCTATATAATTTGGGCGACGCATAGGTACAGGTAAGCCGAACCATCCTCTTATAAAAGGCACTATGTAAGTCGCATTTGCTTCAAAGGCTACCATAAAAACTATACTCGCAATCAGCCACAGGAGTAGCATTTGGAGATAGCGACCTTTAAATAAAAAATGCGGAAACAAGAAATAAATGATAAAATAACAAAAACACATATCGAGGGGAGTAGAAAGAGAAACCTCGGTAAGGCAGCCAAAAAAACTGCGGGCAAAACCATGCTTAGCAGAAAATGAAAAAGTGGAAATAATAGTATAGTACAATATCCAGCTTACCCAAAATATAGCGTGCCTTCCGATTCTGAAACGCGGATTATTAGAGAAAACAAAAGGATGTAGCGTCACTTTTTGTATAAATTTTAGTATCCATTGCTAATATACAGCTACAAATAAGACAGGTGGTAGAAACCACCCGTTTATGTGCACATGAGAAAAATTGTAAGTTTTATATTGATGCATCCACTTTAAAAGATGAAAACCGTTGCCGTAATTTCTTTAATAAAAATATTTTCATTGACAAACCTCCTATTCACAAAATATCTGAAACCTGAGATTTTAATACCTAAAGCTGCATTTTAGTTTCTAAAGTTTTTTTAATCAATTTTGTTTTTTATATTGTTAGTCCCTGTGTTTGTTATTTGGCCGGATCACATACCACTTATACAAAAGCCTGGTAATAGTAACCTCATTTATAAGTTGAAAACCAGTTAGAAGTCAAGCATTTTTTAATTACATCTACCGTTTATCACTATTAACTTTTCTACGCGGCAAATATTAAAAACATTACAAGTACAAACTTTACCAAATGAAGTTTTTGAAACCAAATAATCATGAGAATTTTGCACATGGTAAAGAAGTTTTTAGCAGTGATAAAACAATAAAACTCATTTTTATTCCCCTCCTGGGTGTATTCATTCCCAACGTTACCGGCCTTATAACTAATTACGCGTATTCTCTTCCTTTGCTTTTGGTAAATTATTTTTGTTTTATACTGTTGGCCTGGCTGATATGGGAGGGAGATGTAAGGCTGATGGTAACGCTAAAAAACAGGTTAAAAATACCAAATAACGAATATTATAAAAGTGTTTTTATTCTCTTAATAACTGTTATTACTTACACTATAATCATTTCCGCAGCGGTATTATTAGTATGGCATTATTTCTCAAAAGAAGAACCATCTTATTTTTTGCCTGTTATACATTCTGTAATGTTGGTTACCCTACTGGCTATTTTCATTACCAACCTGTATGAGAATTTTTTTCTCAACCGTGAACATTCTGACACTTTGAATAGGGTGGAACAATTAGACCTCGCTAAAACACATGCCGAACTGGTGGCATTAAAAAACCAGATCGATCCTCATTTCATTTTCAATTCGCTTAACACTTTGTCTTTTCTTATTTCCTCCAATCCGGTAAATGCCAAATTATATAATGATACGTTGGCAAAAGTTTACCATTATATTTTAATTAACAGGGAAAAAAATCTCGTATTGCTAATGGAAGAGATCGAATTTATGAGTAACTATTTTTATTTATTGAAAATAAGGTTCGACAAGGCAATTAACATGGTTATTCAAATAACAGATACGGAAGCAGCAGAGCTACTAATTCTTCCCATATCGTTACAAATACTGCTGGAAAATGTGATTAAGCATAATGAGTTAAACCAGGAAAAACCGTTGACGATTTATATTACTGTTTCTTCCAATTATGTTATGGTTAAAAATGAAATGAACGCAAAAAGTTATCCTTCCAGTACATCAAAAGTTGGGTTAAATAACCTTGATAACCGCTACAAGTTGCTAACCGGAAGGAATATAATCATAAACAGTAACAATGAAATTTTTGAAGTGCGACTACCCTTAATAAACATTAACTGATGAAAGTATTAATAATTGAGGATGAAAAGCCTGCGCTGGACAATCTAATTCAATGTATTGTAAACACAGACAGCAGCATAGAAATTGCAGGAACTACCTCAAGGGTGGCGGAAAGCATTAACTGGCTTCAAAAAAATCCTCAGCCCGATCTTATTCTTATGGATATTGAATTATCTGACGGCATTTCCTTCAATATTTTTAATGAACATCCTGTGCTTTGCCCTGTTATTTTTACAACCGCCTATAATAAATACCTTACAGAGGCTTTTGAATATAACAGCATTGACTATTTGCTTAAGCCTATTGACCTTAATAAGCTAAGCAATACTTTGCGCAAGTATAAAAACCTCAAGCAACATTTTATTAATAATTATGCGTCTTTGAACAATTATCTTAATAACCCGAAAAAAACCAAATCAAGAATTATTGTAAAAAAAGGAACAGAATTTCAAACAGTTAAAACAGACGATATAGCGTATTTTTTTACAGAGCATAAACTCGTTTTTGCAGTTGACAAAGACAATAAAAAATATTTATGCGAGATTTCCAGTTTGGGCGAAACTGAAGAAATAGTAGACAGTAAAGTTTTTTTCAGGGTAAACAGAAAGTACATAGTAAATGCTAACTATATAATTAAATTCAGGAGCGTAGACAAGAGCAAAATAAGTATTGAACTTCAAGTGCTGCCACCTGAAGAAATTATTGTTAGCCAGGAAAATGCCCCTGTCTTTAAAAGGTGGATAAATGACCTTTGATCGCCTTAAAAATATAAAGAGGAATTTTCAAAAATTATCTATTTTGCTACGGACGATTTCAACAAGTGAAGTAGCTGAAACCGTATCGCGGAGGAGCTTTTTATTGGACAGCATCGTATGCAGTCACGAAACGGCTCGGTACCCGTCTGGCTTGAGAAGCTAACCTCATCGCTTACCGACAGTGAAGGTGTCTACTTGATCGGCAATTGGTGCTGTCGAATTAATAAGGTTGTATCAATACATCCGTAGGAATATGCAACTTGTCATGCAGTTGAATTTGCCACGAAATCAACTGGTCAACTTCAACGAAATATCCAGAGAAGGGAGAGAAACCATATTTCTGGTTAATGTCCTTTCCAGCCAGAAAAAAATTCCTACCTTGACTTTTTCTTATTTTCTAAGGCTTTAACTACTGCAGGCCAATTATAACGAATAGCACTACCAATTTGTAAAAACGGAATAGTTCCGCGTTTTCGATGACGAATAGCTGTGGGTTCGGTAATATTTAACCGATAGCAAAGAGTATCAGTATCAATAATTTCAGTTTGCAGAAGGTTATCTTCCCTGGTTGGTGGGGCGGACTTAAGTAGAAGGTCCTTTATTTCTGCAAGTTCGCGTGATAGCTCGTCAAATGGGTTGTAACTCATTTTAGGCCTCCTTGTTGAATTATTTCTGCAATTGGTTTTATAAAATTTTTAAAGAATTGCTCCCACTTGTCCCTCCTAATTCAAGATGTTCTTACAACTTTTGAAAACTTTGTTGATTTGTATGCTTAAGAACGTATATCTTTTATTAGAAAGTAATTATTAAAAATTGCTCATGTAACTTTTGCCTCTTTTGGTTCTCTTTTTTTCTGTTTTACTTTCTATTCCAACTTACTTTCATTTTTATTTTCTTCACGCCATTCCATCAATCTATTCTTTAAATCTCCAAAAGCACCTGTTAGGGTGTCAACAGAGTTAGCAAGTTTAGCATCCAGAGGATGAAGGGCATCTTCAATGCGGCAGGAAGGCCCTAATGAGTCCAGACTTTCATTTTCCTCCAATTTCAACGCTGCCTGATTTCGCCGTTTCCAGTACTCATCCAGCATTTGAGTTATTACTGACATGTCTAATCTATCCATAATTTTAACCAGTTCTCCTCTTTTTGCCATGCTAAACATCATGGCATAGTCTTCCAATCTAAAATTATCGCATTCATCAATTAGCATTGCTGCAGTTTCAATCATCTGATCCTGGTTCATGTTCCTTACAACATTAACGCTGCTACAGAAATCTTTCACCAAAAGAAAGAGTACCTTAAGCATTGTTTTTTTACCAAGTTCAGCCAGCAAACTTTTAATCATAGGATATTTAATCACTCCAAGATAAGTTGGATTGCCTGCAGGCATTAAGTCACTAACAAGGCTTACAAAATCCATTTTTGCCTCTGCTTTAACCTGCGCCAGGTCCATCTTTATCACACATTCTATCAATTTTTGCGAATGCTGCCTGTACGGATTCGTCTTCCCCAACTGGGTTTCGGTAGCCTTTTGAATTTCCATGGCTTTCAATTTTTAATTCAAAAAATCCCTTCCATCCATTGGCAATTGAGTGATGAATAATTTTTTTCGCCGCGGCCTCATCTCCTTTACTTAAATTGACCAGTTCGTTAATTGCAGCCTGTTCGCTTAAAACCGTTTTGTAAGAAAAATTCAATTCGTCTTTTTTAAATTTTTTCCATAAATCCCATTCTTTTAAAAAATTTTCTGAAAAAGGATTTTTAAAAAAAAGCTCATCGCCTTCCTTTCCCTTCCTATTACTTTCCTTTCCATTCCTTTCCTTTCCAGCAGTGATTACTCCGTGAGTATTCAGTGAATGTTCAGTGAGTACATTCTGAATGATTTCCAATGGAATTTTAGACTCCAGAGGCCTATTGATGGACTGATGGGCTTTGAAAGTGCGAATGACGTAATAGCTTTCACCATTGAAAGTGAAGGGTATTATCATAAGGGCTTCCGTTAGCTGGGCAATCCATTCATTGATAGTTTTAACCCGTAGGTCTTCATCGAAAGGAAACAGTTCAGATTTTATTATACAGGAATCTGCACAGACAACACCTTCATCGTCTGCCAGATTCCACAGACCAATGAACATTAATCTTACATCACGTTTCATTCTGCCAAGTTTCTGATCTTTCCAAAAGGAAGGCTTTATCGTTCTTATCCTTGGCATTACATCTATTAAAGTCCAAAAAATTATATTAAGGCTATTTAGAAAAAGACGAATTCATTTCCTTACTAAAGTTGCTTGAGACAAACCTGGCTACCTAGTACAGGATGATAGGAAGGACTATATTCTATATAACCAAACTCTGTGAGTTCTTTCATACACCTATGATACGTTCCCAAGCCGTTGATTTTTGCGATCTTCATAATACTATTTCGGTTAATAAATACCGGGTTTTGACCATTATTCATATTCCAATAGCTAAAAAGGGCCATATAGATACTAATGTGACTGGTGGTTATTCTCCTGTCATCTTTAATAGAAACATAGAAATTTATGATTTGGTCAATAGCTGCCATAACCGGTTTTAGATCACGAGATTTGCGATTCCAATAGTTGTTGTATGTCTTCATATTTGTAATAATGAATACCGCCAATTTTAGAAGAATGAAGTTTCCCTGCAATCCTGAGTGCCTGTAACTTCCCGGCTGAGATACCTAGCAGCCTTCTTACATCACTTGCCTTAAGCCACGGTTTAACCGGTGGCGGTTGCTTAGGTGTAATAAGTTGCCGGATGTCATTTAATAACTGAAGCCGGAAATGTTGCAGGTCTTCCCTCGTAATTATTTCAACTGCCATACAATTTGATTTTATCATTTTAGTGAGACATCCGCCTGCTCTTGGTTGTCCGTGCCGTAACATTACTTTCATCCTTGCCTAATTCCTTTTGCTTGCCCATATCCTTTTTCAAATCCTGGTTGTTTTCACCGTCGGTTTTTGCTGCATGATCTAAACCGAATTTTGCTTTGAGTGTTTCTGCCTGAAGTGGTTTCAGATGATTATCGAAAACATCTATTGTTCGCTCTTTAGGATTGGCCCTGATAAAAAACTTTTCTTCACCTCCGTTCTTTTCAAAAGTTACAGACTGACGGTTACCTTTCTCCAGCGATTTTACCAGCATTTCGAGGGCGTCACAATTGTTTAACTCCCGGATAGGATATTTGGCTAATTCTTTTTTCAGGTCAAACCCGTAGTTCTGGTGGTACCTGTCCATCTTGTAGTTGTTATTTTCATCCTTTTGATTGAGGTCAAGCTTGAGCCAGGATTTGTATTGCTCGCCTTCTTTATTGATAAGATTTTTTTGAACGGCGTTTCCGGACAACAGGTTGTATGCTTCTTTAAAAGTTACTGCTGAACCTTTGTTTACATAGAAAGTATGGGTTCTTTCCGGGAAAAAATCTGACTTCAGAGAGGTGTCATACTTATTAAAAAAGTATTTATCGACCGACTCGGATTTTTTAAAATAAAGGGTTGCTTCCAGTTTTTCCTTGTTAAAACTCGCCTCTGTTTTAAGGGTAAACTCAGGAACATTTTGCTGTAGTTTACCCTTTAATTCCTCGTGTAATTTGTCGCCAAAGCCGAGGTTAAATAAGCTCTTTTGCAGGTACTCTACATTTTCCGCGTTCATAAAAATTGATTTTAGGTTTATAGTAGATTTGGTTTAATTGATCGATTTAATTGCTTGTATCAATACTTTTTGCCTTTAAAATATGCCTGTCCTTGATTTTCAAACCAATGGTACGTCCTCCCATCTTTTCGCTTAATTGAAAAACCAGGTATTTCGAATTATCTATCATAAACGCAGGCAATACAAAAACATATCGTTGGCTACTTTTGCTATTAATGCAGTTAGTATTGCCATAGGTATAAACAGGCTTTAGTTCAATTTCTTGTGTACTTGTTCGCTTAGATGCTTTTTTATCCCTGATTAAAAAACGAAGTGTTTCAATCTTGTAGGGAAGGTTCGAAGTATTATTTAATTGTAGTTGTAAATAAATATGCTCGTTACTTATATATATTCCATCCAACTGTAAATACATTTTATAATCTTCCTTTCTAACCCCATGAATAAACCTTTTATTGCTGGCTATATTTTTTGCATTAAGTAAGAAATCCAGTTCATTATCAACGTGTTTTTGGTGAAGTAGATGAGCAGTTGAATTGGTTTGAGTGTTAAATAAATAATTTAGCCTGACCGGAGAAGTGGCATATTGTACCAGAAATGAATACAGTTTTCCGTCCGTTGTTACTACACTTAAACTAGTCTCCTTAAATTCTTCTCTTCCTGCTTTTAGTTGTAAAATAGTATCAGCATATTTCGCTTTCTGCACCAATAGATCCGGGCTTCCCATGTCCACACTTTTAATACTATAGGGAAAGACCAGGTTGGTCGTTTTATTATAAGTGATTTGCAAAAGATATGGGTCCATAAAAGAGACAAATCTTTTCACGTCCTGGCTAAAGCTGTTGAGTTGCAATATGATTAGTATCAAACCTATTATATACTGTTTCATAAGTTGAAGATTTAGAAGAGTCGTAGTGTTGTTAAGAAGCGTTATTAGCTTTTAATAAAAGCTGGTATCCTGCTTTTAAAGTGACTTTTATTAACCGGACTTTTTTACTGAGCAAAGATTTAGCTGCTTCTATCCCGGCGTTTGCGGCTTGTGCTTTTAAAGATGGATCCAATGGACCAATACCAATTGCTGACACTGCCTGGTCTGTTGAATTTTTAATCACTTCTTCAGCGATTGCGCCCGGTATATAAATACCTTCCAATCCATCCAGATCAAACACTGTCAATGAAACAGGTAAAATGGAATTATCATAGCGAATACTGTTTATCAAAATATGCAGTCTTTCACCATTGAGCTGTGCTACACCAAAGACAGCAGTGTTTTTGGCAACAAAGAGCCCTCCGAGGTAAACATCCTGGCCAATTCTTAATTTAACAGTAGAGCCATTGGTAACCGTTTTCGTTTCATCTATTACGGCAGGGACAGCATTGTTGGATTCTGGAGTAAAATCAGGTTCATCCAAAGAATAAAAAGCATTGCGTAGCCTAACATTAGTGTCGCCTTTATTGTAATCGAATGACACACTATTTCGATTTTTTGTTTCCAAAAGTGTAATAGGTGTTTCATTGGAAACCATGGATATGGGATATACCTGTTGCTTATTTTTGATAGGCTCTTCCTGGATTTTTTCTTTTACCCTTTCCGGGTGTTGTACATCCATAATCTTATCAAGCATGCCGTTTAACTGATTCATTTCTTCATCACTGTCATCTTTACTATTAGCCATCTTCATCAACTTTTCCAGTCTTTTAATTTCATCGTTGTTATTACCATCCACATGTTTTCCTGTATAGTTTGTATCTATTGGCAAATCTTTTATTTTGTTTGAAGATGCATTCATTGCTTTATCGATTTGGGCAAGCTTTGCCATTACTGCTTCCTCATCAGCATCCCCTCGACCAACAGTCGAAGAAAGTAACGTCGAATTGCCCAAAGAAGATGTCGGCCTAATGTGTACTGCACTAATTGAATCAGTCTTGTTTTCGGAAGGCTGTAAAGCGCTATTGGAAGAGTAAGCGTTTTCGTTTCTGATGCGCTCATCTCTTTTTATAGAGTCCTGGTCGGCCTGTTCATAGTATTGCATCTTGCTCCAACTGTCTTTTTTTATATTGGCATTTGGAAGACTTGTGTTTAATCCTTTAGTACTGTTTTTTTCTTCGGCCTTGACCGTGTTTGAGCCACCTCCTAATAAGTAGAAGAGAACGCAAACAGAGGGTAGTACAAGAACAGGTAAAAAAAGAAAAAACCTTCTTTGTCTTAAAAATTTTGCTTTATTAGCTGGACTTATTGCAAGGCGTTTCATAAATATTATTTTAGAATTGAAATATGATTTGGAGAAGTAGTTTTTTGAGGACTAAGGGCACTATCTGCTCTTTTATAATAATACAGCCCTGGCCTAACAGCAATAGGGTGAATAACGAATGTATTGTTACTGTGCTGAAAAGCTGAAATACCTATATATAAACAAGCTACACAATAAGACGAACAATACAGTATAGACACTGCAACCAAAAAATTTCTGCTACATGTGGCTGATTTTTCTTTCAAAAAATCTGCAAACTGTCGTTGCTTTTTTTCTATAATCGTCGGTAGCACTAACATAACTAGCGATTTTCTGTTTTTACATCTTTATTCTCCAGCGTTTCCCATCGCTCTATTAAAAATCCGTGGGAGTTGTTTTCTGAACGGCTAACACTCCGCAGGTAACCTTCTGTTATAAGGCTTCTAAGTACTATGCTTGTTAAGCGAATAATTTTTTCTGTAGCGTAGCATTTGAAATAAATCGGGTACTGTTTGAGGTCTATATAAACACTGTCTACATTTATTTGCTGGCTGATATTCCCGGCGATAATATTGGTATAATACCCGTTCTCTTTCAGGTTCTCGTATTGCCTTTTGGCAGACACGTCTGCCAGGTACAAGGCTTTTGAAATATTCATTTCGATAACTTTATTATCAGGATCAAGGGTAAAAAAATATTCATGAAATGTTTTTACGTGATCTTTTGCTTCGACAGCAATGTTATCCTGTCGCTCTGCAGCTAGCGCTTCAAAAGCTTTCCCATTTGCCAGTATATACACCTTCGATTCATACGAACCGATCAACCGGTAACATTTATAAATGATAAAGCCGGATAAGGAGGCGCAGGATAAAATGAACGCTGCACTAAACGTCCTTACATACCTGAATGCACTGTCAATATTTTTCATTTGCCGAAACATAGCTTTTCCGTTTATTTACCAGATAATTTATCATATTGATACTGGCTCGCGCCTGCTCCAGAACTGCCACTGATACCTGTATTTCCTCCCATAGAATTCTTTCCCCCGTTCCATAAGTTTTTTACAGCCTTCTGCATCTTGTTTCCTGCAGCTCCGGCCACACCACCTGCAGTGTAACCCGCCATTCCGCTGGCATCGTTGATAAATGAGTTTGCCTTATACCCGATGGCATTTGCACTGCCAACATTCATTATGTAATTAGCAATTGCCGGTACGGTGAAATAGCCTACGATGCCGATGATCATGAAGATTAAATAACCGACGTCAGTACGGCTAAAAACAGTATCCCCGGTGTTTTGGACCTGTGACAAGTCGAGTTTCAGCATATTCTCTTCTACCTTTCCTATGATAGCTCCAAATAAATTAGCCACCGGAAGCCAGAGAAAAACATTAATATATTTGGCAAGCCAATGCCGGAACGTATACTGAAAGCCATCAAAAACAGAGAGGCCAAAAACAAGGGGGCCTAATATAGAAAGTACGATAAGGTTAAATGTGCGAAGGGTATTGATACAAAGGGCTGCTGCCTGGAATACCATTTCAAGCACTTCCGAGATCCACTCCTTTATTGTATTTCTGAGACTATATCCTGTCGCTGCCATGGCAAATTTTAGGTCATTGCCAATACCTGCCAGTACTCCTTCTTTAGCCCCATTGATATCTTCAGGGTGAGTATATTTATACCACCTCGCACGATCTCCCTGTCCTGTTTCGCCGATATACATTTGCCATGCATCCGAACTTTTTATCGCTTTCTCTTTCTCCTGTAATAGTACCTCGACAGCTTTATCAGAACTCTTTACCATTCCGGAAGTGACAGTTACTGTTGGTTGCATGATTCCGTTAATTAAGGTCAGCACAGACGGAAATATCAGTATAGCAAACCCCATAACAAATGGCCGGAACAACGGATAAAAATCAATCGACTCAGAACTTGCCAGGTGTTTCCAGACGCGCGAAGCGATATACCATAAAGCAGCAAAAGCTGCCAGTGCTCTTCCTACTCCAATCAGCTTGCTACACATAGGTATCATTTCAACATACAGCTGATCCAGCACCTCGCGCAAACTTTCAAGGTTGGTAGCACCCTGGCTCTGCCCATTTGATAGAATGGGCAAAAAAAGTCTTGTTATCATCCAAAAGATGATTTTTACACTGCTGGTCATATAAGAAGTTTGGTTTACCTGTTTATGCCATAAACAGCTTTTATTGAATTTAACTCAGCTTTTTGCCTTGTTCGCTGCAGGCTGAGAATAGAAGTTTTATTATTGAAGTCCCTTAGAAAATTAAATTTATCCTGTATGTCAGCATATACCTGGTCTATTGCTTCCAGTCTTTCACTATCAGTCATTCGAAGCTGACTGGCAGTAATAATCATGGCTAACTTATCCAGGTTTTTTAACGACTGCTTAAAAAGGTTTTTGTATACTTTTCCGATATACAGTATTTCATCAGGCGAAAAATTTTGATCTTGTTTAAACCGCTTAAAAGCCACCTTGTAGTCTTTAACAATGCTAAGTTGATAGCTAACAATATCTGCTACCCTTTTGTAATTCTTTACTACCGGGCTTACCGCCAACAAACCATCTAAAAATACCTGGTGAAGATTGAAATTACCTTGTGATATATCTCTTATGTTGGTATATCCTTTTGATACGATTTCATAACCTGTCTTCATATCCTTTAGTATCTCCTTAAGCTGCGCAAGCTTTTGTACATCCAGCAACAATTGTTGAGCTTCATAGGATTGAGCGGTTACTTTATTGATAGAAGTAAAAGTGATCAAAACAATAAGGATAATAACAGCTCGCATAACATCTACTTTTTTATATCAAAAACTTTTCGCATCGCTTCAATTTCCTTCGCTTCCAACGACTTGCTTAACTGCATTTGACTGATTGTATTTGCAAAAGATCTGGCGAATAAATATCTCTCCTGCATGTCGTCATATAGCCCATCAATCTTTTTTAATCTTTCATTATCCTTTAGAGCAAGTAGGTTTGGCGTAAGCAATTGAAGCAATACCTCGAGATCTTCATCACAACCTTCAATCAACTTGTTGAAAACGACACTTATATAATGTGTTTGATCTGAATTCAGCATGTTCGCCGTTTTAACTTCCTTTAAAACTGTCCTTGAAATGCTTTCGATCTCCAATTTCAAACCAATGATATCACCTGCCACTTTATAATTTCTTACACGGGAATTAATAGTTTTTAGAGATTTGAAATAACGTTCATGTAAACCAAAACCACCGTGCTCAATATTCCTGATTTGACTTAAGCCTGCGTGGACAATGGCGTACCCTTTTTCAAGATAACCTGCATACACGTGCAAGGCTGTTATCTGCTCAATCAAATATTTCTTTTGGGTCTTTTTTTGCCTGAACCACTCTGAAAAAGTTTGCCCGTTGGATTGCACAACCAGTGTAATGAACAGTAATATGATACAATATCCTTTCATGTTCTACAATCAATTACCGATACCATACATTCTTTTCATTGCCTCAACTTCGTTTTGGCTTTTTGCACGCTGAAAACTTAACATCATATTTTCCTTGTTAAATACTTTTAAATCGTCAAAGACTTCCTCTATTTTGTCTGCAGCCTGCTCTATTATTTTCAACCTGCTTGCATCAGACATTTGGGTAGAAAAAGAATGAATGACAAGAAATACCTGGTCAAGATTTTGAAGGCTTTCACGTAAAATACCCTTATAAACATTTAACATGTAAGCAATTTCATCAGACGAAAAATGCCCGTCTTTTTTAAATAGAGCAATTGCTCTCTTATATTCTTCAACCAGTCTCGTTTGCTTATTACTGATCTCTCTGATCCTGTCGTAATAAGCTATCATACTTTTTACCTTCCATAGCTCACTGTAATAATCAGCATAAAGAGTACGCTGTTTTTCTGCCCATCCTGTTATCTCCTCCAAATGCACTTTCGCCATCGTATTTTCTATTACTTTTTGTGCATTTTGCAGCCATATCGTTTTTGTTTGCAGCCGCTGTATTTTTAAATCAACAGCCTTAATGGCTTTTTTGATGCCTGCTTTAATTACCTCCGCAATTGCATCCTGTGCCTGCACCGGTTTTAATTCGGTGATCACGAAAAAGAATACTAGTATGCAAAAAGCTCGCTTTCCCATATTCCAGGTTCTCAATAGATTTTTTTATATTGTAATGTTCCTGAAAGCACGATATTTTTTTCAGGGCTAAATGAGAAAGTCTCTCCCTTTCGTGTTTCATAAATCACCTTATCCTGCTCGTTGTATATCCCTGTCATCTGCTCATTTCTTTGCTCGCTCGGCTTTATTACACCTTTGATTTTTCTCCTGTAACTTGTTTTTCTTGTTATAAGGTAACTGTTTCCCTCTTTGCTAACCGGGCTAAATATTAGCGTATCATGTCCCTTGCTATATTCCTGCTCATAATCTGCTACGTAAGTTCCGGCAATAAAGTCTTTTATTTTATCGCCGCCATTACAAGCCGAAATAATGACTATGCTAATGATAGAGAATAGCTGTTTCATATGCTGTGGTTTTAAATAGTTAGTTCAATGATTTCATTTCACTGGCAAGTACACTAACCGCTTTTTCCATACTTCTAAATTGTTCTGCATACCGTTTCACCCGGTATTTTTCGCTCTGCTCTGTAGTATACGTAAAGTATTCTTCAGGGGATACTTCAGTCCGGTATACTTTAGATACTTTTCCTCCCAGGCTAATAAAAACTTCTTTATATTTTCTGTTGGGATCATTCGCCTTGTTGATGGATAATACCAGCGTTTCTTCCTTGTCATCTAATCCTAACAATTGTTGTATCTCCTCGAACTTATTCTGGTACTTGCTCTGGTCAAGTAAAATTTTACAATCTGAATTATTAATGATCGCCTGTTTTACTACCGGTGAACTGATGATATCCTCTACATCCTGCGTCACTACAACAGCTTCGCCAAAATGTTTCCTAACTGTCTTAAAGAGGTATTTGATATATTCTGCCATACCTTCTTTAGCAATAGCTTTCCAGGCTTCTTCAATCAGGATCACCTTGCGCTTATCTTCCAGCTTCCGCAGTTTCGAAATAAAAACTTCCATGATAATAATGGTAACCACAGGAAAAAGTATAGGATGATCTTTTATATTATCGAGCTCAAAAACAATAAAGCGTTCATCGAGCAATTCCAGGTTTTCTGTGGCATTTAAAAGGTAATCATATTCGCCTCCTTTGTAATAAGGCCGAAGAACGTAAAGAAAATTACTGACATCAAAATGTCTAGCCTGTACTTTGTCATCCTTCAGTACCTGCACAAATTCATCCCGCAGAAATTCATAAAAGGTATTGAAGCAGGCAAAAATAGTCGGGTCATTTTTTAACTTTTTGTAATAGAGTGCCAGCAGGTTGGATAGTGCCGTGTATTCACTTCTGTTAAAGGTCTCGTCTTCCTTCTTCCATAGGGTTACTAACAAGGTCTTTATGTTTTCCCTCTTTTCTGTATCAGGCTTGTCTTCCTTTGCAATAAAGAATGGATTAAAACACAAGGGATGATTTTCATCATAGGTAAAGTAATAGCCACCTAGCATGTCACAAAGGCCTCTATATGACCAACATCTACTAACACTATATGCGTTTCCTGTTCATAATATGACCTTATCATATGATTGGTAAAAAAAGACTTACCACTTCCGGATGGGCCCAGGATAAACTTATTCCGGTTAGTGATTATCCCCTTTTTCATTGGCTCATCAGAAACATCTACCTGAACGGGTCTTCCGGTTAACCTGTCTCCCAATCGCATCGCTATCTCTGTATTTGAGGACCGGTAATTGCTTTCAAGGAGCAAAAAACAACTCGCCTGTTCAGCAAAAGTGTCAAACGTATCATTGACAGGGAAGTCAGCTGCATTACCTGGTATGCCTGCCCAAAAAATCTGTGCGGCTCCTGCAGTCTCCTGCTTTGCTACCCCGTCCATTTGTGCACAGGCTGATGACACAAGGTTCTTTACTTCCTTTAACCGTTCTTTACTTTCACTCCATACCAGTACATTGAAATGTGCCTTTACAGGTAAGCGTTGCTCTCCGATTGCTTCATTTAGAAATTCGTCTACTGCCTCTTTTCCAATGGCATTTTCTCTCGAATACGCCGATAAAGACTGCAGCCTTAGTCGTTTACTTTCCAGCTTTTTTATCGTCTTTTGTGCGTCGTCAATAAAAATGTACTGGTTGTAGATATGATTACAATTCATGAGTAATCCAAGAGGCGTGGCCATGCCAATACTGAACTTTGTTTTATCCGTACTGTATTTGTCGTAGTTTATTCTTGATCCGCAAAGCGATGGTAAATCATTTACATCTGCCAGCGTGTATAACTCGCAATGTTGATCGCCGACCTTTATCCCTTCGTCAAAAGAAACTTCCTTAATAATCAGGTTATCATCTGTCTCCGCTAAAGAGCAATACTTTTCAAGTAAACCACCCTTTTTTTGCTGGCTCTGAAGTTCATGGTTTTTTAACCTTCTTAGCTTTATCAAACTACTACCTTCCAAAATTGTTTTAAACTGCCCTGCGCTATCTGCAAAGTTTTGAAACAACTCTTCGCTCAGTGTTTCCTGTGGAATAATCGTATTGTGGATCAGGCTTGAAAACATAGAATTCACTGCTTTTCGTCCTTGCGGCTTTTTAGTTACCATGATATAACAGGTATGTTTCAGGTAAGGCCGGCCTTCAAAAAAAGAGGTCGCTACTCTTGCTTAAAAAACTCTGCTGCTTTTCTTCAATATCTCCGTGGTACTTGCTTTGGATAAACCAATCCTGCTTATGGAATACAGAATGTTTGGGAAGTACCTTTATGGCTTTGATCAGTGCGTGGTGCAAACTTTCGTAATCACTGAGGGACAGGGTAAATATCTCAGGAAGCTCAACTTCATACACAAGCGTAACATCACCCTGTTTAGAAAGTATAGCATCATGCTCAACACCCATTATCGGGTAGATATCATCCAGCAACTTTTCCATTCTCTTATCCTTATAGAAATATTTTTCTTGAATAAATCTTAATGACCTTTGGTATACCCCTGGCTGCCATTTTCTTCATAATACCATGTTCTCCATACTTGTTGTTGAACTTGTAGACGATGGCGAATAGCAGGGCGCCGAGCACCAGAATTAGTGCAAGACACAGGTAAGCATTCACTCCTGAGATATATAAAATGGCAAACAGTACCAGTAACCCGACCAAGCCTCCGGCCAGGTACCAGATATACTGGGCCTTCAATCCCTTAAACTCAATTGGCTTATTGATCCCCTTGTTAATACCATAGATACTGCTTGCCACGCCTGCGGTTTCTTATAGTCCAAAAAAACTTTTTAAAACCGTAGCTACCACTACCAGGAAGACGCAACTTCCAAACCATGCCGCCGCTACACTGCCTGTATCCTGGTGTCCGTTACTCCACTTCTGGTAAACTTTCACCGCGCCAATTAAGCCTACAATAGCCCCTATTGCATACATCAGGTTGGTTCCCGCATTAAAATATCCGCGCACTTTGTTATTCGCTTCTTGGATACCGGCAACGCCGTCCTGACCGAAGGAAACGATAATGCTACTGATAAAACCAACTGCGATGGAGCATGCGTATAAAATACCCTTCTTGCTTGTAAAGCAATTCACTCTGCACCTTTTCATACTCACTTTGCTTTATTTGTTTATAATGGATTACTTCATACTTTAATTTTATAAATGAGGTTAATGAATTTGACTATTTTAATTCAACCATAACTGCGCTAATTCTTCGTCAGTCAGTGGTTGAAAGGAGTAAATATTGAGTTGTGAGTGGATGTGTTGGTTAACTGTCTCTGCAACACCGTTTTCAATCGTATTTTTATGTTTTTTAATAATGTCTCCAAGGCTTTTTAATATTTTAGCACGGGTAATATTATTCTCTTTAGCTATTGTAATGGCTTCTTCCAGTTCTACATAAACCTTTGATATGTCTTCAACCGGTTTTGTTTTAATTGCTTGTTCGACAGTCTCCTGTACTGGTTCAATTTGCTTCTCTTCAACATCGCCGCTGCTTTTGGTAACATCCTTATTCTTATTGCCTAAGGCGGCAGGAGTAAAGCCTGATAATAACCGGGTTATTTCTGCCCGGTAAAATATTATCCCTATTGCTAAATAATAGCACAATACAATGATTAGTGTGCACTGTGCAAAGTCGCCCCAGGAAAAAGCCGATAGCATCTTACCCTCCTAATTTTTTGAATGCTAAAAAAATTATGTTAATATGACTAGCTACTGATGTAAATGGCTCCCTTACCTTTAGTTATTTGATGATAAAAAACTTATTTTTTTGATCTTAGTCTCTTTAAGGTGATCTCTGAAATTCCCAAATAAGAGGCAAGATATTTTAAAGGAACGCGCTGTACAGTTCAGGAAAGTTCTCACAAACATAGTCATACCGCTCGTGTGCCCTTAGCATTCTCAGTGCAGCAATTCTGTCTTCAGATAATGCATAATACTTTTGTGTTATAACCCTACCGACTAAATTAAACTCAGGCAACTTCTTGTAAATCTCCTCGAGATCTTCNTAAGTCAGGTAGTATAAAAAACCATCTTCTAAAGCGTGAATACTTTCCTTGCTTGGTGTCTGGAAAAAAAACTCGAAACAGAAACCATTACGTCGCCCTCTTTCATAAACCAGGCCGACACTTCCAGATGTCCTTTAAAATAGTAGGCCCTGAGTAACCCCTTCTCAATAAAGTATATATATTTCGATACCTGTCCCGCTTTTAAAATAGATTCATTTTTTCCAACCGTTTTTTCTTTAAGAGCGTTTCTTAGTTGAAATTTGACCTCGTCGGATGCCGGTTGAATGGAGTCAACCAATCTTAGTATTGCTTCCATAACTCGTTCATTTTAGGAGTATGCACGCAACTCCATCATCATGTATCAAAATTAATATACAATATTTTAGAAAAAAGGTATCAAATGATACCTTTTTATTATTAGAGAAAAAACGTATTTTATAGGCGTGCTCAAGTAGCAACTACCATAATTTCAATACTTAATAAGTGGAAGATGCACAAATAAAAACTATATAAAAGGCGTGGAATTTTTATTCTTCTTTTAATAATTGTTCTTTCAAAAGCTTCCCTTTAGATTTCTCGATATAAGTAATATTTAATCAAGTGAAGCAGGTGTCATCTTTCTTTTGCTGGATGCTTTAAGCCACCTTTTGATTAATATTCAGGAATTGAGATTATGAAAATGCTCCTTTGTAGATATTTTATAAATAGCTACAATATTCATAATTAAGGAAGAAACTGCAAGTATTGTAAAAAGGCCCAAGGTAATTACGGGTACCAGAAAATAAAATGTTCCATAATTATAATGTGTTGTATCATTATAGAAAAACAGGAACAGAGAGAGTAATAGTAACAGAACTCCCAAAATTTCCAATAGGCACGCTTTAATAGTTTCTCTTCTTCTGTATTTGTGAAGGTTTAGTATTAATATGATAATTGCAACAAGTGCAAGAACTGAATGAATAGCACCGTAAGGTAACCCTAACAATAAGTATAAAAGGAAAAA
>NZ_KB893340.1 GCF_000374045.1 Segetibacter koreensis DSM 18137 | reverse complement strand
CTTGTTGCTGTAGCCATGCCTTTAAAGACAAAAGTTCAACTGTAGTAGCACCAAAAGTCCTGATTTGTCGCTCAACCCCTTGACGCATAATACAGGCTGTAACAGAGGCCTGATGCACATCAAGCCCGCAAGCTTTGATAACATCGCTTCTCATAATAATAAACTTTTAAATAAAATTAAAATGATTATAAACAGCCTCACAATTTTCATTCAGTAAAGTGAGCGCCGCTCATGGATATTTCACAGTAAACACTTCCCGGTTCAACAGCCAGTTGCAAACGCACAAAAGCTAGACGAGGTACTTGAACCTGCAATAAAAGTGATAGCCGCAAAACCGATTACCAATCCTGTCCTTTGCCGCTATCTCACTGAAAGAAAAATACCAGTGGAGATTGCAGAGAAGTATTGTAAAGAAGTCTACTTTGATCTGAACGGACGCAGAAACCTTGCGATCGGATTTGAAAACAAATCGGGAGGATTTGAGCTAAGAAACTCACTTTTTAAAGGTGGTAGTTCTCCAAAAGATATCACCCAAATCAGTAGTGATGGGGCAAAAGAAGTTGCTGTGTTCGAAGGTTTTTTTAGCTTCCTTTCTTATCAGGCACTTCCACAAAATAACCCCGAACTGACAAATTTTCTGATCCTAAACTCGCTTTCATTTTTTGAAAAGAGCAGGCAAATGATGGAGCAACACGACAAGATTAACCTGTACCTGGACAGGGATGAAGCAGGAATAAAGAACACTGAAGTAGGGCTAAAGTGGGATGCAAAGTACATTGATAAAAGTCATTTGTACAAAAACTGTAAAGACCTAAATGACTACCTGGTTCTGCAAAGCCAAAACTTTAAACATAGCCATAGGTTAGGAAGGCATTTTTAAAAGTTGATATGGTTAATGAACGTCTCTAATTAATCTCTGGTTTATGTTTTACAAAAACCTGTATTAAAGTGCTTCTTAACGCACTTGGTTAAATGTCCGTTTGTAACACAAACGAGAATTTAACCCTTTCGCTCGGAACTCACTTCGGGAAAGAAACAGAGGATAAAAAGTTATAGATGAAATTGATAAAAGTCAAGTTTACAACTTTTCCAAAGCTCCTATATGAACTTATAGCCACAATATTTTCTAACGTGATAAATGAAATTGTGATGGAAAAAGCAAAAGACAACCGGACAAAACACATAACGCTGAGGTTGATTTTGTCAGAATATAACCAGATAAATGATAGGTTTAGAGCAACCACCTGCCGCAAGCTGAGCGACTATATAAGAAAGGTTTTATTAGCAGGGAAGGTAACGGTACTAACNCGAAACAAATNCCTCGATGACTTTATGACAGAGATGATAAACCTTAGAAATGAGCTAAATGCTATTGGAAAGAACTATAATCAAGCAGTGCATAAACTCCATTTATTAGATAAAATCCCGGAGTTCAGAGAGTGGATTTTACTGCATAATGTAGACCATAAAATCTTGCTGAATACGGTGGAACAAATCAAAAGTCGTATCAATCAATTTGCAGAAAAATGGTAGCCAGGATAAAAAGAACACAAAGTCTTTCAAGAAGTTTGAATTACAATGAAAAGAAAATAGAGGCCGGAGTAGCGGAGTGTATCTATGCGGTGAATTATCCAAAAGACCTGGAGCGATTGAACTTCTACGACAAGCTACACCGGCTGGAGCATCAGGCCAAACTCAACGAGCGGGTAAAAGCAAACAGCGTTCATATATCCCTCAATTTCCATGAAAGCGACCAGTTGAATAAAGAAAGGTTATCAGCTATTGCTGAGACATATATGAAAGGCATTGGATTTGAGCACCAGCCTTACCTCGTATATCGACACTATGATGCGGGTCATCCTCATATTCATATTATAAGTACCAATATCCAAGGCGATGGCAGTAAAATAGAAATGAACAATATCGGTCGAAACCAATCTGAAGTCGCACGGAAAGCTATCGAAATTACGTTTGGATTAACACAGGCACAAGGACGTAACCAAAAGCTGGAAAATGAGATCAAGCTAACTGCACAAAAAGTTCGATACGGAAAGACACAAACCAAAAAAGGATGAGACTGTTCCTAATTGGTTGCTCGAAAATAAAAGGAAAAAGAAGAAATCGAAGCGACCACATTTGTAACGCGTGGTAACTGATAGCTAAAGGAGTTGTTCTTCAATAAAAATACAAATAACCATTTTTACTTAAAACCTTTTTTGTAATTTGTTTTTTTCGGCACTGTTTTAAAACGAACTTACAGAATCTAAAAGTCCAAGTATGATTACAACTTCTGAAGTCGCACCTTCACCTTTTTTAGCTCCTTTTGTTCGTTGCTATACGTATGGTGAATTTGATACGAAAGGTTTAGACCTGATAAAACCGTGGCATGCCTCACATGAAATATCTATGCCTTTTTTCTTTAAGGCTTTACCTGTGAAACTAATTGATCCGCAACCAGGAGAAATTTTAAAAAAAGCGATTATGGAGGTGTTACTGGACTGCGACGCAATACAATGGCGAAATGACGTTTAATGGCAGTTATTCTTTCTTTGAAATCATTTTCAGACCTAATGGTTTTAATAAAATATTTGGATGGCCTTCCAGTGAAATCCCTAACCAAATTATTAATGGTGATGACATTTTTGACTCCAGATACTAATTGTTATCAATCGTTGCCCTTTTAACGGCTTCATAGACTTTGTCTATACCTTCTTTTAGTTAAAAGTTTCTCATAAAATTTGCATCATTTTTCCAACTCTCCGTCTTAGTTACAGCAAGACTAAAAATTATATTGATTAAATAACGTAACTGCAAATAAAAAGATTATGAAAACATTCTTCCAATAGCTATTGGTGTAGGCCCTGTGGGTTTGGCTGCGGCCGCACATTTAACTTTAAGAAATATTCCCTTCCTGTTATTTGAAGTTTTTGTTTCATTATCATTTTAAATGCAATATTTCCAATTGTGATATCAAATGGCTCAAGTGATAAAATTCGAGCAATGCCCAAAATTCTATATGGAAGGATTCTGGGGCAGCTTTTGGAACATTAGTTTGCGGTCTTTTTCTTTCTAGCGTTCATCTTAATGATTTGTTACTGACATATTCTTTATTACAAATTCTTTTAGTAATTTATATTAGTAAACGAACCTAAAATCATAGCTATGGAAATCGAAATGCTATATACCGACATGAGAAGCGTTTTGCTAAATTACATTAAAACAAAAGTGTCGAACAACGAGGATGCTGAAGATATTTTGCAGGATACTTTTATCAAGGTTGCCTTAAACCTAAATTCTGTTAAAAGGCGCGAAAAGCTGCAAAGTTGGATTTATACCATTACCCGGAATAAGATTACGGACTATTATCGAAAGAGAGCCGGTTTAGCGAATGTAACTTTGCAGGAGGAATTCGCCGAAAGTACTCCTGAACAAGAATACAATGATGTCACTAAAGATTTAGACTGTTGTTTGATGAATTACCTAAATCAATTACCCGAAGAATACCGAGATATTCTTATTGACGTAGAATTGAATGGAATAAAGCAAAAAGACTTAATTGATAAACATGGGTTAGCGTATCCATCCATTCGGTCACGGGTTCAAAGAGGGAGGGATAAGTTAAAAGCAGCACTACTAACTTGTTGCAATATTAGCTGGGACAACAGAGGTAACATTTTAGAGGCAAAGGAAAAGAACAGCTGCGAACCACCCTCTTCAAAAGATTGTAAAAAATAGTTTGCGTCATTTTAAAGTGTTTCCGTCTATATAGATAGATGAACAAAAACTTAAAATCATGGAAACACAAATGGCAAACATTCCGGTTCTGGAAAAAAGTAAAAGAGAGACACCTATAGCAAGCAAAAGTAGTTCTTCCTGTTGTACGCCTGTTTCAACAACAACTTCCTGTTGTACACCAAGTAAATCAAAAGAGGAAAATGATGGCGCTTGCTGTGCTCAGCCAAAAGATGGTACACTCTGTTGTGATAAATAAAGCATCACGTGCATATATAAACGTCGAACAAGGGTGCAAAACCATCACTAACTGTTGAAGGCCACCATCCTGGTATTTTTGTTTGAGATGGTCGCCAATTTCACTGAAGATTAAAAAGTAATGAATAAGCTTTCGTAATTATATTAATAAGCTATGAAAACAGCAGAACAAGAAGCAAAAGAAATAGTAGTTACAGTGTTGATGAAAATGGTATGTTGTATTGAGAAGTCACGAAATTATCTTGAAAATGGTATTGCAAAGGAGGTTTCATTATCGGAGGTAGATAAGACTATAGCAATAACAGAAGATGAAAATAAATTAAAACGTTGGAAGAGGGTCAGAGAGTGCCTTGAAATTCTTTGATGTTTAAAATGCATTAATGTCATCGCTGTTAGAGCCTTCCTGAAAATGTTTTACTAATTCCACGTGTCTGGTCACCTACCATTCATCTTGCCCGACCAACGGCAAAATTTCTTTGATCGATATTTTCCAGCTACTAATATTCATCTATCGGTTGTTCCAATTTCCGTTGCAATTATTTGTAACACAAAGTGCTTTTGCTAAACACAAACAAACAAAGTAAAATAACGGTTTAGGGGGAAAGATTTATATTAATTACAGGAGCTTCAGTTGCCTTGGGAGAAGCGTTGAGTATGCTTACTATATTAAAATTGTAAAATGCGAGCAAAATAATTCAATGAGATTAAATAATATCAAAAAGCATAAAATCACCGATGGTTGATTGCTACGGTCATTTCCTGCTCTATCCTTACCTAATATCCACATATTTTCCAATTAGTAAAACTAAAACCTGTTATAGAAAACGTAATCAAAACATATAAAAACATACAAAATGAAAAAATTACTCTTTTTACTAAGCACGATCGCAGTATTGGGCACAACAAGCTGCAAGAAAGATAGTGAACATCCTGGTGACCTCGGCAATACCCCGAGAACCCAAGTACCTGATGAAATTGTAGGTGCATGGGAAAGTGGCAGTATCGATTTTGTACTGTGGGAAAATTACCGGGAAGGTTATTATGCAGGCCGAAATGCAATACCTTCAAGAGAGGCAATGGTATTTAACAAAAATGGGGATGCCAAGTTCTACAGATATGAGTTTGCCTATGGTCTTTACGAGGAGCTTATTGATTGCACAGGAACTGTGACTTTCAATGATAAAGGCACTTTTACTTTCTTTCCCATCAAGGGGCGAAAACGATTTTATAATACTCGTCATTCGGACAATAACGCAGACAGAGAGCTGACGAGCACAGAATTAGCTGACCCCAAAATAGCAGGTATGCGTAGATATGCTTATATCAGTTCATCTAATCCTGCAATACAAATTACTGTTCCCGGCTCAGCATCTTACAATTGGTACAAGAAGTTGTGAGAATTAGTATTAATTGAAAAAGTTATCCTTCGACAGGACATCACTGTGCTATTTGTAGTAGGTAATTCAAGAAAGGGCCGTCTTAAGACTAAATATGCGAATTCAGCAAAAATTTCTTTTAAAAATAATATTTTCTTTAAAATTCATCGTAATATTGCGTTATAAAAATGGGAGCTACTAAATCATCCGTGTTCAGCGTTAAGGACAACAGGATTGCAAAAATTGCAAAGGCTTTAGGACACCCTGCAAGAATTGCTATCTTAAATTTGTTAGCAAACAAGCAGGCTTGCGTTTGTGGTGACATAGTAGACGAATTACCACTTTCTCAAAGTACAGTATCACAACACTTAAAAGAATTAAAAGAGGCAGGATTGATTACCGGAGAAATAGAAGGGGCAAAAGTTTGTTACTGTATAGATGCGAAAGAATGGAAAGCAGCGCAGGCAGTATTAAATCAAATGTTTGAAACATATAAGGGGGGCAGCAATTGTTGCTAACTTTTTTTTGCTTATAATCATCGTAATATTTCGATAATTCTAAATTATAAATACAATGGAAACTCAAGAACAAGTAAAAAACTTGGTAAGGCAGAAGTATTCAGAGATTGCTTTACAAGACAAACAAACAAATGCCTCTTCATGTTGTGGTTCTGGTTGTTGCTCAACAGAAGTTTATAATATCATGGCTGATGACTATACACAGTTAGAAGGTTATAACCCCGATGCTGATTTGGGCTTAGGCTGTGGTCTTCCTACTCAGTATGCTAAAATCAAAAAAGGTGATGTAGTTATAGACTTAGGAAGCGGTGCAGGTAATGATGCATTCATAGCCAGAAACGAAACAGGGGAAACAGGAAAGGTTATAGGCATTGACTTTACCCCCGCTATGATTGAAAGAGCAAGACAAAACAATGAAGTAAGGGGTTTTACCAACGTTGAGTTCAGGCAAGGTGATATAGAAAAGATGCCAGTAACAGCTAACACAGCAGATGTTATTGTAAGCAACTGTGTATTAAACTTAGTACCTAACAAAGACGGAGTAATTAAAGAAATATACAGAGTACTAAAACCAGGCGGTCACTTCTCCATATCTGATATTGTTTTAGAAGGTCAGTTACCAAAAGAGATAAGAGAAGCTGCTGAAATGTATGCAGGTTGTGTTGCTGGTGCAATCCAAAAACAAGTTTACTTAGAACTGATAGAAGCAAACGGATTTAAAAATATTACAGTTCAAAAAGACAAAGCAATTATTATTCCGGATGATATATTAAGTCAATATTTATCAGCAGAGCAAATTACAGCATTTAAACAATCAGGTACAGGCATCAAAAGCATCACTGTATATGCGGAAAAACCAGCAGCAGAAAAAGCGACCTGTTGCGGTCCTGAATGTTGTAACTAAAATTTTAAACTGTTTATGATAACGCTTGATTCAATGAAGCCTTCCGACTGGGAGGCTGTAAAAGAAATATATGAAGAGGGCATTGCTACCGGCAATGCCACTTTTCAACAATCTGCACCATGCTGGGATGAATGGAACAACAGCCATTTACAACACAGCAGGATTGTAGCAAAAGAAGACAATATTGTTTTAGGATGGGCAGCACTTACACCGGTATCAGGTAGATGTATTTATGCAGGTGTTGCGGAAGTAAGTGTTTATGTAAGTGATAAAGCAAGAGGTAAAGGATTAGGAAAGCAACTACTGCAAAAACTTATAGAAGAAAGTGAAGCAAACGGCATCTGGACTCTACAAGCAGGGATATTTCCAGAGAATACACCAAGCATAAAAATTCATGAAGCTGGCGGTTTTCGGATTTTCGGAACAAGAGAACGGATAGGTAAAATGAATGGAGTTTGGAGAGATAACTTACAATTAGAAAGAAGAAGTAAAATAGTTGGAATTAATTAAAATAAATTATGTCAGGAAACAACTGTGCTCCGGTAGCTCAAAGAAAGAAACTTAGTTTCTTAGATACGTACTTAACCCTATGGATATTTATAGCAATGGCTATAGGTGTTGCAATTGGTTACTTTCTTCCATCTTCAAGTAAGTTTATCAATTCATTTTCTTCAGGTACAACAAACATTCCTTTAGCGGTAGGCTTAATACTGATGATGTATCCACCCTTTGCAAAGGTGAGATATGAAAAGCTGAAAGAAGTCTTTAAGGATACCACGGTTTTAGGAATGTCATTGTTCCTTAATTGGGTGATAGGTCCAATACTGATGTTTCTACTTGCAACAATATTCTTTTTACACGATAAACCGGAATACATGGTAGGCTTAATCCTTATTGGTTTAGCCCGATGTATCGCTATGGTAATTGTATGGAATGAATTAGCAGGAGGAAGCAGAGAATATGCAGCAGGTTTAGTTGCATTAAACAGCATCTTCCAGGTGCTTTTATACAGTGTTTATGCTTATGTATTTGTTACTATATTACCACCATTATTCGGCATCACAGGTTCAGAAGTAAATATTACAATTGGACAGATTGCAGAAAGTGTTGCCATTTACTTAGGTATTCCATTTGCAGCCGGTGTACTTACTCGGTACATACTTAGAATAGCAAAAGGCGAAGAATGGTATCAAAACAAATTCATTCCATTCATATCGCCGATAACCTTGATTGCATTACTCTTTACCATCGTTGTAATGTTCAGCCTTAAAGGTGAGCTGATTGTTCAAATACCTTTAGATGTTGTTAGAATTGCAATCCCTCTGGTTATTTACTTTGCTATCATGTTTATAGTTAGCTTTTTTATCGGTAAGAAGATGGGTGCTGACTATTCTACCAATGCATCAATAGCATTCACAGCAGCAGGAAACAATTTTGAATTAGCCATTGCAGTAGCAATAGGTGTGTTTGGCATCAACAGCGGACAAGCCTTTGCCGGTGTGATTGGTCCTTTGGTTGAAGTTCCGGCATTGATTGTACTGGTCAATGTAGCATTTTGGTTACGAAACAAATATTATTCAAAACTTCAACAACAAAACTCGCCCATATAACACAAATCTTATAAGCTTTGCTAAATTTTATAAAACTTCCTTAAATGACAAACACAATAACACCATATTTGTTTTTCACAGGGAAAGGCGGAGTTGGTAAAACTTCTCTCGCTTGTGCGACTGCAGTTAAACTTGCTGATGAGGGGAAAAGAATACTTTTGGTAAGTACCGATCCTGCATCCAATTTAGAAGATGTCTTGGAGAGTAGTGTGACTGAAAAAATTAGCCGGGTAAAAGGGTTGGACAACCTGTTTGCTATTAATATTAATCCGGAAGTGTCGGCAGAAGAATATCGACAGAGGGTTACAAATCCGCTACTCGGAATTATACCTGATGCCGAAATAAAAAAAAAAGTTGTATATAAATGGAGTTTTTAAAGCTATTGATGCGGTAGATGTTTTTGCAAAAAAAATGCAGTCATTAGCAGATGAACAGCTTAATAGTATTCCTCAAACACTCAAAAGTCTACCATTAGACACATTTCCTCTGCTACCTTATAATGTCTTAGGACTACAGAAGCTCCGTTCCCTTCTAAACACAGACCTTCAAAAACAAGTGATAGAGAAAAATATCGGGCAGTCAAATAATTTAAACCATCCATTACCTGGTTTGGATGAATTAGTAAAGGAGGTGATCCAGAAACAGAGTCAAGGGCTGATTATGGTAATGGGCAAAGGAGGTGTTGGCAAAACTATTACTGCTTCTACTATTGCGGTATTATTAGCAAAAAAAGGGTTTGAGGTACATCTTACCACTACTGACCCTGCCGCTCATATACAGGACTTCATTAAGCAATTGAAAGTTTTGCCTGAAAGTCTAACGATTGATCGCATTGATCCAAAAATTGAAACGCAACGATATGTAGAAAAAATTCTTTCGCAAAAAGGAGCTGCATTAGATGAAGAAGGTAAAAAACTTCTGCTCGAAGACCTAAAATCTCCATGCACTGAAGAGGTAGCTGTTTTTCACGCTTTTTCAAAAGTCATTAACAGTGCTAAAAGAAAGTTTGTAGTTGTCGATACAGCTCCAACAGGACATACTCTGCTGCTACTGGATACCGCCGGTAGTTACCATCGTGAAGTGTTGCGCAATAGCGTTATAGATGCAGGTCATATCAAAACACCTTACATGGCGCTACAAGACCAGCAAATGTGTAAAATCCTGATAGTTTCGTTACCTGAGACAACACCAATGCGTGAAGCAGCTTCTTTGCAGGATGATCTGAAAAGAGCAGGTATTCTTCCATATGCCTGGATTATTAATCAAAGCCTGTCAATGCAAAAACTAATCACAGATCCCGTTTTAAAAAGCCGGGCAGCCGCCGAAATAGATGTTATTAAAACCATTGAAAGTAAACTTGCCAACAAAACTTTTGGCATTCCCTTTATACCTGAGAAAGATGTACTCCCTGTTCTGGTAAATTCTAACAGTTAAAACCGGTTACTGCAAATACCCAGCGAATAAGGACGACTTTACAAAACAACAACTTCAAACGCATAAAAAACTCACCCTATGAAAATTGCACTACTTAGTGATATACACGCTAACCTCCCGGCATTGGAAGCCTGTTTTAGAAGCATAGAAGAACAAAAGCCTGATGCTATCTATTGTCTTGGTGATTTAGTAGGTTACAACGTTTGGGCAAACGAAGTAGTTAACGAAATAAGAAGAAGAGGCATACCTACCATCGCGGGTAACTACGACCAGGGCATTGGTTTAATGAGTGACGAATGTGGTTGTGCTTATAAAACGGAACCAGAAAAGGATAATGGAAAAATCTCAATTTCTTTTACCAATTCAATAATAGGAACAGAAGAAAGAAAGTACCTCAGAACTTTACCGGCACACATCAAAGTGGAGTTCCAATTAAACAATGATAAGCTGAACTTACTGTTAGTGCATGGCAGTCCAAGAAAGATTAACGAATACTTGTTTGAAGACAGGGACGAAAAGAGTTTATTGAGAATAATAGAACAGGCAGATGCAGACATTATGTGCTTCGGTCATACACACAAACCTTACCATAGAATACTACCTACAGAGTCAACAGAAAACACCCATTACCGTCATGCTATCAACATTGGTTCAGTCGGTAAGCCAAAAGACAACAATCCGAAAGGCTGTTATGTTATACTCACCATCAATGTTAATAGCAGCATAACGAACAAAGATGCAGTACAGGTAGAATTTATAAGATTTGAATACGATGTAGAAAAAGCAGCTAAGGCAGTTGAAGGCAGTCCATTACCGAACGACTTTGCAGAAATGTTGAGGGGCGGTTACTAATAAAACCAACAAGCTGCTTTTTAATGTGATTTCAATAAAACCAGCATCACGGTTTAAGAGAAAATCTCCAAATAGTCGTCGCAGGTCTCTTTGAAGTTCCATGCCTTTATCCTTCTTATACCAATTTTGCAATTCTGTGTTGTGCAAACCCGGGACGAATTCCCATGTAAACAGTCTTTCCAGTCTGTGTCACGTACAACCAGTTTCGGAATGCTCTTTGCTCCTTCTTTCGGTAGGAGTAGATTAAAAATGGTTACAGGTAAAAAGCAAAAGAATTAAGTCTTAGTTATAGGCAGCCAAAGACAAAGCTGTTTTGGTTCGGGTTAAGCTACACTTAATGATGCATTGTTAGCCTTTATCCTCTTTTCTTCCCATTTCTTTTTCATATGTTGATTTAATCGTTTGGCAGTATCAAGTTTAGATATCCTTATATAGGTGAGAAAAGCTTTTTCAGTTCTATGACCTGTTATCTTCATTAAATCAATTGTTGGAAAACCTTCCAAATAATAATTAGTGGCAAACGATCTTCTAGCAGTGTGACTAGATACACATTCCCACGTCTCCTTTTCAGGTTCATCTAACAAATGTCCTTTATCAAGTAAGCCAGCTTTTTTGCATGCTTCTTTTATATATTCATTAAAATTTTGGTTAGAGACAGAAGCTGGAAGCTTATTGGTATTTTCGCCATACTTTTTAAAAATATCTAAAACAACCGGGCTACAAGGAATTATCACTAGTTCCTTTGTTTTTTTAGTAAGCACCTTTATAAATTTATCACCTTCAACTTCAATTATATTTTCTTCTTTAATTGCTGAATAATCCTGAAAACGGAGGCCAACGTAACATCCAAATATAAATAGATCTCTTACTCTCTCTAATCTTTTATAATTGCTTAAGTCGCACTTATATAATTTTTCTAATTCCTTTTCGTTTAAATAGATCGCGTCGGTCGAGGCCTTGGGAACTGCGAATTTTTTACTTCTGCAAGACATATTATTAGTATATCCCAACTCTACAGCTTCACCCATAAATACTTTTATTTTAGAGATGTATTTCCCTATTGTGTTTATATCCAAATCAATAATAGGAGTCTTTATTCTTTTTAACTTTTGGTTGTTTTTCCTAAAAAGATCAATCGCTGCTTTATATTTTGTTTTCCTGTTTTCTAAATACTCTATAAACTTATAATAAAACTCCAGTGTAATCGTTTCAAAATCTATTTTATACTTTTTTATTGCTTCAAATTCCACTAAGTGATGCTTGCAACCGATATATACTCTCAACGTGCTTATGCTTTTCGAATTTCCTCGATGCTTAATTTCTCCAGAAATAAAACGATCAATTAGAGTATATAAAGTTATATTCTCTGTTTTCTCATTTTTATTTATAAAATTAGATAAAGTCTTTCTTAAAATTTCTGGTCTCGGAATTCCATTTATTATTTGTGAGTTGTATGTTGTGCGGGTCAACCGGGCTAAACCGTCTAATAAATCATTTAGCACATATTGGCCATCTTCGGTTGTAATTCTATTAGTCTTTACTCTTTGCTTATTAACATTCCAATTGGATGGATCAATACTTTGGCCGAATGTGAACACAAGAACATTCCCATTATATTTATATTTGAGATAAATAAGAGACTTCCCAGAAACTTTAGCTGGAGCTTTTAAGTAAAAGTTTACCTCGCCCATAAAAAAAGTTTCTTAAAGGTAATAAAATGCTTCATTCGGTTGCCCGTTTGGTTGCCCCTTTTTATTTATTCAGTTTTATTTAATTTAGCCGTTAAAGTAATAACTGGTTGATTATCAAATAGAAAGTTGAAAGTTTAAGTAATAGTGGTACAGATTTAGCCAAGAAAATGTTGGTTCTGTCGAGGCCACATACTCTCAACTTTTATTATTAATAGTCAAGGTTTTACAGAACTAGTTATTTAAGGTGGTACTGTAGGGGGTACAGTGCAATTTAGTTTTAAAAAATTTACGGTTGCATTATTTATGGCAAACAAACATGCTAGTAATAAGAGCATTCATTATTTGGATAGAATATTGCCCTTACTTCCTGCTAATGACCCTTTTATGGTATCTGAAGTCATAGTAGAAAAGTTCGGAGATGCTGAAAAAAGCGAAGCTAATGATCTTAGCGAAAGAATAACGGAACTGTTGGTAGACGACCTGAAATATGCAGATGACTATCACGGAAGGTTATGGCTTAAATTGACAGATAAGGGCCGGTTAGCTCAAGAAAAGGGGGGACATTTCAAATACCAGAGTGACTTGGATGAAAACGATCGAATTCAACGGCGACTTTCAGATTTGGATAACAGATTAAAGGAAGCTCAACTTAAGTTGACATTGCAACAAAGCAACGAATTGAAAAATAAAAAGTTGTGGGCGATATTAGGTGCAATTGGCGGATCACTATTAACCATTATCGTAACTAATGCAAAAGATATCTTAGAAGCGTTACGACAATACTTCCACATATAAACGATGTGGAAAAAAGCGGAGGGTTCACATGAGTCACCAAGCTTTTTATTTTTTTGTTCATAGAAGTATTAAAAACTTGCTATCTCGGGTCGTTTCGATTGATTTACTAAAATGAAAACGTTGTTTATCTTGAGTGCTTCTAGAAAAAAATAAATATGACAGGCATTTGAAATAGTACCTGGTACGCCTGTAAAAGAAGGGCTGTTTTTTTCTTCACAACTCATATCGTTTTAATTTTGTTTTTGAAGCAAAGCCGGTAGCTTTCAGGTAAGAGGATTTGCAATTTACCTTATACTGCTTTTAATCCTGAGCTCTTTTATCCTGATGGATGATCATAAATTTTGCATGCGCATTAGGAGTAAACTTGATATAACTTAAGAACGGCTTTTCAGTTTGAATAATGCTGATTGCAACAGAAGGGCAAACCCTTTCACATCCTTTTTATTCGATACTTTTATATCGATGTTTTCAAAACTTACACTTCTTTTAATAATTATAGTTGGCTGCATTTCGTGTAGCAGCGTAAATAAAACTTATCATCCTTTGAATGCTTCTGACACCAATGTTCTCGATAGTTTACTTGCAACTGATGCAGCTCTTCAACCGATATTACTACAAAAAGATGTTTTTGACCTTCAGATAATTTACACAAAAATTGACAGGGACGCAAACAACAAACCGCATTTTACAGATTATACCTTTAACGAAAATCCACAAGCGTATTTTTATCCCGCCAGTACAGTGAAGTTACCTGCTGCTTTACTTGCTCTTGAAAAGCTAAATGAGATAAAAATTCCGGGAGTTGAAAAGTACGCAATGATGACAGCAGACAACAGTTACGCAAGGCAAGAGATAGGTTTAGATAGTTCAAAGGCTAAAGACGCACAGGTTTCGGTTGCTGATTGTATTAAGAAAATATTTCTGGTAAGTGATAACGATGCCTTTAACCATTTGTATGACTTTTTAGGACAGGATTATTTTAACAGGCAGTTGCACAGAAAAGGGTATGAAACTGCTGACATTCGTCACAGGCTAAATATCTCGTTGACCGAAGACCAGAACCGAAATACCAATGCTGTTTCTTTTTATGATAGTGTGGGCAAGTTGCTATATCAGCAGCAACCTCAGTACAATACAAGTACATTTATTAAAAGAAACAATAAAGCAGGAAAAGGTTTTTACCGCGATGGAGAATTGATTAACGAGCCCTTTGATTTTTCAGAAAAAAACAAATTCTCGTTATACGATTTGCATAACATCCTTCGCGCAGTTATTTTTCCGAAGGCTGTTCCAAAAAAACAAAGATTTAATTTAACCAGTGAAGATTATCAGTTTCTATACAAATACATGAGTGCAAAGCCACGCGAAAGCAAATCTCCCTATTATGACAGCAGTCAATATCCTGATGCTTATTGTAAATTTTTGCTGTTTGGCGCTGAAAAAGGCACAATGCCGGAGAACATCAGAATCTTTAATAAAATAGGAGATGCCTACGGATTCTTAACCGATGTTGCCTATATAGTAGATTTTGAAAACAATGTTGAATTTATGCTTAGCGCTACAGTCTTGTGCAATAGTGACCGCATCTTCAACGATGATAAGTATGATTACGATACTGTTGGTTTACCATTTATGAAAAACCTCGGTCAGCTTATTTATGGCTACGAAAAACATCGACATCGAAAGTATCTTCCGGACTTAAGTAAATTTAAAATCAATTATAAAGATTAAGAACTTCAATACTTAGGTGAGAGTATTATTTCGCTACATTTGCGTCCAAAAATAAAAATTCATGTCTTTATCAAGTATTTTAGACCGTTTTAGTGAACCAGAGACCCTCAAAATGGCAAAACTTGGCCGGCAGCTAAGAAGTGAGGGAAAAGACGTAGTTGACCTAAGCCTGGGTGAACCTGATTTTGATACACCTAAGCATATAAAACAGGCAGCCATACAGGCAATAAATGATAATTATTCGCATTATACTCCGGTTGGAGGTTTCGCAGATTTAAAAGAAGCTGTATGTTTTAAGCTTAAAAGGGATAATAATCTTGATTATAAAGCTGAAAATATTATAGTATCAACAGGAGCGAAACAAAGCATCGCTAACCTTATTTTGGCTGTTGTAGATAAAGGTGATGAAGTAATCATTCCTACTCCTTATTGGGTTACTTACTCAGAACTTGTAAAAATAGCTGAGGGTGTAGTAGTGCCTGTTGAAACTACCCTCGAGAGCAAATACAAAATAACACCCGAGCAACTGGAAGCCGCCATAACAGATAAAACAAAACTCTTTATGTTTTCATCTCCCTGCAACCCTTCAGGGGCAGTGTACACCAGAGATGAATTAAAAGGGCTTGCAGAAGTTTTTAAAAAGCATCCGCAGGTATACATAATGAGCGATGAGATATATGAATATATAAATTATGTAGGCGGACACGAGAGTATTGCACAATTTGATGAAATAAAGGATAGGGTAGCGATCGTAAACGGATTGAGCAAAGGTTTTGCAATGACAGGTTGGAGACTTGGTTATTTAGCTGCTTCGCCAGAAATTGTAAAAGGTTGTGAAAAATTGCAAGGGCAAATTACCAGCGGAACAAACTCTATAACGCAAAGAGCTGCAATAGTTGCCTTAAAAAGTAACCTTGACAGCACCTACGAAATGGTAAAGGAGTTTGAACGAAGACATAAGCGTGTACAGGAACTTGTATGTCAGATCCCGAGTTTTAAGTGTTATATACCTGATGGCGCTTTTTATATCTTCCCTGAAATAAGCAGTTTATTTGGAAAGTCAGATGGTGAAACAAAAGTTGAAAATGCGGAAGATGTATGCATGTATCTCCTCCACACAGCACATGTATCTACTGTTACAGGTTCGGCATTTGGATCGCCCAATTGCATTCGTATAAGTTTTGCAAATAGTATGGAAAACATTGAAAAAGGTTTTGCAAGAATAAAAGAAGCTTTGGATAAATTGAAATAGAACATACTTTGTACGTACGTTAAAGAGTGGTTCTTTTGTATGAAATTCATACAAAAGAACCACTCTTTTTATTGCAAGAACGTTCTGCTCATTTGGTTGGCAGATAAGTTCCTGAAAGAAAAGCTCCACTTGATTCTCTCTCATTTAAAAGTTGCAGACTTACTTTACTTTCTGCTTAATTTCATTCAACTTCATCAAAGCCTCAACAGGAGTAAGGCGGTTAATATCAATATCATCTAGAATTTGCCGTATTTCATCAAATGTTTCGCTGTGTGCATCAAAAATACTTAATTGAAGTTTTGGTGCTGAAATCTTTTTAATGTTTGCCGCCAGGTCATTTGTTTTTGGTATGTCACCAATTTCATCCACGTGCTTGCTTTCTAATTGCTGCAATACTTCATTTGCCCTTTCGATTAATTTGGGTGGCATTCCTGCCATTTTCGCTACATGAATACCAAAGCTATGTGTACTTCCACCAGGAGCTAATTTTCTGAGAAAGATTATTTTATTGCCGATTTCTTTATTTGTTACATGGTAATTTTTGACTCTTGCTAATTTATTTTCCAGTTCATTTAATTCATGGTAATGTGTTGCAAACAAAGTTTTAGGAGCATGAGGAGAGGAGTGAAGGTACTCGACAATACTCCATGCTATACTTATACCGTCATAGGTGCTGGTGCCCCTGCCGATTTCATCAAGCAAAATCAAACTTCTTGGCGTAAGGTTGTTGATGATGCTTGCGGTCTCATTCATTTCAACCATAAACGTACTTTCACCTCCACTCAAGTTATCGCTGGCGCCAACGCGAGTAAATATCTTATCAGTCAAAGGAATGGTAGCTGCACTTGCCGGAACAAAACTTCCCATGTGTGCCATTAAAGTAATCAGTGCAGTCTGACGAAGCAAAGCGCTCTTACCACTCATGTTCGGCCCGGTTAAAATAATAACCTGCTGGCCTGAAGGGTTTAAACAAATATCATTGGCAATATAACTTTCACCTGCCGGCAGGTTTCTTTCAATTACAGGGTGACGGCTGTCTTTTATCTCAAACTCAAGCCCATTGTGAAGCAGTGGCTTTTTATAATTATACTGTAAAGCGTTGTGCGCAAAGCAGCACACACAATCCAAAGTAGCAAGCACATTGCCATTCACTTGCATGGGCGCGATGTAATCCTGCAGCTCGAGCAAAAGTTTGTCGTACAACTCCTGCTCTATACCAAGTATTTTGTCTTCAGCGCCAACTATCTTTTCTTCATAGGTTTTAAGTTCCTGTGTTATATACCGCTCACAATTGGCCAACGTTTGCTTGCGCATCCATGTTTCCGGGACTTTGCTTTTATGAATGTTGGTAACTTCAAGATAATAGCCAAAAACATTATTAAAACCAACTTTTAAAGATGTTATGCCTGTTGCTTCACATTCTTTTTGTTGCATCTGCAGCAGGTAATCTTTTCCCGTGCTTGCAATGTTTCTTAATTCATCTAACTCAGCATGAACTCCCGGCTTCATCACTCCGCCTTTCGCAATCTGTACCGGCGGACTTTCAACTATGTCTTTTACAATTTTCTCAAGAATGTAATGACAGGGATTAAGCGCGTCAGCAAGTCTTTTTAAGTAACTGTTGGAAGAATAAAGGCAGGAGCTTCTTATAGCTTCCACTTGCTGCAAGCCGCGGGCTATCTGTAATACTTCTCTCGGATTTATTTTTTTCAAAGGTATTTTACTAACCAGTCTTTCAATATCTCCTGCCTGCTTTATATGTTGTGCGAGCTTGGTTCGCAGTTCCGGGTCTTTGATTAAAAACTCAACTAATTCCAGTCTCTCATTTATTTTGGCAATATCTTTTAAAGGAAGTACAATCCACCTTTTCATTAATCTTGCGCCCATTGGGCTTACTGTGTTGTCCAGTACTTTTAACAGTGTTTGCCCGTTCTCAACTCCACTTCCCAGCAATTCAAGGTTTCTTATGGTAAAACGGTCCATCCATAAGTAATCATCTTTTTCCAGCCGCTGAATAGAAGTAATGTGCTGTAAGTTAGGATGCTCTGTATCTTTCAGATAATGAAAAACTGCACCTGCAGCTACAATTGCCAGGGGCATTGCTTCAACCCCAAAGCCTTTTAACGAATGTGTTTGAAAATGCTTCAATAAAGTTTCCGTAGCATAAGCTTCTTCAAAGATCCAGCTATCCAGCGTATAAGTATAAAACTTACTTCCAAAGGTTTCTTTAAAATGTTTTTGAAAACTCCGTTGAAAAATAACTTCAGCAGGCCTTAGGCTTTGCAGCAATTTGTCAATATATTCTGCATTGCCTTCACTGGCAAATAATTCGCCGGTTGAAATATCGAGTAAGGCAATGCCGGCTTTATCATCAATAAAATGAATAGCTGCCAAAAAATTATTACTGTCATGTTCCAGTAGTTTATCGCTCGTTGCAACACCGGGTGTTACCATTTCCGTAACTCCACGCTTTACAATTCCCTTTACCTGTTTAGGATCTTCAAGCTGGTCACAGATGGCTACACGATAGCCCGCTTTCACCAACTTATGCAAATAAGTATCTAAAGCATGGTGCGGAAACCCTGCCAGCTCACTGCTGAATGCGGCTCCATTGTTTCTTTTTGTAAGCGTAATACCCAAAATCTGACTTGTGATAATTGCATCTTCGCCAAATGTTTCATAAAAATCTCCTACCCGAAACAACAAAATAGCGTCAGGATACTTTTGTTTAATAGCCTTATGCTGCTGCATCAAAGGGGTTTCGGCACTGCTTTTGCTCATTGAGACAAAAATAACGGCTTTGTTGGTAAAAGAATAGTTAGGTTATCAGCAATGTGAATAACTGGTGATGAAGAAGGAGGGAAGTGGAACATTTAAGCCGACTTCGACAAAGTTTGTTAATGATTATGTAACTTACAATAAAGAAAAAACATAAAAAATGGTTTAGTTTTGCTGAACAACTCGGCAAAACAATTTCTTATAGTAACCGAAATAAAAATATAAGAAGTTCTTTTTACTACAATTTTTTCGATCGCCTGCCAGATTATCTCTTACGTTGCTTGTTCTCGAATACCAACAAATCGCTTTCCACGTTCTTAATATTAAGAGCTACGAATGCAAGTATTTACATAAAAAAAATTAAAACTATGAAAGCACTTATCAAAAAATTGATTTTTGACAAAGACTTTGTTAATAAACTAAAAAAGACAAAAGTTCACAATTCTTACCTGCACAATTTACTAATGGAAGGTAAAATTACACTAAAAGAATATTTAAGAGCAGCGGGTGCAAATGCTCAAATAGAAATGTAGGAGATGGTTAGATACATACGGCTAATAGCTTTTAGGTAAAAGAAATCGCGATTGCAAAATTCTTTTTAAAAAGTAATCAAAGAAGATTGTTATTATTGTTTTATCTGTAGAGCGCTTGTACAGTTTCCTTGTTTTTCTGCATCAAAACTACATCTTTTTCATGAAGCATGTTTGCTAATAGATCTTCAGTAAAATGTCTTATAGTTAATAATGTTAGATTCTTTTCGAGTTGTACATCAAATATCTCGCTGGCCATCTGTGCTAAATGTTCAATCTTATCTTGCCTGTCATCGAAACATACCTGCAAATTGATAGCTGCTGTCTGAATAAGATTAGGTTTTATATTCAATTCTGCAAATAACTGGTAAAGTGTACTCATAAGTCTTTCGCCGACAAATGAGAAATCCTTGCTTTGCAAGTGAATCAACACCTGGTTAGCTTTAATTACAATAACCGGGGGCAAGTTTTTGCTTGATTTATCACTAATGACAGTTCCAGGCAAAGAAGGGTCAAGAAAACTTTTTACATGCAGCGGAATTTTTTTATTCTGTAATGGCTTTATTGTTTTAGGATGTATGACTTGTGCGCCGTAAAACGCCATTTCTATCACCTCGCTAAAGCTTAGCTGGTTTATTAAAGAAGCTGAGGGAAACAACTTTGGATCAGCACTCATTACACCTTCAACATCTTTCCAAATGGTGAGATCATCTGCATCAAGAATGTTAGCAAAAACGGCGGCAGTATAGTCACTTCCTTCGCGCCCAAGAGTGGTACTTTCGTTTTGATCAGTTGATCCGATAAAACCTTGAGTAATATAAATCCCGGGATTATTTTGAATATTTGAACGTATTAAATTTTCTTTTGTAGCCGGCCAGTCAATATTTGCCTCCCGAAAATTATTATCTGTTCTGATAATGTCTCTTACATCGAACCACCGGTTTGTGATACCCTTTTCATTCAAATACGCACTTACAATTCTGCTGCTCAGCAATTCGCCGCAACACACGACCTGGTCATAATAATAATCAAATGATTGTACAGCTTTGTCATGCAACAGCCACTCGACTTCAGTAAAGAAAGCATTTAAGTCTTCTAGGGTAGCGTTATAAGAAGTTACCAGCAAATATTTCGCGGTTGTTAGATGACTTTGTTTAATCAATTGAAATAATCGAAGCGCTTCTTCCTTATTCCCACTATAAAAGGCTTCCACCACTTTTTCTAAGGCGTTGGTAGTTTTACCCATTGCCGACATAATGACTATTACATGTTCTTTTGTATATAATGATAAAATATCAGCCACATTTCGTATTCTTTCAACACTACTCAGACTTGCTCCCCCAAACTTAAAAACCTTCATACGTTGGTATTGTAAATTGTAAAATGTAAAATGAGGGTGCAAAGATATGTGAGGAGCTCGCTCTTTATTCATTTTCTGTATGAGTTATAAAAGATTGTGAAAAGCCTCAATAGAGAATTACGGTACAAGGGAGTGTCGGATTTTGATTATCATTTAAATGCTGTAACAAAGAAAAAATAATTCGAAGAATAACTGTGATTATAGAAATTATAGACAAATTCTATAATTGAGTCTTCTTAGCTTAATACAAATCCTGCTTGCTTGTCTGTGAAGCCCTTTAAAATCAACAGTTATTAACCTTTTTTCTTGGTTAAAAAAGTTACATTTGCAAACCCTTAAATAGTTTTAAATCAATCTTTAAAAAAGGGTTTTTTTAAATAAATGGAAGATAATATACAACCTCTTGAGACGAGCGATAATGATCGTGTAATACAGGTAAATATTGAAGAGCAAATGAAGACAGCGTACATTGATTATTCAATGTCTGTTATTGTAGGCCGCGCTTTGCCTGACGCCCGTGATGGATTTAAACCTGTTCATCGCCGCGTATTATATGCGATGAATGAGTTGTCGAACTACAGTAACAGGCCCTATAAAAAATCGGCACGTATTGTAGGTGAAGTGATGGGAAAATATCATCCTCATGGTGATGCCTCTATTTATGATACGCTGGTCCGTATGGCGCAGGATTGGACAATGCGGTATATAATGGTCGACGGCCAGGGTAACTTTGGAAACCAGGATGGAGACCCACCCGCAGCTATGCGTTATACAGAGGTGCGATTGCAACGGATAGCGGAGAGCATGCTGGATGACATAGAGAAAGATACAGTAGATTTTCAATTGAACTTTGATGACAGTTTACAGGAGCCTGTAGTGTTGCCCACGCGCATACCGCAGTTATTGGTAAACGGAAGTAGCGGCATTGCTGTAGGCATGGCTACAAATATGCTGCCTCACAACCTTTCGGAAGTGGTAGACGGATGTATAGCTTATATTGACAATAAAGAAATAAGTATTGAAGAACTGATGGTGCATGTAAAGGCACCTGATTTTCCTACAGGCGGCGTTATATATGGAATGGAAGGTGTGAAGCAGGGTATGCTTACTGGCCGGGGAAGGGTAGTGCTGCGTGGAAAATGCCATGTTGAAACAAAGGCAAGCGGCAGGGAGACCATTATTATAACAGAAACTCCATACCAGGTTAACCGGGATATGCTGACAGATAAAATAGGTCAGCTAGTTAACGATAAAACAATTGAAGGTATTGCTCATGTAAATAATGAAAGTAACAAACGCGAGGGTACCCGTATTGTAGTCGATTTGAAGCGTGATGGGGTAGCTAACGTAGTTATCAACCAGTTGTTTAAATATACTGAGCTGCAAACCAGTTATGGTATTAATAACGTCGCTCTAACCAAAGGACGTCCTAAAACGATGAACCTTAAGGAACTCATAGTAGAGTTCGTTGATTTCAGGATGGAAGTGGTGATACGCAGGGCACAGTTCGAGTTAAGAAAGGCACAGGAACGAGCACACATTTTGCAAGGTTATCTCATAGCGCTTGACCATCTTGATGAAGTAATTGCTTTGATTCGTAACTCATCTACACCTGATATTGCTAAAGAAAACTTAATAAATGCGGGATGGGGAATAGATGAAATACAGGCAAAAGCAATCCTTGAGCTACGCTTACAGAGACTGACCGGAATGGAGCGCGAAAAAATTAAGGAAGAATATGACAATTTAATGAAAATCATTGCCGGATTACAGGAGTTATTAGCAAGTGAGTTGCTGCGATATGAACTAATAAAGACAGAATTATTGGAGGTAAAAGAAAAATTTGGCGATGCAAGAAAGACCGAAATATCTTACTTATCTAAGGAGATGAGAATTGAAGATCTCATTGAAGAAGAAGATGTTATAATAACTATTTCACATTTTGGTTACATTAAAAGAACGTCGTCAGACGAATATCGGCAGCAGAAGAGGGGAGGTCGAGGATCGATGGGCAGCCGCACAAGAGATGAAGATTTTGTAGAGCATCTGTTTGTAGCATCCACCCATCATACCTTATTGTTCTTCACCGAAAAGGGAAGATGTTTTTGGTTGAAAGTATATGAAGTGCCCGAAGGAGATAAAAACGCAAAAGGACGTGCAATACAAAACCTGATGCAATTGCCGGGAGATGATAAAATAAGAGCAATTATAGATGTAAAAGATTTTTCAGATAAGGAATATATTAATAAGCATTATATTCTTCTCTGCACAAAAAAAGGAATAATCAAAAAAACGCAGTTAGAAGACTTTAGCAGGCCGCGCGCAAATGGTATAAATGCCATTAATATTAACGAAGGTGACCAGCTACTGGAAGCCCGAATGACTGACGGGGACTGTGAAGTAATGCTGGCTGTCAAATCAGGCCGGGCCATTCGTTTTCCGGAAGAGAAGGTTCGTTCTACCGGCCGTGGTGCAATAGGTGTATTTGGAATTGACCTGGATGATGCTACAGATGAAGTAATTGGTATGGTTTGTGTAAATAAAGACGACGTCAGCCGAAATATCCTAGTGGTGAGCGAAAATGGGTTTGGTAAACGAACACCGGTAGATGAATACAGAATAACGAATAGGGGTGGAAAAGGTGTTAAAACCATTAACGTAACAGAAAAAACAGGAAGCCTTGTAGGAATACTTGATGTAAATGGTAAAGAAGACCTTGTAATCACTTGTAAATCAGGGATTACCATTAGAACAAGCGTAGCAGACATCAGAGAGGCTGGCCGGGCGACACAGGGTGTAAAACTGATAAGAATTGATGAAGGAGATCAGATAGCTGCTATTTCTAAAATTCAGGAACAGGAAGAGGCAATTGTACTAACCGAAGCTTCCATAGAAGCAGAAAACGAAGCAATAGAAAAAATAGAGACTGAGACAGAAACAGCAGAAGGAGATAGCGGAATCGATGCAAATAATAGTATTGCAGATAACTCTTCAGAAAGTGAAATCTCAAATGAGACCTTAGAAAACGACCAGGAAGACAACGATCAATGATTAAACAAATACTAAAACAGATAAAAAATGAAAAAAATTACGATTGGTTTTTTGCTATTGTTTGCTGTAGGTGCGGGAGCTAAAGCACAGGATTATAAAAAAGTGCGCGATGCGTTGGTTTTGGCTCAGGTGCCAGGAAATGCAGGACAAACAAAACTTGAAGAAGCAAAAACACAGTTAGATAAAGTGCTTGCCGACCCAAAAGCAGAAGGTAAGGCAGAAACATATTTATTAAAAACCGAAGTACTAGGAACAATTGCGGGTAATGAAGCATTAAAAGCAAAATATCCTACAGCAGATGTTGAAGCTTTACAGGCATTAAAAAAATATCTTGAACTTGAGCCCAATGAAGCCAAAATAAAAGAAGACCGCTATGCCGGCGTAAATAGCGCGTACAGTTCACTTTTTAGTGCCGGTGTGAAATACTATAATGAAAAAAACTGGGACTCTTCTTTTGCAAAGTTTAAAGATGTAGTCGAGTTGGGTGACATCCTTACATCAAGAAAATGGACAACTTCAGCTTTTGACACTACCTCGTATCTATATGCAGGAGTAACTGCGCAAAATGCGAAGAAAAATGACGACGCTGCAAAATATTACAGCAAAATAGCTGATCGTAAAATAGGTGGAAAAGATTATGAGGGGATATATGATTTTCTAACTAAATATTACCTGAACAATAATAACCAGGAGGAGTTTAAAAAATATTTAGCACTTGCAAAAGAAGTATACCCTAACAACACAATGTGGAAGGATCTCGAGTTTGCAAATACTACAGATAATGCTCCGTTGGAAGACATGGTTAAAAAGTTTGAAGATGCAGATGCTGCAAAGACCATTGATGCTAAAGGTTATTTAGATTATGGAGACTATTTTATAAACAACAAGAAAATAAAAGATCTTGATCCTTCCCAGCGCTCACAATATACAAGCAAGGCTTTTTACGCCTTTTCGAAAGCAGCGGATTTAGACACAGCTAATGGATTGTCAAGTTATAATGCGGGCATTGCAGCTTATACTTTATTTGAAGATGCAGCCGATTCTGCTCGTAAAATAAAAGGTGTTACTACGGCTATTAAATCTAAAAGAGCACTTGCTGATAAACAAGCTGACTCTGCAGCAGATAATAGCATAACATGGTTAGAAAAATCGTATAACACTTTAGCTTCAAAGGCTAATCGCACTAATACAGAAAAGAATGTTGTAGGAAAAGCTGCTGACCTATTATACAACCTTTATATTTATAAAAGAGACAGGACCAAATTGTTAAATCCTAAAAACTATGATAAGTACGATGCTAAGAGCAAGTTTTATGATAGCATGCACGGCAAGTTTTAAAAATTAGTTATAAAAGCGCATAAAAAAAGCTATCTGAAAGGATAGCTTTTTTTATGCTTACTCTTTTATCGTAACGAGAGAATGGATGGTAATTGGAAAAAAAGTCTAAATTGATTATAACTGCTTCTTAAATACCTTCAGTCACCTCCTTCATTTTAGATAGAGCTGTTTTGGCTACTATCAACGCATCTTTACTGTAATAATTTTTGTTGAACACCTCACATGAAATAATAAGCGGTCTTTCAGGATTTTTGAGAATTTGTAAAATTCGTTTTACAGGTGCTACCCCATCGCCCGGGAATGTGCGGTCAGCATCGGTAATAGTGGCAGCTGGTACATTTGCCGGATAATCGTTAACGTGAAGAATTTCAATAGCAGAGGTACTCATTAATGGGAGCGTGTCAATATCGGTACCGCCTTTATAGAGGTGAAATACATCGAGCAGAACTTTTGCTGTGGGTTCTCCGCTTTCTAAGGCTACGTACACTACCTCGCTGACACGGCTCAGATTTTTTGAAAACCCCCACATTTCAAGTTGTGGTATAACGCCTGTTGTTTTTCCCAGTTCCAGTACCGCTTTGTATCGTTCTGCTACTTTTTTTAAATCAAGTATGGCAGTGTTTGTTGCACCTATGGGTGGGGCAGCCGTTCGTTTACAGCCGAGTTGAGCAAGTATTTCCATTTCCCTTTTCATTTGCTCAAGGCCTGCAGTACGTTTAGCATCGTCATCTACAATCCATTCTGCAAATCCAATTGCATTTTCTACTTTAATGCCTAAGTCGTCCACTCTTTTTTTTGCTTCTTTTATCGTTCCTCCATTTTTTAAAAATGTTTGTAAAGTGTCAATCCATATTTCAACAGATTTGAAACCTGCATTTGATGCTACTTCAAGCTCCTTTACAAAACCAAGATTGTGTCCGCGGATAGTTGCCATATTAAGGCAATAGGTAAAAGAATTATTAATGGATGGAGTCTCTTGCGCTTCGCTAAAACGAGGCAAAAAAGCTCCTGCTGTTGTCACTCCCAAAGCTTTTAGTAGTACACGTCTGTTCATCTTGTAATTTTTGAAGCAGCAAAATAAGACGTTGAGTTTATAATCTGCCTATCCTGTAATTTTTTTCTGACATTTACTATTGTTATTTTGGTAACCTCCTTAGTAGAAATCCATATTACCCGCATTTAAATTTTTCTTTTTGCCATTGTTAAGGCTCGTTTTTCTAATTCACTTTTATTATTTTTTGAAATGTATTTGTCATTATCTTCAAACAATAAATAACAATGCAGAAATAGATTAATTATCATCTCTTTTTAAAATTAATGAACAGAAGAAATTTTCTTAGAAACGGCTCTCTTGCCGGTGTCACTTTATCAGCCCTTGTAAAAGAAACCGCGCAGGCATCAAACGGAAATAGTAGCGCAAATCAAGATAAAGATGTTGACCTAAATGAAATGACCATTGAAGAATTGCAACAAAAAATGCAAAGTGGAGAATTAACTTCAAAATCAATAACACAATGGTATTTAAAAAGAATAAAAGAAATAGATAAAGAAGGGCCAAAACTAAATGCTGTAATTGAAGTTAATCCTGACGCAGAAAGTATTGCGGCAATATTAGACGACGAACGGAAAAGTGGCAAAGTCAGAGGACCACTTCACGGTATTCCGGTTTTAATAAAAGATAATATTGATACAGCTGATAAAATGATGACCACCGCCGGGTCACTTGCTCTTTATGGAAATATTGCTTCTAAAGATGCATTTATTGTGAAACTTTTACGCCACTCGGGTGCAGTGTTGTTAGGTAAAACAAACTTGAGCGAATTTGCCAACTTCCGTTCAACTCATTCTACAAGTGGATGGAGCAGCAGGGGAGGTCAAACAAAATGTCCTTATATTTTAACCAGGAATCCTTCCGGATCCAGTGCCGGCTCTGGTTCTTCTTCTGCTGCTAATTTGTGCTCGGTTGCAATAGGCACTGAAACAGATGGATCGATTGTAAGTCCGGCTTCAGTAAATGGTCTCGTAGGTATAAAACCAACCGTAGGTTTATGGAGTCGATCAGGAATTATACCCATATCTGCTACACAGGATACAGCCGGACCAATGGCGCGGACAGTAAAGGACGCAGCCACAGTATTAGGTGCGATGGTTGGCACCGACGTCGCAGACGCTGTAACTAACCAAAGCAAGGGAAAAGCGCATAAAGATTATACACAGTTTTTAGATGTAAATGGTTTAAAAGGAAAAAGACTGGGTTTTGAAAAAACTTTTTTAAAAGGCAATCCTGACGTAGTGGCTTTGCTAAATAAAACAATTGCCTTACTTAAAGAAATGGGAGCAACTATTGTGGAAGTGGATGTCTTGAAACCTACATATGCCTTGGGCAAGGCCGAAAATACAATTTTGCATTACGAATTTAAAGATGGGCTAAACAAATATCTTGCTGGTGCAAATGCAAAAGTAAAATCTCTGAAAGATGTAATTGCGTATAACAAGGAGAATGCATCTGAAACAATGCCATACTTCAAACAGGAAACGCTCGTTAGTTCAGAAGAAAAGGCAGGTTTAGATAGCAAAGAATACAAAGAAGCTTTAGCAAAATCTATATCTTCAAGGAAGATAATTGATCAACTTTTACTGGAACATAAATTAGATGCTATTTGTGGCACCACTAATGGCCTGGCTTGTTGTATAGATCTTATAAACGGCGATTACGATACTGGTTTTTCGTTTTCTTCTCCAGCTGCAATGGCAGGTTATCCGCATATCACTGTGCCGATGGGGTATGTACATGAACTCCCTATAGGTTTTTCTTTTTTTGGTACAGCGTATAGTGAACCAGAATTAATAAAATTAGCCTATGCGTTTGAGCAAGGAACAAAAATAAGAAAAGCTCCAAAATTTTTACAGCAGTTATGATAATTGTTATATCCGTGCCCTGGCTACACATCACAATTCTTCTGTAATAAAGTATGACTAATTTTCCTTGAGTACCTACCTATCGAAACAATAGTTCACTGAGAAACATTCATTAAATAACAAGCTGACGTGAGGTGGTAGTTTAAGGTAAATAAAAATGCAACAATGTTATAATACATCGTTGCATTTTTGTTTGCTGTATAGTAATTATTAAAAAAGGTCGTTTTGTAATTTAACCTAAACCGTTCATTTCGCGGTAAAGTATAAAAGCTAAATAGAGAAGAACGCCAATTACAAGTATTATGTTCACTGTTTTTTGGCTCAACTCATGATCGTGTGTAAATTTTTCCATAAGATTAAATTTTAAATAATGTTATTAAATTTTTTGTACGGTCCAACAAGTATTGGAAATGGGAATACATAGGGTACCCTTTCCTTTGTAAAATTAAAGAAATTTTAATAATATTTTAATAATTTTAACATTTATTGAACTCTAATTACAAAATGTTATTCGGCACGTTAGTACACTTTCTAATTACTTTAAATAAAAAAACGTACTTGGACGTGACGCTAGTGGAGAATGTAAGCTTAAGGAATATTCAGGTGGAAATTATCAAAAATATCATTTTGATTTGAAATAAAGATCAACGCACATTTTTTATTCAAACTTACATCTATCTGAATAGAATTTTTAAAAAAGCTGAAAGTAATAATAAGCCTGCTAGATCTGCCTTTATTGATAATGTTTTTTAAAGAAAACCTAATCAATAAAATACTGCATTTCAGTTTAATCCAAAGGCTTTTCAGGTTCTGTCTTTTTACTATTAGCGAAAACAGTTCCGATCTTCATACCTGCATAAATAGCTTTATTAAATTTATTGCTAAGTATTATAATAGTGGCGGTATCATCTACCAGCCGCGTAAACACAGTATTGTTACCATGCCACCAGCCGTTATGATATACAATCTTTGTATTTGGCAACATCATCAGGCGCCACCCAAGTCCATAATTATGAATTGACGGTCTTTCTAAGCTATATGGTTTAGTTGCTTCCTCATAAGTAGCGTGGGAAACTACGCGATTATTGTAAATAGCCTGGTCCCATAAATACATATCTCGTACTGTGCTGTAGACATTTTTATCTCCATAGATGCAATCTATAGACTCGAGGGGAAAAGGGCGGTTATTGGGCTGAAAACTCGGATGATAATTAGCTGAATCCGCTTTTGAAAAAACAAAAGTATGAGTCATACCTAAAGGCGTGAATATAGTGTTTTTCATGTACTCAGGAAAAGGCTGTCCCGATACTTTTTCTACTATTAATGCAAGCAATGCAAAATTTGTATTGCAATAATGGAAACCACGGTTAGGATAGCCATAAAGAGCTGGCTTCTTCTCAATCATAAATTGCAACATATCATTATTTGTTGCAATTTTCCTTCTCCAGGTTGGGTCCTGGCTCATAAAATAAACATAGTTAGGCAACCCGCTCCGGTGACTTAATAACATTCTCACAGTTATACCAGTATAAGGAAATTCAGGAAAAAAGACCTGTAAAGAGTCATCCAGTTTTAACTTATTTTCTTCCCACAATTTCATGATCGCCATTCCAGTAAAAGTCTTTGATACAGAAGCCAGGTGAAATGTAGTTGAAGGTGAAATGGCTTCTTTGGTAACAGGATCTGAATAACCATGATAATCTTCCAGAAGCACTTCTCCATTTTTAGCCACTAAAATACTTCCGTTGAATGCATGCTTAAGCAAAATAGAATCATACATATGCTCGACCGCAGCTTTATATGTTTCTTTTTCGTCAGGAGTAAGTTTTCTATAGCTAAATTCTTTATTAGAATTAGGTGAAGAAATTTTACTAATATCTTTTTGTTTGCATGCTGATAGAGCCGCAATAAACGCTATAAAAAATAACAGGCTTTTCAAAAACTTTTCTTTTTTTATGGCGGCAAAAATAGGGGAAACGGTTAAATGATTTTGTTATACATTATTCACATACTATAATACTTTTCCTCATTTCGCTTGTTTTGTGATTAGAGGAAAAATCAAAATGCGGTGATAAATAATTGTATCTGCGTTATTATATTTTAGCCCGTAACACGTACGCACTCAATCCAAAACCTTCCGAGTTTTCCCATTTTATCACACCATTCTTCGAGGCTGCTCGGTTTGCTCACGAAGCAGCTTGCGCCTAACTCATAAGCCCTTTCAACATCTCGCGAGGTATCAGAAGTGGAAAAAATAACAACAGGAATTTTACGGAGGGCTTCATCCTGTTTTAATTCCTCTAGCGCTTCAAGTCCGCTCTTGCGCGGCATATTTAAATCAAGAATTATCAGTTGAGGAAGATCTTTTGAGTTTGAAACATTTTTTATTAAGTGATCCATTAAAATTTGTCCGTCACCAACATCAGAAATATGTACGGGAAGCTTGTTCTCGATAAAGCAATCTTTTGTTAATTGTACATCATCACTATCATCGTCAGCTATTATTATTCTAAAAGGCCTTGTGAAGCTTGTATTCATAAAATTTAAAAGCTATCAAAAAATATTGGTTTTTCTATTCAATGCCCAAAATTGCTTAATAACTCTTGAATTAAAAAATAGTATTTACTTTTTTGATTTTTATTATCCTTTTATTAAAAGCGGTTAAAGTGTTACTTTCGCAAAAAAAAAGACAACAGGTTTAATGAACAAACAATTAACTAGTTACCCGAAAGAAAAAATACATATTCTATTACTTGAAAATATCAGCCAGACGGCTGTATCGGTTTTTAAAAATAATGGTTACAGCAATGTAGAAATTATTTCGGGGGCATTATCTGAAGATGAATTGATAAAGGCAGTGAAGGATGTTCACTTGTTAGGCATCAGAAGTAAGACACAGGTAACCGAAAAAGTGCTGGAGGCCGCAAAAAAACTACAGGCTATCGGATGCTTCTGTATAGGGGTGAACCAGGTAAATCTGCAGGCGGCAACCAGGCTCGGTATAACGGTTTTTAATGCACCGTACAGTAATACAAGAAGTGTAGCTGAACTGGTAATTGGTGCCGCCATCATGCTCATACGTCGTATACCTGATAAAAATAAAGCAGCTCACGAAGGTGTGTGGATGAAAGAATCTAAAGGAAGTTATGAACTTCGTGGAAAAACCCTTGGCATTATTGGTTATGGCAACATTGGCAGCCAATTAAGTATACTTGCTGAGGCGCTGGGCATGAAAGTTATTTTTTATGATATTGAAACAAAAATGCCATTAGGCAATGCATCTGCCGTAAAATCTTTGCAGGAGCTAGTGGCAACCGCCGACGTTATATCATTGCACGTGCCAGAAACTGCAGCTACAAAAAACCTGATTAACAAAGAACTTTTACGGGAATTTAAAAAAGGCTCCATTCTCATCAATTATGCAAGAGGACAGGTTGTAGACCTTGATGCGCTTGCTGAAAGCTTGCGCGCTGGTGATATAAGTGGGGCAGCTATTGATGTTTATCCTGTAGAGCCGAAGAAGAATGGCGACAAGTTCGTTACACCTATTCAAAACCTTCCTAATGTGCTTCTGACACCACATATTGGGGGCAGTACGGAAGAAGCGCAACAAAACATAGGAGAAGACGTAAGTAACAAACTTTTCGAGTTTTTGGAAAAAGGTATAACAAACGGTTCACATACCGTTCCGCCATTAGCTCTTCCACCCCAGGAAGGCACGCATCGGATACTGCATATCCATAAAAACGTTCCCGGTGTTTTAAGCGCGATCAATACCCAGCTTTCTGTGCACGGAATAAATATAATTGCCCAGTACCTTAAAACAAATGACGAAATAGGATATGTGGTGCTTGATGTCGATAAAAAACTTTCGGGTCATGCTACTGAATTATTAAAAGAAGTAAAAGAAACTATTAAGGTGAGGTTGCTTTATTAGATCCTGCTTATGTAACTAAAGCCACTTTTGTAAGAGTGGCTTTAGTACATTTTTAATAATATTCTATCTTTTTTTGTTATTTTCGATTTATCAAGAATTTATTAGCATTAAGATTATTTGTTTGTGCTAATATTTTTATTTGCCCCGGTTTAGCACCTGCTTTCTAAAAGATGTCAGAGATACCTCCTTCAGCGCTTCAGACCTGCCTTCCTATCTTTGCATCTCCTTTAACTGTAAGTCGAATTTGTGAGTTGTGTATTAAAGTTTCCTTATTATCTGTAATGCGCCTATCCCCAAACACTGTATCATTTTGTCTGGCTTTTAATCCCTCTCTACTTGATATGAAGGTAAATGTTAGCTGCATTTCCCTGCCGTAATTTGTCCGCGATCTATAACTGTTTTATCAACAATAAGAATTATTTTTTTGCCTATTAAACAGAATTTGTTTACACGTATTTTTTAATTAGACCAGCACTAGTCTTTCCGGCACATTAACCTGGTGATTAAATTATCACAAGTGAATAATAGATCTAGACTCATCGAAATGATTAATAAATTATTTTCCAGGCTATTGCATAATTAAAATTTATTATTTAATTTTCAACAATTCAACTAAACACGAAAGGCTAAAAAAGCCGAAACTAATATTTCCCCCAATTACCGCGATCCATATCCTTCGAAAATCCTTTTCCAAATTATCTGAGAAATACTATTGAAGTTGTAAGAATCCCCATCACTTTTTTGATGATATTATTTTTTATAACCCTTAATCCTTTTCAATGAAATTTGCATTTACTACTTTACTGTGCTGTATTGTGTCAAATCTTACTTTGCATGCTACCACTTATTATGTCAGTCTTAGTGGCAGCAATTCTAATACAGGAACTTCGGCAACTAAACCCTGGAAAAGTATCGCCAACATAAATTCAAAAAATTTTAAAGGAGATACAATTTTATTCCAGGGTGGAAGTACTTATGGCGGAAGCATGTATTTTACCAGTTCCGATGTGGGAACCGCGTCTAAACCAATTGTTATTAGTTCATATGGCAGTGGAAAGGCCACTATCAACAGCGGAACTTCTAACGGCATATATATCTACAACGCCGCTGGTTTTAAAATAAAAAACTTAACTATTAATGGCTCCGGCAGAACAACCAATACAGGCTCAGGCATTTTCTTTTATATGGATAAAAGTGCAACTCACTTACCTTATATCAGGATAGAAAGTGTTGAAACTTATGGGTATCATGATTATGGAATTTGTGTAGGCAGCTGGAATTATTCAAGTGGATACAGCGATGTTTCTATTACTCGTAGTAATGCTCATGGCAATGGCAGTGCCGGTATTTTCTTTTATGCACAATCTTCTTATGCCCATAAAAATATTTATATAGGTTATAGTAAAGTTTATAACAATTCGGGAATAGCAGACCAAAAATATTCTAACAGCGGAAATGGTATTAAACTGGGCAGCGCTGATGGAGCTGTTATAGAATATTGCACTGCTTATAATAACGGATGGTTACATTCCAATGCTGATGGCGGACCGATGGGCATCTGGGCCTATCAATCTAATAATGTTTTGATTCAATATAATGAATCTCATCATAATAAAACCGGCACTAATAAAGATGGGGGAGGGTTTGATTTTGATGGCGCCTGCACAAACTCAACCATGCAATACAATTATTCACACGATAATTATGGGGGTGGATATGTTATTGCGCAATTTAGCGGGGCTTTATTAATGAAAAATATTACAATTCGCTATAACATCAGTGAAAATGATGGGCGTAAAAATGATTACGGGGCCATTCACATGTGGTCTTCATCTACAAGTGGGGGAGTTCAAACCGTGAATATTTACAACAATACTGTTTATATTACTCCAAGTCTAAATGCGGTTCCCAAAGGATTTTATATAAGAGGCGGACCTATTTCAGGGGTTAAAGTGCGAAACAATATTTTTCAAACAACGGGTGCGGTACAGGTTGTGAATGTACCTTTCCCTTCTTCTAGCACTTTCCAGGGAAATGACTATTGGTCTACCGGAAGTATGTTTAAAATTCTTTGGGGAAGCAGTTCTTATTCTTCATTAAATTCATGGCGAACATCAACAGGGCAGGAAAAAGTAAATGGAATTGCAAGTGGCCTACAGTTAGATCCGCAATTTTCTGAGACTACTACAGGCGTAACTTTTTCCGATGCAAGCCAGATCACTCAACTCAAAAGATATAAGTTAAAATCGACTTCCGGTTTAATTAATAAAGGTTTGAACTTAACCAGTCTGTTTGGTATCAATGTAGGAACCAAGGATTTTTGGGGTAATAGCATCGTAAATAAAACTACATTCAACATGGGTGCATATCAGCTTACCACGGGAGCAAAAACAGGAAATGATTTAGAGCTTGTACAGACAGACAAGTCAGACCTGACACCCGCAACAATTCATATTTTTCCAAATCCAGTTACGGTAAATTCTACAATAAGGTTTGCTTCGTCAGTATCCGGAAAAGCAGCTGTTCAATTGTACAATATTGAAGGAAAGCTTGTAAGCACTCTATTTTCTGGAGAAATGCAAGCTGGAGAATACAGTAACCTTCCATTAGATGCAGGTAAACTTGTAAATGGAGAATATTTTATAGTTTTCTCAAATGATGGAAAAGTTGTAACGCAGAAAATAATAGTGGCCAGATAAATTATTTTAATTGAATTAAATCGTTTCTCTTACTAAAACTTTCTAAATCTGAATCCCTCTCTTTACTTGCTGATAGGAGCAAAGAGAGGGATATTTGTTATTATTTTTTTTATCACCCCTTTTGATATTCCAAATTTGGGATTATTCCTTTACCTTTCAACCCCAATATAATTAGAATTTCATTAGACTTTTAAGAGTCGAATCCTCTCTGGAATAACCATCAATCCATTTTCTCTGGAATATTCTTTTTTAGAAATAGGCCTTTAAATACTCCAATACTAAAACTAATAATATTAGCAATATCAGTAACTTAGCTAAAATTTATAGTTAATTATGTTTAAAGGTACTGACATTTTGGAGTTTGCAAGGCATTTTGATACCAAGGAAAAGTGTTTAAAATATCTGAGTTGTTTAAAATGGCAAAAGGAATTTACTTGCTTAAAGTGTGGCAATACATCCTGGAGTAAGACAGGTCTGGAGCATATACGGCGTTGTAATAAGTGCAAAGACAAAC
>NZ_KB893339.1 GCF_000374045.1 Segetibacter koreensis DSM 18137 | reverse complement strand
TTGTCTCGTCCTGAAATAGGTTGTCTGTAAAACGACCTAAAAATGGAGCTGAAAGATCAGATTATTCAGGAGTATTTAAACACCCGTTGTGGCTACCGAAAGCTGCAGGAAAAGTATGGTGTAAGCAGAACAACGATTTGTAATTGGGTACAGGTATATCAAGGCGTTCACAATTTGCCTAAGACCAATTTGCAGCAGAAGCATTACATTAGTCCGATGAAGAGAAAGCAGAGAGAAGCCGATGCAAATCATGCAGCCTTGCTTGATAAAATAGCTTCTCTTGAAAAGCAACTAAAACACCAGGAACTGCGCGCCGAAGTATTAGATAAGCTCATAGATGTGGCAGAAAAACAGCTTGAAATTTCAATCAGAAAAAAGCCTGGTACCCAGCAGTCCTCGAAGTAAAAAAGGTAAAGCCAAATTATAGTCTGCAAGCAATTTGCCGACTGTTGGGATTTTCTGTTCAGGCATATCATAAGAAACAAAAAAGAACATTACAGCACCTATCTGAGGAGCAGATAATAATTGCTCAAATTGATGTTATAAGAAAGCATCAGCCGCGTTGTGGAGGTCGCAAGTTGTATATAATGCTGCAGCCGTTTTTAAAGCAGCATTGCATAGTTATGGGAAGAGATAAATTCTTCTTATTGCTACAAAAAAACAAGCTGCTGGTACGTAAGACAAAACGCAGTGTATACACCACCGACAGCAAGCACTTCTTTTACCGATATCCCAATATGGTAAAGGATTTCACGCCATTAAAGGCACATGAACTTTGGGTAGCCGACATCACTTATATACCTCTTAAAAACCGCTTTGCTTACCTCTTTCTTATTACCGATGCCTACTCAAGAAAAATAGTAGGTCATTATGTAAGCGATGATATGAAAGTAAGCAGCGCAATCATTGCTTTAAAAAAAGCTTTAGATCAAAAACCTGCAGACAGAATAGTAATACATCACAGCGATAGGGGCATGCAATATTGCAGTAAAGCTTATGTACAATTACTGCACGATCATTATGCACATATAAGCATGACACAAAACGGAGACCCATATGAAAATGCGATAGCAGAAAGAGTAAATGGCATCTTAAAATCTGAACTTCTAAGCCCCTGTTACGACACCATTGATCAGGCCGCGGCTCATATTAACCGATCCATCCTTATCTATAATTATAAACGAAGACATAGCAGTCTTAACTGGCAAATACCAGGCAATGTGCACAAGCAACAAGGCCCACAAATAAAGCGATGGAAAAACTATTATCAACCCCTAAAAAAGAAGGAGGTAAGTATGCAGGAACCATAACAGGCCAACGCAAAAAAACATTAGCTATAGCTTTGGGAGCAACCGCAAATGTTTTTTGCCACCGCACAACAGTCACCAAAAACTAAACCTATTTCAGGATGTATTATCTTAGACAACCAATAGCAGGATTTACACCCTAAAAGAGACAACTTTTTTCAGGACGGGTCAAATCATTATTTTGCTTTTGTGCTTAATCGAACCTGACGTTTTTCAATTACCACAACTTCATAAACGTTTAACGTTACCGGCAACCCTGATTAGACCGTTGCTTTAAGTTCCAACTTTATTTGTTTGGAAATTGATGCATTATAAGTTTTCAAGAGAAGTTGAATAGGTAGACAAATTGGATAATAAAAGAAATCATAAATTTATCATTATGAAAAAGAGCATAAAAAAAATACTTATTAAATTATTTCGTCCTATAGCACATAAATTAGGTTATTCAGCAAAAGATTCTCTTGGCACGAACTCTCTATTAAATCTTTTTTATACTAATTTAAAGTCTTTCGGTTTTAATCCTGTACATATTGTAGACATAGGAGCAAATCATGGAAGATGGACAAGAGAGGCTTTAAAACATTTTCCTGATGCTTATTACACTTTATTAGAACCACAATATTGGCTAAAATCCTCTATTGAAGACCTTTTAAATACTAATAAAAAAATCAACTTCAATGGTGTAGGTGCAGGTGCGTCTGCAGGGAGTTTTAAATTTACCATTCATGATAAAGACCATAGCTGTTCCTTTAAATTCACTGAGGAAGAAGCACACCAGCGTGGATTTAAACAAGTTGATCTTCAAGTTGTGACCCTGAATGAATTGTTAGCTGACAATAAACTACCAACACCGGACATCATAAAAATTGATGCAGAAGGATGGGACATAGAGGTTTTAAAAGGTGCTTCTATTTTTTTGGGCAAAACTGAAATATTTATGGTGGAAGTAGCAATTTCTTGCAAACATTTTGACAATACAATTCTAAAAATGATGAATTTTATGAATGAGGCTGGATATACATTTTTTGATATTACTGATTTGAACAGACCTATTGAACCAAAAGTTTTATGGTTAGCAGAACTTGTATTTATAAAGAAAAATGGGTTCTTAGATTCCAAGATTCCAAGAAGATTTAGGACTGAGCAGACAAGTATGGCTGGCCATTCTTTAGTTAAGTAGGGCAGCCGGTAATCGAGTAGATTGCCCTGCCACTTGTGGGTAGCAGGGTGCACCTCTCACACCACGTATGGGTTTCGTATACAGCGGTACATTAAGTCGTGGGGATACTTTTAAGTAATAATCAAGCATTGCTTCATAACCTCGCTTTCTTAGTCTTTCCAAAGTAATAGTTGTTACCAATATCGGGCTTTGTGCTACAGCCCATCCGCCCATTCTTGTTCTGCTCCATGTATAGGCGTGTTGTTGGTCTACACCCAATCGTAACAGGTTTTTCCTTTTGCGTTCGGGCTTCTTCCATTCGTGCAGCTACAACAGCGGAGCCTGTGCGTATCCAACTGTCAAGGTCTCTGAGTTTGCCGGTCACACTTGGCATACGGAAGTAATTCAGCCATCCTCTGCCAACCTCTTTTAGTTTGTGTATACGTTCGGCTACACTTAATGGAGTTGTTTTACGGGTAATGGTTTTAAGCTCTTGTTTCAGTTTGTTCCAACTCTTATCGCTTACTAGCAGTTGGTATTTGCCCTTTGTCCCTTTCTCATAAGTAGGCACATATCTGTGTCCCAATATGGCGAACTGAACAGGTTCGCGTATGCCGCTTTTCTCACGGTTGATGGGCAGCTTTAGTTTATCTTTTAAGAAAAGAAAAAACTTGTTACCCGTCTTGCGTGCTGCATGATTACTCTTACAATAAATGCTAAGGCGAGTCAGCAGCGGGAGCTTCCCCCGATGATGCTCACAGAACCAGAACTTGGCTTCTCAACACATCCGGCTCTTATTATCCAAAACGTCATTGAGCAAATAAGTCCGGCTGTTGTTTAGCTTACACTTAAGCTAAATAACGTAAGAATTATTCCAGGGAAATAAAGTATTTCCCGTTTCTTATGTGGTTATATTATTGGCTTTGGTATGGCTCCTTCGCAAGCATTAATAGTTCTAATCTATGGACATTTTCAATTAAAACTTGTACCTGAAATTTTAATAATTGACATGCTCTCACCTTTGCTACTGTATTTTTTAATTGCTTGCAGAGAATAATTAGCTTTTCGCTCATTTTTTTGTTGTAGAACCCGGAGTACGATTTTATCAGGAAAAAACTATTAAATCTGCTTATCACAATAGTTGCTGCATGGATAGTGGGAGGCTTTTATGAAGAAATCGTTTTCCGGGGATTTATTCAAACAACACTTCAAGAATGGTTTAGGAAGATTAAATACTCATTTTTGCTTGCCGGGCTTTTAGCAAGTATTTTGTTTGGGTTATACTATTGGCAACAAAGCATTTTCGGCATTGTTCCTTCCTTTTTTGGAGGATTACTTTGGACATTTTTACTTTGGCGCTATAAAGGAAATTTATGGTATCCTATTATTTCCCATGCAGTTTTTGACACTATAGCTTTGACATTGATTTATTTAGGAATAGTTATATAGAAGAGCGAAAGCCTTTAAGAAGACTCAACTAACGCTAACATTGCATTGGTAAAAAGGGGGCTGACAGAAGTCCATTCGGCTATTACTCTAACCCGTCCTGAAAGCGTTTTATCGCCCAGGCTTTCAAATTCTATAATTGCAATAAAATTTGGATTAATATACTCATGCACTAATTTTTGGTGCTTAATCCCGTCTTTGGACAATCCATTCATTAATAGTTTTAACCCGTAGGTCTTCATCGAAAGGAAACAGTTCAGATTTTATTATACAGGAATCAGCACAGACAACACCTTCATCGTCTGCCAGATTCCATAACCCATGAACATTAATCTTACGTCACGTTTCATTCTGCCAAGTTTCTGATCTTTCCAAAAAAGGAAGGCTTTATCGTTCTTATCCTTGGCATTACATCTGTATAAAGTCCAAAAAATTATTTTAAGTCTATTTTAGAATAACCTAAAGTTGCTTAAGACAAACCTGGCTACCAAATACCGGATGGTATGAAGGAGTATATCCGATGTAACCGAACACACCTTGAGCTGCTTCATACACCTGCAATCCAGTTACAGGTCATTTGCTAATATATCAGCCTTTTCACCTGTAATATCTAATACTGGTCGATGCACTTATCAGCAATTAAAAGAAATTCCGGCAGCAAAAGCATTTGTCGGTTAAGACACCCCGGCTTTCAAATATGATAGACCTGTCGAGCCGGTACTTTTATTTGAGCATAAGGAAACGCACTGCTTCATTTTATAAGCTAGTGCATTCAGATTTTAAAAGGAAATTAAAAAGCCGAAGCATGTAAAACTACAGCTTATCTTAAAACCGTTACAATTTTCCATATCATAGTGCAACATGAAATTTGTAAGGAACATCTAAAGTCCGAGAATGTATTCCCCATTAATTAATGAACACGGGCACGTTCTTCTTCATTTCCTGCATTTCGGTCTGTTGAAGAACCTGAACCGCTTCCAAAGCGGTAAGTTAGGCTTAGCTGGAAATAACGGATGATCTGAAAGTTAGTAAACTTTTGGGCGATATTATTCACCGTGTATGAATATGCCAGGGCACTGCTACGGAAGGCATCATTCAGGTTTGCCGCTATATCCCACTTCCTGTTAGCCGTTGTCGCTTTAAAACCTACATCCATTTTGTAGTATCTGTCAGTTTTTCCAATATGGTCTACTTCAGGAAATTGGTACCAAAAATTGATAGCTGCTGCAAAGGTTTTACTTTGGTTGAAGTACAGGTTATTCGTGCTGGAAAAGTAAGCACTTTCTCCCTTGAGACTTCTGATGTTTGAAAGTGAAGAATGTGCCGAGGTGTGATAGACACTTACCATCGCACTACTTTCCCACCACCTAGATAGTTTAAACGTAACATTCTCTGTTATCCCAATTCTCACCGTGCGAATAAAGTTCAATGGTATGGTATAAACAAGGTTTGTGTCAGGATGGGGTATGGTAACATTTACAAAACCGTTACCTGTTTTGTTGGCAAATAAGGATGTTCGAAGGATGTTTTTATAAGCGTGAGACAATTCCAGATTAGTGGCGTATTCAGGTTGAAGATAAGGATTGCCCTCGCCGTAGCTGTAGGCGGTAAAAAGCGATTTAAATGGATTTAAGTTCCAAAACGCTGGCCGATTAATACGCCTGCCAACAACCAGGGAAAGAATGTTATCAGGATTTGCAGTATACCCTGCCAGCAAGGACGGGAACACCTTGACATAGTGGTTTATAGTGGTTTTCTGGATGGTGTATGAATACCCTTTGGTCTGCGTAATCTCACCCCTAATACCTCCCTGAAGTTTCCATTTGTTAACCTCTTTGTTCAAACTGCCGTAGAAAGATTGCGTGTTCTCCGTATAGCTAAACTCATTACTCAGGTTTGTGTTAAACACCCGTCCTACAGCACCCGTTTTATTGTAGTACAAGGCATTGCTGTATTCGGCGATGTAGCTCAATTTACCGCCAAAAGAATAGGTGGCAAAGGCGGTAGGCCACTCCATATCCGCCTTCAAAGTGTAAATCAATATGTTTTGTTTGTTCCTATCAAAGTATAGTGTTTTACCATCTGACTTCTGGTTTCCTGCTGCATCGTAACTGTTGCTTTCAAAATCAGAAATATCATTACGATAGTAGTTGAAGTAATCGGCATTTATGAAAAGATGCTTGCCTGTTGTATCCAACTTTACGTCCGCATGAAGGTTCAGGGCTGCGGGCAGAGCAATGGGATGGTAATGAGCATATGTCTTTAATAAAGAATCCACTACTCCAAAGCTATTGTAGATGGGGTTGCGAACGTTATCAGAACCATCGTACATATCTCTGCCACCCGAATAGTATGCGCCAATGGCAGCCTTTGAACTAAGTTTATAATCCACCCCAATAAGAGCCGTATAAGCATTGTGGGTATAAAGTCCAGTGTCAGTTTGTAACCAGTGTTGCTTCGGGTAGAATAAGTCGAACTGGAAGCCTTCCAGGTGACGATCTCGCACATGATTAAAGCTGCCATACGCAGACCAGCGATTCCAATTATATGCAAGGTTGGCGCTGCCACTAAACTCACCAAATGTTTGTATGCCATACACTGAAGATTGACCTGACTGATAATACTTGGAAGCCAGTTGCACGTTACCGGAATAGCCTTGTAGTTTACTTTGCTTGGTGATAATGTTAATAAGCCCTGCGTTGCCTTCTACTTCATATCGTGCGGAGGGATTGGTAAGAAGTTCGATACGTACAACTTGGTTAGCCGAAAATGATTTCAGATAGCGTGACAGGTCTTCACCCTGCAGTTGAATCAAACGGTTGTTAAGCATCACTCTGACAACCCCACGTCCTACCACACTAATTTCGTTGTTGCTTACCTGTACACCCGAAACTTGGCTGATGGCTTGAAACGCATTGCTTCCTGCTGCTATAACACTACTACCCAGGTTATACACTACTTTATCAGCCGTTCGTTCGATAGCAGCCCTGGTTCCTGCAACCCTTACTTCGCTTAACTGTTTAACGCTTTGCTTCAAATGTACAGCAAACGTTGTATCGTGGCTTAGAACAAAGGGCCATTCATACGGCTCGTAGCCAATATGGGTAATGATAATAGAAGAAGCGACGTTATTGCCATTATTGAAAAAGAAACGACCAATACTGTCCGTCTGTGTAACCCGAGTATAGGAATTATCTGCTTCTTTCAGGGTAACCATTGCAAAAGGAACTGGCGTTCTGGAAGCATTTGAAACAGTACCTGAAATAGATGATTGGGCAAACAGTGATAAATGTTTAATAAAAAAAAGCAGTGTAAATATTAGTCTCACTTAGTCTATAATTTGAAGAAAAGCGCAATATAGCCACTTCTATCATATATCGTTAGTACCTCCTCTAACATTGATTATCAGGATTAGGCAAAATAAGCACAAACGTTTTTAAAATTGGATAAGGATGAGGAATTTGATGCATAAGCTTTCCTATTACATCATTAAATATCCGTTTCCTTGCATTTCTTCTACTAAACCTAAAGGTGTACTCATTAAGATAAGCATGTAAATGGGTGGAAGAACATTTGTGATGTATTCCTCTTAGCCAGTTTTTAGATTGAATTATTTGTTTATGCAATTCTTTAGTGCCTTACCCACCGCATTGAGTTCCGCTATAGAAGTGTATTTATGAGTATTTAAGACTGCATCGAGTACGTTAGTTATCGCCTGTTTAGCTTCAGACTTACCATAGATTACTTTTTGTACATCAAAGCGTTGCATCTATGTTCGATAATTGAACAGGCCGGTCATTAACCATCTATGCGATTCTAGTGAGTATTCTTTCAGAAAATTATGAACTCACGATGCAAATGGAGGGGGCGTTTTAAAAATTGGAGATGGCAAAACTTCTTTACGAAGTAATGGCGCCATTGATGGTACTGCTTCTTCTCTGCTGCTACTACCTTATAGTGATATTTCTATTGCCCTTTAAAATTGAGCTCCTTGCCCTTCTTCGCTTTTTGCTGTTATTATTTCTCCAGGATTATTTACAATTTTCCTGCAAAGCGCTAATCCTATAACTGTGCCTCCATAATTACTTTTATTATTTAAAACTGAAAGATTTCAAATATGTGTTCTGAAAAATCTTAATTAAAACCAATCTCATTATCTTGTACACAGATTAAATAATAAGTTACTTCTTCGTTCAGTTTGTGGCAGTTTATCTCGTCATCAGAAAGTGCTCTGCAGCCGATAGTAATAATAACTTGCCATTCTGTCTTACTGAATTTTAATCCGTTTGCAGTAGTTGTAAAATATCCGGTGTATTTGTAGTGGAATGGCATCTATCGTCGGGAGATTGGATATATGTAGGGTAGCATTTTTGGAAATTTATCTAATTGCATTCCCAGTCTTTTTCAAATATTTTCTGCATTTCATTTATTATTTCAACAAAAGAACTGGGTTTTTGTAAATAGTATTTACATCCCATTTGTTCACAATCATCTATTTGCAATCTCGAGGCATAAGTTGACATAATCACCTTGGGAACTGCCGAAAGGTGAGGCAGGGTTTGAATAATTCTTAAACACTCAATGCCGGTCGTATTGCCCAAATGAATATCAATAAAAAGTATTTGTGGAGTATTTTGTTTTAGCATCTCTAAAAGTGTTTCACAATTGCTGAACGACACTAACTCTATGTTTTTTGAAACTTTTGAAACAGCTTCCAGGAATAATTGATAATCGTCTAAATCATCATCGGTGAAGTATGCTTTTACCGGTTGGGATAAATTTATAACCATACAATGGAATTTGATAGTTTAATGTCGGAAACCTAGTTTTTTAACGATTATAGGCATTGGAGCAATAAGATTAATGACTGATGCGATAGAATTAGAACTTATACCTCTAAGAAAAGTATTTTCCTTATTTCTTTGCTTGTTTTTTAAAGTACCTCCACTAAACTGATTGCTATGAACAAGAATGGACCTAGAATAATAATTGAAGACCAGGAATTGATGGGCGGCGTTTTTAAGGAACTGAAAATTATGAATGAAGTTATTTTTTTAGTGATAGTTATAAAGCACTTAATTATTTGGTAACACATGAAGCGATAAATAAAAGAAAGGACAGCCGAAGCTGTCACTTAATACGTTAACCCAAATAATAAATCAATATTAGAAAGTACTAAAAGTAAAACTTAAAAATCCAAAAGACCGATTAAAGTATCAGAAAATTAAAAAAGTACTTCTATTGCTTAAAAACAAAAATAAAACGAAAAGAGTTAACGCACCTCTCTCATTACCGCAATATTCGTGCCTGCTATAGTTCTTTTAATTGCAAAAGGAGGACATATTTATATTATCCCTTAACGATTATTCAGCGTTAGCTAATTCCATTCTATAAAATTATAAGCGTTTTTCAGAAATTTAAAAATTAAGATGGGCTTGCCATATGTATAATGTAACGAATAAAAGGCAGAGAAGCTAAATTTCCTTTATAATGTTCAAAAAGTCTTCCAATACTTACACACATCAACATTTTTTCTTTCGTAAACCATATCTCTGTAATTATTACCCGCCTTCCTTTCTATAATTTGGTAAAGCATATTAGGTATGTTGAATATCAGTTTAAGGAAAAAAGAGGGGACAGCCAAAGTGAGAATTTTAGACCAGGTCGAAAAATGAAATACTCCTTTTTCTTAAAGATTGCTTCCCAAAATTATTGCCTAAAAAAACCACCGATAACTTTACCGGTGGTTTTTACTTTTAGAGGACTAAAAATTTATTTCACAATAATCTTCTCTGTTTTGTTTCCTTTATCACTTTCAATTTTAAGCATATACATTCCTTTTGATAAATTGCTTAAAGGAATATCTTTAAACTCACCCGCACTTACATTTTGCAAAGAACGGTAATAAATTATTTTGCCATAATTATCAACCAATATAAAAGAAACATTTTTTAATTGGCTGCGGATTTGAACAGTTGTTTTACTTGTTGCAGGGTTAGGAAATATTGCCCATAAAGCGCCTGTCATATTTATCTTTACAACTGCGGAATATTTGGACTTGCCATCCAGGTCTACCTGTTTTAGACGGTAGAAATTATTGCCGTTTATTGTTTTAAATTCGGTGTAAGAATAATTTTGAACCGTAGCAGAATTATGGCTTGCAACCACAGAACCAAGGGTTGAAAAATTAGTCCCATTACTGCTTCTCTGCACATCAAAATGATGATTATTTATTTCATTTGCAGTTGACCATTTTAATAATACAGTGGTACTGGTATTTTTTTCTGCTGTGAAACTTAACCACGTAACAGGAAGTGTGCTACCGCTGGCGGGGATAGCGGCATTTATTGCAGCAGTACTGAAAGCCCCGTTGGTTGTAAGTGCTCTTCCGTCAAGAGAATCTCCTGTGTTTAAGCTAATTGCTCCGTTGTTAGCTACAATTGTTCCTTTAAAAATCGAATTGTCATTTATGTTTACAGCGCCGTCAACTTTCCAAAATACATTGCTTGCCTGGGCCCCGTTAAGCAAAATAACTTTTGAATAAGTACTGGTAGAAAGGGCGCCATTTATCTTGATAACAAATACGGCATTGGCATTGCCCTGGGCATTCAGGTAAAGTGTATCAGTGAAGGTGGTAGCTGCATTCATCAGGTAGGTATGTGGCGTAAGAACGAGATTGTTTCCAAATTGCGCCGGATATAACAACTCGATGTCAGCAGGCAGGGTGTTTAAATAATTATATACGATTAGCAAATCGCTTGCGCATGCTGCGGTAGAGTCATCGGGAATGGGATGTATTTTACCATTTACGTTCAAAGCATCAAAACCCGTAGTTAAGCCAACATTGGTTCCTACATCGCCCTTAACAAAGGTAGCACCGCTGTTCGTAACCGCTCCGTTAGCAGAAAACAATGCAAAGTTTGCTGTGGAAGCAAGGTCAGGCGCAACGGGTCCAGTAAGTAAAGGACTTCCGCAACCTGTTGGGGTATAAGCTGACACTCCGTTAATGCTAATAGCTCCTGCAGTGGAAAGAGCGCGTCCTTCAAGCGTATCGTCTGTACTTATATCTATCGCAGCATTGTTGGCAACAATAGTCCCTCTCATAGTAGTTGCCGCAGCCAAATTTACCGCACCTTCTACTTTCCAGAATACATTACATGCCTGTGCACCATTTATCAAAATAACTTTAGCGTTAGCGCCTGAGGAAAGCGTTCCCTGAATTTGGAAAATAAACACAGCAGACGAATCTCCTTTTCCGTTTAAAGTAAGGTTTAGGTTCAAAGTTGTATTTCCGGATACAGAATAAACACCTGCATTAAGTGTGTCTCCGTTACCTAAAAGTGGTGCATGAGAGAATGTGGATTTAGCGGTATCAAGTTGCTTATATACGCTCAGCAAATCAGTTGTTGCCTGGGCACTTGCAGCATTATTGTTCTGCATGACACCGTTGACGTTTCCAAAGCCTGTGCTCGAACCGCTGTTACTTCCCACACTACCGGTGAGATGAGAGGTTCCGGTGTTAGTTACAGCTCCGACAGAAGTGAAGATAACAAAATTGGCCGCAGTACCTAACTGGGGCGGAGTCTGTGCAAAATTTACCTTTGGAAAAAGTAACAGAGATACGATTGTTACAGTGTAGAGTAACGCTTTTTTCATTCGAATTGGATTTAATTGTGAAGAAGTTCACCACACAATGTAGCGAATCGTTTCCGTAACCATATTTATAACTTTTTGGGATGAGCAAATGGCGAGGTATTGCAGGACTGATTTTCAAACTGCAATTTTTAATCAGTTTTAACCATTATTTTAAATAGCGATGGCGAATATCTATTTAAATAAAAAAGTGAAGAATTTTTAGACCATGTTAAAAACTTTAATTTGTCTTGTTACTTCTGGTTTTGCAGGAACTGTTGCAGAATAGAAAGTAGTAAATTTTTAGATTAAAAACAGTTTCAATAGCTGTTGTATAGGGTCTTTTTTACCTAACAACTTATTTTTAAGGGTTTCGGTAGTGATTACTTTACCTTCTTGTATTAACTGCCTTGTGCGCCTCATAGACATCCTGTTCAAGATTTCTGACATAAGCATTTAGTTTTCTGGCTTCTTCAGTATTACCAATAACTTTACCAGCACCCTTGGTTCCATTTTACTGGATCGATAAAATATTTCGCTGATAATTCAATGCGAAGTTCATCAACTGTTACCCGCATATACAGTGGCGCAGTTCCATCTGTAACCATTTTGGATTTTTTATATTAAAAAGGACACTAATCCGGTTCATACACCTTTTCTTTTACTAGTTATAAATGTAGTTTGTCAAAAAGTGCAAGACAAGATGTTCAATTATTGAACTACTCGTTTATCAGTTCCTTATAAGGTTTCTGGTGACCTGTAAAAATTTAAAGTGCCAGGTCACCAATAGGTCACCTGAAGTATGCGAAAAAATGAAAGAATTGAAAATGTACTAAAAATAAAAAACGCTATAAATCAATTGTTTATAGCGTTTTGAATGATTTTTAAACTCTTATTAGCGGAGAGAGAGGGAAAAGAACCTATTTTCTAAAACTATATATCTCAATCAGTTATATCACCTTTTTTATTCGAACTCATGAATTCCTCATGAAACCTTGTCTTTAAATAGCACTGTAAAAATACGATATAATACAATAAACTATGATAATCGACTTATTTTAATGTATGTGTTGAATATTTCAGAGCAATTCATTTAAGGCTACTACCGATGAGAATTTATAGCGACTTCTTTGCATCGTTTCATCATCAGCTGCTTTTCATCTAACAAATAGCAACTCTTCCAGTTACCAATATCTTAAACCGAATTTTAATTTAAAATATTGCATTCTAAAATAACCTGGTTAGCAGAACAGAACCATCAAATTTTGGAAATTTAGAGAATTTGTAATAGCTGATTGAAGATTTGACAGAAGCAAAAATTCTTGGTATTCATTCTTGTTAAAAAGCTCAAACAAATATTACATCACAATCTAAAGCAGCACGGCTTGCAGGACTTCTGTATCTGGTTGCTATGGCTACTGGTCTCTTCGCTGAGTTTTATGTACACTTTCCTTCCACCCTTGTTGCAAGCGGAGACGCTGCAAAAACAGCCGCTAACATCATTGCCAAGGAGCGACTCTATCGCATAGGTATTGCCAATAACATAATCACCTTTGCTATTGATGTCGTACTTATCTGGGCGCTTTATGTATTACTCAGACCGGTAAACCAAAAGCTCGCATTGCTTGCTGTATTCTTCCGACTAATAGAGACGACACTTGCCTGCACAGCCATTTTAAACTCTTTTGTCGCGATGCAGTTCGTGACCGATGCTGACCGCCTGAAAGCATTTGATCCAAATCAAATACAAGCACTGTCGGTCATGCATTCTATGTATGCTTTATCTTTTGTTATTGTTGCGGTATTTTTAGGCTTAGGGTCGACGATATTTAATTTTCTTCTGTTGAGGTCAAGATACATACCTAAAGTACTGGCATTTTGGGGGCATATTTGCTTCTTTGCTATTGCTAATAAGTCAATTTGCAATCATTGTCTTTCCTGAGGTAGAGAAACCAATTATACCTGCCAGTTACGGCCCCATTGCGCTTGATGAAATTGCTCTTGGTTTTTGGCTTTTGTTTAAAGGGGCCAGCATTCCTCAAATGGTATAGCATTCTGCACAAACTATCGTACAAGGAACCGCTAATCGAATAGACGGACTCACCGCTTGTATGCGATTAGGTGCGAATGTTTGAAGGGTGTTTCGATATACCAGTCGAAAATTATGAAATGACATCCTTGTAAGTTCCATCTACCCGTACATTCATTTACAAAGGAAGCCATAAGGAGGTATCCACGATGCAAGTGCATTGGCTTCAGTAAATGCACGATAGACTTTTTCTGAAGACGCTTTAAGAACTCTATGTAACGAAACGCTGTTGCTAGCCATAAAATTTAANTTTTTAGGTTTACTCGTTTTCTTGATGTGTTGCCTGAAAGCCCTTGTAAATCTAAATCATTTTCTTGTCAGATTGCCACTCCCTTTTTAATTGTTTACTATGTCAATTGCATTGCGGGAAACAGCAGTAAACACTTTGAAATGCCAATTGTTCTGCCAGACAAATGCACGGGCCGGCTCTCGTCTACAGTCTTAGTGTTGGCTGCACTCCCCTTCTTAAATACTTACTGCTCCTACTGCTTTCTTACCTGCAAATATTCCTGAAGTGCCATTACATAATTTTCAAAAGCTTCTATTCCCTTTGGGGTTACCTTGCATGTTGTCTGGGGGTAATTGTCTTTAAATTGCTTATTTACTTCTATATATCCCGCCTCTTTTAATTTTTGCACTTGCACGCTAAGATTTCCAGCCGTAGAATTTGTTTTTTCTCGTATAAAAGTAAATTCGGCTTCCTTTACACTTATAAGCAGGCTCATAACTGCAAGGCGTAGTTGAGAATGTAATATTGGATCTAATTCTTTAAACATGCTGTCCCTTTGCTTTCCTGTATCTTTTTCTAAGTATTAAACCCGGTATAAACCATGCCAGTTGTGCCGCCGCTGCTGTTAACAACATACTGTAAGGAAAACGGACATACATAGCTGCAATTGCAAAAATCCAACAGGCAATGCCACCAATGATCATTGGCGTAAAGCGCCTGGAGAAACCTGTGGCAAAAGTAGGAATGCCATATACAATTATGAAAAGCGAATTAGGGTTGGGTATATTATAAAGGTTTGTATAGTAGGTTAAAAGAAACAATGTTATTGCAAAACTCAACCAAATACCCCCCATCGCTTCATCGTAATATGTTTTAAACTTTTTTCTTTTTCTTTCGCTATAAGAAATAATAAGCTGAGGTATAAGAGCAATTGCAGTAAGCCACCATATATTGTCAAGCCATCGAATATTCCACCAGTAATTACAAAAAGTTGCAATCGCACAAAGTGTAATAATACTTCCCCACATTAAAGCAGCAATGCCTGTGTCTACATAATCGTTTTTCGCCTTACTGATCATGCTTGTGATCAATTGTAGACTTTCTGCTTCAGTTAGCTGTTTTTCATCTTGCATATTGCTGTTTCTTAAAAGTCATATTTAAAATAAAACCTGGAATAATCCACACCATTGCCGCAGTTATAGCTAATAACAAATAAATAATGGCGTCCTGCATAAAAAAAGAAACTGATGCAAGTAACAGGCATATAATACCACTAATCTTATGATAATTAAACTTTGCTATCATACCGGTCAAAAATGTAGCAAAACCTGCGAGAAATAAAATGATAGTTATTGTCACATATGTTTTTCCTGCAAAATTTGCTGAAAAAGCTGCAATGGCTGATAGAAAGAAACCCGTCCACACATAATCTATTGTTTCGTCAGTAAAAGTTTTCGCTTTCTTCATTTTGTTTTCCCGCCAATGTATCAATGACTGTACAAAGAAAACGGGAACGAGCAGGTAAAAAGGTGAAAAGGGAAACGAGATCATCTTTACATCAACTGCATACGCTAGCAGGCTGCATAGCAAAACGCCAAAGCCATACACTAAAGCTCCAAGGCCACTTTCATGAAAATATCCTTTCGCTTCATGTATCATTCTATTGATAAGCTTCAGGCTTTCTTCGCTGCTCAGTTCTTTTTCGCTTTCATTCATAAGAGGTAATTTTTTGTTTTTTTGTATTGATTTCGCAACAAATATCCGGGAATAATGTAGCTGATAACAACGGCGAATGCAGTAATAAGCATTTGAACGTCGTAAGGCTGATAAACACAAACAATCATCAATACGAAGCAAAGCAAGCCGCCAATTATCATTGGTTTAAACTTGAGAAGCCTGCCGGAAATATAGGTGCCTATTCCATAAAGCAATATGTAAAAAGGATAGCAATATTGCCATCCGATCTGGGCAAAAACAAAGCCGAGTGCAAAAAAAGACAGGCCTATTGAAGTCCATAAATAAGCGTTTGCTTCGTTGATAAAAGTTTTTACCCGATCTTTTTTCCTATCCCTGTATTTAAGAACAAAATGCAATGCAATTGCAATGGGAGTTACCAACCAGGCATAATAATGCTTAGGGTAATTTAAAATCACTTTTAAAAAATACTGGGTTAAGCAACCTATAACTACTGCCCAGCCCCACAATAAAAAGTAATGGCTGCGGTCACTGATAGAATTTTTTGTGTTTTCTATCATTTTCGTAATCAGTTGTAAACTTTCTTGCGGCGAAAATTCTTTTTCGGCTTCTTGCATATTTAAATGGTATAGTGTTAACAAAGCAGCGGTATAAAAAAGCTCTACTACAGGTATAGGTAATAGCCATATTTACTGGCATTTTGCCAATGCATCTTCTGCTTGTTTTAATCCCCACTGGGGATATAAAGGCTTTGCATGTTCTGCCTTAAATAATGCAACTGCTTTTTCAAAAACAGGTTTTGCTTTAGTTTTACCACCTCCAAATTGTTCAGGGGTATTAAATAAACTCATTCCTTGTAGATAATATAACCGCGGATTATTAGAATCTAACTGCAAACCTTGTTCTAATGCAGTAGATGCTTCCTTTCCAAATGTTTGCCAACGTTCCTGTGGATTAACCAGCATTTGCTGTGTTGCAGCCATATTTTTTATAGAACAGATTTCTGCGTTTTTTTCTATTGCCTCAGCTTTATTGCATAAGGCTTTTATTTGCTCAGCATTTTTATCTTTATCCACTTTTTGGTCCATCCATCCGACAGTAGTCAGGGCAAGGCTGGCATAATAGTAAGGCAGCCATTGATTTTTTTCGGCATCCCCAATGCGTTCGAATGCACTTGAAACAGCAGCCAGGTCTTCACTTGTTTTTGCTGAATCTAATAGCTGAATATTCTTTTGCATTGCTTGTGTAAACTTGTCGCTCTGTGCAAATGATGATGCTGTAAGCATTAGTAAAATAACTAAAGCCATAGCGCCTGACTTTACGTTTTTAGCAAATTCGAATTCTCTGTTTTTCATCTTTTTTTGTTTTGTTTATTATATTAGTTTATTCTGAATTAAGAAGATTTTTATAAAGTGTTTTGCATTTCTTGCTTTAGCACCCTTATTGTTCTGGTTTACAAATTATTGTTGATTGCATCCTGAGATCTGTCTACACCCCAACTTAAGAAGCAGCCGATGAAGTAGAAACGTTTTGCAGGTGGCATTATAGGTTCTTTATACATTCCATTATATGAATAGTTGTAGCCGTACACCTGGTTCTGTCCTAACACATTTGTCATACTTGCAAACAATACTATAAATGTTTTTGCATTTATTTTTCCAATACTTGGTACCCATTCCGCGCTAAAGTTGAGGCTATTGTAACTTTTAGTTTTCCCTTCGTCTGCAATAAAATATTTATTATTGCTATTAATTATCAGGTTATAATAAGGCCTGCCAGAAGCATAACTATAAGTGAAATTAAAACCAGATTTTATTTTAGTAAAGAAGCGCTTCATTACAACCGAGGCGGTATGGTTGGCTACAAAGTTGGGCTGTAACTGTTTAGGATAATTAAGGTAATCACGTTTCGTATCGATGTAAGAATAACTTAGCCAGTAATCAAAGTTTTTTAGGGACTTTTTATCTCTCCAAAAAACATCAATGCCTTTTGCATATCCTGCGCCATTGTTGTCAAAGCCAAAAGTGTAATTTATAGCAGGAATGGTTTTAATAAGATTTTCATATTTTTTGTAATACACTTCTACCCTAAAAATCCGTTCATGGGTCATTTTCTGGTAATTGATTATGTAATGCGCTGCTTTTGTCATTCCTAAACTCGTTGAATAATACAATTGGTTATTCTCGGGTTTTTGATAGAATATACCGTAAGCGACAGACATTTGTGCGTCTTTACCAGTTTTATATGCCAGTGAAAGACGTGGAGCTATATCAGCCTTATGAATGAGAGAAGAGTTCTCGAAACGAACACCGGCTTTAGCTGCTAAATCGTTGGTTAGATAAATTTCTGTTTCTGCAAAAACAGACGTATAATTATCAATAAGTTTATACAGGGAATCATGTATGAAACTCTTGTCGTAAGAATACCAGTACTCGCTACCAAAGCGTACGGAGCTAATGCCAACAAGCTTCTTTTCAAAAACTGCTCTCAACTGTGATAAATCCTGACGGTGCTGTAATCCAAAATTTTTATTTTGCATCCAATAACTCCCGTTTACAAATTCTTTGGGCTGATTACTCTGATCCTGGATTTGCTGACTGATGTTGTCTTTGTTGGTACTATAGCTTGTTCCAAGATTCATCTTCCATCCATTGCCCAAGTTTTCTCTCCAGCTAAGGTTGTTGTACCAGTTATAATTAGTCAGGCCAAACGCATCTTTTAAATGTAAACTGTCAATATCCGGTCTTCTTAATCCAAGTTTACCATAACTAAAAGTAGTATAATACTTTACCATTCCACCTCTTTTGGTTTTAAAACGAAAATTAGCATCACCATTGTGAAATTGTGGTATTTTAAAATAATCGGGAGTTTGTTTTACAAGTTTAAAATACACGCTAACATTTACGTAACTATAATTAATACCCCAAGAGGATTTTTTATTTTTCGCTAACTGCTGTGTTCCTAAGCCGGCTAATAAAGGAGATATAGAAGCGTCAATTTCTGATTTTTCAGGAAGATCAATAGATTCAAGCAAAAGCGCCGAAGACAAAGCCTGACCATATAAAGCAGAATAGCCCCCAGTTGTAAAAACAGTGCCTTTGAAAAGAAATGGCGAAAAACGGCCACGGCTTGCAATATCAGGAACACTTGAAAAATATGGATTATTAACCAACGTACCATCAATAAATTGCTTGGTTTCATAGCCCGCACCTCCACGTACAAACAGACCTTCCTGCTCTCCTACCTGTTGTGTGCCCGGTAATGTTTTTAATGCAGCAGTAATGTCCGCATTGGAACCTGCTGTTGTTGCCACATCTAAAGAACTTAATACCGCTGCCCTCTTAGAGTCACCTGCCGCAAACGATCCCGCCGTTACCATTACAGCTTTCAGCTCATCAAGTTTCTCCTTTAAAGAAATACTCAGCTTTATTGGCTCCTTATCAATGTCTATTTTCTGTTCAAATGTGTTGTAGCCAATGCTGCTTGCTGTAATAATATGCTCTCCTTTTTCGGTTGTTCGAAAACTAAAAGCTCCGGAGGAGTCTGTTGTAGCACCATCATAACTGTTTGCGATAGCAATACTTGCTCCTGGAAGTGGATGGTTTTTATTGTCTTTTACTATTCCTGCAATTTTTATTTGCGCTGATAAAGCATTTATAGTGAATACTACTAATGCTTGTAAAAGTAGAATTTGTTTCATCAGTTTTGGTTTGGCGTAGTAAATGTAAAGTAGTTTACAAAATAAACCAAATAATTTAAAAAATATTCTTTAGCCCATTCATGTATTTTTAGGAGCAGATAAAAAGAAAAAATAGTAATGGGTGATAATTAAAACTATATGCAAACTACTAAATGGAATATGATGTGTTTTAATCAATCAAGCGGCCTACGAATATGGAATAATAAAGTCAGGTATTCCTGAAGTATGTGTCAGTAAACTATGGATAGACACTTTATCGCCAATATCTTTTCTATACCAGGGCAAGAATTTAGAAATTGGATCTTTACGCTTTATTTTCCTACTTGTTTCAGTTACATAATCATGATTGCTCTAAACTGTCTTACAAAAGATGGAATGCTGAAATAGGAAACTTTAGTGCGCAAACATTCTAGTATGCGCCGGTATTTTTATCGACTTACAGTCCATGCTTCAACTACAACCAACGGTACCCGCCGAATTTTGCTTCGCACCAGGAAGTGAAAGCGCTGTACAGGCTTTAAAGAAAACTACAAATGGCTATTGCACTTGAAAGTAGCATTTACGCAGACAGTGGATATACAGATTAGTCAGTCGAAGATGATGCTAAGGATGCAGAATCGTTAAGATTAATGACACAAAGAAAATCTAACAGTAAGCGAAAAGATGAAAATTGGATACGATTCTAAAAAGAACTATGAGAAAGTAGAAAAGTAGGTCGCTAAAGAGATAGTTTTCATGGGGCTTTTTTCAAAAGCGTACTTTAGCTACCCAGGATCTTATCCAGCCCAACAGGTTAAAACATGATTGTAATCAGGTTTTTCGATTATCTTAATCAGGTAAAGACTTTTAAAACCATAATTCCATATTTATTCACTACACGTATAAGCAACCGGGTTAATAAAAAAAGTACAGGAGACAAGCATAAATGCCTGTTCCTGTACTTTGATGGGGGTAAGTTATTTATTTATTTAGAAGGAACTATATCAATAATTACAGTTCTGTTATAGAAGCGTTCTTCAGGAAGATTGTTTTCGAAAGGTGCGTTAGCGGCATCCTCACCAAAACCAATCGTTTCAAATTTTACTCCTGTCGTGCCGGCTTTTGACAAAGCACTTTCAATGATTTTCTGTGCACTTGCAGCTCTTTCAGAAGACAATGTATTGTTGTATTTCTCATCGCCAATGTTATCTGTATGACCATGAATAATAACCGTTCCGTTTTCAGGAATAAGCGGTGTTACAATATCAGTAAGAAACTTTTCATACGAAGCAATTGACTTTGATTTGTCAAAATCAAACAGAATGCTGTAGCGTAAACCTTCTTGTTTAGGATCATCCATCTTCACCAGGCTAACCGAGCTTTCTTTCTTTATAGAATGTCCACTTTTAGTTTCTCCCAACATCGCAATTTTATAATTGCCCTGTGTGTTGTTCCCTAAAATTGTTTTTCCTGAAACAGCTGCCTGGTCTTGTGTATAAGGCCCATAATGCTGTACATTTCCCTGCTCATCTGTAACTTCTACATTCCATGACTTCAATAATTCATCAGCTCCTGTTGTATTAAAAAGAACATAACTATCTAACGGATCTTGCTGTACTGCTGTAATTTGTACCGGCTTTAAAAATGGTGAACTAACGCCTCCAACCTGTATCAATAACTCAGGAGAAGTGCTCACAATATCTACCCTGCGATCTCCTTCACGTAACAACGCCAGTTCCTTTGTAGCACCTGGTTGTTCTGAGGGGATAAGTGGTTTGTCTCTTCCTTCAGTACTAATTCTTGCAGGATTGATACCAAAGGTCGACACTAAGTATTGTTTGATGTTTTCCGCCATCAATTTTCCTTCTGCCGGATTTTTGTCTGATGCTCCGCTTAATGCTATTGTGCTTGATGGATTTGAACGCAAGCGATCACCCAGTATGTTTAGAATGTTATGATACACTTCTAACTGTCTTGAAGAACGACCGTTATTTAAATTATTGGGTTGATCTTGTTGCAATAGACCTTCTTTGAACGCGACTGCCTGTGTACTGCTTAAAGCTGTATAACGGCTTGGTACTTCAGTTGAACCCTGGTTAAAGAATACTGAGTTAAGTAAAGCAAAAGTTTCTTTCACTTTGCGATTTAAGGGAACAACTTTAGGGGCCCTTACCGAAAATTGCACTTCTTTTTCAGCAACCGGTGCGGCTGCAACTTCAGCTATTGTTTTTACAGGAGCTACCTTTTTGGCTGTTCCAAATTTAAGTGCTATACCCGTACGGACGGTGTATAAAGACCATGACTCTACAGAACGGGGCGCCTGGCCAAGGTTTGTTTGAAAAGATGCAAATGGCGATAGCGTCCACTGAGTTGTACTTGTTCTTGCTGAAATGGGAATATCAATGCCTGCACCTGCCTGGGCAGAAAAGACAGTTTTGCGGATATCACTCCAATCGCCTCTTTTATCTGTTTGCTTGTCTTGCAAATAAGTAAAAGCCTTAGTAATGTTGATGGCTATAGTTGGCCCCGCAAATACATAGAATGCAGAAGAAAATGGTGCTACACGAATGCTTGGTTCAATAGTTATGTAACTAAGATTGGTTGATAGATTTGCTCCGCAATTACAAGGAGCCATAACACTGTCGTAACTTCCACCACGGTTGTCATACGCTACGTTCAGCATACCTCCCAATACTTTATTTGGACGATACTCTGTTAATAAAGATGCGTAAGGTTTAATGCCGTCTCCTTTATGAAATGCTGCAGGAACTGTCAGGTTACTATTAAGCATTTGGGTTGTACCGCGGTAGGTATTGAAGTTTGCAGCACCAGATTCGCCGAACCACCATGTAGGTTGTACCCGCTTAGCTTTTTGCGCATTGCCTGCAACGCCGGCAATCATTAAAGCGAGGAATAAGAAAGCAAATTTTTTATTTGCTGTATAATGTAACATAATATGCTTTTTATAAATTATTTTATTTTTTTGTTGGGATGATATTTGGCTTCTTTGCCGGTATTATAAAATGTCGTTTGCTTAAGCTTTCGCTTTGGTTGCTGCATTCACTACTATTGTACAAGTGATTGACACAACGATGCTTAATTGAAAGATAAATGCTGGTAACCAAAAGTCTTTCTTAAGCAAACGACCCATGTTTTATTATTGAGGAACGTTAATAGTTGTGTTTACCATTGTAACCGAAGCATTTAGAGACAGCGCTCTGCCATTTAATACTGTTTGAACAGCATTGCCTGCGGTAGAGAAAGTAACGCCTGCAGAAGCAATGATGTTTCCTGTCATTACACCGCCACCGGCTCCGTTAATAACAGCTGCACTTCCTACATACCAGAATACATTTTTAGCCAGGCCTCCGTTAATCATGTTTACACTTCTTGCACCTTGTGGTCCGGCAACACCAACTGTTAAACCAGCAGCTGTTTGAAATATCCATACAGCATTAGGATCGCCTTTAGCATCTAGTGTAAGATTGCTATTTGTGATTTTGAAAGTGCCACTTGCAGACTTGTATACACCCGGCGCTAGGGTCAATCCACCTAGTTCGCCTGCTCCCGGATCAGTACCCCCTGGTTTTGATGCAGGTGAAATACTATTGTAAGCGATGGTAGCATCAGCAAGACCTTTGGTTGCAGTCGTAAACGAGGTAGCGTTGCCTGGCGCCGGTGGAGCTGTGTAGATCCTGCCAGTTACTTTTCCTACATTCAAAGGCGTTTCTGTATAAATGCCGCCTGTTGTTGCATCGTGAAAACCGGTTATTAAAGTAGATGCACCAGTTGTTCCAATACTTCCATTATTGATCACAGTATTTAAGCCTTGATTGGTTATTCCTGCACTGCCTCCAAAAGCTCCATAAATAGAAGCAGATGCCAGAATATTAGGAGCGACTATGGGCGGGAGAGCGAGTGTAGTAAAACTCCAGACATAATTAGTTGCAAGGGTATTTCCTGCAAGGTCTTTAGCACCTGTTGTTATTGTTGCTGTATAGGTTGTACCTGCTAATAAGTTCACTGATGGTGAGAAAGTTGCTTTTGTACCTGCATAAGTAACGTTACCTGTAACAACTGCTGCACCGTTTTTCAAAGTAAAAGTTGCAGTAGTAACTGATAACGAATTCATTGCCTCACTAAAATTCGCACTGATTTTTTTATCCCCAAGAACACCATTGGCAGCATTAACCGGATCGGAAGAAGTGACTGTTGGCCTGGTTACATCAGGAGATGCACTTGTTGTAAACTTCCATATATAATTAGTTGCAAGTGCATTACCTGCAAGGTCCTTAGCACCTGTAGTAATAGTACCGGTGTAGGTAGTATTTGGCAACAGATTAGCGCCCGGTGAAAAAGTAGCTGTTGTGCCTACATATGTTACCGTGCCTTGAATTGCTGTTGTTCCCTTTTGCAATGTAAAGGTTGTGCTAGTTATTGCAGAAGGGTCCATAGCCTCGCTGAATGAAGCAGAAATCTTTGTATTAAAAGCGACACCTGTAGCTCCGTTTGGAGGAACAGTGGATACTACAGTCGGGGCAATCATATCTGGTGTTGCACCGGTTGTAAAGCTCCATACATAATTAGCCGCAACAGCATTTCCTGCAAGATCTTTAGCACCTGTAGTAATAGTACCTGTGTAGGTAGTATTTGGTAACAGGTTAGCGGGTGCTGTAAAAGTAGCAGTCGAGCCTACATAAGTTACTAGGCCTGAAATCGCTGTTGCTCCTGCCTTCAATATAAAGGTGGCAGCAGTTATTGTAGAAGGGTCCATCGCCTCACTAAACGTAGCGGAGACTTTTGTATTAAAAGCAACCGCCGTTGCTCTATTTGCAGGAACAGTAGAAATTACAGTTGGTGCGATAACATCTGATGTTGCACCGGTTGTAAAGCTCCAGACATAAATGCCTTTCAGCTCATTTCCAGTAACGTCCTTCGCACCTGTAGTAATCGTACCTGTGTAAGTTGTATTGGGTAAGAGGTTAGCTGCAGGAGCAAAAACTGCAGTGGTGCCTATATAAGAAACTGCTCCGTCTACTATAGTACCACCCGATGTTGTATTCGTTATTGTAAAGCTTGTTGTAACGGATAATGAATCCATCGCTTCGCTAAAAGTGGCTGAAATGTTTTTGTTAAGGGCAACAGCCGTTGCAGCATTTGCCGGGTCGGTAGTGGTAACAGTAGGCGCTATAATATCAGGGCCATCACCTGTTGTGAAATTCCATACGTAATTACTTATCATCGCATTGCCATTTCGATCTTCAACATCAGAAGTAATCGTTCCCGTGTAAACAGTACCGGACTTAAGATTATTTATTGGCGAAAAGGTGGCAGTGGTACCATCGCAAGTAATTGTACCTGCAATCGGAGTAGCACCTTGTGTTAAGGTAAAGCTTTTGGCGTTAATCGTAGAAGCATTCATCTCCTCATTAAACGTAGCACTCACTTTGCTATTCAGACTTGTACCTATAGCAGTATCTATAGGGCTGGTTGAAATAACTGCAGGGCATACACCATGAAATCCTGCTTCCTCCATAACTTTTTTACAGCCTGCAGCAAAAACGACCACTAGCAATAATAGAAGCCACTTATTGTGGAAGTTTTTAAAATAACCTTTACATGTTCGCATGAGGTTATTGTCAGTGATCAGAGAACTCTTTTTCATAAAATTGGGGTTGTGTTAAATGAAATAACGGTGCTTTTAATTTTTTTGCACAATGATTAAAACGAAAAATGGTGTCGTTCTATATTTTGAGATGTTACATGATCTTTAGAAAAAGGTTACATGATTCACACATTTACAAGTGTAGGATCGCAATATGTTGGTGCAGCTTCTAAGAAGTTGACTTTAACGATGCAACCTTTATGAGCAAAAAAGGTTGAGGAAATTCTCCAAGGGATAAATACAGGAGAATGCATTTATATGGATGTGCGGGGAAATGATTAGGAACAAGGCAATTCGAGAGTTATGGCGAGGGAAGCGTACGGTGATGGAAAGCGAAGTTCTAAAACCGGAAATTATTCCATGCACTCACATTATTTATTCCTAGTCATCGTACCTTAGGGGCTGTTAAAGCATCTCGCAGCATCCCAATTTCCATTGTTGCATCTCCTTTGTCTTTAAGTTGTACGAAGAGAGAAGGAGTAAAACCTGTCACTTTTTTAAATTGATTGGATAGGTGGGCGACACTGCTGTAATGAAGCTTAGTCGCAATTTGTGTAAGTGTCAGTCCATGATCGACAAGAAGATCTTTTACGCGTTCAATTTTTTGGGCAATAATGAACTTCTGAATTGAAATCCCTTCTTGTTCTGAAAAAAGGTTGGCGAGGTAAGTATAATCATATTGCAATTTCTTGCTTAGGTGATCTGAAAAATTTGTTTGCAACTGCTCCTCAGAATAGTGCACCAATTCGATAATAATATTTTTAATATTTTTAATCAGCCTTGTTTTTCGGTCGTCGGTTAACCCATGTTCCGATAACTTGTCCTGCAATGGCATGCCAATATCTTGCATCACTCCTATCATACGGTAAGCCTTTCCATCAACATCCCTTAATATGGTTGCTCGGTCAAAAACTGTTGTGATCGATCTGTCTGCCTTTATAAACCGGTATGAATGCTCATAGCGTCTATCTGATGAAGCAACAGCATCCTGAAGCTTTTGTATAACTAATTCCTTATCTCCGGGATAAATATGATTGCGCAGATCAGACATATTTCCCCGATTATTTTTCAATGTATAACCAAAACAATCTTCAAACCCTTCACCAAGAAACAACTCATCGGTTAGTATATTCCAGTCCCATATTACGTCAAAAGCAAGTTTGGCAGCTAGCACAAATCTTTGACTGTTCCCTTCCTGTGCTTCAATTTGCTCTTCTAATTTATTTTCAAGTTCCTGTAGCCTGCTTACGTCGTGTAATGCACCTATCATGCGTACTGCTTTACGATCCTCATCTCGCACAATGCTTGCCCTGCAGGTGGTAAAAGCCGCAGAACCATCGTGGCGTTTAAACGTAAATGAGTCCTTCCAGCTTTTGCTATCGGAGGCAAGGATGTCATGTAATTTTTTCTCAACAATCTCTTTTTCTTTCGGCAGAAGACAACGTTTTAAATCTTTAAGATTCACCATATTGTTTTCCACTTTATACCCAAACACTTCTACAATACTATCTCCTACATAAATATCACCTGATAAAATGTCCCAGTCCCACATCACATCATAGGAGTTCTTTGCAATATATTTTATCCATTCGTTATTTTCTGCCAGTCTTACGTCTGATTTTGCCTGGGCTATAACAATATTAGCGGCAACAATTTTGTCCTTTTTTGTATCAATATTTTTTTGCTTTAGAATGCTTTGGCTCAGATCTACAAAACTTGTAATTGCTTTTTCAATGCCCTCATCAATAAAAATTGCAGAGGTGATTTCACATTGAAGCATGCCACCATCTTTTTTTATCAAATTTACCACACCCGTTGACTGGCCTTCAGCCGTTCTTTGTTTCAACATCTTCCTAAAACTACTATCATTTACGTCGAAAATAGCAGCCCTGCTCTTGGTCAACAGCTCCTTTTTTGAGTATCCCAAAAGTTTACATGCGGCTATATTCGCTGTTATTATTTTTCCGCTGCTTACTAAAGAAATGATATTAGGCTGTAAAGAATAATCGAACGCTAAGTGGTGAAGTGTATCTTCTGTTGCCCGTGTCAATTGTTTGGAAATACCAGATTTTTCGTCACTGGTACCTTCTGGTATTTTATTCATTATACTGGATTCACAGGAAGGTAGGTCTTAATTCCCTAACGAGCAGATGTGCTTTATCACATTAAATTGCAACTCGCTAAACTTACTTTTGTCTCGAATGAAACGATGCACCTAACGCAATAGTTAGCTGGCCATTACATAGTTCTTTTATAATGTTTTTTAATTCATTATAGCTATTTGGTTTCACTAAATAATGGTCAGCACCACTATTTAGGCATTCGTCAATTTCTGACTTTCTACTCGTAGTTGACAATATCATAACGGGCATGTCATCATATTTCGCCTGGCTTCTTATCTCTTCCAGGCAATCTTTTCCTGATTTTCCCAACATATTTAAATCGAGAAAAATGGCATCAGGTACGGGACTGTCATCTAACAACTTCATCAATTGTGAGCCATCTGTAGCAACAGTTAGAGAAAGTTTGGAACAAGTTTCATCTACCGCTGACTGAAATAAATCAACATCATCCGGGTCGTCATCAGCTAATACGATGTTTTTTATTTTGAAAGACATTTTTTTGGGGGATTATTTAGAGTGCGTAAAAGGCACGTGTAATATTAGACTATAAACACTGATAAACAGCAGTTTAATATAACAACCAATACTTTAAAGCAGCTGTGATGCCGACATGGCGAGAAAGAAGAATATGATTATTTTTAGATGTTGGCAATACTCTAATAGCGAACTAAGTATCAGCAAGTAAATCAAAATATTCGTCGTCTTCATTTTTACCGCCAAAACCCTTTCCTAAACTTTCATGGCTTCGAACAAACTCAATAGAGCTTATCCACTTGACCATCTTGTAACCCAACTGATTTTCAATTCGGAGTCGTAAAGGTGCTCCATATATTAAGGGAAGTGTTTCATAGTTCATTTCCCAGGCGAGTATAGACTGCGGTTTGAGACAATTGTCTAGCGTGTGCGTATCATAGTAATATCCTCCATACAAACCTTCGCCAAAAGAGTAAAAAGCAGCTGTGGTTACTGAAGGATCTGGCTTCACCAGTTCAACAATTTTACTGATAGGTATTCCGCCCCATTCTGCTATGCCTGACCATCCTTGTATGCAGTGGTGCATCGTAATATTTTGCTCTTTCGCCATTTCTTTAAGTTCCGCCAGTGACAACTCAACCGGGTTTTCAACTAATCCAGTGATCTTGAGTTTGTAGTCTGTAAAATTATTTTCTGCAAGCTTTTTCCATACTTCCGACTCCGGCATTTTTCCGTTCGGCCAAAAGAAAGGAGAAATATCTTTTTTCTGGTAATACGGTTGCGGCCTGAAACGATTTACAGTAATTCGCCAAAGTGTTCCATTAATAGCGGCCTGTAAATATTGAAGCAAACGTTGCTTGTTCCAGGAAAGCCAATGTGCTAAAAGACAGAATGCAACAATTGCAAGAATAATTGTGGCTCCAATTAAAAGCCCGATTCGATTCGTAGCATCGTCTGTGCCAATTGTAATATGATTCATGTTCCGTGTAAGACCCGTGGCTGCGACCAAACTAACATGAATGATTATAAAAACTACATAAGCAATCATTACGAGGAAATGGATAGAACGTGCACTTTGCCGGTTGCCGAATAACTTAGGGTACCAGTGAAACCGATTTTCTATAGCAGGCGACATAGCCATCCCGGTAAACATAGCGAGGGGAGCTAAAATAAACACTACTCCAAAGTATGAAAGTTGCTGAATGGCATTATAGTGATAAAATCCATTGGGCTCGACAGGCATATTAAAAGTGGCATAATGAACCAAAACATTCCATGCATCGGGAAAGATTTTTAAGGAAACAGGCACTAGACGTTTCCATTGGTTTGTGTAAAACAAAAGGGCAATAAAAACAGCGCCATTTAAAAGAAAAAAAGGAACTGTAAGAAAATGCCAAACCCGTGCTATGCCTATTGTATGCTTGTAACCTGGCAGACCCAATACAGGGCTGATATAACGGGCATCTTCCTTGGCAGTCCACACTTTGTCTTCGGGAACTTTTATGGGGGTAAAGCGAATCCATTCCGTTCCTGGTGTGCAGCCGTTATTCCAATAGAGACGTGGATGGTCAACTAAAACAGAAAGCCCACTTCGGATGATTAATATTAAAAAAAAGAAGTTAGTCCAATGGCTGATATTTAACCAGGCAGGAAAGCCAACGGGATCGGAAGAGGTTACAGGCACAATAGATACGGAAGGGTCTGGCGGTAAACCGAATAAAAGATATTGAACCCAGGCGGCGCCAATTAATCCAAAAACCAGCAAGCCTACAACTATAAGCATATACGGTTTAATGCTTACATACATCCTTCTATCTGTCGGATAATGCACTGACTTTTCTGCTTCATTGAAATGAGTGAACATAGGATTGCAATGTTAGGAACAATTATGAAATATAAAGAAGATTGCGGTAAACGACGCAAAACCCTACAGCAGAAAGAATAACCAACCGCTTTCATCACCTTTTGCTTCCCTTAAAGGGTTTGAAATATCTATCAAAAGCGTTGGACAATCTCTATTGAGAGAATGTTTTAAAAAAACGACAATATTCTTTAACTTGAGATAATGAAAACTACAACTAGCAATTCAAATCCAATAATTCTCATCGATGATGATATAGACGACATCGAACTTTTCGAGGAAGGTTTTAAGGAGTTAGGAATTGAAAATGAAATAATTGTCTTTAATGACGGGTTTAAGTTCTACGATTACATTTGTACGACCAAAAAGAATTCCTTCTTCATCTTCTGCGATATTAATATGAACCGGATTAATGGTTTTGAACTTAAAAAGATGATTTTCGATAATGAAGAAATACGATTGAAGTGTATTCCATTTCTAATGTTGTCAACCAGCAGCGCTTCTGCAAGTGTGCTAGAAGGTATAGCCTTAATGTGCAGGGTTATTTTATAAAACCAGACAGTATTGAAGGAATAAAGGATATGTTTGACATAGTAGTAAAATATTGGTCAATATCTCAGCGACCTGCCTTCGCACAATAAAAAGCCCCCTAAAAAGTGGGTTGTGAAAATTAGTAAGCACTTCTTTTGAAGAATATTTTATAAATTGAAAACCAAATGATTAAACAACAATTTTAAATATTCTTTCCCGCATATTAAAGCCTACCTTACAAGTTCTAACATTTGCCAGCCTATTTCTTTTAATCATCATTCTATCTTTAATTAGAACTGTTTTGTGGTTATTCCCTTTAAGCACAAAACGGACTATTATGATACATTGCGACATTTTAATTATTGATGATGATATTGACGATATTGAAATATTAACCGAAGCATTAAACGAAAGTGGCGTTGAGAAAGTGCATTTCGTTTATTCTCCAAAAGAAGCATTTCAGTATCTGGACGAAGTTCATCCCGCGTACATGCCTAAAGTAATAGTTACCGACTTCTATTTACCAGCAACCACAGGAGCAGAATTTTTAGCAGACATAAAAAAGATGGACAAGCATAAAAACTTGAAAGTTTTAATTTTGTCTTCTGAAAAATCTGAAAAGGAAATTGACAAATTTCGAGAAATGGGTGCAGTGGATTATTTAGTTAAGCCATCGAGCTACCACGATTATCTTGGAGTGGCTGTTGGTATCAAAAACATCGCGGGGGTCTAGGAGATAATTTTTAGCGCCGTACAACGACTTTTAAATGAATGCTCAAAAGGTGATGTGCAAAACTAAAAAAACCACTGATAACAATTACTGTTGCAGTGGCTTATCTTAATTTTAGACAATTATCCGACATCCTTCAATAATTACTGTGGCATACTTCTTATTTTATTGCAGACCTCATATTCTCTAATTCCTTTAGCCGCTCTTGCTTTTTTGTAATTGCGAACTAAGTTTGGCTATTTTCTTATCCTGGTCTTTTATTTTATCTTTGGCATCCTTAGCATCTTCTGCCTTATCTAACGCTTTACTTGCTTTCTTTTTTGCACGTTTCGCATCACCTAAATCACCGTTAGTTGCCTTCGATGCCTGTTCCCTACTTTGATTAGCAGTATTTCGAGCATTGGAAGGGGCTTCTCCTGCCTTTGACTGATAACCCGGCAAGTCATTTTGTGCAATTGTAAGCTACGGGCAAAAAATTTTTTATTGTTTTCATAATATATTTTTTATTGTTTTAAAACGTCTATAGTTTCATTTAATCTTGCCCCTTCAGTAATTCCTTTTTGCCGTTATCGCGTAGGTAGGGGGAGTAACACCGTTTAGGGCATCGACATGACTACTTTCAATCATAATTTACTAGAAAATTTAGATGAACAAAGGTTGTTATTTGCCTCAACCCATCTTAGGAGTTCACATGCCAAAGAGCAACGGCAAAACGCGTTTGCTTGGTATTCCTACCGTCACAGAGTACTTCATTTCGTTGCACTGCATTCATCCGTTGCGAGTTTGAATCAACAAAGTTAAAGGGGATGTTCTTTCTATATATTAAGTAAATAGTACCATAACTACCGTAAATGGCATAATACATTCTCCTAATATACCAAATACCTTTGTGATGTTATTGAAAGCTATATGAGTAAGGAAAAAATACCAGTTTATGACATTTGTAGTTTGTCGCAAGATAAGCAGATAAAGCAGAATGATTTGCTTGCTGAGCGTTTTGGAGCATACCTAAACAGGCATGAACATAGTTTGCATCACTCGCACAGGCATTCATTCTTTCACCTTGTATTATTCACTAAAGGTACAGGCAGCCATACTATTGATTTCGAACAGTTTAAGGTTCGTCCATATGAAATCTATTTTATGATACCCGGCCAGGTCCATAGTTGGCATTTTGAAGGTGAGGTAGATGGTTACATCATCAACTTCTCCGATAATCTTTTTCGTTCTTTCTTATTAAATCCCAACTACCTTGAACGCTTCCCCTTTTTCAGCGGAATAAGTGCTGAAAGTGTATGTCAGCTACCGGTTGAGGTACAGGGTAAAGTAATCCAACTTTTCGAGGAAATATTAGACCATACCAGCAATAGCAGAGACGATGAGATGGACATGATTAGACTGTTATTGATGCAGCTTTTTCTAATTGTTGAGCGTTCATGTACGGGTAATAACAAAAAAAGTATTCCACAACAAAAGCAAGTACTACTAAGAAACTTCAGGCGCTTGATTGACCAACACTATTTGTCAATTAAACTTCCAAAAGAATATGCAGACTTGCTTTACGTGACTCCTAATCATCTCAATGCCTTATGCCAGGATTTATTAGGTAAAACAGCGGGCGAACTGATAAGAGACCGGATTTTATTAGAAGCAAAGAGATTGCTTACCAACGCTGATATTACAGTTACAGAGATCGCTTACCATCTCAATTTTCAAGACAACTCATATTTTAATCGCTTTTTCAAAAAATATGTTGGTGTAACACCTGATGAATTCAGAAAACAATTGACAATCCATAAAAAAATAAGTCATGATAACCACGCAAAACTTACATGAAAATATAATGTCAACAGCGTCAGACAGCAAAACAGGTGCTTTAAAACTGCTCGCCTGCAAGTGTCCCCGATGCAGAAAGGGCGACATGTTCCAGGACAAGAACCCATGGCACTTAAAGAACACAATGAAAATGAATAAAGAATGTCCCGTTTGTGGACAACCCTTAGACATTGAGGTAGGCTTCTACTTTGGTTCAAGTTACGTTAGCTATGCTTTATCCGTAGCCATTTGTGTGGCAACCTTTGTGGCATGGTGGGTATTAATAGGGTTTAACCTGTACGACAATCGGATATTTTACTGGCTGATATTAAATGCAATATTGTTAGTTGTAGCACAACCATACTTAATGCGTGTAGCACGTACAGGATGGCTTGCCTTCTTTGTGAGATATGATAAAAATTGGAGAAACAATCCCGTTCAGCCCTTAGAGCGAACTAACAAAGACCAGGAGAATAACTGGTAATACTCAACATTATCGACTAGAGAAATTATTGCATCAGGTTTAAGAAATACAGCATCCCGAAGACAAGGGAGAAGGTTAAACTAATGTTTTGCAATTTTAAAAACGAGTTACAATAAAGCTTACCTCATGAAATGCCACAGAAAAAGTAATTAACGAACAAATTATATTTTATGAGCGAAAAGCAATTTAATACGCTGGTGCAGGGAGGAGCCGACCTCACCGCTATTTTAGATGTGAATGGATTGTGCAAATATGTTACCCCATATTATACTCGGCTGGCAGGGTATAACGAAGGCGAAGTTGTTGGCTTCAGCGCCTTCAATTTTATACATTACGATGATGTAGAACGGGTAAGGCACAACTTTAAATCACTGGTTACTGAAAAGCGGGTAAAAACAGAACCATACAGATTTAAGTGCAAGGATCATCGCTGGTGCTGGATGCAGAGTACCGGCACTAATATGCTGCACGATGAGGCAATAGAAGGCTTTGTAATAAATACGGTAGATATTACCGATTTAATTAATACCAGGAATGCCCTGCAGGAAAGTAACGACCGGTACGAATTAGTAAACAAAGCTACCAAAGATGCCATATATGATTGGGATGTGGTTAAAGATGAATTTCGCTGGGGAAAGAATTTGCAACGCATATTCGCGTGTCCAAAATCTGATATCCCATTCAGGTTAAGCGATTGGATAAGCATGGTGCATAAAGAGGAACTTGTACAAATTCGAAAATCATTTAAAAAGTTTATTGCCGATAAAGAGAGGACACAGTGGACCAAATCGTTTCGTGTTAAAAAGGGTGATGGAAGTTATGCCTATGTTGAAGAGACGGGCCACCTGGTAAGAGATGTAAATGGGAAGTCCATAAGAATGATTGGCGTATTACGCGATGTAACCAAAAGCAAAGAACTACAAACTTTACTCGACAGCGCTACGAGCCTTGCACGTGTAGGTGCCTGGGAGTTTGATGTAATAAAGCAACAGGTCTATTGGTCGGCAATGACGAAAGAAATACATGAAGTAGATGCGAACTTTGTACCAGTGCTTGATGAAGGTATTACATTTTACAAAGCCGGAGAGTCAAGAAACACCATACTAAAAAAAATAAACGACGCAATCGAAAAAGGTATATCGTGGGATGAAGAACTTCAGATAGTAACGGCCAGGGGGAATGAGCTTTGGGTGAGGGCAATTGGTAATACAGACATGTTAAACGGTCAGTGTGTGCGTATCTATGGAAGCTTCCAGGATATTGATAAACAAAAGACTGCCGAATTAAAACTGCAAGCAGCACTTAAAGAAAAGAGTACCATTTTAGAAAGTATTGGTGATGCCTTCTTTGCGCTAGACCGAAACTGGATGGTTACTTATTGGAATAAACAAGCGAAAACCCTCCTGGGGTTAAAAAGGGAGCAAATCGTAGGAAAGAACTTCTGGAACGTGTTTGAGGATGCAGTAGGCCTTCAGTTTTATACCCAATATCACATTGCTATGTCTACCGGCAACAACGTTCAGTTCGAAGAGTATTACCCGATTAAAAACAGTTGGTACGAAGTGAGTGCTTATGCTTCTGACAACGGATTATCTATTTATTTTAGAGACATCACTTCCCGCAAGCTGGCAGATGAAGAAATATACCGTTCGAACGAAAGGTTTGTAAAAGTAACCGAAGCTACCAACGACGTAATTTGGGATTTGGATATTATAAACGATAGGTTGAATTACAGCGGCAGTTTTCACAAATTATTTGGTCACCATCCCGACATGTCAATTCCCACCCTCCAGTGGTGGAGCAGGTATATTTACAAAGATGACAGTCAGGCAGTAATCGAAAGTTTAAACTACAGTATTAATGATACAAATGCCTTAGAATGGCAAATGGAGTATAGGTTTTTGAAGGAAAATGGAGACATTGCACATGTAATGGATAGAGGTGTTATTATACGGGATAATGAGGGTAATGCGATCAGGATGGTGGGTGCAATGGCAGATATAACCGAGCGAAAGCAATATGAACAATTGCTGAAGAGTCTTAACAATACGCTGGATGCAAAGGCCAGGGAGTTGACTACTTATGTAAATGCAATAGAGGCTCAAAATGAGCGGCTGCGAAAAATTGCATGGACCCAATCGCACATGGTGAGAGAACCGCTTACCCGTATAATGGGTATTGCAAAGCTACTTGTTGATCATACAGTGCCCCCTGAGCAGAAGAACGAGATGCTGAACCATGTTCTAAAGTCTGCGAATGAATTAGATAAAGTAATAAGGGATATAGTTGAGAGTTCTCATCAGCAAAATTTAAGCTAGAGCCGATTAAGCACGAGGAACACCTTATTACCTTGCAGCGTGGGGGTCTGGGGATTAGGTTCTGTGCGGTGGGAAAAAGAAGCCTGGCAAAAAGCTGACGACGTTGAACGAATGAATTGGGCGAATCTAAACTACGGTTGACATCGTGTAAGGTAGAAATTTCTGGTGAAATATCCATGAGCGGCGCTCACTTTACTGAATGAAAATTGTGAGGCTGTTTATAATCATTTTAATTTTATTTAAAAGTTTATTATTATGAGAAGCGATGTTATCAAAGCTTGCGGGCTTGATGTGCATCAGGCCTCTGTTACAGCCTGTATTATGCGTCAAGGGGTTGAGCGACAAATCA
>NZ_KB893338.1 GCF_000374045.1 Segetibacter koreensis DSM 18137 | reverse complement strand
TTATCATTGACCGTGATAGCCAAAGTTTTAGCATTGCTGTTTCCGCATGAATTGTTTGCAGTTACAGATAAGTTACCGCTTGTGGCATTAGCTGCAAAAGCTACTGTAATGCTTGTACCACTTCCTGTTATTGTAACACCTGAACCTGTGTAATCCCAGGTATAGGATGTTGCACCGGTAACTGCATTGATAGAATAATTATTACCAGTTGTATTCTTACATACGGTTGTCGAGCCGGTAATATCTCCGGGAGTAGCAGGTGCAGCATTGACCGTAATAGCCAAAGTTTGAGGTGCACTGCTTCCACATGCATTGTTTGCAGTTACAGATAAGTTACCGCTTGTGGCATTAGCTGCAAAAGCTACTGTAACGCTTGTACCACTTCCTGTTATAGTAGCACCTGAACCTGTGTAATCCCAGGTATAGGAAGTTGCGTCGGTAACTGCATTGATAGAATAATTATTACCAGTTGTATTCTTACATGCGGTTGTCGAGCCGGTAATATCTCCGGGAGTAGCAGGTGCAGCATTGACCGTAATAGCCAAAGTTTGAGGTGCACTGCTTCCACATGCATTATTTGCAGTTACAGACAAGTTTCCGCTTGTGGCGTTTGCTGCAAAAGCTACTGTAATGCTTGTACCACTTCCTGTTATTGTAACACCTGAACCTGTGTAATCCCAGGTATAGGAAGTTGCGTCGGTAACTGCATTGATAGAATAATTATTACCAGTTGTATTCTTACAAGCTGTTGTTGATCCGGTAATATCTCCGGGAATAGCAGGTGCAGCATTGACCGTAATAGCCAAAGTTTGAGGTGCACTGCTTCCGCATGAATTATTTGCAGTTACTGTTAAGTTACCGCTTGTGGCATTAGCTGCAAAAGCTATGGTAACGTCTGTGCCGCTGCCGGTTATAGTAGCACCTGAACCTGTGTAATCCCAGGTATAGGAAGTTGCGTCGGTAACTGTATTGATAGAATAATTATTACCAGTTGTATTCTTACATGCTGTCACTGGTCCAGTAATATCTCCGGGAGTAGTAGGTTTACCAGGATTAATTGTAACCTGGGAATTAACCCCTGCATCAAAAATGTCCTGAGATCCTGTGCTATTATCAATTTTCATTGAAAGTTGATGATCACCAGGTAGCTTATTAGTAACGCCGTTTAAAAGTATGACAAACTCAGATCCTTTACTAACGCTAATCTCGCTGGGAACGTTAAAAGAAACTGTGTTAGGTAATATAGTCAGGGATATATCGAATCCTTGGAATGTACTCCCGCTTGTAATACTTGTTGGGTCAAGCCCGTCTGGAAAGGTAATTAGTACCTGTTTTCCCGCAGGAATATCTGCTCCGTCAATATCCGCAGTTTTTGCAGTTAAGGTAAAATTTGATGAACTTCCCACACATAAATTACTTGCGTTTACAGAAGTCCAGGTGCAGGAAATATCTTGTCCAAAACTTTTTCCCGGCGCAAACCCCAACAAAAAAACAAAAGCACTTACAAAACATGTAAATCCGATCTTTTTAAAAGACAAGCTTTTTTCTTTCTTCCATTTAATTGTATTCTCAATAAAAGAGGGTAGAGTTTTTTCCATATGCTAGATCTTAAACAGTAAATATTTCAGTTCGAGAAAACACTTCCCGATGCAAAAAAAATTGATAAATAAGGAAATACCGAATGTTGAGCGGGTACAAGTTCACTGATAAAGTGACATTACTTAGATCAGTAAATAAAACATCATAACCTATCAACATTGTTTGAATAGAAAATTGGAATTAGCAAGCGGAAATTCAGCAGTTATTGGAGGTGTTGTGAGAAAAAAAATTGCGACAATAATATCACTTTTCCATAACATTTGCTATTAAAATCTTTTAATGATAAAATGCACTACATACTTTTTAACTCGGTTGTTTGTATAAAAGATGTAGGAGCGTTATAAAGATCTATTTGGCAAAAATTCAATTTTTTGTGGCTGTAAGTTGAGAATATAAATATATTGATAAAAAGATTGTTTTCAAAATAAATAAGAAAACAGAAATCGCTAAAAGTAGTCTTAAAGTATTCAAAATGAATATGAATATTCATACTGCTACTATAGCTATAGGATGTAGCAGTTTTAAGAAATCTTGCTTCGAAAAATTTAGTTCCTTACCCTTCTTTTGTAATAAATAATAACACAAAACCTGCTTTTAAAAAAATAACCGCAGAGATCAGAGGTTATCGGTTTTTATTGAAAGGAACTTTAATTCCTTTATGATAATCACCACTTGCTCTTTTCCCTGCGGTTGCAGAAGTGAGAACCGGAAATACAAATTTTTATTCCACTATAACTCTTTCATTTAAAGTTGTATCTCCTTTGTGTACATGCAACGTATAAGTTCCTTTGCTTATTAACCTGCTTAACGCAATTGTATAAGTTGCAGTTCTTCCGCTATGCTCAATATTGCCGGAATAAATTTGCTGACCAATGTTATCATAAACTGTTGCTAAATACTTTCCTTGCTCCATATTATTAAAATGAACGCTTACCTGGTTGTCTTTTACAGGATTTGGAAATACTGCAATGCCGCCATTATGTTCCGCTATATTTACTTTTACTACCGGGCTATATTTTACCGCACCTGATTTTTCTATCACTTTTAAACGGTAAAAGTTGCTGCCTGTGTTGGGGTTTTCATCGAACCATCCATAGTTTTGAGTAGCTGAATTATTGCCTTTGGCCAATAGCATTGTTGTTTGGTCAAACTGTTGGCCGTTAACTGATTTTTCTACCTCGTACCGGTCAATATTTATTTCTGTTTGTGCTGTCCAATCTACCTGTATGCCTTTGTCTTTTTGATAAGCCTTCACGATTGCCAAAGTTACAGGCAACGTTCGCCCGGCTTTAAATATTATGCTAAACCTGTCTTTTGCAAAAGAAGCCGAGTCTGTATTAATAGTGAAAGGCAATAAAGTAACTGATGACAAATCAACAGCACTTTCAGTATGCAGGTAACTATCTCTTACAAATGCCGTAACCTCCGGAGAAAAATTATTGCCTATTAAGCTGAGATAATAACTCTTTTGCCTGAACTGCCATATTTTTAAAGGTATGGTATCATCCGCAGTTACAGTCGGACGACCTTCCATACTAAGAGATACTCCATTGTGATTAATAGCGAGGTTTTCATCTGAATTCGTAAATTTATAAGAGTCCTCATTACCGATAGCTGTTGAAAAGTTATCATCAAAATAGGCAAACACTCCATCTGCTCGGTTCTGCAACCCTTCATTTTGGTTTAGAAGCAGTTGTACAGATAGTTTTGTGAATTGATGAGGATTTCTAAATACGCGAGTGTTCTTATCTGTTGATTTATACTTTTCACTAAAATCTATTGAAGCAGTACCATTTTTAATAGTTTGTACAAAAACGGCCTGCCCGGGTTGTATATTCTTATCTACTTTTGAGGTTGCAATATTTGCGGTATCATAAAAAGCATTGTAAACTACATAACCGCCGCGTGTGTTTACATTAGGGTCCCATGCATAGTAGCTCGAGGTTACATTAGTAGCGTTATTCCACATTTTTTGAAAATCAACAGGTGATGCATAAGGGTTACCTATAAAAGTGTATTTACCTGCAGTATTGCTTAATGCTGGCGAATATGTTCCTGTAAAAAGTGCGCCTTTAGCTCTTAAGATAGTAGGTGTGGGGTCAGGAGTATTGGTTCTCATATCGATACTTCTATCTCCTCTCACCATTAATGAGTAGCCAGTGCCTGCAACTAAAGTACCATTTGTATTTGGAACAGCAACCCATGTTTGAGTTGTAGTATTAAACGTGAATAATGATGGGTTTGTGGTTATGGTGGCGTCAAAACCATTACCAGCCGGATTGTTTCCTGTAATATTAGTTCCATAGCCAGCCTTTAGGTTAATTCTTGTATTTATATCGGGATTAACTGCATTTTCCATCCAGTTATATCTGATGCTGCTACTGGTTGTAACGGATGGTGATATATAGCGATAAGCTCTCTTTTTAGGAATGAAACGCTCAACAGTTACATCTCCGCTTATGGCACCTTTTACCTCAGCAACCCTCGCAGTACTATCAATACTTGTCGAGCGTATAGTAAGATTTCCATTAGAGTTGAGTGTACCTCCATTGGAGTATAGGACATGTAACAAATACAATCTGCTTCCCAGGTTAATGCTACCTGAATTAATTGTAAGATCTTTTATCACATTAGTTATACTGTCATTCGAATTATCAAAATTTAATGTTGATGTGTTTATTCCGTTTAACATGAGACTGGAGTTTTTGTCGCCATAGAGTTTACCTCCACCCGTAATATCTCCATTAACGGTCAGGTTTTTTCCACTTAAGTCGAGACTCGCGTTAGACTGCAACGTTAGATTACCTACGGTAACAGATTCAGAAAGTACAGGAAGATTGGCAACCGCGGGAATAATAGCACGATCTGTAACACCAGGTACACTGTTGCAAGACCAATTTTTATCTAAGCTAAAATTGGTGCCGTTAGAGCCAGTCCAAATGTTACCGACTGTAAGGGTTACAATTTCTGAAGTGGTGAAAGGACAAGGTGCCGCTCCTGTTACGGTAACACGGTATTGGTTGTTGTTTATTTCGTCGCCGGCACCGCTAATAGTTAGTGTGCTGCTTGTTGCACCTGTTACATTATTGAATTTACTGCCGCCATCAGTGCTCACCTGCCATTGATAGGTCGGCGAAGTGCCAGCTGCTTTTACAGTAAACGAAGTATTGCTGCCGGGACAGGCATTTTGCGAAACCGGCTGATTGGCGATGGTAGCTGGGTCATTAACAGTAATTGTTGCACTGCCGGTCATTGTATTTGTACAATTGCTTGTATTCGTTGCAACCACTGTATATATACCTGCTGCTGTTTGCAGCCCAAAACTTATAGCCGAACCGGTTGTTCCTGCTTTAGCGACCCCTACGGGTACTAAATTATTAAATAATTGATAATTAACTCCTGTCTGCGAACTTGATAAACCAACATCAACTCCAATTCCGCCTGCACAGTAGGCGCCACCTCCAGTTACAGTATATATATTAGGCGTCGAATTGACTATTACTGTTGCAGAACCTGTTTGGGCTTGTATACAGGCGGTTGAGCTTGCATCTTGCACACTGATTAAATTATACACATAAGATCCTGCCGTGGTTGTTGAAACAGGTATTGACACGGAATTACCCGCAGTAGTTGTTTTTGTTTGACTGGCACCACTGCCAATTTTATAAGTAAATGTATACGGAGCTGTGCCATTTGCACCGGTAAATGTAATGTTGGGTGAAGGTGTGTTTTGACAAACAGTAGCTGTACCAGTTATGGTTGCTGTTGGTAATGGATTAACAGTTACAGTAACTTGTTTGCAAATAGAAACGGAATTACAAGGTGCACCATTTTCATACCTGCCATAATACGTTGTAGTAACGGTTGGATTTACTATTAAATTATTACCAACACCAGCTAATGTTCCTCCACAGGAACCGATGTACCACTTAACTGTTTCTGAGGTTCCGCTACCTCCACCGGATAGCGTTAACGTAACGGGGCTGCCGCTACAAACTATAGAAGCACTTGCTGTAGCGCTGGTAGGGTCCTGGGATTTTTTATTTACATTGATTGTAAGCGGACCAGAAGTTGTAGAGCATCCGATGACGTCTGTTATAGTTACCGTATAATTAGTTACGGTATTTACACCTGTAGCAACAGGATTAGAAATATTTGTTGCATTAAGAAATGTGGAAGGAGACCAGCTATAACCTGCTATAGGTACCCAACGATATGCAACATTTGTTGCATCCCATATGCTATTGAATTTTCCCGGAGGTGAATTTCCTTGTGTTCCGTCAGCATTCTCTATCCCTAATGTCGAAGGCACTTGCTGCCCGGGAGGAGTATCTTTATTTACATTAGTAACATGAACTTCAATAATATTCTTGTTTTCAAATATTTGTATCTGTCCGTTAACCGATCCGTTTATTTGAGAGGGATTTTTCCGAAATTTAAAATTGGTAAATTCTACTACAAAAATTCTGTTTGGGGCAATACCGGATATAAAATATTTCGCGTTTCCCGTGCTTTGAAGAACATTCCCCATTGCTAAGGCAATAAGATTGTTTGACATTGCAGGATTAGGAAAAGCCTGGGGGGCATTTGAGTTGTTACTAGCTGACAAAGGAGAAAAACTTATAAATCCGTTAGTGCTTATATACACATTATTATAAGTTGTATTAAAGAATCTAAACGGAAAGGTTGTGGGAATTGCATTTGTATACCCATCTTCTGTATTATTCTGCCAGGCAATTGTAGTTGGATTGGTAGGTGTTATATAATTGTATGCTATAGTTGATAATGAATAATCAATCATTTTTCCGTTTACCGTATCAGTATAAGCCTGTAATTGTACATTGCCAATTTCACAAACTGTATTTGGAGAAGCGCCGGCAACTGCTGTGGGAGGTGTATTTTGACCTGTTACCAGTACACTTCCCGTCATATTTTGTGTGCAGGAGCTGGATGTATTTTTAGCAATAACAGTATATTCTCCTTGTATTGTTTGCGGACTAAAACTAAGCGAACTACCTGTTCCGGTTACGGGGGATCCAACAGCTATTGCACTGTTTCTATATAATTGATAACTAACTCCTGTCTCGGAACCTGCCAAACTAAGAATACTGCCAGAGCTAGTGGTACAGTATAAGCTTTGCCCGGTTAGATTAAATGCAGTTGGCGCTTGATTGACAGTGGCAATAACTGAGGTCCTTGTTGCAGAAACGCATCCTGTGGTCGTATTTCTTGCTTGGGCATAATAAGTAGTTGTTGATGATATAGCTGGAGTTGTAAAAGTATTATTTCCACTTAATAATACGGTTCCACCGGACGGGGCCGAATACCAATCTACAGAAGTGCCTGCAGCACTTGTTGCAGAAATAGTAACCATTCCACTTCCGCATCTTGAGCTTCCTGTTGCTGAAGGAACTATAGGGGCAGGATTTGCAGTAACACTTGTAGCGGCAGATGCAGTTGAAGTACAACCGTTGGCTGAGACTATTACCTTATAAGTGCCACTTATAGCAGCAGAATAAGTTTGGGCAGTAGCCCCATTTATAGCGTTGCCATCCTTATACCACTGGTTACCGGCAGTAGCAGAGGAAGAAAGGGTAACATTTCCTCCATCGCAAAAAGTCGTAGCGCCATTAGGAAAAATAGTAGGAGTGGGGGGTACAGCATTGATTGTAACTGTAAAAGTTGCCGGAGAACTAACACATCCGCTTGCATTTTTTACAGTAATAGTGCCGGTGTAAGTGGCAGCAGCAGCATTTGCCGGAACAGAAATACTAAGAGGACTACCAGGTAAATTGGCATCTGTTACCGGATTAAAACCCTGGTTAATAGCTGCCGAACTCCACGTAATGCTATATGTAACAGGTGAACCGGTGGCAGCGTATGCCAGCGTGGTAGTTGATATACCGGAGTTAGTGCAAACGTTGGCTGTCGCTGCCTGAGGCGTTATAGAAGGTAGCGCGTTAACTGTTATTTGTGTTAAACCTGTGCTATATCTACCACCACTTACAACCCTAATCAGGTATCCTGTACCTTCTAACGTACCAAAAGGTACAGTGGATGGTATTGGCGTATTATTCACATTATCGGTAAAGTCAGCCTGACCAATATCAGTAGGTTTAGCAAAACTACCCATATCATCGCTTAGCTGTACAATGTAAGTATTTGTACCTGTAGCGGTACTCGAAATATTTATATTCAAGTTTCCACCTACGCAGACACTTGAAGAAGATGCAGAATTAAGTGTTATTAAAGAAACTTCCTGCGCAAAACTTTTTCCGGGCGCAAGGCCCGACAAAAAAACAAAAGCACTTACAAAAAATGTAAGGCTTAGCTTTTTAAATGAAAATAAATTTTCTTTCTTCGACCCAATTGGATTGCCATGAATGACACCGGGTAAATTTCTTTCCATAATAGATCTTAAACAATTATGTTTTGGTAACAGGAATATTTGGTTCTTTATAAAAAATGAAAACAATTAGCCGAGACGGGTGAATATTGGGAGTTGAGAATTTAGTAGTAACAACTGGTATGCAATAGGGAATTAATGAAAAATGTTCTAATTCCTTTCAAACATCGACTCTGCCTTTTAAATCATTACTTCTTAAAATCCGTTATCACAATGATGTCTTTTTATTCAATTAAGTTGTATCGGGAATACAACAGGATTAAAAAAAACAAAAGATAGATTCTCTTAAATGCTACTTATACAATCTTAGAAGGGAGGCAGGCTCAAAATTCATTGCCGATAAGCTTATCTTGTTACTACATTAACGAACTGGAAATAACAGTTGGTTAAAGATTTTCAGTGCTGAAATTTCGCCTATAATTATTTTTTAATTTTATACAATAATATTTTGACCAATACCGTTATTATCAAAAATCTTTTTATGCATATTTTTTTAGGTATATTCCTTTTTATGCTTGGTTCGTCTTTATTGATGGTAGGGTATGTTTTGATAAGAGATATTAAACATAAAAAATCACAACCTGCGGAAATTGCTGATGCGGGTAATGAATATTTTGAAGAAGTTCATCCGGCAAAAACAACTTTGACAGAATACCCCGATTTTAGAAAAAAGACTGCTTAAGAACAATAATTGTTTTTCTACAAAATCGCTTGCGGTACTAGTACCTATACCATCTTTCGACTGAAAAACCATAGCTTTTAGTACATTCTCATTGCGTTTCTCTGTTTATGCACTAGCCAGAGAAACGCAGTAATGATTTTAATTTTTTTACTGTCGCTCCTCGCAATGTTTCCTGCCTAATAATCAGTAAGAGTAAATGTGTCAGAAATTGTAGCCCCTTGCATTCACAGCTGGCAATAATATTTCTGATTTCTACTTATATAAGTTGCCGTGATAAATACTGATAACTATACTTTAGCTTTGCAAATTGATGAAGCAAACAGTTTTATTTACAGACTTAGGTAACAATCGCTCGTATAAAGAAATATGGGATTTACAGGAAGACATGCTGCAGCAAAATGTGAGGCTGAAGCAGTCAGCAGGCAACAAGGAAACTTTAGTAGCTAATCATCTTATATCAACTCCCGATTCACAACTTACAACTCACATTCATACATCCATAGACAGTCGTTCTATACCTGGCAGTACAACCCAAAACCATCTTCTCTTTGTTCAACATAATCCTGTCTACACATTAGGTAAAAGTGGGGATATAAGTCATGTATTGATAGATGAAAAAGAAAGAGAGAAAAAAGGAATTGAATTTTTTAAAATCAACAGGGGAGGAGATATTACTTTTCATGGCCCTGGTCAACTGGTCGGTTATCCTATTTTAGATCTTGATAATTTTAAAACCGATCTTGGCTGGTACTTGAGAAACCTTGAAGAAGTAATTATTCTTACGATGGCCGATTATGGATTAAAAGGAGACAGAAGCAAAGGTGAAACAGGTGTATGGCTTGATCCTCATGTAAAAGGAAAAGAGCGTAAGATCTGTGCAATGGGTATACGCTGCAGCCGTTGGATCACAATGCATGGCTTTGCATTTAATGTAAATACCGATCTTAATTATTTCGACTACATTATTCCCTGTGGCATTCAAAACAAGCAGGTGACTTCTTTGCAAAAGGAATTAGGTTATACAATACCTATGGAAGAAGTAAAGGAAAAAGTAAAAAGGAACTTTGAGAAGGTTTTCTATGCCGTAGTTGTTTGACATGAGTTGTAGTAAAAGTTGTATGTTGTGGCACTGGTGAGCTTTAATTTTTCAATTCTAATAAATTTATTTAACCGCTTTCAGCGCAATTGGCAAAACTGTACTAAGTTAGCAAAATTGAATATCAGAAATAAATAAAAATAAGTGGCAAATAAGTTAAGAAGCAGTAACTGGTTTGGTCGAACAGGAAAAGATGGATTCATTTATCGCGCATGGATGAAAAACCAGGGAATTCCTGATTATGAATTTAATAATAAGCCTGTTATTGGCATTTGCAATACCTGGTCAGAATTAACTCCGTGTAATGCACATTTCAGAGAGTTGGCAGAGTCTGTTAAAAGAGGTGTTTACGAAGCGGGAGGATTTCCTGTTGAGTTTCCGGTAATGTCTTTAGGTGAAACTTTAATGAAGCCTACAGCGATGTTATATCGTAATCTCGTTAGTATGGATGTTGAAGAATCTATCCGCGCAAATCCTTTAGATGGTGTAGTGCTGCTTTGCGGATGTGATAAAACAACACCGGCTTTGGTAATGGGTGCATGTAGTGTTAATATTCCCACGATTGTAGTATCAGGCGGCCCAATGTTGACGGGCAGGCACAAAGGTTTACCAGTCGGAACAAGCGATATATGGCGTTATCATGATGAATTAAGAGGAGAGAAGATTACCCAGGAGGAATTACTAACCATCGAAGCAAGTATGTGCCGCAGCCGCGGGCATTGTGCTGTTATGGGAACTGCTTCCACCATGGCTTGTATGGTAGAGTCTCTCGGACTTTCTTTGCCTGGCAATGCGGCTATACCGGCTGCCGATGCACGAAGAAAAGTATTGGCCCAATTGTCAGGAGTGCAAATTGTAAAAATGGTGGAGGAAGGTATCAAATTATCTGATATTCTTACCCGCAAAGCATTTGAAAATGCTATCATTGCAAATGCTGCCATCGGCGGATCTACCAATTTTGTAATACACCTGATTGCCATTGCCCGCAGAATAGGGGTAGAGCTTTCTCTTGATGACTTTAACGATATTGCCTTAAACGTTCCGCTTATCACGAACCTGCAGCCCTCAGGACAATATTTTATGGAAGATCTTTATTATGCAGGAGGGCTTCCGGCAGTATTAAAAGAATTGAGCAATTTTTTGCATAATGATTGTAAAACAGTAAACGGAAAAACAATCAGGGAAAACTATGAGAGCAGCGACTGTTATAACAGAGATGTGATCTCAACAATTGATGATCCTTTTAACCCCGTATCAGGTGTAGTCGTATTAAAAGGAAACCTTTGTGAAAATGGTGCAGTAATAAAGCCATCTGCCGCCACCCCATCTTTACTGCAACATACAGGCAAGGCAGTAGTGTTTGAAAATATTGATGAATATAAAAGCAGAATAGACGATCCCGATCTGGAAGTAGATGAAAACAGCATTTTAGTGTTGAAGAATGTCGGACCAAAAGGTTATCCCGGTATGCCTGAAGTAGGCAATATGGGTTTACCAAAAAAACTATTGGAAAAAGGGATAACTGATCTTGTACGCATCTCTGACGGACGAATGAGTGGGACAGGCTTTGGAACAGTCGTACTGCATGCTTCCCCTGAAGCTGCATGTGGAGGAAATTTCAGTGTGGTGCAGACTGGCGATCTTATTACTTTAAATGTACACGAACGTTCTTTGAATATTCATTTAAGTGACGAAGAATTACAGCTAAGAAAACAAAAGTTTACACCATCTCCTCCTATCACAGAACGGGGATATGTTAACTTATATATTCAGCATGTTCAGCAGGCACATTTGGGTGCCGACATGGATTTCCTAGAAGGCATGTCAGGAAGTGATGTATCAAAAGATTCTCATTAAAAAAATAAGGAGTAAATGAACTTACAGGCTTTTAAATCAAAAGTTGCGATTGTAACGGGAGCAGGACAGGGAATTGGATTTGAAATATGCAGACAATTATGCGCAGAAGGTGCGAATGTTATTTTAAATGATGCGGATATCGAGCTCTGCGACAGTGCAGTAAAACGTATTAATGAAGAGACAAAAGGAAGTTGTATTTCAGTTGCGGGAGATTGCAGTGATATTAGCTTTATAAAAAAAATGGTAGAGACAGCAGTATCGTCATTTGGAAGTTTGGATATTGTAGTAGCTAATGCAGGCATTACTTTATTTGGAGATTTTTTCACCTATACACCGGAATCTTTTTTCAGGGTTATGCAGGTAAACCTGGGTGGAACTTTTTTTCTTGCCCAGGCTGCAGCAAATCAAATGAAACAACAGGAAAAAGGCGGCTCTCTTCTTTTTATGTCATCTGTTACCGGTCATCAGGCTCACAAACAGCTGGGGGCTTATGGTATGAGTAAAGCAGCTTTGGAAATGCTTGCCAAAAATCTAGTGATAGAACTTTCAGAATTTAAAATTAATGTAAATACAATCGCGCCGGGCGCTACCTTAACAGAACGAACATTGGAAGATACAGAATATGAAAAAGTATGGTCTAAACTTACTCCAATGGGACGGCCGGCTTATTGTGCAGATATTGCTAACGCAGTTTTATTTCTTGTGTCTGACAAAGCAAAACACATTACGGGTCAAAGCCTTGTAATTGATGGTGGCTGGACGTCAATAAGTCCTTCACCTTTTTAAGCAATTTTTTTCCAATTCTTGTATTAATGAAGTGATTGGAGCGCATTTAATAATAAGTAGCTTTTTTGTAAAAAGGACGATTTAGATTGAATATCTCGCATATTTTTTAACAGTAAGAGCTTCTTATATTCATTGTAATTTCAAAATATCTATTATATATTTTCATGAATGGTCAGTCAAAATATAATGTCGAGGTCGTTGTAAACCATACCTGCCTTTTAGGGGAAGGGCCGGTATGGGATATAAAAAATGAAAGAATACTTTGGGTAGATATTTTGCGCGGAGACATTCATGCATTTTATCCTGGTAACAACCGGTTTGAAACCTTCAACGCAGGAAAGCTTATAGGTTCTATTGCTCTCCGCAAAAAAGGAGGTTTAATAGCCGCTTTGGAAGACGGTTTTGCTTTTATAGATTTAGTGAAAAAGAAAATAGAATATATTGATGATCCAGAAGCTCACCTACCCGAAAACAGGTTTAATGATGGAAAGTGTGACCCAATGGGAAGGTTTTGGGCAGGTACCATGTCTCTCTCCGAAAAACCACAAGCCGGAAGCCTTTATACTTTAGAAAAGGAAATGGCAATTACAAAAAAAATAGATGGAGTAACGGTTTCTAATGGAATCGCTTTTAGTAACGACCATTCAATTTTCTATTATATTGACTCTCCAACAAGTGAAGTGGTATCTTATGATTTTGATAAGCGGAATGGAAATATTTCGAATAAAAAAACGATTATTACAATTAAAAAAGAGGACGGCTATCCTGATGGAATGACGATCGATAATGAAGGCATGCTTTGGATTGCTCACTGGGACGGCTGGCGAATAACAAGATGGAACCCGGCTACCGGGGAGCAACTGGAAAAAATTTCATTACCGGTGGCAAGAGTTACTTCATGCACTTTTGGTGGTACAAAGCTCAGCGATCTGTACATTACAACTGCACGAAAAGAGCTTACGGAAGATGAATTAGAAGAACAACCTCTTGCCGGGTCTTTATTTGTAGTTCGTAATTGTGGGTTCACAGGCTTACCTGCTTTTGAGTTTGGCGAATAAAAAAACCTGTCACTATTCTTAAAAGTGACAGGCTCGTTTATCATTTTAAAGTTATAAACTTCAGAAACTTATTAATTTTTTGTTGCCTTCATTACTGATACCTGGCTGTTATCGCTTACTTTAAGAATAACAGATTCTTTTTCATTTGCAGCAGATATAAAATATGCTCCTTCATCATTTCCTTCGAAACGGATAGCTTCTTTTACTGTATAGCCGTTATATTTTTTAGCAAATGTTCTTTTTGCCCTTACAGGAAGTTCATCGAGCGACACCGCTGTATTAGTTCCAATAAATTCTCCATTGGGAGTGTACAAAGCTTCAGTTCTTACGTTGTTTAAAATAAAAGTAGCTTTTACATAGTCTTTGTCTACTGTCCAGCTTACATCTGAAGCGCGTTTGAATGAAGCGTTAAAGTTGCTGATTGCAACAGAACTTACTTTCTCTGTACCGGCGAATGCGCTTACTGCCACAGTTGCGGCTAGTAAGGCTGATAATAATAACTTTTTCATAATGTTTTTTTTATTTTGGTTTTCTAATTGTCTTTTTTGATTGACGATTCAAAAATAAAATGGGAATGACTGCATTAAAAACGATTTGTGATTAAAAACAGTTTCTATTATGCGTAATTGATGAACGGTAAAAGGTGTTGATGTATCAATTTTTAAACTGATGAGTTTGCAAAACGGTCAGGCTTTATGGATGAATGGAAAAAGTTTTACTAAGACTAGATGCGAAAAAATGAACGGGAAAACATTTTAAGACGATTGCAGGTGTAGTTTTATAGAATTTACTGAAAGATTTCTTTATACTTTTATGAAAAATAGCTTGCATTTTTTGAAACAGATGATTTGACTGTCAATAGTAAAAGCTGAGATTCGTTTTATTTATTACAGGTTTAATAAATACTCATTATATAAGTAAATAAATTAATTTTTTCTTGCATTTGTAAATTCTGCTTTTTAATTTTATAATTCATTTGCAACCATTACAGATCTTTTAAAAATTTTTAAAAGAACATATACTCTCATATAGCCTATATCTTCAGTAGATAGCTACCTCTACTTCGCTTAACTCAATATTTGTTGCTAATCGGTTGACTTTTAATAATTAATAGTATTAAAATGAAACAGATTAATACTTTCCCCTTTTCGAGTTACCACATTAAAAATTTAAGGTATATACGTCGACTTAATGGAATACCGCCTTAATTATAGTTTTTGCTTAATTATAGTTTTTCCTTAACTGCATTTGGAATTTTAATTAATCCAATGATAAAATATTATTTTATGAAAAAGCTCATACTTTGTTCCCTTTTTCTGCCTGCTGTTTTCTTGGTTAGTCCCATAACTGCTCAATGGCATACATCTGGTAACGTAGTAAGTCTGAATAATATTAATCGTGTTGTTGGTATTGGCACAAACACTCCTGCGGGCAAGTTAGAAGTCAGGCGCGACAATAGCTTTTTAATTGCTAAATTCACTAATGCTGCTACCACCGGTGATCGTACAGCCCTTATTGATATTCAAAACGGGTCAGGTACTTTATGGAGATATGGAGTAGGAGGCTTAAACAATGGTTTAGGCCTGAATGCCGGACAATTTTATCTTGAACGTTTTGGTATAGGCTCTGTTCTTACCATCAACACTGCAGGACGTGTTGGTATTGGAACAAATGCTCCAATTGGTCAATTACAGGTTAACAGAAACGATGGGGCTTTACTCGCAAGGTTCACTAATTCTGCTCCTGCTAATTTTGATCGTACAGCCCTTATCGACATTATAAACGGCTCAGGTGTTTTATGGCGATATGGAGTAGGTGGAGCAAATAATGGCTTAGGCCTTAATGCGGGTCAATTTTATATAGAGCGTTCCGGTATTGGCTCTGTACTCACCATCAATACAGCGGGCAGTGTAGGTATTGGTGCAAATAATCCGGCTGCTAAACTAGAAGTGCTGCGTAACAGCGGCTTCTTAGTTGCTAAATTTACCAATGCTGCTACTTCAGGCGATGGTACAGCCCTTATTGACATTCAAAACAGCGCCGGTACTCTTTGGAGATACGGAGTAGGCGGTGCAAATAATGGTTTGGGCCTCAACGCGGGGCAATTTTATATTGAACGCGGCGGTATCGGTTCTGTACTTACTATTAACACTGCAGGTAGTGTCGGAATTGGTGTAAATGCTCCTTCAGAAAAATTGCAGGTTGCGGGTAATGTAGTACCCGATGTTAATTGCAATCGTAGTCTCGGCACATCCGGCCTTCGTTGGAACAGTCTTTTTTTATGTAATAACCCTGTTGTATTTGCATCTGCAAAGAGAGATGTTCAAAACTTATCATATGGTTTGAAAGAAGTTTTACAACTAAGGCCTATATCATATAAAGATGAGCAAATGAAAATTGGTTTGATAGCACAGGAAGTTCAAAAAGTTGTACCGGAAATGGTAAGTGTTGCAGCAAACAATCTTACAGATAAATCAACAAGTAAGGAGGCTTTAACCACAGGTGATAATTTAGGACTTGATTATAATGCATTGCTGCCTGTGCTTGTTAAAGCGATTCAGGAACAACAGGCAATGATCCGCGATAGAGACCAGCAATTAAATGATTTGAAAAATCAATTAGATCAGATAAAAGGTATGTTGGTGAATAAGGGATTACTAACTGGTAATGAAATATCCAACGGAAGTTTTAGTAAAGCAATGTTATCAATTGCACCAAATCCTGCAACTGATAGAGCTACAATACGGTACTACCTGCCAGAAAATGTAGGAAGTGGATCTATCCAGGTGGTGGCACCAAATGGTGCAATAGTAAAAGTTTACTCAGGTTTACAAAAAGGCAATGGACAGTTGACCATTAGTGCGAAAGAATTTGCAACAGGCATTTATTCATACCATCTTATCGCAGGGGGAAGCAAAGTTGCCAGTACCCAAATGGTTTTAAGTAGATAAGCAAGATGATTTATGAGCATTACAGCTACAAAAAAAAGCCATACAAATTTTTAAGTTGTATGGCTTTTTTCAATAAAATTGTCTCTTACTGCAACGATAAATTATTCTGATAATAATCTAAGATCTTCAGGCGAAATAAATAATCATATTTTGTTGAAATTAGATTTGCACGTGACCTGTCGACATTATTTTTTGCGATTAAATAATCTACTTGTGTTATTGCGCCTGCATTGAATCTTACCTCTGCTGTTCTGAATGATTCTGTAAAATCACTAACCTGTTGCTGCAAGGTTTTATACTTTTCCAACGACGCGGTCATATTAAAATAAGCTTGCTCTATATTTTGGTTCAATTGTGTTTTTACGGTTTGCTCAGTTACTTCAGCATTTCTTAAATCTATCTTAGCCAATGCTACCCGGTTTCTTGCCCTGAAGCTATTTAATATTGGTATTTGTATGCTAAGAAAAACGGCTGTATTGTAGTTATTCTTAAACTGGTCACCATAGCTGATTTTCTGGCTTAAAAAATTTGTTCTTGTAGTCATTACCGGCACCTTTGAACCAGATAAATATACATAATCACCAGATGAGGTTTCAACTGACGTCGTCGGAATGTCTTTAGTTGCAGCATTTGAATAATTGGTATTAAAACTTCCGCTTAAATTTATTGTAGGATAATGTAAACCTCTCGCAACCTGTACGCCTTTTACTGCGCTTTGTCTTCTCAGTTCTGCGGCTTTTACAATTGCAAGCTGTTTTACAGATATGTCATATAATGTTTCAGGTTTATCATTGTATTGCAGGGTAAGCGTATCAGCAGTTATTTTATCAACGGTCAAATTTTGATTGTATGGAACATTCATAAGTTGAGACAATGTAAGCTTAGCAGAATTCAAAGCGTTTTGATTGGTAACAATGGCTAATTCATCATTTGCCAACTGACCTTTCAAATCGTACAATTGTGCAGGAGGAATAGCGCCTGATTGGTTCATAATATTTAAACGTTCTACCTGCTGGCGGGTTACCTCTGCCTGGTTTTTTGATTGCATCAATTGTTCCTCGTTATTCAGTATTTGCAGGTAGGCGAGTATTACGTTTAGTGTCACATTGTCTTTTGTTTGTTGCAAGTCCATTTTATTTGCCTCGTAAGTAAGGGCATTTTGCTTAATAAGATTTTTTAGTTGAAATCCATTAAACAGGGTTACAGACGAACTAAGGCTATAGTTTCCATAGGTTATTTGCTGATTAATATAACTATTTGTAAATGGGTCTATACTACGCCCCTGGTTCATACCATGATTTAAATTTGTAAATAAATCCGGAAAAAGATTTGATTTTGCCTGGTTAAGATTGACAGAACCAGCCTGCATCTGAAGGTCACTTTGCTGTACCTGCAAATTATTCATAATCGCAGCCTCAACGCACTGCTTCAAAGTAAGCTTGTTTACGTTGCCGGGTTGAGAAAACACGATGAGTTGTTGTCCCGTAAACAACAGGCATAAAATTCCTGTTATAATTCTTTCTTTCATTTTTTTAATTCTTTAAAAATTGCTATAAGTCTACTCATTACATTTCTATCCTTCCATCCAGCAGGTTAATTATCTTTCTGCCATATTCTGCATTTTTTTCTGAATGCGTTACCTGTATTATTGTCACTCCATCTTTATTCAGTTCTGTAAAAAGTTTCATTATTTCCTCGCCTTGCTTAGAGTTAAGGTTACCTGTTGGCTCATCTGCAAGTATCAGTTTTGGCTTTACAATCAGCGCACGTGCAATGCCCACTAGTTGTTGCTGCCCACCGGATAATTGGGAAGGAAACAAATCTTTTTTTCCAACAATCTGAAAACGGTCTAAGATATCTGCCACCATCGCCTTTCGTTCTGAAGACTTTACATCCTGGTACAGTAGCGGGGTTTCTATATTTTCATACACTGTCAGTTCATCTATTAAATGATACGCCTGAAATACGAAACCTATATTATGTTTATATATTTTAGAACGTTGCTTTTCTTTTAGAGTGTGAACCGCTTCTCCATTAAAATAATACTCACCTTCGCTTGGCTCATCCAGCATGCCTATTACATTTAAAAGAGTAGACTTCCCTGAACCGGAAGGTCCCATTACAGAAATAAATTCTCCTTCGTCTACGGAGAGGTTTATGTCTTTTAAAATAAAAACCGGTTTGCCTCCCTGCATGTGCCATTTCGATATGTGTTTCAGGTCTATCATTGTTTGTTTGTTAGTCTTGGTTTCGGTTCAATTAGTTCCTTGATAAGAAGTACTTTTATTGAACCTGGTATTTGTAATTTTTATTTGAATAAGCTTCATAACTTCTTTCATCATCGTTGTGTCACTCACTTGTACTTCTTAAAGGTCTGTTCAACATTTTTTAAAATTTATTCTCCCTAATCAAATATCTATCGCTCCACTCTTTTTTCTTTTGATTGATAAAATATTAATGACAATATAAGTAAGAATATGCCAAAAAGAATAGAATTGATAATCAGGCATTTAAGGAGAATTTTTGCAAATCTATTGTTCGCTTATGATACAACTTGTGTTCGCTTTTGTTACAGGAAAGCAGGTTGTTCAACATCCTTTTGTGGGCAAGAATCAAGACAAAGCAAAGCATTGCGAATAGAAAATTGCAAACACTTATATGACCAAAGCAGCTTGTATTTAAACTATTCAGTTCTCAAACTCTTTACGGGATTACTTACAGCAGCTCTTATAGCCTGGGAACTTATTGTTATCAATGCAATTAATATTGCAACTGCAGCGGTTATTGCAAATACTGTCCAGCTGATATTTGTACGGTATGCAAAATCCTGCAGCCATTTATTCATCGCATACCACGCTAAAGGTGATGCGACGCAGATTGAAATGGCAACCAACTTTAAAAAGTCTTTTGATAACAGACCTATAATACTCGTAATACTTGCGCCCAACACTTTTCTTACGCCTATCTCTTTGGTACGTTGCTCAGCACTAAATGTAGCAAGGCCAAACAAACCCAAACATGAAATAAGAATAGCAATGATGGTGAAGTAAGTAACTATGGCTGAAAGTTTATTTTCCGCGTCATAATTTTTCTGAAAGTCAAGGTCAAGAAAACTGTACTCAAAAGGTTCGTTGGCGTTTAGTGAATGCCAGGTTGTTTCAATTGATTTTAGTAACCTGCTCATATCACCTTGCCTTGCATGCACAATCAGGTAATTATATCGCGGTTGATTGTTTAAATTAAAGGCATAAGGTGTAATAGGAAGATGTAAATCCTGGTAATGAAAATCCTTTACTACACCGATAATATCGTAACCATACGTCTTGCCCTGCCAGTCGAAAAATACTTTTTTACCAATTGATTGTTGTGGGGAAGCAAAACCTATTTCTTTGATTGCAGTTTCATTTAAAACAACACGAAAACTGGTATCTGCGGGAAATTCCTCAGAAAATAAACGACCGGCAACAGGTTGTATGCCTAAGGTCTGAAGAAAACTCGCATCGATCCAATTGGTGCGGGTTTGTTTTGCATCATTCATTGTTTGTCCTTCCCTGTAAAAAGGATTGTCGCTGGGATTAAAAATACCGGGATAATACAATGACGCGCCAACGTCTTGCACCTGTCGAATTCTGCGTAACTCATTTTTTAACGACGTATAAATACCTTTCGCTGTCTGGCTTCTCAATGGAATTACTATTTGCCTGTCCTTATCAAATCCCAAATCTTTTGACCTCATGTAACGCATCTGCTTGTTAATAACAACCGAAGCCACAATTAATGCGACAGAAATAATAAATTGAAACACAACTAAACCTTTGCGTAATGATATTGCTGCAAGGGAATTTGAAAATCTTCCCTTTAAAACTTTGACAGGTTTAAAAGACGACAAATAAAATGCAGGGTAGCTGCCCGCCACAAGTCCTGTTATACATGTTAATACAAGAAAAATTATCATAATCCACCCTTCGGTCGAAAAAGAAAAGGAAAGATTTTTTCCTGATACATAATCAAATGCTGGCAGCAAAAGCTGGGTAAGTAAAAAAGCAAATACAAATGCTATAAAACTCATGAGCAACGATTCCCCAAGGAACTGACGGATTAAAGAACTTTTCTCGGCACCTAACACTTTTCGTATGCCCACCTCTGCTGAACGTTTTGAAGAACGTGCAGTTGAAAGATTCATAAAGTTGATACAGGCAATCAAAAGCGTAAACAAAGCAATGGAAGCAAGAATATATAAATAAGTTATGCTTCCGCCTGCCGTTACATTTTGTGTTGCGGGAGAATGAAGATGAATATCTTTCAAAGGAGTTAAAAATTGTTTTTTATCGCGTCCCATTGCCTTTAAATCTTTTGCCGCATATTTTTTCATAAAGGCAGGAAATTTTGCTTCCAGTTTTTTAGAGTCGCTTCCTGTTTTAAGAAGAAAATAAGTGAAAAACATGTTGTTGCTGGCAAGGTCGGTACCACGGTCTTTAATATATTGTTCCATGTCGCCTCCCCCCATCGAAACAAAAAATCTTCCGTCAATATGTGATGGTGAATTAATAGGTTTGAAAACACCGGTTACCGTAAAGTCATGGTCGCCATTGGTGCTGCTGCTTATGTGAACAATTTTGTTCAAAGCTGATTGGGTACCAAATATTTTCTTAGCAATCTCATCGGATAATACGAGTGTGTTAGGTCTGGTTAATGCTGTGGCTGCATTTCCTTCTATAAAATTATAAGTGAATAATCTAAAAAATGTAGAATCGGCCAGGTATCCTTTGGTTTCATAAAATGATTTTAGTTCGCCATTATTTTCTTTGTATTGCAACAAAGTTTTGTCTTCTGTAAAAAGGCCTAACATCCTCGTTGTTTCCTGTATTTCAGGAAACTCCTGTTTCATTAATTGCGCCATTGGGGCAGGTGTATTTGCCGACCAGTTTTCAGGCTTTATTTCTTCCCCGGGAGTTATGAAAATAGTGCCTAACTGGTAAAGGTCTTTTACATTTTTATGATACTTGTCATAGCTTAACTCATTGACTATGTACAATGTAATAAGCATGCAACACGTAAGGCCAACCGTAAGACCAAAAATATTGATGAAAGAAAAGACTTTGCTTTTCATGAGGTTGCGCCATGCAATCTTGAAATAATTTCTCAGCATAATTTCATATTATTTTTTAAAATTCTACCAGCTTTCTTTTAGCAAACGTGTAAAGGCTCAATCAGCGCTTTGAGACACACAAAAACAATTACATCGCAAATGGTAAATGTTTTTTGAACTAAGACAAAGAGCCTGAATATTCTTCTACCTAATCCCTAAAAACACTCACAACCAACTTCATGCTATTCAGTTCTCAAACTCTTCACTGGATTTGCTATTGCAGCTTTTATCGCCTGGAAGCTCACTGTTAGCAATGCAATCATCAAAGCCGCTATTCCCGCTATTACAAACACTAACCAGCTTATATTTATTCGGTAAGCAAAGTCCTGCAGCCACTTAGACATTACCCAGTATGATAGAGGAAACGCCACCACGCATGATATCAGCACTAATTTTATAAAGTCTCGTGACAGCATATTGGTTACTTGCGTCACACTTGCACCAAGCACTTTGCGAATGCCAATCTCTTTGGTACGTTGCTCGGCAGTATAGGTTGCAAGGCCGAAAAGTCCAAGACACGCTACCAGTATGGTTAAGACCGCGAAGATGTTGAGAATGCGGCCGGTTCTTTCTTCCGCAGAATAAGTCTTGTTATATAACTCATCCATGAAAGTATATGTAAAAGGTTCTTCGGTTCGAAACTGTTCCCATTGCTTCTTAATAGATGATAAAAGCCCTGAGATATCTGCAGTTTTCACCTTTACAATTAAACCCCATTCAGGCTTTAATACCATCAACAAAGGAGTTATAGGCTCATGAAGAGACTTGAAGTTAAAATCTTTCACAACGCCAATTACAGTATAAGCGAAATCTCTTCCTCTTTCACTATTTTGCCTTACAATTCTTTGCGCCACTGCATTGTTTCCCCAGCCAAAGGCCCTGGCCGCCGTTTCGTTAATAACCATAGCTGAAGAGTCCGTTACAAATTCTTTCGAAAAATTTCTTCCTGCCGCCATTTGCATTCCGAGTGTAGGTATATATTGCTCATCTACATGATACTCCAGCGTTTTCATCATCTGGTTATCCTTACCTTCCGGATAAGCTAATGCATTGTTGTTGTTACCTGGCCCGGCAGGCTTGTAGGCAGAAATCGTTGCATTTACAACACGTGGGTCTTTTAATAGCTGCTCTTTAAAAATCTGTTCATTTTTGCCCAAAGCATAAGAGTTGGGCAGCACAAGCAACTGCTCTTTGTCGTAACCTAATTTTTTATTTTGAATAAATTTCATTTGTTGGTAAACCACTATTGTGCTTACAATCAGGCTGACTGAAATGAAGAATTGAAAGACGACCAGGCTGCTCCGTAAACCAAAGGTTTTGTTGCCACTGCTAAACTTACCTTTTAATACAGCAATCGGTTTAAATGAAGACAGATAAAAGGCCGGGTAAATGCCCGCTACGATGCCAACGAGTATACCGAGTAACACAAAGGCTGCCAATGGCTCAATTTCATGTCCGATAGTTAGATTTTTTCCGGATAAATTATTAAACAACGGTAAGGCAAATCGAACTATAAAAAATGACGCGAGTAATGCAAACAAGGTTAAGAGAACAGATTCCAGTAAAAATTGTTTTATCAAATCAAATTTACCAGAACCAATTACTTTTCTAACGCCTACTTCCTTTGCCCGTTTTGAAGCGCTTGCGGTAGACAGGTTAATGAAATTGATACAGGCTATTGCTAACATAAAAATGGCAATAGCACCAAAAATGTAGACATATTTCACGTCACCACCGGCTTCTAATTCAGAACTTGAATCTCCATGAAGGTGAATGTCAGTTAGCGGTTGTAAAGCAAATCCAAGTTCGTTGCCCTTGGTCCTGAACTGAGATAAACTCATCCCCATTTCTTTTAGTATCTGCGGCCCCATATACTTTTCTACCATAGCTGGCAATTTTGCTTCTAATTTTTTATAATCATAGCCATCTTTCAGTACTACATAAGTGAAAAAATTAGAAGCCAGCCAGGTAGCTGCTTTTGCTTCAGGCAAACTTTCCATCGAGCCAAACATATCGAAATGAAAATGCGAATTAGCAGGTATTTTGTCAATCACACCTGTTACTTTGTATATAGCATTATCGAAGCTGTTAAAAGTCAATAGCTTGCCAATTGCATCCTCATTTCCAAAATATTTAGCTGCCATTTCTCTGGTAATGACGACAGTATTAGGCTGCAGCAATGCTGTCTTAGCGTCGCCTTTTATAAATGGAAGAGTGAACACATTGAAGAAGTTGGCATCAACAAAAGCAAAAGTTCCTTCCTTGAAGGTTTTATCGGCGTAAGTTACTTTTGGTGAAAAACTGGTTCGTATTCTCGTTGCATCTTCTACCTCAGCGTAGTCACTCTTCAATGCCTGTGCGACAGGAGGCATTACGTTAGATTCATTTATCTTTCCACCGTTGATGCTTGCTTTAAAAATCACTCGTACAATCCTGTCCGCCTTTTCGTTAAACCTGTCGTAACTGAGTTCATCCTGCACAAAGAGCATGATTATAAAACAAACCGAAATGCCTATGGCAAGTCCAAATATATTAATGGCAGAGAAAGTCTTATTTCGCCATAGATTTCGGATAGCTATTTTGATGTAATTTTTAAACACAGTATTTATTTTTTTTAGCCAACATTTCTTCTTTATTCAGGTTTGGTTGTGTCACTCACTTGTACTTCATGCACCCTAGCAACTTTTTGCTTTAGCACCAACACTGAAGCCTAAAGAGGGCCCGAATAATCAACTACATTTCCCATTAATTCTTAAAATCCTATAAATCCCGGTTCAGACTACTCACTTCGCAAACTCTTAACAGGGTTAGCAACTGCTGCTTTAATTGCCTGGAAACTCACAGTTAATAATGCAATCAGTAATGAAGCTGTTCCTGCTATAATAAATATCCATAGGCTCATGTCAATGCGGTAAGCAAAGTCCTGCAGCCATTGGCGCATAAAGTACCATGCAACAGGTGTAGCTATTACAAATGCAATTGATATAAGAATGATAAATTCCTTTGAAAAAAGATAAATAACATTTTGAACTGTTGCCCCCAGTACTTTTCTTATACCTACTTCTTTTATCCTTTGTACTGCCATAAAAGAAGCCAAACCATATAAACCAAGGCAGCTTAAGAAAATAGAAATGGCTGCAAAAATTTTGTATAGCTGCGATAGCTGTCTTTGTTGCTGGTAAAGATTTGCAATGCTCTGGTCTAAAAACTGGTATTCAAAAACATAATCAGGATAAGTGTTTGTCCAAAGATTTTCTATAAAAGAGATTGTTTGCTGTATATCGCGTTGCTGCACTTTAATATTAATGGTGCGATAAGTACGCTTGTAATTACCCATGATAATAGGGTCTATAGGTTGTTGAAGCGACTGTGTATGAAAATCTTTTAAAACTCCAACGATAGGTGCTTTTACCCCACCATCCCACAAGTCAATTTCCTTATTGATAGCTTCTTCAGGATTTGTTATGCCTAGCCTTTTTAACAGTTCTTCATTTACAATCAGTTCCCGCGAGGTATCGCCTTTTGTGTAGTTCCTGCCTGCAACAAGGGCAAGCTTGTAGGTATTGATATAATCGGCGTCTGCCCATTTAAGGTTAGCGCCAAAATCACTGTTTTTGGCAGAATGATTAAACTTAAAATCGGAAAACCAGTTCCCCTGGTTTGTAGGAGGCGTAAAACTAAAACTTACATTTTTTATTTCCGGACGCTTTACTAATTCATCTTTTAAAAAGTCTATTTTACTTCTTCCAACGCTGTCTGTTGGTATAGGTACTGTCAGTATTGCCTCTTTGTCAAATCCTAAAGAAGCATTCTGAAAGTAATTCATCTGTTTTACAACTATCAATGTACCAATTATCAATCCCTGGGCTATTATAAATTGTGCAACTACAAGCCCTCTTCTCAGTGAAATTCCTTTTGTGCTTTTTGCAATGAATTTGCTTTTTAAAGCTGTTACGGGGTTAAACCTAGACAATACTAATGATGGATAAAAGCCTGAAAGCAGTGTGACACTTATGGTAATAGCAATAAGGAAAAGTACAATTGCGGGATTATCTGCAATATTAAAAGATAAAGAAAGATTTAAAAGCGTTTTAATATAAGGCAGGGCAACAATTACAATTAAAACAGCAATAATGACAGCACCAATAGTAATAATAGCAGTTTCACTTAAAAACTGAAAACTAAGTTGTTTTCTGTTGCTTCCAAGCACTTTGCGTATACTTACTTCTTTTGCACGGTTAACAGATTGCGCAGTAGACAGGTTGATAAAATTTACACATGCTATAAGAAGTATAAACAATGCAATAAGCTTAAGTGTTCGTATAAGTTCTTTCGAAATTGTTTTTCTTGAATAGTTGCCAGAATCTGCATCATAATGCACTTCTTTAACTGATTGTAAAAGTTGTGCTGTATTCACTGCTCTTTCCGCAGGCCTGTACTTAGTAACAAAGGCAGGAAAAAGTTTATTGAAACTCTCAAAAGATAAATTTTCAGGAAGTAAAACATAACAACCATGGTCACTATTTACCGATACCCAGTCGGTTGATGTATAGTTTTCAAAGTTTTTATAAGAAATAACTGTTTTTAACTGAAAATCTGTATTTGCAGGTACATTGTCTATGATACCTGTAACCTTTAAAAGGTCTTTATTATCTTTTCTTATGGTTTTTCCAATCGCATTTTTCCATGAGCCAAAGTATCTTTCAGCTGTTTCTTTTGTAAGTGAAACAGTATTTGGTTCATCTAATGATTTTGGATTTCCAGCCAACCATGGAAAATCAAAGATGTCAAAGAATGCCGGTTCTGTATAAAATACTCCCTGTTCTTCTTTAAATTTTTTTACAGCGCGACCACTGTTATCATCCATTACGGCAAATAATGAGTTTCCATCACTATTAATAGCCGTCACTTTTTCAAGCTGCGGAAAATCATTTCTTAGAGTACGAGGTAATGGAAAGGGAACACCGGCACTATGATTTGTTCCTGAAGCGTCTTTTAATTCAGTTATCACCCTATATATTCTATCTTTTTTTGAATGAAAATTATCAAAACTGGTTTCAAACTGAATTACAAGAAAAATCATTAAGCAAACAGCAATACCAACACCAAGGCCCAAAACATTTATTGCGGTATAACTTTTATTTCTTGATAGGTTACGGATTGCCGTTTTAAAATAGTTTTTAAACATATTGTCAATTTATACTTTTGTATTTTTTCTTATTAAACTTTCTAAATGATAATTCAGATAATCCCATCATTCTTACGCATCCTGCTATTTACAAAACCTTTCATTCGTGCTTAAACGAGCGTTACCGTTTCCACATTTGAAAAATCATTTCCTAAACCACGAGCGTTAAGCAAAACTGAATAGATGCCGGGAACTTTGCTTCTTCAAAATCGCTTGCTAAATTATTTCAAGAAGGTGGCCAAAATTATAAGTAATTGAATTACAATGGAGTAGGAGAGAGGATGAATGGAAGATATGTACGTTTTTGATACACTTTTTGTTCGCTTTTGTAACAGGGTGGGAGAGGCGTTTACTGCGGTACGGAACAAAAATGGAACAGCAAAGAAGCGCAAGGATCCTACAGGATATCACGAAACTTTTCGCTTCGCGAATTCCTGGTTTTCCCATCGTTCTTTGCTGTTATAAAAATTTAAAACTAAAAGCCAGTTTTTGTTCTGATTGTTTTTCTCTAACGAATCCCGCAGCTTATTGCACCATTAATCTTACTTTTCCGCTTCCTGCTCTTACAGTTACGGGCACTCCGCCGCCATTTAATTTGCCTTCTACCTCGTTATTATCCATGCTTCCGTTGAAATTTGCCAGGGCAGGAGTAGAGACTTTATTACCTGATAATCTAAGGTCGATTCCTTTTCCGCCAGGAATTGTCAAATCTACGTTTCCGCCTGAATTGCTAATCTTTATGTATTTTCCAATGCTCTTCATAGATATATCTATGCTACCACTGCTTGTTGATGCTTCAAGGCTGCATGTGAGGTTGTTTAAATGTACACTTCCGCCTGAAGTGCTGGCAGAAAGCTCGCCTTCAATATCATTTCCATTAATACTTCCTCCACTTGTACTTGCTTCGATGTTTCCTTTTAAGGCAGTTAAATCAAGCGAGCCGCCAGAAGTAGACAAACGGAGATTGCCATCACAGTTTTCAGCGTGAATGCTGCCGCCGCTGGTAGAAAGACTTATGTCATCTTTTGAGTTTGTTACATCAATGCTGCCTCCTGAGGTTCTTCCCTTTACATTGCCACTAAGGTTATCAACATGCAGACTACCTCCGCTGGTAGAGAAGTCCTGGTTGCCGGAAAGATTTGTAAGGCTGATGCTGCCACCGCTGGTAGCAATATCTGAATTAACATTTTTGGGTGTAAATACTTTGAAAGAAATACTGAGCCCTTTCTTCCAGTTCATGCTCCGCTCTTTTGGTTTTGCAATGGCGGTTAATGTATTATTGCTGAGTGAAATGTTCAAATCATAATTTTCTTCCAATCTTCTTTTAATATCCTCTTTCGACAAATTATCAGAATTTTTGTTTCCATTTACATATACTTCCACTCTTGCCTCAGATGCATCAACTCCTGCAACCGAAATGCTTCCTCCGGATGTTTTTACATCCACATCTTTTATTGATGTATTTGCAAAAGATTTGCTCAGGTAAGGTTCTTTTGTTTCTTTTTGAGCATTTACAGAGATAGTAATTCCTGCAAGAATTAGGTGAAGAAAAAGTTTTTTCATTGTTTTTTATTTTTTAAGGTTAGAGCTTTTTTAAAAAAAGAATGGATTTTTATAAGATACAAATCCTTCGCTCTTCAAAGATTGCGAAGAAAAATCTTAATATAATTCCTGGTTTTTGGTAATACGTATGAAGTAATCTTTTGTTACAGGTAAATTAAGTCCGGCTAATAAATGCAGATGATGCTGGAAAACTTTACGTACAGAGTTACTATAAGCAATAACGTGAGATAACTTAATATAGTTGCGCAAGAGAAATAATAGCCGAAATCCGCAAAATATGGGAAGAAGCACGAACAGCATTGTTAGCACCAGAAAACAATCGGAAAAGACCAGTATTTACTTAAAATAATACGTTATGGCTTCCTATAATTGAAAAGAGGATTGCTCATAGAACAATCCTCTTTTTTGTAATTATTATTCACCTCAGTATTCAATATTCTTCTTCATAATATTTTCTTTATTTATTTTTTATTAAGAACGCAAATAAAAATATAGAAGAAATATTATTTATTAAACCTCAAATAATTTTATCTTATCCCGGACTAAACGCCAGTTCTGCCTCCCCTGATGACCTGCAAAATGATAGCAATGACAGCAATTACTAACAGAATATGGATTATTCCTCCAGCATGAAAAGCAAAAAATCCCAACAGCCATCCAATAATTAATATCACCGCGATGATATACAAAAGATTGCCCATAAAATAAAATTTAAAGTTTAAAAAAATATTAACAAACTAGTTAATCAAATAATCATACCAAGATAGGAAAATTACCACGGAATTGTTAGTAAAAGTGCGACGATCTTTTACATTGTTCTACTGTTCTCGATAAATTAGGTCATTGGCCTTTTTTGCAAGAAAATGAGAATTTATTTACTCAGTATTAAAAAGGCCTGAAGCAATTTGCTTCAGGCTTTTCCTGCATTTTAAAAATAAATACGTTTGATTATCACCTGTTTACATCTGGGTCGCCTGCATTCCTTCTCCTGCATTCTTCATGTTCTTGCGCTTGAAAATAGACATATCCATTTGTCCGAAACGATAAGTAAAGTTTAATTTGATCATTTGCGGATCACGAAGCCTCGAGTAGTCCTGGATGAATAAATCACTTTCAGAATGTTGGAATTGTTTCCTCGATCTGAAAATATCGCTGAAACTTAAAGAAATTGAAGCGGCATTATTTTTCAGGAAGGTTTTTCTAATTGCTGCATCAACAGCGTAGAAAGCCTTGATGTATCCTTGTGATGCAGATTGCGCTTGTTGTGGTGGGCCAAACTGCTGCTGGTTGTTATTTACAGGCAAATTGGTTTTAGACTGATAGTTTCCTGATAATTGTATCGTGAAGCTTTTAGGAAGTTTAAAGTTGTTGTTGATTTTTCCAAACCAGCTTAACATTGCATCCTGCGAATTTTTGGTTACATTGTCAGTATTGATCTTTGAGTTATAGATGTTGACATTGGTTGTTACATCATACCATTTTGTCAGGTAGTTTACCGATGTCAATTCTGCTCCGTAAGCATAACTAGAGTTTGCATTTACATACGTTTTAATATAGCCATTTGTGATAGGATCAATTTCACCGGTAAAAAATGGAGTTATCAAGTTTTCTGTTCTTTTATAATATAAGGAAGCAAGCAAATTATTGTTTTTTGCAAATGTTTTGCTGTAAGAAGCTTCTATCGAATTGGTGAATTCCGGAACGAGATTAGGGTTACCAACGGTCACATTCAGTTTATCAGAACGATCGGTATAAGGTATTTGGTTAAAAAAGTTTGGCCTGTTGATACGACGAGTGTAGCTCAATTGAAGTTCCTGCTTATTATTCAACTTCTGACTAAAGAATATCGAAGGAAATAAAGATATAGGATACTTGTTTTTGAACTTGTCACCGGTATTTAATAGTTCTGCATTATAATTTGAGCTTTCTGCCCGCAGTCCTAATTTGTAACCAAAATTCTTAATGGTACTTGTTATTGACGCATACGCCGCATAAACCATGTCTTTGTTTGTATAATTACTTGCAGCATTAGGAAGCTTAGTATATAGTCCTCCGTTTTCCTGGATGAAGTTATCGTTGTTGAACTCTGTTTTACGTATTTGCGCTCTTAAACCTGTCTCCAGTTTTGTTTTGCTTGTTATAGGATTGGTATAATCGGTTTGAACAGTAAGAAAGGTATTGTTGCCACTATTTAAAACCTTCTGATTTTCTGTTGCGTATTTAATTTTCGCGCTATTCATTGAGTCTGTGGCATAAAATGCATCGCCGCTGTTTTTACCCGAGAAATAATTGGCGTCAGCTGTCCATTCTTCACCTTGTTTTTCAAAAAGGTGTTTTACGCCGAACTGTAAACCGTTTGCATTGAATTCTCTTGATGTAGCAGCGTTACGGGTAGCAAAATTTCTGACGGTACCACCGGTAAGCATACTGTCTGTATAAGCATTTATGACATCACCGGGTGAAAACTTTCCATGCACTTTGATGCCGGTTAGCGAAAAAGTGGTTTTGTTGGTAGCAAAATAATCAACACCTGCGCTTCCAAACATAAAAGCGCCATTTGTTTTGCTGCTGTTGTCCTGGTGAGTAAAGACAGAAGGAGAATTTCCTAATCTTGTCAAGTCTGTATACCCGTTGGCAATCCCTTTATTTTGATTTGCCATACCATTGATTGACACATTAAACTTTCCCTGGCGAATGCTAAAATTTGCTCCACCGTTTACTGCGCCTCTTTTATCGACACCTGCCATCAGGTTACCATTGTAGCCTGTTTTCCTGTTCTTTTTCAATACAATATTTAGTATGCCCGCGTTACCACCAGATGCGTCATATTTGGCTGAAGGATTCGTAATCACCTCGACATTTTCAATAGCATCGGCAGGAATTTGATCGAGCGAAAGAGTGGTAGGCCGTCCATCTATATATAGTTGAGGCGCACTGTTTCTAAGTTTTACGTTACCATCAATATCCACTTGCACTGATGGTACATTTTTCATAACGTCCAGCGCAGTTCCTCCTGAGCTAACTATATTCTTATCTACATTAAATACTTTTTTGTCTATATCTAATTTCAAAGCTGAGTTAGTGGTTGTAACTGTTACGTCCTGTAGTTTCTTTATATCTCCTGACATTTTAATTTTGCCGAGGTCTTTGTCAAACATTGCAGACATGGCAGATACATCAGGTGCCTGTCCCTGTCCTGGCGGAGGTGTTGCAGCCTTCATACCTTTTCCCATACCTGGCATAAAGGACACAGCCTCTTCAAAAGGTTTGAAACCGGTAGCAGAAACTTTTAATTTAAGCTGGCCGAAAACAGGAAGTTGATCAAAATCAAACTCTCCGTTTGACTTGGTAGAAATACCTTTTAATAAAACTTCCTTACTTTTTTTGGTAGCCGAATCAAACTTACTGTGCAGTAAGATTACAGAGGCATCGCTCACAGGCTTTCCTGCACTATCTACAAGTTTGCCATAAATGTGACCAATAGATGGCACTTTTTGATTACCTGCCATTCCTCCACCGGGCATTTGTGCTGATATATTTAAACATATCAAAATGAGCCCGAAAACAAATAAAACTTTTTTCATAAACATAATGTTTGCTTTTAGAAGCGAATACAAATGTACGCTGCTAATTTTTTTTGATTGAGTAATTGAGACAAAGCGGAAAAATTGTGCGACAAAATTGTAGATATCTTCCTGGAGGATTTAAAGAAATAAAAATAGAAGTTTTGTTCTAAAAAATTTTTTTATCAGCCTTTTATGCCCTGCCTGTTTTAACCTATAATAGGTACTGCATACAAACGAAATTGTAGGAAGGATATTTCAAATCTTATGAAAAATTAAATGCTTATTATTAAAAAGGTTTTCCGTATTTCATCTATCTTGCTTAAAGGGAAAACGAAAAAAGCCGGCAAATGATACCGGCTTTTACAATAATATAACGAAATGCTTATTCTTTATTCAATTCGACATTTACAACCAAGTCAACGTCTTTGCTTACCACCAGGCCACCAGCTTCTGTAGCTTTGTTCCACTTTAGGTTATAGTCAAACCTGTCAATTGTCGTTTTGGCTTTAAAACCCATTTTTGTTTTTCCCATTGCATTTGCAGTTCCTCCATAGGTTACGTCAAACACCACAGGTTTAGTGACATCCTTTATAGTAAGGTTGCCGGCCAGTTTGTATTTGTTTCCACCGGCGGGAGTAAATGATGATCCTACAAATTTCATTTGGGGATATTTATCAGCGGCAAAAAAGTTTTCACCCTTCAGATCCTTGTCACGCATTTCATTGTCTGTATCCACAGAGTTAACATCTACGGTAAAATTTATTTTGGCATCAGAAAAGTCAGGTTTTGATGTTTCCATAGAACCATCAAACATTTTAAATCTGCCTTCTACTTCAGATACTACAAGGTGTGTAACTGTAAACTTTACACTTGAGTGCGCTTTATCGGCAGTCCATTTTGCAGGCACGTCTCTGGCAGCTTTTTCTTTTTTTTCTGCAGTCGTTTCTGATGTATGCTTCGCGGGAGTGAACGCTGATGTAGAAATAGCTACAACAGCAATTGCAAAAGAAGATAAAAAAACTTTTTTCATTAAATTGTAATTTTAAAGGTTAAGTGGTTTCAAATATAAATTGACACGTTGAAGTTGAATGTGGTAATATACTAAAGCGGCATATTCTGCGACCAAATGGGAAAAACTTTCATCTAACTCCGTTTTTTATCAGGAATTCAGGTTGCTTTGAACCAGGGCAAGTACCTGGTCTTTATAGTTATCCCCAATAGGGAGTTCAATTGATCCTACGAAAACGCTGTTCTTTCTTACCGATGTTATGTGCTGTATGGATACAATGTAAGATTTCTGAATACGGATGAACATGGATGCCGGCAACTGTTCTTCAATGCTTTTCATACTTAGCCTGGCTACAATTGGTTTAGCATTTCCTTTAAGATGTATTCTTAAATAATCCTTTAAGCCTTCTACCCAAATGATATCAGCAAAATCAACTTTCACATGACTATAGTCAGCATTTATAAAAAAGTAGGCAGGTTCAGCTTCTTTAGATACTTCAATTGGTTTATTCTTTAATTTATGTAATTCCCACGCTTTGTTACAGGCTTTTATAAACCTTTCAAGGGAAACTGGTTTTAGTAAATAATCCACTACATCAAGGTCAAAGCCATCCAATGCATATTTTTCATATGCAGTTATCATGATAAACATCGGTTTGGGATTAAGGCTTTTTATAAACTGCAAACCGGTTAGCCCCGGCATTTGTATGTCTAAAAAAACAAGATCTATTTTTTGTTCCTGTATCGTACTTATTGCCTCGAGCGGATTATTAAAACTACCCACCAACTCTAAATAAGGAACTTTACTGATATTGTCTTCCAGTAATTCTAAAGCTAATTCTTCGTCATCTATGGCCACGCATCGCATTATATCAGATTTAATTTAAGTGAAACGATAAAAAAGCCATCGTTCTTTTTTATGTCAAGTGTATGAGTGTTTTTGTACAACAAATTTAATCTTCTGTGTACATTGTTTAGTCCAATTCCGCTAGTTTTATCTTTTATCTCTGTTGACTCCTCAGCATAACGATTCGCTACAGAAAAATGTAACAGTCCATTTGTGGCCCTCAGGCAAATGCGAATTTCTGCGTCATGCACTAAGCCTGTTCCATGCTTGAATGCATTTTCCACAAAAGGTATCAGCAGCATAGGTTCAATATAGTAAGGCTTATCAATAGTTTCTATAGTAGTGGTAACAGTTATGCTTTTACCAAAACGTTGCTTCTGTAAATCAATGTAGCTTTGGAGATATTCAAGTTCTTTCTCGAGTGAAACTTTTTCCTCATCATTCTCATACAACATGTATCGCATAATCGAGGAAAGCTTGATAAGCGATGGTTCTACCAGGTCAGATTTTTTTCTTGCCAATGCCACCATCCCGTTTAGTACATTAAACATAAAATGAGGGCTTATTTGCGACCGTAAAAAAGCTAGTTCTGTTTTTAAATGTTCTGTTTCCTTTTGGCTTGCCAGCCTTTCTGTTTCTGCCCGGTCCAAAAACATTTTGTAAGCAGTGCTGCAAGCCAGAATAAATAAGAAAGGGAATGTATTGAACAAAATAAAACCACGTAAATGGAAGTGCGTTAGAGAGTCTGTCAATACGAAATAACCTAATTCCAATACAAGGCAGCCTGCCAGTAAAGCAATAAGGGATAAAATGTATTTTCCGTAATCTCTCTTATAAAAAAGACGGGGAAATAGAATGTAGGCATTGATATAAAAGAAGGCTGTCCAGAAAAGACACTTTAAAATATAAAAGGCAATTCCGGGTTGATGTTTATCAGTAGTTGCTGCTCTTTTTTCTGAATACATCTGCAATAAAAATGGCAGCGAGAACAATAGTAACCAGAAGGTAATATGAAGAACAATAAACACCCACCTGCTTAACTTAAAAGGCAATTTCATTATAAGCAAAATAAGCTATAAAGTAAATGTGTTTAATAAAGAATGCGACAAAATACCCCGTTATGTCTACAAAAATGAAAAAAAGTTATTGATCTCTTTGATTGTCCATTACTTTTCTCCATTAATCTCAAAACTTTTGTTCTAATACCGACGGCTTTGTTATTGCAACAAAACACCGTTTATATACAAGAAGGGTTTTATTATTCTAAATATACTATTGATTAAAAAGAACATTTGTGCAACTGCTGACGAAACTAAAACAACGGGCAAGACAGCTGAAGTCAGAATCGCAGGTTTTAATGCTGGCTTATAAGGATAAGCGTACACCTTTTGCTGCAAAAATTCTTATTGGGCTGACCGTTGGTTACCTACTAAGTCCCATTGACTTAATTCCTGATTTCATTCCCGTTCTTGGTTTATTGGATGACCTGATTATTGTTCCCATTTTAATTTCAGCATCGATAAAACTTATACCTGCGATTGTTTTATCAGATGCCAGGCAAAGCTTAAAAGTCAACGCGGGCATTACAAAGAAGAATAACTGGTTTTTTGCAATTCTGATAATTATAGTCTGGCTGTTACTTATATATTTTGCTTACAAACGTTTTGTAATGAAAAAATGAGCGTTAAGAGTTGAAAGCAAAAATTTGCTCTTATTTAAATAATAGTTGAAAAAAGATAGTTGTAAAAAAAGAGGCTGTCTTTTTAGGACAGCCTCTGTAGGGTAGGGTTTAAAAAGGAGCGTTTGTTTTATTTTAGTTTAATCAGTTTAAGAACCTGTTGTTTGCCTCCCTGGGTTACGTTTAGGAAGTAAGAACCACTTGTGAAGTTATCTCCAAACCTGTAAGTCTGGTTAGAAGAACCTTCTGTCAAGTACACTGGTTTGCCTGACACATCAAACACTTTCAGTTGAACCTTTTCGTTTATTCTGCTTTGCAGTTTAACGGTAAAGTATTGAGTGCTTGGGTTAGGATAAGCTTTCAGTTGTAATGGTTCGATCACGACAATTGCTGCGTTAACAATTGGTTCGATAGGTTTAGATGCTTTGTCAGTATGGATTACTATTGAACCTCCGCCGATAGCTGTAGTTGGATTAGCATTATCTGAGGCATCTGTTTGGTTGTCATAAACTACCTTACCTGTTACATTATCCCAGATTTTCATACGTATTCTATCTACTCCATCTCCGCCTGTTACGTCACCGTCCGTTGCAACTAACATAAAGCTGTAGCTACCAGTTCCGTTAATGGTTCCAGAACCTTTATAGGTTGCTTTTGCTCCCCCGATTACCAAAGACATATCTTGGTAAGACGTGCTATTGAATTTAAGGTTACCTGCCTGGAAATTAAATTCTGTTTCTCCAGTTGGTTTTGTAGATCCTTTCGGATACTTTGAGTTTATACCAAAATTAGCCTTTCCTGTCGCTGTCAGGGCAGTTTTACAAGCTCCTGCCGGTGAATTAAACCAACCACCACCTGTTACAAAACCACCTGCTGGATCGTAGATAACTATGTATTGGTAGATATTAGTCACCGTGCTACCGCAGACATCTGTACCTGTGAGCTTAAGACCATATACGCCAGGCACCTTATAGTTATGACTAGATGAAACTGAACCAGTAATTGTTCCTGATATTGGAGTTGAAGTGTTATCATCCCAATTTATAGAAACGTTAGTAAGTGTTAATCCTGTAAACGTTATAGTTGGAGTGATAGTTATGCCTCCACTTGTTGGAAGCTGCTGAGGGGTCGCTGTTACATTAGTTCCGCTCCATGCAAAGCTTTGTGCAGCGGCAGTTAACGTTCCTGTAGCACTTGTTGAGCCAGAGTAGTTAGTCTCTGCTGCAAAACTTGCCTGGGTTAACCCATTTCCACAAGCTTTAACGTTTGGTAAAGTAGCAAGACCGTTAGCATCGGTCGTTGCCGTACCCATACTTGCATTATTTAAGGTGAAAGTTACTGTCTTGCCACTTAACGGTTTGTTATTAGAGCCATCTTTCAATGTAGCTGTCAGTGTCACGTACCCACCTTGTGTGCCACTTGCATTTGCTACAGTTATGCCGGTCGAAGCTTTGTTGATAACAATAGAAGCGGTGCCATTCTTATCATTATAATTTGTTCCACCAGTGAAAGTCCAATTCGCTGTACCGCCTGGCACGTCAGTGAAGCTGCTTCCCAGGTTAAGTAAGCTTGAAAGGTTTGCACCTCCAACGCCTGTTGCTGTACCTGTTGCAGCGTGTGATGCGCCATCATAAGTACCAGTGAAACCGTTTACAGCAATTGTCGCATCCACTTTGGTGATAGTTAAAGTACCAGGAGCATAAGAGATATTATAGTTACCATCAGCCGCACCTGTGGCAGTGATCGGATAACCCGCAGCTTTTACATCACTCGAAGCTGTGGCGGTAGTGCTTATAGTTGGAGGCGTTGCCGGAGCAGCATCACCATATACCAGACCTGTATAATGAACAGTCAATACAGGAAGAGCAGCGCCGTACGGCTTGGTCTTATCATCAGCAGTTACTATTAAACCTTTCTTGGTCACTTCCAATGTACCAGGAGCATAAGTAATGCTGTAGTTGGCAGACGTATAACCACTTGCTGTGATCGGGTAAGTACCTACTGCACTTGCAGCAGTTGCTGTCGTTGTCACAGACAGCGTACCACCAAGGTCTTCTTTAGTATCACCATTTACAAAACCACTGTAAGAAAC
>NZ_KB893337.1 GCF_000374045.1 Segetibacter koreensis DSM 18137 | reverse complement strand
TGACCCGTCCTGAAAAAAGTTGTCTCTTTTAGGGTGTAAATCCTGCTATTGGTTGTCTAAGATAATACATCCTGAAATAGGTTTAGTTTTTGGTGACTGTTGTGCGGTGGCAAAAAACATTTGCGGTTGCTCCCAAAGCTATAGCTAATGTTTTTTTGCGTTGGCCTGTTATGGTTCCTGCATACTTACCTCCTTCTTTTTTAGGGGTTGATAATAGTTTTTCCATCGCTTTATTTGTGGGCCTTGTTGCTTGTGCACATTGCCTGGTATTTGCCAGTTAAGACTGCTATGTCTTCGTTTATAATTATAGATAAGGATGGATCGGTTAATATGAGCCGCGGCCTGATCAATGGTGTCGTAACAGGGGCTTAGAAGTTCAGATTTTAAGATGCCATTTACTCTTTCTGCTATCGCATTTTCATATGGGTCTCCGTTTTGTGTCATGCTTATATGTGCATAATGATCGTGCAGTAATTGTACATAAGCTTTACTGCAATATTGCATGCCCCTATCGCTGTGATGTATTACTATTCTGTCTGCAGGTTTTTGATCTAAAGCTTTTTTTAAAGCAATGATTGCGCTGCTTACTTTCATATCATCGCTTACATAATGACCTACTATTTTTCTTGAGTAGGCATCGGTAATAAGAAAGAGGTAAGCAAAGCGGTTTTTAAGAGGTATATAAGTGATGTCGGCTACCCAAAGTTCATGTGCCTTTAATGGCGTGAAATCCTTTACCATATTGGGATATCGGTAAAAGAAGTGCTTGCTGTCGGTGGTGTATACACTGCGTTTTGTCTTACGTACCAGCAGCTTGTTTTTTTGTAGCAATAAGAAGAATTTATCTCTTCCCATAACTATGCAATGCTGCTTTAAAAACGGCTGCAGCATTATATACAACTTGCGACCTCCACAACGCGGCTGATGCTTTCTTATAACATCAATTTGAGCAATTATTATCTGCTCCTCAGATAGGTGCTGTAATGTTCTTTTTTGTTTCTTATGATATGCCTGAACAGAAAATCCCAACAGTCGGCAAATTGCTTGCAGACTATAATTTGGCTTTACCTTTTTTACTTCGAGGACTGCTGGGTACCAGGCTTTTTTCTGATTGAAATTTCAAGCTGTTTTTCTGCCACATCTATGAGCTTATCTAATACTTCGGCGCGCAGTTCCTGGTGTTTTAGTTGCTTTTCAAGAGAAGCTATTTTATCAAGCAAGGCTGCATGATTTGCATCGGCTTCTCTCTGCTTTCTCTTCATCGGACTAATGTAATGCTTCTGCTGCAAATTGGTCTTAGGCAAATTGTGAACGCCTTGATATACCTGTACCCAATTACAAATCGTTGTTCTGCTTACACCATACTTTTCCTGCAGCTTTCGGTAGCCACAACGGGTGTTTAAATACTCCTGAATAATCTGATCTTTCAGCTCCATTTTTAGGTCGTTTTACAGACAACCTATTTCAGGACGAGACAAAGTTTCCCTGGTTAATCTACGTCAACCCAATACACATCTGTATCGTTGCGTTTGATATTTTCAAATTTAAAACCTCCTAATTCAGGTATATCTTCTACCAGGTCAAATAAAAGGCAATTCTTATCGAGCCCTTCAAAAACTAGGGTGAAAACATGCCCTTCATCTACTATTTTCCATTTTGGATAAGGAGCAATATTGTAAGCGTGTAGTAATTTCTTCCTGTCGCTGTTGTCCTGAACAAGGAAAGTAGTTGGCCAGATCCTGATAGCAGTGGGAAATTCATAATCTCCCGAAAGACGACAATGCACGATAGTAGATTTTTCCAATGAAACTTCTGCCTGAACCCTGAAGTCGATTTCCGGTTTGAACTTAGGCTTTTGTATTTTAATTGCAGGCGGCGCCTCTATCATCTTATTTCTAATTATAAAGCAATATTAATTATTAGCGAGGAAATGGATTGATGACGACTTGGATCTACGATGATTGTGAAAGGAAGTATGATATAAAGGAGGCTTAAGTAGGACTTTTTTTGTAGCCGGCATTTGTGCTGCTATTAAACATCGTTGTGTCACTCCCTTGTACTTGTAGATAGTAACATCAACAGAAAGGACAATAGTTCCTTCTCCATGCTTTTATATTTAGTCACCGTGCCTTTGCTCGTATCCGTAACCTGAAAAAATAAATTTTGTTTTTCCAGGTTACTTTTCTATATTTGTTGTATCAAAAAGAAATATGAAGAATTCATTTGCACAGAAACTTAAACAACTCAGAGAGAAAAAGAATTTCTCGTTACAGGAGCTTGCTGAAGAAGTAGGGGTTGCAAAACAATCGATTCATAAGTTCGAAAACGGTGTCGTTTCACCAAGCAGTGAAACCTTACTTAAGCTTGCTGACGTATTAAATGTTCCTTTTTCCTTCTTTTACGAAAACGATGAAAAGTTTTCAATCAAGTTCCAAAACATTAAGTTCCGGGAGAAGCATAAGATAGTAAATCCAGAATTTGAAAAAGAATTAAAGGAGGAAGTAAGTCGGTACCTGTCCAAATTTTTGGAAGTTTCTGAGATTGTCGAGGAACGACAAGTGTTCGATAATCCGGTAAAAGACCTTAAGATTCATGGCCAAAAGGACGTAGAAAAGGCCGCTAAATTAGTTCGGAAAAAGTGGAAAATTGGAAACGCGCCAATCACAGACGTCGTAGAAACGTTAGAGAGTCAAGGTGTCTTTGTTGTAGAGGTCACGAGGTACGAAGACTTTACGGGCCTAAGCGCAATGGCAAACGATGCGTTACCAGTAGTCGTTCTCAATGAGAACTGTCTTACAATTGAAAGGAAAAGGTTTACTGCATTGCATGAGCTTGGGCACATCGTATTAGAACTTCCTCCTGATACCACTGATACAAAAATTGAATGGTTCTGTGATTCTTTCGCTGGTGCAGTTTTACTTGTAGATGATGTATTATATAATGAGTTAGGTAAAAACCGTACGATAATTACACTTGCGGAATTGAAAAGTATCAAAGAATTATACGGAATATCTATTCAAGCAATAATAATGAGGGCTTTTAATTCCAACTTCATCAACCAAGAAACTTATAAATGTTGGTGGACATCATATAAGGAATGGAACGGTAAAGAACCCTCTAAGGAGTTCGGCCAATATAGGTCAAATGAGAAGGCCAGCCGATTTCAAAAGCTCTTGGTTAAGGCTGTTGTGGAGAAAAGACTTTCTATTGGCAAGGCAGCAGAGTTGGGTGACCGAAAAATTGACCTGTTTAGAAGAGAGATTGAAGAACTAAAATTTAGCGTCAATTAAGATGTATGTAGTAAACGATATCGAACTGTTAGAGCGACTCCACAAGCATAAGATACTTGTCCATCTTATTCAATGTTGTTCGATAACGGTATCGGGACTTAGACTACATCACTACAGTTCAAGAGTTCGTCAAATTATTGAGGCTTCAGATCATGTGGAAATTGTTCACTTTGAAATGAACGATTTTGACGATTGGGCGAAAGGCAAAAAGAAAATCCTATCATTGACCGATTTAAGCTCTTTATACGTGGCGCTCTCTAAACAAGGCGCCATTTTAGCTTCTTCCGAAGAAGATCATTTTTTAGTAGAAGAGGCTAAGAAATGCTTTGTCACGTCGGTTCCATTCGATCAACTATTTCTGACATTAATAAAAGATCAAAGGATAATTCAATTATATAACCTAATAAAAGCAGCATAATAGCCGATAAAAAATAAAAAACCCAATCAAACTGTTGACGCAGTCGACTGGGGTATACAGGGATTAAAGTTTTCGCGGACTTCGTTCAAGGCTTATCACCTTGAAATTCCCCCTTGTTCAATAACAAAGTAAGTGATTTTTATTAGAACTTACAAATGTCATTGAGCGCTTCCTGTCTGGGCTGATGCAACCTCTCGCTGCCCGAAAAAAAGTTGAGGCATTTTATCATTTTCCAAAAACAATAAAAAATGGAAAATATAAGCTCAGTGGCCAAAGGTCACAAAACATTACCATTCTCTGCTGAAGGAAAGCAATTCGAATGGAATGATCAGTACATTACAGGTTTGCAAGTAAAACAAGCTGCAAATCTTCCCCTTGATGGAGAATTATATCTTTCGATATCAGAACCGTGGAAAGATGAGCCCGTTAACGATGGGGATTTGGTTGACTTAGCTCGTCCAGGACTCGAGCAGTTCTTTATTAAGCAGAAGCTTAAGTACACGATCAACTGCCAGGAGTTCGAAACAAACAAGCAGTACATCAAAGGTGGTGATATACGGCGGCAAGGCGCAATTTCTGCTGACGATGAAATCTTTCTCTCTATTAAAGGCCCATGGGAGGATGAATTAATTAAAGATGAACAGTTCGTCGACCTTGCCAGACCCGGAATTGAAAATTTCTTCTCTAAGGAAAAACTTGTGCAAGTTGTTCTAATTGTTAACGGCAGAGAGAAGTCTTGGGTAGAAAAGACTATAACTTTTGACCAAGTAGCATCACTCGCATTTGGTGTTCAAAACAGCAATCCGAATACCATTTATACAGTAACCTATGCCAAGGGACCAAAGGAAAATCCGGAAGGCAGCATGGTAAAAGGTGACAAAATTATTGTTAAACATAAAATGGTATTCAATGTCACAGCAACTAATAAATCATAGTAAAGACCTCAAAAAATTGAGGGATGAAGGTTTTGCAATACAGGTAAAAGGTGGATACTTAGTTATCCACCATATACCTTATGTAAACACTCAGAAGGAAGTCAAGCGAGGCATTTTGGTAAGCCAATTGAATTTGGTGAATAATTCAACGACAGCAAAGCCTAATACTCATGTGATGTTTTTTATCGGCGACCAGCCTTGCGACAAAGATGGAAACATCATTACTGCAATTCAGCATGGTGTCGGAGAGCAGAAGCTGTTAGATGGGTTCACAGTCAATCGCTCGTTCTCTAATAAACCTGCAAATGGATATGCCGACTTTTATGAAAAGGTAACTACCTATGCCCGGATAATCACTGCACCTGCTAAATCTTTGGACGCATCACTTACGGAAAAAACGTTCGATGTCATAGCAGATGATGACGCAGAAACTGTGTTTAGCTATGTAGACACTAATTCAAGTAGAGCCAATGTTGCTCACATTAATTCCAAGTTCCTTGAACAAAGAATAGCTATCATAGGTATGGGTGGTACAGGTGCTTATATTCTCGATTTGGTGGCAAAGGCGCCGGTTAAGGATATACATACCTACGACGGCGATGAGTTCTTACAGCACAATGCCTTTAGGTCACCGGGGGCAGCGTCCCTCGAGCACCTCAACAAGAAGATGAAAAAGGTAAGCTACTATGCTGAAATGTACTTAAAGCTCCACAAAGGAATTAAGGAACACGCTTACTACATCACCGATACCAACCTAACAGAGCTTGACGCGATGTCCTACGTTTTCATTTGCGTCGATAACGATGTAGCAAGGAGAATGATTATTCAGCATTTATTGAAGGTTAAGATCCCATTCATCGATGTAGGACTTGGAGTAAATATTGCAAATGAGCAGCTTGTTGGAACCATCAGGGTTACAACGGGCACTGTTCACAAAAACGACCATCTTTCAAATCGGATATCTTTTGAGGAAGATGAAAATAATGAGTATTCCACTAATGTTCAGATTGCCGACCTCAACTGCTTAAATGCAGTAATGGCTGTAATGAAGTGGAAAAAATTGAGTGGCTTTTATCAGGATTTGCGGGAAGAGCACCATTCATCTTATTCAATCAATGTAGCACAATTACAGAATGAAGACACTACAGCATAAATTTGTGGAAGTAATTCCTGAAAATGTAGGAGAAGGTTTTTTGTATATCTCACTTCGATACTGCACAGCTATACACAAATGTGTGTGTGGCTGTGGTAATGAAGTTGTTACACCAATATCGCCAACAGATTGGAAGCTTACTTTCGACGGTGACACCATTACACTCTACCCTTCAATTGGCAATTGGAACTTCAAGTGCCGAAGTCATTATTGGATTACTAACAGCGCTATAAGACATGCGCCGAAGTGGACAATAGGGGAAGTAGAATCTGGAAGGCAAGCTGAGAAGAAGGATAAAATTCGATACTACAAACAGAAGAAAAAAGGGAAGTGGAGGAGTTTTTTTAGGAGATGGGTCGCTCCCGTTTTATGTTAATTAAATACAAGGGGATTTTTCTCCTATCACTTTAACTTCTTGGAAGGTAGTCCGAAACAAGTCAGTTCTTAAATCACCATTACAAAGCCTGCATCTTAATTGTCCTGCTTCATTAGTGTCTAAGAACTGAAACTGGACTTTTAAACCACCATGATAGATAATTTCATACCAAAACCCAGAAGTAAATGTCATACTGTTATATTTTAAAATAATAGGCTCAAAGGTACTTTACTTCCCTTTAAATACGAATTGTACAACTCTAATACGTCTTTTCCAATTGATAAGCGAGTATTAATAACGGCTTCCAACCCCGACTGATGTTCTTAAGCATTAGAGGTTAATAGTTGAAGTAATCCATCGTGATATTCGAAAGACGAAGTAATGGCTCTGGTGGCTGAAATTGCCCAGCAACGGAATAAGTGAGTGATACAACAATATTTAACAGTAGTACCTTCAGCCCTCCTGCTCTTCCTGGTTCCGTGCAGGATAAGATAGAATCTCGACGCGCAATTGAAATATCGACGTATGCAATTCTTAGTCGACGTGAGCAGGTCGATCGATGTATTAATTCATTCCACAAGCTTGGTGGTATATTCACTTAAATTTTTCTCTTATGACACCAGAACATTTAGCTAATAAAATAATCTTTTTTGACACTAATTGCTACCGGTTTTTAACAAGGACTGATGCTTCCTCGATGAAAAGCAATCTTGCTAAAATGAAACAGAAGGAAAAGGAAAACGGCATTCAGGTTCATTTAACCTATTTGGTAGCTTCAGAATTATTTACACATTTAGCCGATCCCATAGAAAATCAAAACTATCAGGAATGTAAAAAAGCATTATCAATTGCAATTGAACATGTAGATAAGGATTATAAAAACTTTGACCTTAATCCTGAATATGAATTTTATCGCTTTTTGTTTTCAACATTACCTGAAAAGGAAAGAGAAAGAGACTTTAGTTTATTCAGTGCAATTCTTAAAATAGATGAAAGTGGTTACAATGATAAGTATATAAAAGAAAATAACGGTTCATTTGAACAGACAAAAGAGTACATCCAAACCCAAAAAGACTCTTGGCTTCAACTTATGTTTGACCGCTTCATAAAGAAATATGACCCGGAAAGTAAAGGTTGGAAAGTGTTCGAAAACGATGAACAAAAAAAAGCTGTAGTTTTAAAAGAAATAATTACCGCATAGGGTATTGTACCTGGTAAAGCATGATAATAGATGAACTTAATCTTATATCGACCACAAAGTCGCCCTCGTTCTATACAATTTTGACTGTTGCTGATGTGAAAGTGATTTAAATTGATATAGGTCCTACTGCATGTGGCTACATTATTAAATTAAAATCTCAATAAATTTATCGCTTTATGGAAAGAGTCCTTAAAATAATTTTTTATTGCTGCTTCGCTTGGATAATGTTTGTTGCATTATTGGTCAATAATTAATCTTGTTGTAGGAGCTAAATTTGGCTAGTTTTGGATATTGAAGTATTTCAATAACTGGTTCACTTATTCTTGTTGCACTTTAGTCCTTGCTACGTTAGCGGGAAGTTACTTTTTAGGAAAACTAAGTAAACCCAAATAAGAACTTTAAAAATTTTCAACCATAACTCAGGGTGTAACAGTGCTTCTTGTGTGCTGGCATTTTGAAACGAGGCAGAGCTGTACAAAAAGAAATACTCCGAAAGAAGGTTTAAGAACGCATTGATTGACACTGCAGATATGTTGGGGTATGTCCTACATGAAATGAAGAACATTACGCATTTGCTATAAGGTTATCATGTCAAGATTCAAAGAGATTAAAGTCCATACTGCTCCCGACACTAATTCAACCCACAATGCTATCCTCTTTACTTCTAGTTCTAAATCAAGTACCCTTGCTTTAAAGATGCTCCGCAGGTTAAAGATGTTTGCCTTACAAATTTTTTTTAACCACCAAATGTTCCAATCCTGGATCATTCAAAATCCTCTCCATTTCTGAATTAATTATATCCTGCACATCTTGTTTGATTTGCAGATAATTTTTTTGGACTATTGTATTGTCAACCTTTCTTACAGCCGGTATTTGCTTATATTTATTCTGTTCATTTTTCAAAGCCTCATGGTCATTTAAAATCTGGCAATGGAAAGCTTTTAAGTCTATTTTTTCCAAAGGGTCATCAGCAACCATCCCGACAAATTCACCGGAACTTAATGATGAGATTTTCGATGGCGGAATAGCGGATTCCAACTGTGTTGAAAGGCTTACAGAAGTATCAGTGCTGTTAATAGAATAACTTGCTCTATCCTGCATGATCTTCCCAAATCTTTCAGAAAGCTGTTTGGCTGTTTCTCCCATTACCTGTCCACTTATTAGGTTCCCTGTTATATTCATGATAACATCTGCTTGCTCTCTACCATAATCTTTTCTTAGCTGACTAAAGTCTTGAACTCCTAAAGTGGTTGCCACTTTATTGCTTCGCGCTGTTGCGATGAGGCTATCGATGTTGTTTAAATAAATGGTTGGAAATTCGTCAAATATCAGACTGCTTTTCAGCTTTCCTTTTTTGTTTACCAGCTTTACTAAACGTGTGACAAAAAGCGATAAAACTGCTCCATAAATTTGTATTTTTTGCGGGTTGTTTCCCATGCAAACAATTTTTGGCTGCTCTGGATTATTAATGTCAAGTGTAAAATCATTTGCTGATAACACATAGTACAATTGAGGTGATGAAAGTCTTGCCATTGCCGTCTTCGTTGTTGCAATTTGACCTTCTAACTGTTCCATTACATTGTTTACATAAGCAGTAATAAAAGGATTGACTAACACTTCAATTTCCTTCTCTGTACCTAATACTGAAAATAACGGCTCATAATCCACTTGCATTAGTTCCATTACGTGAGGTAAAGAGCAGTATTCACCGCCCTTGTAATTACGTAAAAACCATATTATGGCGGTAAGAAAGTTGATGGATGATTCAACAAAAAAATCACCTTGTTTTTTAATCCACTCCCGGTTTAATCCCAATAAAATAGTGCGTGCAGATTCTGCCGCATCAGTAATGTCTTCCATTGTTTCATGTCCTAACGGGTTGCATCTGTGGCTTCGTGATAAATCATCAAAATTGATAACAAAAAATTGAGGCGGAATAGGGTAGGAGTGCCTATGTTTAAGATAAGTATTGTAAGCGATGCAGGATAAATCGTCGTACTTGAAATCATAAACAAACATGGCGAAGCCCTTGACAATATGTTGGGTAATAACATGACGAATTACGAAGTAGGATTTACCTGATCCGGGAGATCCCAGGACAAGTAAACCTCTAAAGGGATTAGTAATATTTATCCAGCTTTTACGCGTCTTCCCTCTCATATTGTAGATCGCTGGAAGGTTGATAGAATAATCATTTTTTATCCGCCTTTCTTCTTGTGGAAAAGTTTCGTTTTCTTTATTGAAGATGTCTTTATTTTGTAATTGAAATTGAATGACACGCGATAGCAAAGAGCCACCGGTAAGCATTAATATGAAACCTGCGATGGTAATACTGATGTAAAGGACAGCTACTATTTCCATCTCCATTTTCATCAGTAATAACAGGCAACTTAAGAAGTAAATAATCAGACCGACTATGATAAAATATAAACCTTTTTTATAGTTTATCTTTTGGTCCTTCCTTCCGCTGGATCCCAATAAGGAGATAAATAAAAACCCAAGTGCTATTAATTTAGATTTGTGAAAGTTGTTGAAGATGCCTGCGTTGGCAATATTTGTTAGAATTTTATCTGTTAATGGTGCTGTTAGTTGCCACATTTGAAAAGCTAAATAGCAATAATAATAAAAATGTAATCCTAATAATGCCATGCTTACTAGCCTTGTCATATCAAGTATTTTCCTTAGTCCCTGTTCGTCTTCACCGATACGCATTTTTTAAAATTTATTGGTTGTTTGATATATTTCTACGCTTTTTCTTTTTAGTCTTTCTTAGTTGGTAAGGGAGATAATTGTTTCCTTGTATAGGTTGCAGAAATTCCTCTGCTGTCCTTCCAATATCATTCGTTATAAGATGCTCCTCGATGGAAAATTGTTCTTTGTGGGCAGAATTAGTTTCGTTTTTCAGATGAGGTAATGTTACTTGATTTTTTACGCCATCATTTTGTTTTAAATGATCGTTTTGACCACATCTTTCCTGGATGCCTTTTGCGGAGTATTGTTTTCCTAAATCACTGCCATTAAATACACATTTTGTTTTGTGGTCGACATAGGTTAGGCCGTAAATAGTTCCTTCCTTATTTTGCCTTACAACCGTATGTATTCCTTCTTTTTGAAGTGATCCTTGCAAAGTCTTCAAGGATTTTTTCGGTTGTTTTAATACTGCCAAATCAATTGCATTTTTAACCCTTGCTTTATGACTTTGGCGGGCAGCTTCATTAAGGTTAAATCTTTCCTCAATGTATTTTAAAGTAGGTTTATTGTGGAAAGAACTTGCTTTAATCGGAACTCCGACAGAATTTCCCTTTTCATCAAGAATCCGGTAAAGCAAACCTTCATTTTTATATACTCTTGAACCTTCACTACCCCTGTCTGCTAATACATTATACTGTTGAAGTACTGCATTTAATTCAGCAAGGGAAGTGTATCTATAAGTATTAAGTACATTATCGAGAACGTTTACAATCGCTCGCCTTGACTCTGACCGGCCGTACTGTACTTTCTGACCATATGCTGACTTGAGTTCGTAAGGCTTCGCTTTCATACCTTCGGCCTTCACCAGCCCATAATCATTCTCGATTTCTTTGCGGGCTTTTTCCGACTGGTTACGGCCGATATTATTAGTATCTATGCGAGAGCCATCGGCACGTACTTTTAGAGATACAATATGAATATGAGGATGTGCTGCATCAGTATGGTGGTATACTAGATAAGGTTGTTCTCCAAAGCCTATTTTTTCCATATACCTATTCGAAATTTCTTTCAATTGCTCATTAGAAAGTTTTTCAGAAGGGTCGAAATTGAGTGATATATGAACACTGTTTCGCGTTACATTTTCATTTAAGGAAGCTAGTTTCAGGAGGCGATTTAGCTTTTGATTAAAAGAAATTTTTTCGATATCTATAGGATAATTTACAGCTGAAATACATTCTGCTTTGCCTTCTTTAACCTTGTTTTCATTGTAGTTTAAGATGCGGTTGATAGAGTGCCCTGTTTTAATTACTGCAACCATTTTTCAGCTATTTTTTGAATGTTATTTTTTATTTCATCCACCTTGTTCAAAAGAAGTTTTTTGTCCAGTTCATAGGCTAAAATCCAGTGCCTGAATTCGGGGATTTGTTGCAGCGTATGAAGTCTTTTTACAGCCTGATTAAAGTTATTTCCGATGCTGTTTAATTCGTTTCTAAGCTTTATAGTCTCTGCCATTAAGTCGTCTAAAGATTGGTTGCGATATGTGGTAGTAACGGGTTTCTCAAGCAATATCTTTCTGGCGTAATCACTCAATTTTCGACAGGTAGATGTACTATACAGCTTATTAATTTTTATATATTCTTCGGGCTTTAACCTTACATGCAGCCATTTGGTCCGATTGGTACCTTGTTCACTCATAACGTTTTATTTATGTGGTTTTCTAATTTTTTTTCTAAAAGCACTCCACCTACGACTTGGGAGTAATGGGGGGCAAGAGTCGGTTGTGGCACAACCGGACATCTTGCCGATTGCAGGAAGGTGGCAATCTTCTATTTTTAAGCGTGTCTTTTTGGTTTTTTATCATTTACCTATATTTTCTTTAGAAGGGCTATATTGCTTCGGGGTGACTGAGATAATAGGGTAGAGGTTAAGAAGGCAAAGGTTATTAACACTATAGCTTAAGCCTTTTCTTCTGGTCCTTTCCAATGTTCATTATCCAATCATTTAAGTCTTTATAATTTTTATACAGTCCGCTTTCATCTTTGTATTTTTTGGATAGGGATAATGCATATCGTGTGAATTTTTGTCCGGTTTTATCATGATCTAAATACAATTTGATATGCTCGTGTTTCTCCATAAACGCACGACCTTTTTCAAACAATGACAGGGAGTTTAAGACGACGTAATTTGCCTTGATAGGTGCAAAGTTTTTTTGAATTGAAATGAAAGAAAGGAAGTCGAAAAAACCTTCAAAAGCAATACCTTCTTTTGCTCCGAGGTCAAATGTTTTTATGTCTTTGGGAGCACTACTTAATTTAGAATATTGGTTGCGTAATTCGTAACCTCCAGCATCGTTTTTAAACCCTATGCCGAAATATTTTTTATCATTCAATTCATAGCATACTTCTTTGCAATATTCTTTTGCAACTGTAATTGAAATTCTTCGATGCATTAAGTAACGCTCAAGAGCGTAAGAAGAAAGAGTTTTTTCACTTAAAATTGCTATTTTGCCTTCAGTCTTTTCTCCACTCAATTTTGCTAGCAAAGTAGCAGGCGGGTGAAATGAAAAATAGCCATTTACTTCTTGGAGAAATTCACTTACTGTACAGTTGTGGTAAAGGATGGCAAAATCAACCACATTTCCTCCCTTGCCAATGCCGTGATCATACCAGCAGTTCAACTTCCTGTTTACCTTAAAGGAAGGGGTTTTTTCTTCACGTAATGGAGACAAGTACCAGTAGTCGAAGTTTCTGATTTTTGCAGGTGAGTGACCTAGTTTTAAAAGGTACTCTACCATATCAATTTGCCTGGCTTCGTTTACGGAAACTCTGTGTCTTGAAGTATTCATACCCGCGCATTTCGTTTACAGTTACGAAATTAGAAAGCGCTCGTAGGCTGAACAATCATGACTATATTTTGAACAGGATCGAGAAGGTAGTTAAGAATAATTTTGACTTATTATGTAATCAACAAATTTTTCCATTATGCTTACTACAAATGATGTGTCTAAAGTCTATGACACTATCTTAAGTATCCCAGGTATGAACGAAACGGTAAAGATTGATCTTAAAATTTCCCGTAGAAATGTACTACTGCTAAAAAATGTTATTGAACGAGGTCTAACACTAAAAGATCCTGACGACAAAGTATCAAATCTTTTGGATATTGTACCCAAAGAAACATTGCAGGAACTAAGTAATCTATCTGATGATTGTTTAAAAAAAGCAGGATTAATAGAGCTTAGTGAAAAACTTAGTGTGTTGAGGACAAGTAAATAGTAGCAATATTTGCTGCGCCAGTGGGTCAGTATGCTTAGTAACAGGTGTAACGCTGCAAACCTAAACAATAAAATGCGGAATATAATTGGAGCAATTATATTCCGCTTAGCAGCATAACAAATAGGAATAAGTTTTCTTACTATGAACCTTATGGAGATGATTAAAAATAACCTTTGGACTACTAAAAACCCATCCAACTATTTTGGATCCATATAACTTACATCCGGTTTTTTTTGAAGTTTCCATCCTTCATCACTTAATACGAAGTAAGCTTTATTTGTTTTCGTTCTATTGAAATCAACAGTGGTAAGTTTAGCAAAAGGTGTAACATTTTTAAAGGCGGTAGAATATTCCACCAGGGCTTTATCTCCACTACTATTTGTTCTTACATTGTCCACTTCTATAACATCTTCGTCAGCTAACTTAACTTTCTGTATATGAGTCGCTTTATCAATGTCTGGTGTCGGAAGTAAGAAGGATTGACTCTTCGGTGTAAAAACTATTAATGGCTTACCAGCGTCAACTAATTTTTGGGTTCGTTGAACTGTTACTAAGCCTGCAGATTCAAGTCCCGCTTCCAGTACTTTTCTTGCATATATAGGATCACTACAATATATATCATAACCTAGTACTCCCGAAAGATCTTTTTCCTGTTTGAGTTGTTTCAAAGCTTCGTCATGACTTAACTCTGTACGATGACAACTTCCTGTTATAATACAAAATATAATCAGGATTAAGGGTGATTTGTTCATGATAATGAGGGTTTAATGAGTTCTATAAAATTACTAAAACGTTTAGGGAAATGTAATTGACATTTGTCAAGAAAAACAATAAGTACAGAAGTCCTTAAAAGATAGGTATAACTATGAGCAACATGCCAGACGGCGGGATATTAAGGAGTTTGAGTAATAGAAAAATTCCCTTTGGACTATTTTAAAGTTTTATGCTGCTTAAAAATTATTTAATATAATTTTCAGGAAAAATTAAAAAGTCATGAAAAATGGTCTCTTTTGCCTCTTAACAATAACGCTTATATCAGGTTCAGTAAAAGCGCAACTTGGACACAGCAAATGGAAAGGAGTGTTGAAATTAGACAATCCCGTTAATGTTACTTTTAATTTTGGGAAAGATACCCTTACTGTCTTCAATCTCGATGAAAATACTATTCTTGAAACAATGATTTATACTGCAACCTCTTCAACGTTTACTTTAAAGAAAATTTCCGGGCAGAGTGGTTGTGAAAGTTCTACTATCGGTAAGTATAAATATAAAATCAAGGCGAAATCTTTGCTGATGACAGTTGTTGAAGATAACTGCAGCGATAGAGCTCCTTACTTAAATAATCTGCAATTGATGAAGGATAGATCCTAAACAAAAACGACAGCTAATCCGCTTTTTTTTCAAGGGAGCGGGCCAATAGGAAAAGTTTATAGTGACAGCAATCGTTATGTCCCTGGATTATTGCCCCACAGAGACCGTCTTTTCGATTTTGATTACCTGAAGAATAATTATATTATGCAAAATGGTTAGAGGAAAACTAATTAGTTGTAATAAAACATTGTAACAATTTGGTACTTGGCAAGTCCCTTGATGTTAGCTGCAAGCCTTGCTAAGGATTGTAGTTTGATTTAGTTTGAACTTGAGCAGGACCTATTTTTTCATTACCAGATAGACTCCTGCAATCATCAAAAGCATTCCTACGATCCGTGTAAGACTTATAGAGCGAACAGCAACATTAAAAAGACCGAAGTGATCTATTGTAACAGCGCAGATAATTTGTCCCGTGACGATAAGCCCAATAGCTGTTCCAACTCCAATCCTTGGAACCAAAACAGTTATCATTACAACATAAGTCGCAACAATTATTCCTCCAAGGTAACCATGTACGGGAGCAGAAGCTAACTGTTGTCGCATAGGGAAGGATATTCTTGATATCAGCAGAAAAAGTATCATTCCTATCAATCCAACTATAAAAACCATTAGGCCAGTAATAAATGGATTTCCAATACTTTTACTAAACTCCGCATTAGTCGCAGCTTGGATAGGAATTAAAGCGCCAGTGATTAATGCAAGTGCAAGGAAAATTATATCATTTTTCATTGCAATAATTTTATAGATTATCAAATGTAAACTAATAAAGCCAGAAGAAAAGCTTACGGCTAATAGGGGCATTTAATTTATCGCGCTGACAGGAGCGAAGCGTGACAGTCCTAATGAGTAACATTCTATTAAATTTTCATGTGCAGAGTTTGCATTTTGAAGGAAAGTTTTTATTTTGAGAAAGACAGAATATTCACAGCATGCCGACTTTTACAAAAGAACAAATAAAGGAAATTTCCGAACAATTGGACTGTGGATTCAGGGCCTTTTATCACAAACAAACAGGCGAACTTATTTTTGTGCCAGACACTAACAGGCATATCGGTATGGACACGGATGCCTGGCAAGATGAACTCGACAAACTTGACGAAAACTTTTTGGACTATCATGAAATTGACGCGATGGAAGCAAGCGATTCATTTCGAGTTATGGCTGACTTTGTAAAGCAACTCACCGATACAAAACTTAAAGACGAACTTATAAAAGCATTAAGCAGAAATAGACCATTTCGGGAATTTAAGTTTGTAATTGACAATGCTGGTGAACAACGCCAATGTTGGTTTGCCTTTAAAAGTAAACGCTATATCGAATGGACGGAAGAACAATTAAAAATGCAAAAAGACATTGACGAACAGGAAAACGTCCACGACTAAAAACCATTTGCAAAAGCTGGGGAGACGGAAGATCGATCAGCTGTAAACGAGATATGCCAGGCTTACTATTCTAATATTATACTGTTCTAAAGTTGGAGTTTTAAATATAAAACCTTAGATTTAATCTAAGTAAAAAGGTTCAGAACATCCCCCTACAAAAAAGATTTTTCTAACTCATAGATTAGATTCAGTTACTGCTCATTAATAATTTTTTTATTTATGAAGAAGATAGTATTGTTCTTGTCATTGTCGCTTGTGATTACTTTTTCTGCTATTTGCCAACAAGTTAATCTTGTAGATCCGTCGAAGATAAATATTCCGTATAAGAAGTATGTGCTTGAAAACGGCCTAAGGTTAATTGTCCATGAAGATCACAAAGCTCCTATTGTGGCCGTTAATGTTTGGTATCATGTTGGTTCGAAAAATGAGAAGCCTGGTAAAAGTGGCTTTGCACACCTGTTCGAACATCTGATGTTCAACGGCAGCGAGCATTTTAATATGGATTACTTTAAAGCATTAGAGAACATTGGCGCTACTGATCTAAATGGTACCACCAACAACGACCGTACTAATTATTTTCAAAATGTTCCTATAGCAGCTCTCGATCAAGTCTTATGGTTGGAATCCGACCGGATGGGCCATTTGTTGGGTGTGATAGATTCTGCCAGATTGAACGAGCAAAGAGGGGTAGTACAAAATGAAAAAAGACAAGGAGAAAATCAGGCCTATGGTTTGGAATGGGAATTATCTACTAAAGCATCTTACAATGTGGGTCATCCTTATTCCTGGACTGTCATTGGCTCAATGGAAGATCTTAATGCTGCATCGCTTGAAGATGTTAAAAATTGGTTTCGTACCTATTACGGAGCAGCTAATGCTGTACTGGTTATAGCTGGTGATGTAAAGGCAGATGAAGTATATGAAAAAGTAAAAAAATACTTTGGCAATATTCCAGCTGGTTCCACATTAGCAAAGTTTGAAAAGAATATAGCCAAAAGAACAGAGAATACAAGGCAGGCTTACCAGGACAGGGTAAACGAGACAAGAATTAGTATGTATTGGAATGTGCCCCAATGGGGATCGAAAGAAGCTGTTATTTTGGACCTTGTGTCAGACGTTCTTAGCCGTGGGAAAAATTCTCGGTTATACAAGAAATTAGTTTTTGAAGACCAGGTAGCAAGCGTTGTGTACACATACAATGATTCTAAGGAAATTGGTGGCACGTTTAATGTGACAGTGAACGTAAAACCGGGCGGTGACCATGCTAAAGTAGAACAAAGTGTTAACCAACTATTACAGGATTTAATTGTTAAAGGTCCAACGACTGAAGAGTTGATGCGGGTAAAATCTGATAGATATAGTCAATTCATAAAAGGAATGGAGCGAATTGGCGGTTTTGGTGGGAAATCAGACATACTTGCCGAATCAGAAGTGTATGGAAACAATCCGGAATATTATAAGAACAATCTTAAATGGATTGCGGAAGCAACGGTTGAAGATGTTCAGAAGGCTGCTAAAGACTGGCTATCAAATGGAAGACACACCCTTATTTGTACGCCTTTCCCAAACTATAAAACTGCAGCAACCGATGCTGACAGAAGTAAATTGCCTGCTCTGACCACTCAGCCCGAGTCAAGTTTTCCTGATATTCAAACAGCAAAATTAAAAAACGGGCTTAACGTTGTTTTAGCTCGTAGAAAAGAGGTGCCTACAGTTTCTGTAGGCCTATTATTTTCAGCTGGCTATGCTGCGGACCAATTTACTAAACCCGGTGCTGCTAGCCTGACTATGAATTTACTAGATGAAGGAACCAAAACTTTAAATGCTCTGCAAATTAGTTCCAAAGCTCAGTTATTAGGTAGTTCTATTTATACTTTTTCTGACCTGGATGCTTCCTATGTCAGGATGGACGCATTGAAATCAACATTCAATGCGTCTCTTGATCTTTTTGCCGATATTGTATTGAACCCATCTTTTGCTCAATCTCAGTTTTCACGTCTGCAGCAAGAGCAGCTCAATAATATTCGACGGGAGAAAACTGAACCTTTTTCAATGGCGTTAAGGGTGTTTCCTAGGTTTTTTTATGGTGAAGGTCATGCGTACAGTTTGCCATTTTCTGGCTCTGGATACGAAAAAAGTGTTTCTACTTTAACCCGTGCGGAAGTGGTTAAATTTTACGATACATGGATTAAACCTAATAATGCGACAATATTGATAGTGGGTGATATCGAGATGCCAACTTTGTTGTCTAAATTAGAAAGTAGTTTTGGCAGCTGGCAGCCGGGAGAAGTTCCTAAGAAAAACCTTTCGTCAGTCACTGGTATTAAGGGTAATCGTTTGTACCTGATTGATCGTCCTGAATCGCAGCAATCAGTAATTATTGCAGGATACCTTACAGAACCATATGGCAAATTACCTGAAATACCAAGGGAGGCTTTAATGAATGTTTTTGGCGGTGATTTTACCTCCCGGATAAACATGAACCTGAGGGAAGATAAACATTGGTCCTACGGGGCGGGAACTTATATACCGGATGCCAAAGGTCAACGGCCAATGCTTGTTTATACGTCTGTTCAAACGGATAAAACAAAAGAGTCTTTACAGGAAATAAAGAAAGAATATAAGGCGGTTATTAATGAAAGACCCATAACAAATGAAGAATTTCAAAGAACGAAAAGCAATGTAAGTATGCAACTTCCAGGAAAGTGGGAAACGAACGGGTCTATATTGCAATCATTAGTAGAACTGGTGAAGTATGAATTACCTCAAGACTATTTTAAGTTATATTCTAAAAACGTCAAAGCCATGACCTTGGAAGATGTCCAAAAACTTAGCAAGCAAATGATTAACCCGGATAATCTCTCATGGATTGTAGTGGGCGATGCAGATAAAATATTGAAAGGATTGAAGGAAATTGGCTTCGACGAAATTATTACCGTGGATAGTGATGGCAATGCAATCCAAGCGAAATAAAAAACAAGAGAGCAGAAAATGGTATGCCGCCTAATAGTATTCGGCATCTGATCGTCAAAAGTTAAAAAAAGGGCTTATAGCAGCCCTTCATCAGCAAATGACAAGTAACTTTCGCTAGTGATGATTATGTGATCAAGTAATTTGATCTCAAGAAATTGACCAGCGTGTTTTAACTTTTGAGTAAGTTCTTCATCCTGCCTGCTTGGCTTAAGACTCCCTGACGGATGGTTGTGAGAAATGACGATTCCAGACGCGTTAGCCTTAAGTGCAGCTACGAATATTATTCTTGGGTCAGCAATAGTTCCGGAAATACCTCCAGTTGATACTTCGTAAATACCCAACACTTTCTGCGCTCTGTTAAGAAGCAACACTTTAAATTGTTCTATAAATTCGATTTTATTATGATCCCATAACTGCAGTAGAATGTGGTAAGCGTCTTTCGAAGATCCGATTTGGAGGCGGTCAGAAGCTTTCACTTTTGATTTGTATTTTAGCTCTATTTCAGCTACCTGGTACAATGCTGATACACTCAGTTTGCTTTCCATAACTCAAGATTTAAAAGTTTAAAAAATTAATTATGGAGCATTCTCCGCCTTAGGGCAATTAAGCAAAAAAGGAAACGGAATAAATGCGGGATTAAGCAGGGTAGGAGCTGTGTTTATGCCGTAGTCTTTCTTTGCGCTACAGCGCCCTAAGCCTAACTTTGCTTGAATGATTAATGACATAAACTTTCATACATTTCTTTCTAACCCATTCAAAACATCACTTACTTCACTGCAAGTCATTAGGGATGAAGTAGCTGGTGACTATTGGTATGGACCTTACAAAATCAAAAATCTAAAAATCTTATTTTAAACGAATAGGCAATCTTACGACTGTAAGGAGGTTTGCTATATTCATCCGCCATTTTAAAAAACAGCAGGTAAGTAAGTTGTTCTAAGTAATTGCCATAACCCACACCATCATCACGAAGGGTATTGCAAAACGACCAGATTTTAGAAACTATTTGATTGGTTGACATTTTTGTAATTAGAATTTTGGTACAAGCTCATGTAGCCCGACTGATCATCTTTGCGTCGCATCTAATTATAACAACAGAATAAGTAAGGTTATCCTTGAACTAACTTCCTTAACGGGGCTGTTGTCTGTCTGCACCAACAGCCCTTTGTTCAATTATGTTCGGAGGGGAAACACGGACAAAAGCGAAAACGCCACGGAGAGCTTAAATTGTTGGTTTGATTTTAGCAAAGCATAGCCTTAGAATTTTTTAGATACAGGCCTGTGAACACGGTAGATATCTTCTGTAGCGGATTAATTAGTCATGTTCTTCCTATTTCTATTGCCACCGCAGTCCTGCAATCGTGTGAAAGCATCATAATTTGTAATTAACGAATATACCCCTCCACCTCTCCTAACGACAACTTCACACTCCCATTCTCCCGCACCAATGGCATAAAGCTCAACCGGCATTCTCCGTGCCCATCTTTGGCAAAAGTCCCTTCAAAGGAATATTCATTGGTAGATGGATACAACAATGCTGACTTTACCGAACCGAAGTACAAGTTATACACCAGCATCTGTTTCAGATCATCATCAGAAGGGCTGTTGCCGGACACGTTCTTCCACTTGGTATCGAGTATACAAACAACATTTCCAGACAAGTCATACACAACGATGTCTGGATACACCCTAACTGTTCTACCTGTTTGTGGCTGCCAAAATCCTGTACCTACCTGTCCTCTTACTGTGTACCGACCCAATAGTTGTTTACGGAGTTTCTTGTATACATAAGCTTCCCAGAGTTTGTTCATGTCGAACATTAAGGCGATGACTTCATTTCCTCCCTTTCGTATATCAGGGTGATAATGGAGCAGTAGTAACCGTGCTATCTGGATAGCCTTTTTGTATGCTTCCGTCTTTCTATCAAATACCAACTTTTCAAAAAAAACATCATTTACCTGTAGGTTGTTACATTCAGGAAAATCCAGCAGCAGGCTTTCTATTTTCCCCGCCAGATTGGATGATGTGTTGATATGCCGGAGCAACAAAAGCGTTTTGTATAACACCTGATTGAAAATGTTTTCCCGATCATACGTGCTATGCCGAACATAAAGGCGCTCTGCGTGCACCAGGTTGTGTTGAAGGTTTTTTGAGAACAGTAAAGAACCTTTTAAAGCGAAACTGTTGCTTTCTGTCTTCCGGTATTTCTTTACCAATCCTGTTTGCAGCAGGTAACGCACTTCTTTTACGAACATCTTCATATACAGGTCTAATATGGAATGGCTCTTGAGCCTGAGGGATGCTGTGCCGGTCTCATAAGTATCTAACAACCCAACTGTTCGTAACATATCTACCAGGAAGCCGTGCCATACAGTTTTATCTGTCTCTTGCTTATCCGCTTTAGGCAATACTTCAATCGTTAATCCCGCAACCTGTAGCACGCCTACATAAGAGGTAAACTTTACACCTTTGTGTGTAAGGTTGTAATAGGGATTGCCCTTTGCTCCATAGTATACTTGCATCGCCTTTAAGTGATGCTCTTCAAACTTGACATCGTCCACTACGTCATTCTCACGAAGTGTAGCGTGCTCAAATACACGTATGTATTGTTTGGCCGGCATTATTTATTCAGCAGTAGATTAAGTGCGTTAGCAAAATCAGCTTCTGTATTTATTGGCTTGATACGCCACACCTGTTTTTCCAATAGACTATCAAGTGCGTCATGTTCAGCGTCAGCAAAAAACTTAGTATTACTATCATCTTGCTCCTGTTGCAGCTCAACAAAGCCTCTGCCTACTACCAGGCACATTTTGGCGTAATCGCCATAGAAATACTCCTGCAGCAATGGAATGATCTTATTATTAAATGCAAGCAAATAGTTATTCCATGTCCAGCCGGTTTTTGGTAAAAAGTAACTATGCCCAATCTGGTGATCACGGCTTATAAGCTTTTCCAAACGCTTGTTTACGGTTGCTAGCACTTCAGAAAAATCAAAAGAATTACCTGCAATAGTTACATCTGTGCCAATGTCTTCATGTTTCGGATTTGCCTGCATTTCTATAAAGGAAAATCTACGTCTTAAAGCAGAATCCAAAGCCTCGACGCTTCTATCAGCGGTATTCATAGTGCCTATGATGTATAAGTTATCAGGTACAGAAAACCTTTCACCAGAGTAAGGGAGCAACACCTCCAACTCTTCTTCCCTCCCTTTTCGTTTATCATCTTCTATAAGCGTAATCAGCTCACCGAAAATCTGCGAAATATTGCCCCTATTAATTTCATCGATTACAAGAACATAATTCTCTTTGGAAACTTGCGGCTGTATGTTACTGGCTTCACCTTTGACGAAAAACTCCTTCTTTATTTCTCCCTTATTCAGCTTGTACAAAGTCTGCTGCTGAAATCGTTTATAATAGAGCTCTTCAACAGGGATATTTTGATTTTTGAGCAACCACCTTACACTTTTAAATTGATTTACTCCCAGGCCATCAACCTTTCGATATTCGTAATCTCCGGTGACAATGCCGATTGCCCTGAAAGATAAATTTCCGTAGCTCACCACTACATAATCTCCCTGCTTCAAATAGTGAATAAACATATTCACTTCCTGTGCGGCAAACTTATCCAACTGATCAGGTACCATTTTTTGAATTTCCGCTTCTGACTTTCCTGTAAAGTCTATTGCATCACCCCAGCCCAACGCAATGCAATTATTGTCCATACAATATTGGAAAATCTGGTCATCGTCCGGATTTGCTGTATTCCCCAACGAGATTTTATAAAAAGTCGCTTTTGTAAAATCATCTTCAGATAATGAGAAGCGACTATTCTCTGAGGAAGGAGTGAACAACGCTTTTGCTACTATTCTTTTGAAAATCCCGGGTTTCGTTTCATACTGCAAAAAAGTATCACCCGGCTTCGGCTCCACCGGTTTAATTCCTTCGATAAAATCTTCATAAGTCATGCTTTGATGAAAGGTTACAAACTCTACCTGGCCCTTTTTCTGCAGCCTTTCATATTCATCTTTAATCTCCTTTCTAGTTCTGTCAATAAAAATGAATTGCGGATTGGCAATGCGAATGGCTGTTTCAATAGTAGTATATGTCTTACCTGTGCCTGGAGGCCCATACAAAATCTGGTTCAAAGGCATTGAGTTGTTGTTTGTGTTTGCAGGCATAGCTTCTATCAATTTTAATATTGCGTTGTATTGGTCTTCTGTAGCTGCTAGGTTTGTCCCTTGCACACTATGTTTTAAGTCTTTGAGTATAGCATGAGATAAAACTCGTGGTTTCAAAATAGGATCATCTACTAAATTGTAATCTAACTTGAGATCTACTTTATCTGATATTTGCGGCTGGTCAACGACCCCAGTATAATAAGGCAATTCTTCCTCAGGGTCGCTAGTCTCATAAACAGGAGAAGTTATTGTTGCAAGTGCGTACACCCCGGCATTTGCTCCTGTTGCCCACAGGATTACTTTATCGCCTATACCAATCTTAGACTTATTCTGACTGACTGTCCACGTTTTCAATATTCCATCTCTTAATGCATCCACAATCCTGTAAACTTTAGGGCTAGCTTGAAAGACCCAATACTTAGTTGATTTATCTCCATTGATACCCACCCATGCTTTGATTGCGAATATTTGCGAGGACAGGTGAGGATTTAACTCCAAAGCTTCATTGAGCATCGATGCGACAACTTCTTCTGTTTCGAGGTATATAAAACCAACTTGCCCCATCCGTTCTCTGCCATCAAAATATCCTTTCTCTTTTGCTGATACAATCTTATTACTTAATACTACAGCCAGAGTTCTAGATGCTATAAGATTAAAGCTCTGTTTGGCATTCACTTCTACAGCATTCGGAAGTATCACAGCTTTCCCGTAAAAACCGACAATCTGGTTTTGTGAATGAAAAATAATGAGGTTGTTTGCACCTGTAACTTTAGGTGGTTTCGTAAATTGAGCATAACCTCTTATTTCTTCTTTTGTATTTCTTACGTTATTGAAGTCAAAATTCCAGCTTTCATGTGGAGTATTACCTGCGTCGACCCATTTATGATTGCTTTTGTCTTCGCTTGGCTGTTGCCAATTATTACTATTCCATGTCAGGTTTACAAGCAAAAAAGTAATTTTTTCATCACTCATAGGGTATCAGGGTTAGTTGTTCTCAATTTCTAATGCATTATCGTCTTTACACTTTGCAACAGTTTCAAAAACTCGTTATAGTCTTTCACACCTTTACGACGTGTACTTAGTAGCGCAGACTTAATTGCCTCCTTGCTATACGTTGGTGTCCACTTCTTAAAACAAGTGTATTCATCAGCCAGGCAGTTAAACATGCAGCTGTATGTCTTTTCCATTCCCGGGTGATTGTCTTTGTAGGCTTCAATAAATAGCCACGTAAAATATTCAGCCATCCCTTCTACAATGTGTTTATCGGTCACATTCATGGCCGACCATTGGCTGTTGTCTTTATCCTTACCCAGGTGGTGATAGGCATGTGCCATTTCGTGAACTAATGTAGATAGAATAGAATGCTCTAATGGAAGGTTGTTGATCTGGCAAAACAAGATGAGGGGAACATAATAAACTTCAACTCTACTGGAAGCATAGGTATAAGTGCCCCAGATATCTGCCGTTCTGCCGGCATTCTTAAAAAGCGTTTGTATCAGCTTATTAAGATCGTATTGTTTAAAGTAGTCATCAAGGTAATTCTCGAGTTCATGAAAGGACGCATGAGGCTTTTCTTCAAGGATATCCAGTAAAAAAGCGCTCCCCTCACCTTCCTTTTTAAAAAACCTGGAAGAAGATTGCATTTGTAACCGCAGCTTGTTAAATGCAGTGTATTCGTCAAAATCGAGGTTCAGGTAATGCTGATCAATCAGTTTGAGGAATGTTTCTTCTCTGTCCGTTACAAAATGAAAACTGATGTTACTATCCTTTTGAATTTTAGTCCCTATTACCTTCTGGTGCATTTTAAGACCCGTCTCTTCTCGAAGAAACTCTCTTATTGCTGGCAACCACTGGTTTCGAACCTTAGTAAAGGTGTGAGAATAGTTTAGTTGGAAGCTTCTTACCAGCCGAACTACACTCTTGTTTTTAGGCTGGTAAAGGTGTTGGGTGAATAGGGTTGCCATAAGATTTGGTTTATATCCATTCTATTCTTTCTCTCCCGGTAATGTGAACGCTTCGTACTCCTCTTTAGTCATCCACTCGTTGTTCCCTTCAATAAGGCAAGCTTCAGTATAATTCAAGGCATATATCTTGTAGAGCCATTTATCAATGGTCGCTTCCTCTGTTATGTTACCGATCTGTTCTTCAGTTTTTCTTGAAATAATTTTATCAACTAATTTACTTAGGGATTTCTTTGTTTCTGTATCTACTTTCTTTATCGGAAATCTCTTGCAATTTGCTATCAGAATCTTCTGAAATGTATTTTTCTCGATATCTAAATACTTATATTTATGATAAAAGTTCATTAGTTTAGAGTTAAGTATACATAGAATATACTTTAAATCATCTTCTTTATTCGTGGTTATGGCAAAGCCGATTTGAGTGAAATAAAGTTCCATACTGGTATACCCTGCATAAATTCGAGGAGGGTTACCAGAAATTATTTGTCTAACTATAATTCTCGGTTGTATAAAAAACCGTTTTTCTCTTGCAGCTCCTAACCAGCTTCCGTATTCCAAATATTCTTCAATTTGATCGGTAACAACATAAGGAAGAATGTTTTTACCGGAAATCATTGGCACGTGAAATTTTGAAGTTTTTTTATCTGAATGGAAAACGCGATTTCGAATTTGTTCTTCAGTATGTCCCTTGTATTTATCGTACGGTGTAATTCCTAATGAAAAGTCGGCCAACGTTTCTAAAGCAACACTGTCCTTTTCCATATGTAACAATAAAGCTGATACTATACCATCCGAAAAAATATTAAATTTATTCTCGGGATCTTCTCGCCATTGCGATCTTTCAAAAGAATTAAAAACAATATTTCTTAGGTCAGTTTTAAAATCATTAGGATAAACCTTTCCTTTGATCTCCTCCAGTAAGTTTGAGGTCTTAATTTGGAAAATTATGGTTTCAACTATTGCATTTTCGAAGATTGCGTCAGGTAACTTAATTAATTGAGTTAGATGATTTACGAGCCTATTTCTAATCTTTTTGTAAGAACTATTTAATAACAAGGAATTGGGGACTATAAAACAAAGTGAAGCGTCGTTTCGTAATAAGCGAAGAGATTTTTCAATAAAGATGGAGTATAGATTTATTCTGTTTTCGCAAGTTGCAAAGGTTAGAAAGTAAGATTTGACGTGTGCTGGAGGTAGCCCTTTTATGTCCACATATGGAGGATTTGCAATTATAATGTCAAAACCTTCTTTACTCTTATCACTACTATTCATTACTGCAGGAAAGTCAAGCCTCCAATCAAAGAATTCAAGCTTTGCAGCAGCATCTTTCTTTATGGTTTGCAGCTTTTGAATATTCTGATCGAATTCTGCAATAACTAAATCATTCTCAAGATTAGTCTTAATCTGCTTAGCTGTAAGAGGAAACCCATCTAAAGGAACAATGGTTTTGTTTTTGTCTCTATAGCTTTTCCTGCTTAAAGTAAGCTGATTGATAAGTATATCGATCTTTAGATTTTTAATGTCTCTTTGATATTTTTCCTTGTTTATTTTGTGGTTATAATAGGCACCTTGCCATGCCGAAAGCCTCTGCAATAAGCCTACTTGCTCAGTAATAAGCTTTTTGGTATCTGCCGTACCATGACTAGTAGTATAGTTCCACTCAATGTCAATTACATGATTCTCAAACTTGCTCAACAAGCTATCTCCCACTACAATTTTATAATCAAGGTTAGGTAATGGCTGTGGCTTTGTCTCATCTACTACCAAGCTCAACCAAAAACGTAATCGGGCAATATCAACAGCACCTTTTTCTATATCAACCCCATAAATAGAGTTTTGAATAATGTCTGACTTTACTTTCGCCGGGTTCCAGTCTTTCATCTTCCAAACTTTCTCCGTCACATCAGGGCTTACAAAATATAAGACCTCAACAGCGTGGTATATCTCCATTAGTAAGCCCATGGGAAACGCACCTGAACCAATAGCCGGGTCGCAAACTTTTACTTCACGTAAAGCTTTTAAAATGGCTTCATCATATTCTATTAATTCTGCAGCTTCCTGACGCTTAATCAATTTCTCTATTGATTCTCTTTTAACCGTTTCACCCTGATCGTTCAATTTAGTAAAGAGATATTCTATCAGGCTTTCCTGGCACATATAGTGCACAATTTCTTTCGGGGTATAAAATGCGCCTTTGTCCTTATTGTCTTCCAGCAGGTTTTCAAATATATGTCCCAGCATTTCCGGGTCAACCGCTACGGTATGTTCATCGGGACTGTCTTCGTACACGGTAAAGTTGTACTGGTCAAAAAAAGTAAACAGGTCGGCAAACAGTTTTTCTGGCAACACCAGCCCGTCTGCTTCGAGCATATCGTTTTCAAACAAGCCACCATTCAGAAAAGGAATTTTCAGTTTGTGGTAGTCTCCGTGGGTAAACTCGCTTTTATCTATTTTAAACAATTCATCTTTTCGGTCAGTGTTCAATGTTTCATAGAACAGCGGCACCAATACATTGGGATGAAAGTTTTGCTTGTGTTTGGTATCTCTAAACAGATCCCTTAGAAAATTCTCGTTACCATCCCCCCACTTTTCTCCCTCTTTTACACCAAGCCATCCTTTCTTTTCAAGGAAGTACATAAATACAATACGGCCCAGCAGTTTTTTTACAAAGTCACGTGCACATTTTTTGTCTTTTTTAAAAACAGAGGTAAAGGCCGCAGCAGATTTGCACACTTCCTTGCTGTTTTCATCTTCGCCGGTGAGGTAAGCCGTAAACGCACCGTAGTGCTTACGATAAGCATTGAAGAAGTCTTTCGACATCTTCTCTACGTTAAACGCCTCTTCCAATGTTTCGAGCGACACACCTGTTTTAAAGAGACTGGCGGTAGTTCTTACTTTGGCAAATCGGTCCGCAGCGGTTTTGCTTCTTTCACCTTCACCCAGAAGGTAGGTGTAGCGCTTAGGGTCGGTTGATTTCTTTTGCCGTCTGCCTTTATCGTCGCGGGTATATATTTCGCTTACATAACTAAACCGCCATTTGTTGCCTTGTACAAATACAATCAGCGCAGCATCCACATCTTCTTTGTACACTTTGGCCAATAGTTCGCGCATCCCTTTTTTGTTGCGGTGCAATTGTGCCTTAGGTCCTATGGTTAATTCATACAAGCCAATCTGCCTGTTATCCGTGGTTTCAAAGCTTCCCAGTTCTACACCTGTGGCTTCCCAGTCGTTTGCAGGCAGGTTAATTTTAGCTGGTTTGGTAAGAATATTATCTGCTTTAAAAACTTCTTTTGCTACTTCTATCCATTCGCTAGAGTCGTATGCTTTTTCAAATATCCGTTTAAGGGTCTGCTGGTCCATGACGATCGTTCTATTGGTTTAGCTGGTAAATGTTTCAGATAAAATAATATCCGGCTTCTGGGTTATTTCTAATGGCAAGAGTGGTGCATCCAATGCATCTGCATCATCCATTTCGCTGTTGATGCTGGCGTACTTGGCTGCATACTGCATGATGAGGTTTTCTACGGCATGTGCTTTTATATCGCCTTTGTTGTACTTTAGCCGTAGCTTGTTGAGTTCGCTTGACAAATTGGTAATGGTGCCCTTATCCAGCATCAGCAGAATGGTTTCAGCCGCATTTCTAAACTTCTCATCCCTGCTATCGGCACGCAGTTCGCGTATAAACTTTTTAGCTTGGTTGGTTTTTGCATCTGCCGTTTCGCCCGATACAGTTTCTATCGAACTGGAAAATAATTCCTGTTCAAAATGCGCAGTCGCTTTTTCTACATGCTTGTGATGATAATCGGGCAGTGCTTCAGACACTTCATTCACTTTGGCTTCAAACATCTCAGCCGCCTGGATAAATGTCAAGGGTTCAATGGTTACTTTTTTATGCAGTTTATAAAACTCCAGTTTATAAGGCGACTTCATAAATATGAGGCTTCCACCAGTTATCTCCTTGTGTTGTTTACCAGGTTTGCGTCCTGTTCGTGCTTTCAATGGTAACTGCCTAATGCGTTTAAACTCCTTCTCATTCTTTTCCTTAAACTCACGGATGAAGCGGAGGTAAATAAGGCGCTTGTCTTCGTCTTCACCAATGCCCTGGGTGTGGAGCTTTACCTGTTCCAATACCTCTTCTACGGTGTATATCCGGCTATCCTCACCAAAGGCTGTATGGAAACCCTGGAGTTTGATGAATGCATTGTTGTACAGATTAATTAACTGGTCGCTTTGCCGTGAAGGATAGAAGGCATAATTATAAATCACTTCAGCAATACTTCCTATCCTGTTTACCCTGCCTATACGCTGCATCAGCTTGGTAGCATTCCATGGGGTATCGTAGTTGACGATAATGTTTGAGCGATGCAGGTTTACACCTTCTGCCAATACCTCGGTTGAAATGATGACGTCATAGTCGTGATGAAACTCGCCGCTATAATTCGCATCAAAATTCTTCTGAATGATATCAAAAACCGCTTTCCTGTTTTCAGCTGATACCGTCAAGGTTTTCGGGTATTTGAGTTGTTCAGTAAGGTAGATAGCAGTTTCTTTCGATTCGGTAAAGATGACCAGCTTGCCTGTTTTATTGATATCGTGACGGAACAATTCATTTTTTAACAGCTGCTTGAACATATCCAGTTTAGGATCTGCTGTTACAACCTCCCACTGGTCGCATATATGTTCTATATGCTGCAGGTCTGCGTGTAGCAAGTCGAGGAATTCTTCCTGGAAGTCAGCAGGTGAAAAAATCTGGTTCTTGGGGTCTTCTGCAGACAGCTCCAATATCTTTTCTTCAATTTGTTCATCACTCCAGTCCTGGTCCATCAAGGAATTGATATTGGTGCTCGGTGCCACATAAATCTTTCCTTTTTCGAACATGGTGATCATCCGCTGAGTGGATATACGAAAGCGATTAAGCGAATTTTTAAAAGCATAGAAAGAACTCTCCAAACGTTTCACCATTTGGGTCATCATAATCTGTGCTAGTGTCTTGGAAATTCTTTCAGCTTGCGAGTAATACTTGTCTTGTACCTCAGGAAGTAAATACGCTATTGCTTGGTACCTGAAATAGCCTATCTCATCTACCAAGTGAGCAATCGTATCGTAAAACAATTGTTCTAGTTCGGGGCCTAATTCATATTCAACTGCCTTTGGAGGGGCAATATCCGGAAACTTGATACCCTGTGATTCCAGGTCCCGCAAATACGCTGGGTAATTTTTTACATCGGTTCTTGTTCTTCTTACGGTTATCGGCTCAAGCACCTTATCTCTTATGTCTCCATAAATGCCGCGTAAAGCATTTAAATCAGGCCTACCGGTCACTTTAGCTGCAGCCAACACCTCCTTATACCTCCTAATTAATGGAGCAAAAAAGCTTTGCAGGTTGGTAGTAGATAAAGTTGATTTTCTCGCATCCTGAAACAATTGCAACTGGTAGTAAATATCGTCCGGCCTGTTGTTAAGCGGAGTTGCTGAAATAAGTATCACCTTCTTACGATGTCCATATACATTGCCGATAATGCTTCTGGGTGCTTTACAAATCGTTTGAAGATTATCAAACATCAATGATTTGTGGTTACGAAACTTGTGTGCTTCGTCTACCAAAATTAGGTCATAATCTTCTTTGGGCCAATAATCTTCATCGTCTTTCAAAATCTTATGAAGACTTCCGTTGCTAATAAAGCGGGTATGCTTGTCCAAACCAAACTGCCTGAAGGTGGACTTCCAGTTTCTTTCTAATGGTGGCGGATATACAACCAGTATTTTGGTACTTAAACTACCATTAGCAATCAGGAACCGCTTTGCAATCATGCTGGCAATAACAGTCTTTCCTAAACCCACCACATCGGCGAGTATAAAACCGTTATGATCTAAGATCATCTGGTATCCCTGGTTGACTGCATCTACCTGGTAACTCAGCTTTTTAAAATTCTTTGGCAGGTCACCGACCGCATCGGGGTCATAATCTATGTTCTTACCAAAGTATTCAATCAGGAATTTGATATAAATCTCGAACGGTGTAAACAGTTGGCCTATGTGCGACTTATGTTTTATCCTGTCAACGTCTATAGGCAAAATCTCCTCTCCGTCTTCCCACAACTTTTTAAACTCTTGTTCGGCAAAAGCAACATCATTATAGTCCCTTAGCGATACATTAAACTCATAATTTCCTTCGTCTTCTATTCCCAATCCTGCAGCAGTAAGGTTAGACGAACCCGTTATTACTTCACCACCTGAGTATTCATTATAGTTCTGAGGCAGGAAGATGTAAATCTTCGCGTGAAGTTTCTTCGTTTTATGTACCCTTAACTGGATTTTCCTGTCCATAATATCCTCCATGAACTTAAGGATACCATCTTCAACTTCTTTGGTATAAGCGGCCTCCTTAATGTCTTGACGCATCCATCGGATAAACTCATCTCTGGTTTTCTCTGGATCACCGAAGAACATCAGACCTCTTCGTTTCGCTTCAGCACTTATAGAATCTACATTGATGCCTACAAGAATTTTTACCTCGGGTACATTCATAAGATGTTCCCTTATTGCGTAATATCCTGAAGCCCTGAAATATCCAACTACAGCATGGAAAGCATATATAGTGGCGATGTGCTCAAAGGCGCCATTGAACTTCTTTAAGAGGGAGTTTCCGTTATGGTTTGTAAAAAAATTAGTGGTCATATTATTATTGCCGGAAAGTACGGGAAAACCTTCATTTGAAGAAAAGTCTTGAGAAAGAGAAGTGCTTTTATTAGTTAACCGTGTTACTTCACCGGTACTTTCATAAGCAAAAACCAAAGGATCATTATCTATCAGCCGAAGTTTCGCCTTTGCATAACCTTCTGTCTGGTCTTTATGCACTGTAAGTCGTACACCTTCTTCTTCACGTTTAGCCTCTATTACTCCAACTGGATTTTTGTTTACAAAAAGAATATAATCAGCAGGACCAACGTTCGTTTGGTATTCGCGAACGGCAACACCAATATTTGCAGCCGGGTTTATTTGCTTTTTTGATTGTACTAACCAACCCGATGCGTGCAGCATCTTGTCTATCTGGTCGCGGACAAGTTGTTCGGGGTTTCGATTAGCAATCAATGGTCAAACTTAGAATTGCTAATGTAGACTTTTTCCCAATTTGTCCAATCACATATTTATGTGATTTTTCGGCGAAATAGTCATAATGTATGACACTTTTCTTATGAATACCTTCCTTATTGAAATATTAAGCCAATCTCCTCATTCCTTTCTAATGCAACAATTCGATTATCGGAATGGATTAAAATAAGAAGTCTAAAGGCGTGCAGAATGTGGGATAAAAAAATAAAATCTTTCAACATTTGTTCTAGCTATTAGTTTTTAAGATAGTTTTGCTAAAAATATTAGCAAAATGATAGACGAGGCAAGCAAAACGGAAAAGGGCATACCTTATTATAATTTCCGCGTTCCTGCCGGATTTCCGTCGCCTGCAATGGACTATCTCGAAGAAAGAATAGACTTAAATAAAGTTTTTATTAAACATCCTCTTTCGACTTTTCTTATCGATTGTGCCGGAACTTCAATGATTGAGGCATTTATTCCTCCGAAATGCAAACTCATTATAGATAGGTCGCTTACTGCTAAAAACGGAGATATCGTTTTTGCCGTTCTTGCAGGTGAGTTTACGGTTAAATATTTTAAGAAAATAGGAGACAAATGCTGGCTGTGTCCGGCAAACAAAGCCATGAACGATATAGAGATTACAGATGAAATGAATATGCAAATATGGGGTGTTGTTACAACCATTTTAATCACTGCAAATGATTTAAAACAATGTATGCCTTAGTAGATTGTAATAACTTTTATGTGTCATGTGAAAGGCTTTTTAATCCAAAGCTGGAAGGCAGACCTGTGATTGTATTGTCAAATAATGATGGCTGTGCCATTGCCCGCAGTGAAGAAGCGAAGGCTTTGGGAATTGATATGGGTACTCCTGCTTTCATGATTAAAGAAGTCATTGAAAAAAATGAGGTGGCTGTTTTTAGTTCAAATTATACATTGTATGGAGATTTAAGTGACAGGGTTATGAAAACGCTGGAGGGGTTTGTGCCAAGGTTAGAAATTTATTCAATTGATGAGGCTTTTCTTGATATTCACGACCTGCTACACTCCGATCTCCTGACGCTGGGTATGAAGATTAGAAACAGCATTAAGCAGAATATTGGTATACCGGTAAGCGTGGGTATCGCACCTACAAAAACGTTGGCAAAAATGGCTAACAGGTTTGCTAAGAAAAAAAGAAAAGAACTTGGCGTTCACTGGGCAGCAAACGAAAGGCTGACAGAAGAAATGCTTGAATCTACCCAGGTTGAAGATGTATGGGGCATCGGCCATCAATATTCATTGTTTCTAAAGCGAAACGGATTTAAAACTGCCCTGCAATTGAGAAATGCGCCGGACGAATGGATACGAAAGAAAATGACGGTAAAAGGTCAAAGATTACTAAACGAACTAAGAGGCATACCGGCTATCGAATGGGAATTTGAAGCCCAACCCAAAAAAAATATTTGCACGTCGCGATCATTTGGAAAGTTGCAGTCAGAAAAGTCAGAGATTAAGGAAGCGTTGTGTAATTATGCTGCAGCCTGTGCTTTAAAGTTGAGGCAACAGAGTAGTTGCTGTAAAAAGGTAAATGTCTTTGTTCAGACAAACCCGCACAAGACGGAAGACAAGCAATATTCGGGTTCGATCAGCATTCAATTAGAAACTCCCTCGAATAATACAACTGAAATAATTAAATACGCTTCAAAAGGCTTTGATATCATTTTTAAAGAGGGCTACAGTTATTTAAAATGCGGGGTGATCGTGATGGACCTTGTACCAGCAGACCAGGTGCAAGGCTCTTTATTTGCCACCAAAAAAAACAAGGGGAAAATGTTAATGGAAACGATGGATAAGGTCAACCGAGCATTAGGTAAGGAAATTGTCCGATTAGCAGTGCAGGGGTTTGAAAAGAGATACAGGCTGAAAGCAGAACACTTATCTCCCTGCTATACAACAAACATCAACGATATTTTAAAAGTGAGAATATAACATGTTTCAGCCTTTTGAAAAGTTTAAGCATAACTACGTAAACAGATTGATCGAACTAAAAAAATATTTTCTGGTGAGTCAAACTTACATAAGGGCTTTTGATCATTGCGACGAAATATACAAAACGGATATACTTGTCACTGATTATGATGACCCGGGTTTAGCTAAAATTCATTTAAACGCAGTGGCGCATGATAAGTATGCGGCTATTATAGATTTGACGAAAGAAAAACACAGAAAAAAAATTAGAGAGATGTTAGAACCATCTTCTCGCTATGTTGTGTACTGGAGCATTGTAAAAGATGTAAAGGAAATGGAAATGCGCCTGAATAACCGGTATAGTGAGAATATGAGAAGATATATAATTAAGAATACAGGTTGGAGGATTGGAGCTGACGAAACTATTAGGCCATCTTTCCAGGTAACTTTTGGAGAACTTTATATTATCTTGAAGCGGTCAACTCAAACTTTACGTGTTAGATTTGACGAAATTGAAAAAAGTTGACCTATGTGTTATGATATTTCGTTTAAAGTGGAAATAAGCCAATTAGAGGATTATTTTCCTGATTTAATTTTTGATGATCAGATAACTATAAATTTCGATGCGTCTGTTCATGTCATTGGTCACGCCTATGGTGAGCACCCGATAATATATCAAAACCGTGAGGATGGTAAGTTGCACTGCAGACTAATGGAGTGGGGCTGTATTCCCTATTACGTAAAAGATGAGAGCCTCTTTAAAAAGAACAGGCCTACGATGTTAAATGCGCGTAGTGAAAGAATACTTGAGGACACGGGAAGCTATTGGTATAAAATAAGGAACCGGAGATGCTTAATGCCGGTGACCGGAATTTACGAACATAGGGAAGTGAAGGGGTGGAAAAAGAAAGTGCCATATTTAGTAGGATTAAAAGAACAGCCCATGTTTTTTATACCGGGATTATATTCGGTGGCAGAGCTACCCGATAGGGAAACGGGTGAGGCTATTAAACGTTGGAGTTTCACAATAATTACAAGAGCCGCAAATGAAGTAATGAAGATGATTCATAATGGTGGTGAAAATAAATGGCGTATGCCTTTATTTCTTCCGTTGGAGTTGTCAAAAAAATGGGTGGAAGGAGATTTAGCCCCTGAAGATTATAAAGCTATTCTTGATTTTGAAATGCCTTCTGAAGGATTGACTTATCATACGGTTGATACTATCCGGTCATCAAAAATGAGAGCTGATGGGAAAGGAAAGGATGAACATTTTGAATGGGAAAAGCTGCCCGAATTGAGTTTGGAATAAATGGCGATTATAAGTGTTATTTTTAGGAACGATTCATTTGCTGTCTAGAATGGCAAGCACATATTTTTACTGCCTATCCCTGTATCTCTTTAAAATATCTTCAATCCGTTTGTCAGGAATTAGGTCTGTAGTTTCTACTAATTTTATTTTTTTAAAATCAGTATGTTCAGTATTGATTACATAATTGTAACATTCAGGAAGGACTGCCGATGGTACTTTAAGCAGCGATGTTTTACATTCCGCATACCATTTATCTCCCAGCGGCTGACAGAGAGAGTAATCTTTAAAATCTCGCCAACCCTCTTTTAGATCATTTACCGAGATTGACGTTACTGGCAGGTCATCCGGTATTTCAATCACCATTATTTTAAAGTCATGATTAAAGCCAACGCCTTGTCTTCTTATCATGTTTTCTAAAAAGGCCAAAGGAATTGACTCCGCGCAGTAAATTACCTTGTTTCCGGCACCGTTCCATCTTCCTTTAAGGCCCGAAGCAAATAACTGATTACTATAATTTTTGTGGGTGATCCTGAATACTACCATCCATGAGGGTTTTTTATACAGGATAGCCCTGTGCCAGCTTATCCAATTCTTCCATTAGTAGATCAACACCTCCGGGAGTGATAACCCAATCGATAGGAGTTTCCTGTGAATTCCAGAAAGGCTTTTTCATCCAATAATTAAACTCATCAATGTTGCCAAAAATTTCTTCGCCTTTTTCATAAAGGCTTATAAGTTTCAGAAGATGTTCGGCATGTACAGGTTCTAAAGCTTTTTGCTGCTCCTTATAATTGCTTATCGTTCTGGCTGATAGATTTATAATGTTTGCAAGTGATTTTTCCGGCATCTTAATAGCTTCTGCAAAATCATAAAAAATTTTAGTCTTTAGACCTTTTCGGGCGGAGAACACTATTGCATGAAGGCTTCTTAAATCGAGACCTTTAAAACGATTTTTTATAAAAGATTTATTGTTAGCTGAAACGGCTATAGACATGACGATATTATTATACCTTAAAGTTATTGAATATATTCGACTTAAAAAACGAAAATTTTCAATTATTTAAAATAGTAACAGTAGCTGTGGCAGCAAATAGTATGCGGTAATCACATTGTGTGCATTTCTCCTATTGGTAACCGAAGCATGGTATTAAACCAGCCAACATTACCAATACTATGTAGAATGCTTTATTTTCTTGACTTTTATCAATTTGAAATTTACGAAAAACGGTTTTAATTTTAAGGAAATGTTAGACAATTGAAAAGTGTTCTACTTATATCATTTGTAGCAGCTTTTTTTCTTTCATGCCAAAAGAATATTCCGCCTGCTAATTCTAAACGAGGATATATAGAGAACATACAAGCAACTTTAAAAGATAGTTTAACTGCCAGTGATTATGCTAATCTTGATTTTACGAGGTCTGTAAAAACTAAAAAAGATACTCGCACTCTCTTCTTCAAGGTTTCTTTTAAAGGAAGCAAATTTTCAGATGATTTTCTCCTTTTATATACCGACATTTCTGGTAAAATTTTGAATGCCTTAAGAGTTCAACTACACCAAACAGAAACCAGCAGTGGATCAAAATATTTATATAATGGAAAAATTCAAATAAGTTATTTAAATAGAGTAGTCAAGCTGATTTCCGACATTAAAGACGGTTATATAAATGCACTTAATGAACAGCCTTTAGCTCAAAGGGCTTTAGTGGTTCCCCAGGCAAAGCAAGAATATCCTGATATCATAGTGGACTGGTATTATGGCGGTATGCCTTATGCAAATTCATCCGGTTTTTTTGGATTTAATTCGGGCGGACGATCTGTTGGTTATAGTCCTGTTGAGGGCAGAAGATATGATGAGGAAAGTTATGGCTCCAGAACAGATAGAGGAGCAGACGAAGAAGACGAAATGTTAGTAGACTTTGAATTTATTGAAAGTTTAGCTGCAATTGACGTTACCAAGTATGTTAAATGCTTCTCGTCCATTCCTGATCAAGGATCAACTTGTTCTATTGAAATCTTTGCTGATATACCCGTGGACGATAATTCCAATAAATTATTTAATTGGCGAACTCAATCCCCCGGTCATACTTTTTTGCAGATTAAAAAAACAAATGGCAGTCTCTCGGTGATGCAAAATATCGGCTTCTATCCGGTCGAAGGTTGGAAATCGTTATTGACAACAGCGCCCGTGGCAGGAAAATTTGTCGATAACAGTGAACATGAATACAACGCTAGCCTTAAGATGAATCTGTCAGCGGCACAATTGCAAAAAACATTAGATAAAATGGTCGAACTCTCAAGATTTGTAAAGTATGATGTAGACGAATTTAACTGTACTGATTTTGCATTAGATGTTTTTAATGCTACCAGGATTTCAAATGCCTTGGAAATACCTCGATATGATATACCGGGAGGAACTGCTATAAGTGGAACAAATACTCCTCAGGGATTATATAACCAGTTAAAGAGTATGCAACAACAAGGAATTGAAAGCGATAATATAACTATACCTGGTGGCAAAGCTTTCGTTGGTGATGCCACCGGTCCTTGCAATTAACTTAAAATCTTATGAAAATAATAAATGTCCTAACTAACCCTTATACCATTATAATTAGTTTTTTCATTATAATTATTAGCGGTGAACATGTCGGGAACTTTTATATTACTTACCTGCTACTAGCATTACCTCATTTTAGTATTTATGCTATCACAGCTTTAGCGGGTATAGTTCTTATTCTGATAACTTTTCATAGTAAAAAAACTGCCGTTTCCGTATCTGAACCCATATTAAATTTACTGGGAGTTTTACTTATGCTCGCTTCAATATTTACATTTTTTTATACTGACTATGAGCATTATAATTATGGAACATTTTACCAGTTAGTACCCCAAATCACCTTAATTCTGTTTCTCCTAATTGCATTGACAACAATAGTTGCAGCTATTATCAAAATTTATAAAACTGTCGGAAAAAAAAGTTCTAATGGTTTGAATATCTGGAAGTAAGAAATTCGGACATCAGTAACTCTTGAAAAATTGGTGTTTAGAAAACAATATATAATACTACTACTTGGTTCTTTGTGCGTCGTCGCCCTCATAATCTTAGGGCCGGTGCCTCAGGACCAGAATTATCATGATTTTGCAGATCAGAGAAAGTTGTGGAACGTTCCTAATTTCCTAAATGTAGTAACAAACCTTCCTTTCGCTTTAGTTGGATTCTTTGGATTAAAAGGCGCAAAGGACATCAAGGTAAAGGAACTAAGGCATATTTTTTATACCCTTTTTATTGGCTTTATCCTTGTAACACTAGGAAGCGGATACTACCACTGGTTGCCAAAAAATGCTACTTTGGTTTATGATAGGATACCGATTACTATTATTCTGATGTCTTTTTTCGCTTTTATAATTTATAGTTCCATAAACGAAACAATTGGATACAATGCGTTTTGGATATTTAATATGATTGGCGTTATTAGTGTTATCTATTGGATCGTTAGTGAAAAGTTGGGTAAGGGTGATTTGAGGTGGTATGGCATGGTTCAGTTTTTTCCCATAATAGCAATGCCTCTAATTCTGATATTATACAAGCCGCGAATTAAATTCGGGAAGGAAATAACTCTTATTTTTCTGTTCTTTGGTTTCGCTAAGTTTTGTGAAACCTTTGACAAAGAAGTTTACGGTCTGCTCGACAATATTGTTAGCGGGCATTCTCTTAAACACCTGCTGATGGCAGCAGCCGGTTATGAAATAGTAGTAATTACAAGTAAGTAGGTGAGGCGACAAGATGTTCACGGATCACAAAAGTGACCGCAATGAAATTTATTGACATTTGTCAATTTTATTTTGCAAAAACAAGTATTATTTTTATTAGCCATTCGACGACTGCAACTATCCAATCTAATTTTTATCTAAAACAACAGCTATGAAAGAGTTTTTCAACCTACTAAGCTCCATACATGAGTTATCTTTAGGCCTTCAACAAAATTTGTTACAATCACTAAAAACGCAAGACCTGGAGCGAAAAGGTTTTTTGCTCACGGAAGGCGAACTATGCAAAAGCATTTATTACATTGAGAAAGGCTTGTTGCGATGTTTTTATACTACTAACTCTCAAGAAGTATGTTCGTGGTTTATGAAAGAGGGAGATCTAATTATCTCAGTTCCCAGCTTTTTTCCACAAAAACCCTCCTATGAAAGTATTCAGGCCTTAGAGGATTGCAGCCTTTTGTGCTTGGGGTACGATGAACTCCAAAAGATGTATTGGAATTTTTTAGAGTTGAATTTTGTAGCCCGGGTTTTGACGGAAAAGTATTATGTACTGGCCGAGGAACGTCTCTATTCCCTCCGCAAACATAGTGCGCCAGAACGATATGCATTTTTGCGAGAGAAATATCCTGAACTCATACAGAGAGTGCCTTCCAAGTATTTAGCATCCTATTTAGGCATCAGCGAAGAAACCCTTAGCCGTATAAAAAGTAAGATTTGATTTGATGACTTTTATCAATTTGAAATGAATAATACAAGCAATAATTTTACAATGAAGATGACGCATCTACCAATACTAGTTCTCTCTTTCCTAAGGTACAAAGTGGAGATAAATTCAAACACATGTGGAACAGGGAATAGCAAAAATAATAGAGATTGTTGGCGTTACAGTTCATCCCGAAAATGCAGTAAGTCTTGATTTATCTGAACCGGGACTTAAAATGCTTTTAGATTCCGCTTCTTCTGAAATCGAATTCATTAAAAAGTATTTAATAGTTTACCTGTTCAATCCTCGTAGGAAGAGCGAATACGCATCTTTAATTCAAAACTATCAATCCCTCATAATAAAATTACTTGACGACCTCTTTGCGTATCAGCAACAGACCGAGAACCGAGAACTTATTCATCTATATAGCTCCCTCATTAATTCAGTGGGCGATCTCCTTAGCTACATAAAAACTTATTTTTCTCCACATTTTAACCTTGATGCAAAAATTCCTGACAATGAATATTCATATTTAACTAAAGAATTTGAACAACAGTTAAGTGAATTGAAAGTTCGGTTTGAAGGAAGGTCTGAAGACCTGCAATTAATCGAGATCGTCGGTTCCCACTACCAGTTCTTCGAACAAGGATTAAACAAAAAATCTTTCACTTACCGGGATTTGGTCTATAAAAAAGAGTTGTTTAGGCAGCTAAATGATGTAGCGACGAATACAAGTATTCATAAATCTGTAAAACAACTTTTACTCTATCTAAACTTTAATCATATAAGGTTTTTCAAATACCTGATAGACCAGCTACAGGAAGAATACAACATATTAGAAACGCTCGAGGCTAAGCTTGATGTATTGAAGTACCATCGAAAACAATTCAGGCAAATGTTGGATCAGTTCAGCTATGTACTATTTTCTGATCTTATACCCATGAAAGATCAGGTCTTACATTGGATTGAAGAAGAAATTTTTTTTATGGAGAGGCAGATCAAACCTCAAGAATACAGTCCCGAAAAGAATGTCGAGCAAGTTGCAGAGACAAAAATTAATGTAGCTCTATCAGTGGCCCAACTAGCTGTTCTTGTTCGGGTGTTAACTTTAGGAAAGGTTATTACTAACAATAACCAAATGGAGGTCATAAAAATTTTTGCCTCTAATTTCAGAACTTATAGAGCTGAAGATATCTCTTACGGTAGCCTTTATGGAAAGTATTATAAAGCGGAAGCTTCGGCAATAAAAGGGGTAAGAGGTATTCTACTTGAACTAGTGACCCTCACAACCAAAATGTAAGAATAATTTCAGTACTGATGCTGTAACAGATGTAAAAGATTATTCTCTTGTAAATAATCTGCGAGCTCCTTATATAAATGATAAGTAACCCCTTCCCTCTGCAACCATGAAACTGCAGAGAAGGAAAGAATTTCCTCCAAATTCTCGAATCCGTTGATCTCTGCCGTTCTTTTAAATTCTTCTGTGAGAGGAAGTTCGTTTATAGGTTTCTTTAGTAATAAATGATTCTCCATGCGAAAGAATTGAAACTTAGAAAATAAATTTTGCAGATAGATGGAAGGGTAAAAGTACAAAACTTTTCATTGTGGTGTTATTAACCAACAATAATTACAACTAAATCTTTGAATTTTCTCTTTGGCAATAGCAAAGTAGAAATGATCAAAGAAAGTGATAAAATAGCTTTAAAAAAATTAGGGACTCATCTGCGAAAGCTCCGTGAAGATAAAGGATTAACTCTTCGGGAGCTTTCTTCTGCCTGTAACATAGACTATAGCAATATCTTAAAAATTGAGCAGGGTAAAATCAATATTACTTTCACTACAATTCTTGATCTCGCTTCTGCTTTAGAGCTTCATCCTTCAGCTTTACTTACTTACACTATCGACTAGTCCCTAATTGTATTAAGTTTTTTAAAAATTTTTCTATTTGATTTCCAATTAGTTACAGGTGGTCATATGACCGTTAGGACTGTTTTTGTGCATTTTCTGATAGTTTATTTGCAATAAGAGATAACAACAGATAAAACAAATGATATGTTCTCAACAATTTCCTGGAAGATGTATATACAAACGGTTTTTATCATACTGATAATTTACTATGTAGCTCTTTTCTTATTTTATTACAGACAGGAGATCTACCTATTTCTAAAACGTGATCAAAAGTTTGTGGATGATGGCGACTTTGACGCCACTAACGAGCATGAAATTAATTCTGACGATAACAAGGCTTCCCGTGTCGGGGAAGCGGAAGTTGACGAGACAAGTACGGATGAGGATTACACCTTCGATACGTCAACACAATCCGAGAATATTTTTTTAGAAAATACAAATCCGGAAGATGCAATCGGAGGAGGTATAATTACTGAAAGTGAAACGGAAGATAACATCATTCAGGAAAACACTAAGAAAGAGAGCATAGATCAAAAGGGCAAGAATCAAGATGAGATGGTTGGAAAATCTTCTCCGGCAGCATATAGTGTATCAGATCCTTTCACTATTGTTCATGATCTTATTACTGACATAACCGGTGTATTTGAGACAGCACCAAGGCGTTTTTATAAAAAGGAAAGGTTAGTATCTATTCTGCATGCCACGTTATCCCTGTATCCTGTGATAGGCATTGCCTCTTTCCAGGTATTCGTAAATGACTTTATACTTGTGCAGTGCAAAGAAAAATGTCCCTTCATATTAAGCGAGAAGGATATGAAAAAAATATGCTCAAAATGACTGCGAGTCTTCGAATTCTCATTTCAATTGTCATTAGATAGGGATCTGAAAATTGCAACAAAAACCTTAAAAATAAGTATATGGGTAAAGGTAAATTAAAGGATACACTCCTTTATAAAACACTATTGCCAGTAGTTGTCACAACAATTTTGGTTGTAGTAAACTTACAAGTATATGCGCAAGATGCTGCTGCAGGTATTAATCAAGCTAATACGATGGTAAGAAGTTATTACGCGGCGGGACTAGTCTTATGTATGCGGTTGGTGCTATTCTTGGTTTGGTCGGAGCGGTAAAGGTCTAGTGTGCCAAGAATTGATTGCTGCTTGAATAACAGCAATTGAATGCTTCGTAAGAGATGGCGGTAGGCCCGCTGAAAGCGGTTTGCAGGAACAGCTTTCAAACCAACGTATGCGGCTTTGGTTAAGAGCCCTGGTCGTGAGCGATACGTGAAAAGTCGGTATTAAACCGGCAGGTGACTATGCAAAAGGTGACCGCAAGGGAACCATCGATGAGGTATCGAAATATTGTTAGATGATGTCAAAACCGAACTCCTAGACTTAGTTTGGGACAAGCTTGAAGGAAACCTGTTTATTGTTCAAGTGGCATCCGGTATTGAGATGGCACGAGTTGCATAGAGGCTTTTACGAGGAACTTGGGAACCTGTCGCTTAGATGCCAAGGGAGAAATTCAAGCAGAGAACCTGCAAGGATGAGAGTACCAATGCTAAGCACAGGGGCGGACTGACCTGTAGTAGTGACGAAGCCTCTGTAATTGAGGTGGAGCGAAGGGGTCAGCTTATTCAGCGAATTGAATTGAACAACTAAGAAATTAGGAGGATTTAATGCAACAAGCAAAGTCATTTGAGATTTCCAAACAACTTGTTATGGAAGCGTACCAAAGAGTGAAAGCAAACAAAGGCGCAGCGGGAATTGATGATGTATCAATTACTGAATTTGAGAAAAATCTCAAAAGCAATTTGTACAAAATCTGGAACCGAATGAGTTCAGGATGCTATGTGCCTCCAGCCGTGAAATTGGTAGAGATACCAAAAGCAAATGGTGGTACAAGACCTCTGGGTATACCAACTGTTGGAGATCGTGTGGCACAGATGGTTGTAGTTCTAACCATTGAAGGGTTTATTGAACCACACTTTCATGAAGATTCGTATGCGTACCGGAAGAACAAATCTGCACATGATGCAATAGCAAAAGCGAAAGAACGCAGCTATGTATTTCATTGGGTAGTTGATTTGGACATTCGTCAATTCTTCGATACGATAGATCATGATCTTCTCATCAAAGCTTTACAAAAGCATGTTAGATGCAAATGGGCTATGATGTACATCCAACGGTGGTTAAAAGCTCCCTGCCAGATGGCAGATGGTACACAAGTGGAGAGAAACAAAGGTGTTCCTCAAGGTTCTGTAATAGGACCGATATTGTCAAACCTTTTCCTTCACTATGCATTCGATGAATGGATGAAACGTAATCATACGAACATCTCATTTGAAAGATATGCGGATGATATCATCTGTCACTGTGTAAGTCTGAAACAGGCGGAATTTATTAAACGCCAAATTCAGCAGCGATTAGTGGAGTGCAAGTTGGAACTCAACGAGACCAAGACAAAGATTGTTTATTGTAAAAAGAACCATCGCGACATCGAGTATGATTGTATCCAGTTTGATTTTCTTGGTTACACTTTTAGGCCGAGGCGGGCAGTTGATCAAAACAAGGAAGTCTTTATAAATTTCTCTCCAGCAATCAGCAATGCAGCTAAGAAAGAGATTTGGGAAACAGTGAGGAAGTGGAACCGTCATTATTGGGTACAGCTTACACTCGAAGAAATTGCTAAAGAGATTAACCCCATCATTCAAGGGTGGATCAACTACTATGGCAAGCATAACGTGAGGGATTTGAAGGAAGTATTATTCCCGGTAAACATGAAATTGTCTCGTTGGGTTCGTGATAAGTTCAAAGGGTTTAGGAAACACAAGACCAAAGCAGTGTACAGGCTGGGAGATATGGCATTAGCCAATCCTAATTTGTTCGCACATTGGAAATGGGGAGTTAAGCCTACTGCAAGTCCGAAGAATAGAAGACGACCAGTAATGACTGAATAAGAAGAGCCGTATGAGCGGAGACGCTCACGTACGGTGCTGTGAGAGGCTTAAGCTGAAATGCTTTTGCCTACTCGACTCAGAGGTGGGTTTCTGGCGACGAAAACACAAACAAATCCGTCTCCGCATGGTTCGGAGGATGCATTTTTCTAGTCGTCGTAGCGACAGTAATTAAGGTCTTCTTCGGAGTATAGTAGTTCGAAGGTTTGAAGAATGTTGCAACAAGTCGTATTGAAAATTGTACTGTTGATTTTAAAAAAGGAAAATGAGCAATAGTGTATACCAAATAAACAAGGGCATCAACAGGCCAATTGAATTTAAAGGACTAAAGGCACAGTACATATGGTACCTGGCGACAGGCCTGGTGGGGCTATTAATACTATTTGCTATCCTTTATATAATTGGTATTAATCCCTTCATTTGCGTTGGAACTATTTTGATTTTGGGGATCATTCTTATACTTAAAGTATACGCAGCCAGTAACAAATATGGAGAACACGGGATGATGAAAAAACTCGCACATAAGTCAATTCCTAACGCTATCAGGTCAAATTCAAGAAAAACCTTTATGAAATTAAGCTTACACAATGGAAAGATATCTAGATGAACTTCTGCCGATAATGGGTGTAGAACACGATTGTATCCTATCAAAACAAGGAGATATAACTATTGTATTTGAAGTTGAACTGCCTGAGATTTTTACTTTATCGAATCAGGAGTATGAAGCATTTCACCAGGCATGGGTTAAAGCCATTAAAGTTTTACCTAAACTATCAGTTTTTCATAAGCAGGACTGGTTTATTGATAAGAAATATGCCCCCGATTTTCTAAAGTGCAATACCAGCTTTCTTTCTGGTAGCAGTGATCGTTTCTTTAATGAGAGACCTTTTCTAAATCATACTTGTTATATTTTTTTAACGAAAAAACCAGTCGGAAGAAAACTCTCTACATCCCTTTTTTCAAATTTGCTTCGTCCTTCAATTGTACCACCACAAGTTCTAAATGCTCAAATGCTGGAAGATTTTGTAACAGTCGCAGGACAGTTTAAACGTATCATGGAAGACAGCGGATTTGTTACATTGAGAAGACTGACAGATGAACATTTGATTAGTCAAGCGAAAAGAGTAGGTGTTATTGAGAAGTACTGTTTTCTTTCTGACAACGATATTCGGTTGCATACAAAGGATATTGATTTTAAGAATGGTATTAAAATAGGCGACCAGTATGCGCAGTTTTACACCTTGGCAAGCGCTGACGATTTGCCGGCATTATGTGGATCAAGAATAAATTACGATAAGTATTCAACAGATCAAACAAAATTTAGTGTTGGTTTTGCATGTGCCCTGGGACAGCTCTTGCCATGTAATCACATTTATAATCAGTACATTTTTATAGAAAACTACCGACAGGCCATTCGCAAATTTGAAAGTAAACGATTAAAACTTCAATCTCTTTCTGCTTATTCCCGTGAAAATACGCTGGCTCGAGATGCTACTAATGATTTTTTAAATGAGGCGGTCAGCCAACAAAGGTTGCCTGTTAAAGCTCACTTCAATTTATTTGTATGGACAGACAATAAAGATGAGGTAAAGGAAATAAAGAATAAAGTGACTTCTGCTCTCGCACAGATGGATGCATCTGTTAAACAAGAGACAATCGGTGCACCTCAAATCTTTTGGGCTGGTATACCAGGCAATGAAGCTGATTTTCCCATGAATGACACATTCGATACGTTCGCTGAACAAGCTACATGTTTTTTTAACCTCGAAACGAATTATAGATCTTCCCTTAGCCCGACGGGCATACGTCTAGGAGACAGGTTGACAGGTAAGCCTCTGCATGTTGATATAAGTGACGAACCATTGAGAAAAGGAATATGCACCAATAGAAACAAGTTTATTTTAGGTCCTAGTGGTAGCGGAAAATCTTTCTTTACCAATCATATGGTTAGGAGCTATTATGAACAAGGAACGCATATTTTGCTGGTAGACGTTGGACATAGTTATAAGGGTTTGTGTGACATGGTTAACGGATATTATTTTACTTATGATGAAACAAATCCTATAAAGTTCAACCCCTTCTACATTGGAGAAGGAGATAGTCTAGATACGGAAAAGAAAGAAAGCCTGAAAACACTATTACTTGCATTATGGAAAAAGGACGACGAAAGCTTCAACCGGTCAGAATATGTGGCGTTATCTAATGCATTGCAACTTTATTATGAGAAGCTTGCCAAGAATAAACATATTTTCCCATGTTTTAATAGCTTTTATAATTTCCTGAACCACGACTTTGTTCTGATACTGGCTGAGGATCGGGTGAAAGAAAAAGACTTCGATGTAGATAACTTCCTGTATGTCCTGCGACCTTTTTACCAAGGAGGGGAATTTGATTACTTATTAAATGCAACTACAAATCTTGAGTTGCTACAAGAAAGGTTTATTGTGTTTGAACTCGACAATATAAAAGATCATCCAATACTATTTCCTGTAGTAACTATCATAGTTATGGAAGTATTTGTCTCGAAAATGCGCAAGTTAAAGGGCGTTCGTAAGATGATACTTATTGAGGAAGCATGGAAAGCGATTGCAAAGGAAGGGATGGCAGAATACATCAAGTATTTGTTCAAAACAGTTCGAAAGTTTTTTGGGGAAGCCATAGTCGTTACGCAAGAAGTTGAGGACATTATATCGTCTAAAGTAGTAAAGGAAGCAATTATCAACAACAGCGATTGTAAAATTTTGCTCGACCAAAGTAAGTATCAAAACAAGTTTGGGCAAATACAGGAATTACTAGGTTTAACTGAAAAGGAAAAGGCGCTGATATTATCGGTTAATAGAGCAAACGACCCATCAAAAAAATATAAAGAAGTGTTCATCAGCTTAGGTGGAATGTTATCAAAAGTGTATAGGACGGAAGTTAGCCTGGAAGAATATTTAGCATACACAACAGAAGAAACCGAGAAAGTTAAAGTGCTACAATACTCACACAAATATGGAAGCATACAAAAAGGTATTGCAGCACTCGCTGCTAAAGTAAATACACGAGTGATATAAGAAATTTCATAATTCAATCATCATCAAAATTTACAGCCATGAAATGGAAAGACAATCTGCGCAGACTGAAACTGTCATTATTTCTGTCATATAAGAACGCGCTCCAAGAGAAAGCAATGCTAATGTGTATGCCTGGTATATATCGAAGAAATTGGAATGAAGGTAATTGCAGGATTATTGAGAAGGTTATGATAAAAAAAATCAGTGATCTGGGGGATATATATAAGATCATCCAGGTAACATGGAAGGGCAATTGTTTTGATAATACTTTGCTTCATAAACAGAAAGTTGACAAGTGGATAGCTTGTTATGATAATTCGACAAAGCAACTCGAGGAAGTGGGTGGCGGCGAGAGAAAGTGTTCCTTTTTTCCGGAACGTTTACTCTTGTTATTGAGTGGTGCAACTTATAAAAGGATCAAAAGTTTAAACAGTCTTGTTAAGTAATTAAGTAAATGACATTCTCATGAAGAGGCTAGGAGTGGTTATAAGTATAATGATGCTTTCATTGATGGCAACTGGTAGTAAAGCATCTGCACAAGAGCCTATTGCAGACATTATAAAGGCCGGAATTAAAAAAGTGATTAGGGCAGTTGATTTAAAGGTTCAAAGACTACAGAATAAAACTATCTGGCTACAGAATGCGCAAAAGGTAACAGAAAATACAATGTCAGAAACAAAGCTAAATGAAATTACAGATTGGGTAGAAAAACAAAGGCAGTTATACAAAGATTACTACGACGAGTTATGGAAAGTAAAAGCTATTATTTCCTACTACAATAGGGTAAGGGAAATAACTGATAAACAAGTCCAACTCGTGGCTGAATATAAACATGCGTGGGGACTTCTCAAACAGGATAAACATTTTACAAAAGAAGAAATTGAATACATGGGAAGGGTATATACGGGCATCTTGGATGAAAGTGTAAAAAATCTTGACCAGATATTTTTAGTAATAAATTCTTTTTCAACCCAGATGTCTGACGCTAAGCGATTAGAAATAATAGACAGGGCATATCAGCAGGTTGAAACAAATTATGGCGACCTCATCAATTTTAATCAGCAAAATGTACTTATGAGTTTGCAACGAGCGAAAACGGAGAATGACATAGCTGTTGTAAGGGAACTGTATGGGCTTGAACAATAAGGTAAAAAAGGACGATAACATGAAAAAAGTTGTCTTGGCTATTCTAATCACATTTAGTTACGAGATAAGCATAGGCCAAACATTTGACGAGTGGTTCAAGCAAAAGAAGACACAGAGAAAATATTTGTTGGAACAAATTACAGCTTTTAAAGTGTACCTCCGATATGTACAAAAAGGATACGTAATAGCGAGGAATGGACTAACAACAATTGGTAACATAAAAAAAGGTGATTTTAATCTCCACGATGATTTCTTTAGCTCATTAAAAAATGTTAATCCGACAATAAGAGAGTATTCTAAAGTAGCGGATATTATTTCATTACATAAACAAGTATTGGAAATTTACAAACAGACTTATAAGTACGTTCAGACAAACCACATATATAGTAAATCTGAGATTGACTTTGTCTCTAAAGTGTTTGCTAATCTCATCAATAGTTGTGGAGATGACATCGATGAGCTTATTGCAGTTATTTCAGCGGGTAAATTGGACATGAAAGATGATGAAAGGCTGGAAAGAATTGAGGGTATTTATAACACTCTTGAGGATAAATATCTATTTGCAAAAAGCTTCGGTGATGAAGCAAAAGTTTTAGCAGTTGCAAGAAGTAAAGAAAAAAATAACATCGAAACAAGCCGCAGCATTTATGGAATTGAAAAATAGCAGTCATGAAAAAAGCAATAATATTCTTATTTCTGAATGTAGGAAATTTAGTACAATTATCAGCACAGTCACAAGAAGCACAGCAGTTATTGTTGAATGTAGAAAGGCTGGCTTATTTAAAGGAAATTCTAACTAATTTAAAAAAGGGATATGTTATTGTAAGCACCGGGTATAATACTATCAAAGATCTGTCTCAAGGAAACTTTTATTTACATAAATCTTTCTTAGATGGCTTACTAGCTGTTAGTCCCGCAGTAAAAAAATATCGCAAAGTCAGAGAGATCATAACCTTTCAGGTTTCAATAGTAAAGGAAAGTAAGAGCGCTTATTCCAGGTTTAGTCGTAATGGAAATTTTAGTATGAACGAACTAAATTACTTAAGTAAAGTTTATTCAAATCTCTTTAATCTTAGCCTGAAAAATTTGGATGCCCTAATAACCATAATTACAGCAAACAAACTTCGCATGTCGGATGAAGACAGGTTAAAAGCCATCGATAACATTTATAATGAAATGCAAGATAAACTAGTGTTTCTTCGTGACTTTAACGATAACACTGCTATACTCGCTATACAAAGAGCCAGGGAAAGAAACGATGCAAAAAGCCTAAAAAATATGTACGGCATAAATTATTAAAAAGCAATGACAATGTATAGAAAATCTGCCCTTTGGGCGGTAATAGGCATCTTATTGCCTGTCTTATCCGAAGCACAAGGATTCTCGGATGACGTAAAGGGATTACATGCTGTGCTGGACCAGTTATACAAAGATATGCTGCCTTTATGCAGCAAGCTTATTGGAGTGGGACAGGGCATAGCAGGATTTGCAGCCACATGGTACATAGCATCAAGAGTTTGGAGAGATATTGCTAATGCAGAACCAATTGATTTGTATCCCTTGTTCAGGCCTTTTGTAATAGGTTTTGCAGTAATGATCTTTCCTTCTGTTCTTGCTATGATTAATGGAATAATGGATCCTACGGTTACTGCTACTGCAGCAATGATGAAAGATTCTGATCAATCTATAGCAGTGCTTCTTAAACAAAAGGAAGAAATGACAAAAGCCTCTGGCGCATGGCAAATGTATATAGGTGAGACTGGATTTGGTGATAGAGATAAATGGTATAAGTACACCTATCCGGATGACAAGAGTGGAAGGGGAGAAGATATGTTTGAAAGCATTGGCAATGACATCAAATTTGCCTTGGCCAAAGTTTCGTACAATTTTAGAAACTCGGTTAAGGAATGGATGAGCGAAGTATTACAATTGTTATATGAAGCTGCTGCACTTTGTATAAATACAATAAGAACTTTCAATTTAATTGTATTGGCAATACTTGGCCCCCTTGTATTTGGAATTGCTGTCTTTGATGGTTTTCAACACACCATTACCGTTTGGATTGCCCGATATATTAATACATTTCTTTGGTTGCCTGTCGCAAACATTTTTGGTTCAATCATAGCGAAGATTCAGGAAAAGATGTTGATACTGGATCTTCAACAGGTGCAGGACACAGGTGATACATTTTTTAGCTCTACGGACATGGCATATCTGGTCTTTATGCTAATAGGAATTGCGGGCTATCTCACCGTTCCTTCAGTTGCTAATTATATTGTTCATGCAGGTGGTGGAAATACTCTTCTTTATAAAGTAAGCAATTTTATGAGCTCTTCCAATAAGCTTGCAGCCAGCACGACAGCAACGTCTGCTGCGACAATGGTTAAAGATGTTTACGGAGATGCTTCTAATATGTTACGAAACGGAGTTGCGGGTTCAAAGGGTAGCGACTATTTCAAAGATAAAATTTCAGGCAAATAAAAAAGATTAGCCATGTTTACGCAAATGAAAAATATAGATACTGCATTTAGGTACGTTCGAATGTTTACATTAATAGTAATTGTTGCCAGTATTATGCTTTGCGGTTTTGTTCTTTATAAAAGTTATCGATTGGTAGGCAGCATGCAGGGCAAGGTGTATATCCTCGCGAATGGGAAAGCGCTTGAGGCTTATGCTTCTGATAGAAAGGATAATATAATTGTAGAAGCTAAGGACCACATTAAAAGCTTCCATCAAAATTTTTTTACTCTCGACCCGGACGAAAAAGTAATTCAAACTAACATAACTAAAGCGTTGTATTTAGCTGATGGTTCTGCAAAAAGAGCTTATGATAACTTAAAAGAGAACTCTTATTATTCTAATATTATTTCAGGTAATATTAGCCAGCAGGTAAATGTCGACAGTATTCAAATAGATATCAATCGATACCCTTACTACTTCCGTTGCTATGCAACCGAAAAAATTATAAGAACTACCAGTATAGTTTTCAGAAGTCTCGTGACAGAAGGCTATTTGCGAAATGTAAGCAGGTCGGATAATAATTCCCATGGCTTCTTAATAGAACGTTGGAATACAATTGATAACAGAGATGTTAAAACAGAAAATCGTTAATCATGTTTCCTTTGAATATATGTAAAAAACAGGAACGATTTTCATCCTTCCTTCATATTCAATTTGAAAAGCTGCCCTCAAATACTAAAAGGTTTATTCTTGTAGGATATTGTTTAGTCTCTTTTAGTATTTCTGCTTACTTAATAATTGTCAGCATTTCTGGTACCCATTCCATACGATCCTTATTTACTACAAGTATAAGAATACCTAAACAAATAATAGCTAAAGAGTATACACAAATAAACCCATCGATAGGTATATCTAAAGATGAGTTTGAAAAAATTAAAAAGTTTAGAGTTTACCTAGACAGTCTTGCTCAAAGCGATTCCGGAAGGAAAATATATGATGGCATTATTAAGAATAGACATGGTCTATTAGACAGCCTGGCTTTCATTGAAAATCTTGTTCAATCACAATCATCCAAAAAATAGAGTTATGGAAACAGAAACATTCTCGCCTCAGCTGTTACGAAAACGTAAGTTTTTACTTGGACTGCCGTTACTGGTATTGCCATTTGTAACCCTGTTATTTTGGACATTAGGTGGAGGAAAGACAAATGATGGTCAGCGTGAACAAGCAGGTTCGAATCAAGGGTTGAACACGCAATTGCCGGATGCCAACTTAAAAGATGATAAGCCCTTAGATAAGTTGAGTTACTATGAAAAAGCCGAATCCGATTCTGCAAAGCTTAAGGGGCTAATCAAGAATGATCCATACTATTCAGGTGAAATAAATTCAGGAAGGAGAGGACCGTTGACAAACGATAGTTTATCAGCTATACGATACAAACCGACATTTTCTTACAGGAGTAACAAAATCGATGCTTACCCTTACGCCAGTACTGATCAAGATTCAAATGAAGCAAAAGTTTATAGCAAGCTTGAACAATTAGATAAAGTAATGAACCAGGTTTCAACAAAGTCTATAAAGAAATCCCGTAATTATGGAAACGTAGAAAGAGTACCACTTCCTTCTATGGGTAGTTCTGAAATCAATCGACTAGAGCAAATGATGACAGTAAACAAACCCGATACTGGTAATGAAGACCCGGAGATGAAGGAATTAAATGGAGTGATGGAAAAGATATTAGACATTCAACATCCTGAAAGGGTGAACGAAAGGATACGACAAACTTCGGAAGCAAATAAGGGGCAGATATTTGAAGTTAATGTTAACGCTAATAATGATTTTAATAGTTTGTTAATAAGTGACAAAGCTGCTTATGAATCCAGGCTTACAACAAATAGATTTTATGCACTGAATGAAGACGTTGATACGAAACTGGTTGTTGAAAATGCAATTAAGGCAGTTGTTTATCAACAGCAAGTACTGGTCGATGGCTCAATCGTAAAGCTAAGGTTGCTGGATGAAATTTTTATTAACGGCAATCTTATTCCTAAGAACAGTTTTGTATTTGGCATGGCAACTTTAAACGGAGAGCGATTAATAGTTAAGATTACTAGTATTCGTTATAAAAATTCTCTTTACCCAGTCGAATTATCTGTAGTTGACATGGATGGTATTGATGGCATTTATATACCTGGAGCAATTACTCATGATTTTGCTAAGAAGGCTACGGAGCGGACGATGCAAGAAATGGGAATTACAACATTAGATCCATCTTTTAAAGCGCAGGCCGCTACTGCAGGATTGGAAGCTGCCAAAACACTATTGAATGGGAAAGCCAAACTTATAAAAGTTATCGTTAAAGCAGGATACCAGGTTTTGCTTAGGGATGAAAAAAAAGCATCATCCCAAATTTTTCAATCTCTTTCCAACAACATCAACTATCAACCATAAATACTCTGCCAAAATGAAACGAATATGTGTAATAATGATAGTTGGAGTATTTTTTCTTTTCACCAGCGATACTTTATTTTCTCAAAGTTCAGGCGGAGAATTTCTTCCTACTATCATAGAACCTTATCCTCTCAAGATAACCTTAAATAAAACTACTAACCTCATTTTTCAATATGCTATAAAAAGTGTAGACAGAGGAAGTGCGGATGTGTTGGCTCAAAAAGCTAAGGGTGTTGAAAATATTTTGTTAGTAAAGGCTGGTAGAGAAAATTTTCCTCAGACAAATCTAAGCGTTATCACAGCCGACGGGAAGCTTTACTCTTTCGTCCTTGATTACGTAAGCAACCCATCTGTGATCAATTTATCTTTTACAAATGGGATGCATGTTGGGCAACCACACTTATTAAAACCGATTTATAACGAAGCTGAAATACAGATAGACGCTGAAAGAATTGCCGGCAAAGGAAAAAAAACACATGGAGTAACAGCTTACAATTACGACGTCAAATTCACTTTGGATGGAATTTATATTAAGACTGATGTAATTTTTTTTAGAGTTAAAATCGCAAATTATTCAAACATCAATTATGATGTAGATATGCTTCGCTTCTTTATTAAGGACGAAAAGAAATCTAAGCGGACAGCAAGCCAAGAACTCCAAGTGGATCCACTCTATGTTTATGGTGATACTTCAACAATAAAAGGCGATGCAACAAACGTAGTCGTTTTTGCTGTACCAAAATTTACTATTCCTGATGACAAGTACTTGTTGATAGAGCTAATGGAGAAAAATGGGGGAAGGAATTTACAACTGTTGGTGCGAAATAGAACAATTATAAAAGCAAAATTACTCTTCTGATTTTCTCGAAATTTCAATCAATTAAAAATTAAATTTTATGAACCAGACAAATTTTGATTACCTAAAAGACCAGGTAAAGTTTACAGGTTTTGGAGAGGCATTAGAAAATGAACTTAAAGAAAGGATTGCAAAGCAATCTCCTGAATTTGCAATATTACATACAGCAAAATTTAGAAACGACACTGCTGATGCTACACTGCACTTCAAAAAATCGGAGCAAAGCGATATGTACTTTTTCAATAAATATGATCTAAGGATGAAAAAGGAAAAAAGTGCAGACAGCATTCAACAAAGCTTTTATATTAATAAGGGTAATAACATTACATTAAAAGAGGCTTACAACCTTATGAGTGGAAGGTCCGTAAATAAAGACTTGATGAATAAGGAAGGGCAGGTCTATAATGCGTGGATGCAGATGGATTTTAAGGAGACTGATGCAAGCGGGAACTTCAAAATAAAACATTATCATCAAAATTACGGTTACGATTTAGAGAAAGTGCTTTCAAATCATCCAATAAAAGAATTGAGTAATGAACAGGATAAATCAAGACTGATTGATTCATTAAATAAAGGCAATAGGCAATCGGTAACGTTTACTGATGATAGAAGAGAGGTTAAATGTTTCATCGAAGCAAATCCTCAATTTAAATCTATTAATGTTTACGATGCTAGTATGCACCGTGTTGTAAATAAGCAATCTAAAAGGGAAACACAGAGTTACGCCCATACCTCAACACACGACGCCAAAAAAGAAAACCACAAGCAAAATGAAGCAGATGATAACCTGGAACTTCCTAAAGCTGTCAAAAATAGTAAAAGGAAGCAAAGGCATGGGATGTGACCTATAATAAGCCATGTCTTATTTGTATTATAAGTAATATGATAATGATTTCAATTAAGAGTATAAAAGTTTTTTGAGATGGAGCAGTTAAATCCGTTATCTGAATTTTTTGCCGCAATCGATGATGACCCTCGCATAAGTATTACGCATATCGGGATATATGCAGCATTACTTCAATATTGGAAGGATCACGATTATAATAGTCCATTTTCGGCCTACAGTTACCAAATAATGAAGTTGGCAAAGATTTCAGCAAGAGCCACTTATCACAAAATTATTAAGGATTTAAGTGAATACGGATATATTAGATATGAGCCTTCTTTTAAACGGAATCAATGCAGTAAGGTGCACATGTTTTACCCGAAGTGTAACTTAAATGAAAATTACAAAAAATGAGGACATGAATAATAGTACCACTACGCCCATCTTGTTTCCTTATAGCCAGGAGGAATTTTGGGAACATATACGTTCAATAATACGGGAGGAAATTTCAAAAATAAAAAAAGAAAAACCCTCAACCCCAGTGTCAGATACACCTGGATTAACTTATTACCCCTTATTTAAAATTGCTGATGTCTGCAATGTCTTCCGTGTTACCCGACCTACAATTTATGAGTGGATAAAGGATGGCAAACTAAAACCATACAAAATTAGACGAAGGGTTTATTTTCTTTGGCAGGATATTCAACAACTATTACCAATTTCATAATGGCTGAGAAGATGGAAGATCTTTATTTCTATTACTACTGCGCTGTTTTACAATGTCATTTTTTGGAAGAAGGTCGGAACCGTGCTAAGTTACAATAATTACCGTTTTTTACACCCTTTATCAAACAAAGATGTTAACCCGGCCAGAGGGTTTAAAAATGATGAAAGCCTTGTCCATTTGTTTTTTTACTTAAATCCCCTTTTCTTCAAATAACTCTCAGATTATTTGTTCTCTCACCTTTCATTTTACTCCTTGATATTGCCTTGCTCGTCCAACTTATGAATCAAATTATGAGACCTTCTTTAGGTCAGTGTCGAATGTTTTCATATCATTTCTTTCCAGCCATAATTCTTTTATCTTTTGTGCGGCCTCCTCAGGTGTGACCCTAATGTATTTGTAAAAGTCCTTTTCATTTTTATGACCACTTATATTCATAATTAATTTTATCGGAGTCCCTGCTAAAAATTCATTGGTACAAAATGATCTTCGGGCCGTGTGAGATGTTATCCAATCATACTTAGGCTTGATTATCTCAATATTTTTATTTCCTCTTTTGTAAGAAAACTTTATTGTTTTACACAGACCAGCTAATTTTCCTATTGTTTTTATGTGGCGGTTAAATTCCGGATTTGTTAGTTGCGGTATTTTTTCTTTGAATTGTTCTGAAAATATAACCTTAGCCTCTTTTCTTAAAGGAATGACAACCCAATGATCTGATTTTTCCTGCTTTTTATACAACATGTCATTTCTTAGATCTTCAGGCTCAAGGATTGAAAAATCAGAAAACCTTAGACCTGTTAAGCAAGCTAAAACAAACAAATCACGGTATTCAGTTAAATAGGGATAACTCGATAAGTTAGCTGTATGCATTTTCTCAATTTCTTCATAGGTTAAGTAAATAGCATCAGATTCTTCTTCCGGGATTCTAAAATCATGGAGATCGATAGGGGCTATTATTTTACGACGAACACGGTCCTTAATAAAAATTCTTAGTTGCTTAATTGTTTTCCCAATTGTATTGAGCTTTAATCCTCTAATGATTGTCTTTCTCCTTCTTTTTACGTAGTCGAAAGTTAAAAAGTCTACAAAGCCCTCGTAAAATTCAAAATCAAAACTACCAAATGTTATCTTTTTCTTTCTATATTCCTCATAAGCCTTCAGTTGTTCTTTCATGCAAGAATAGACACATAATGTAGCTTTCGTAACTTTTTGTTGTTTACACTTGATATAGTCATCTATTTGGAAATACAAGTCCTGATTAACTTTCTTTGTTTCATTGGCCTCAACAGCATCGCTAGTATCCGGAGAAAGTAAGCTGTTGACGTTGAAGTCAGGGTGAAAAATATTCTTTACAAAAGCGCCCCTATTTTGAATTTTATTTTTTAGTGCAAAAGAAACAATGTCCTCTACAATTCTCACCATTCTCCATAACTCATTATTCAACTGGTCGAAATTCCCTAGTGATGAAGGAAGATTGCTTGTAACACACAATTTTTTTTTGTTCCAAAAATTTGGAGGAATGGCAATTTCAGTATTTAAAAGAGTGCGTTTTTCAGAACTGTAACAGTATTGAATGTAAATAAGACTTGTACCATCTCTACGAACAAATTGCCGTTCACATAAGGGTTTGATTGGTAATAACATAATTTACTCGATTTTTTACTCGATTAAGAATATGTCAACCATTGTAAAGATAAAACGAAGAAGGGGCAGGAGACTGTTATAAGAAATTGAAAAACAGGACTTTACTGTAAACCTTTGTAAAATAAAGAAAGGATTACATTGCTGTAATCCTTTGCTAAGCGGACCGGACGGGACTCGAACCCGCGACCTCCGCCGTGACAGGGCGGCATTCTAACCAACTGAACTACCGATCCAATTTCCTCAATAACTTTGTGTACTACTTGTCATTTTGGGATGGCAAAGATAAGGGGAAACATTATTTTCAAACAAAAATTTCTTAAAAAAAATTCAACACTTAATTTTACCATCACAACCAACAGATATGCCCGAATATCCGAACAGACAGTTTTTGAATTTTGAACAACCTATCAAGGAACTTTACGAACAAATTGATCAGACAAAAAAACTTGCCGACAAAAATTCTAAAGTTGATTATACATCCACAATTGTACAGTTGCAGGATTCTATTTTAGAAAAAAGAAAAGAAATTACTCAACACCTTACTCCATGGCAAAGGGTACAGTTAAGCCGGCATCCCGACAGGCCTTATACCCTGAAGTATATTTCTAAAATATTTACAAATTTCGTAGAACTGCATGGCGACCGTAATATGGGCGATGATAAAGCAATGGTAGGCGGTTTTGCCCAGCTTGATGGTGAAACGATTATGGTAATAGGCCAGCAAAAAGGAACAAATACAAAAATGCGGCAGCTGCGCAATTTTGGTATGGCCAATCCTGAAGGTTATCGAAAAGCTTTGCGATTAATGAAACTTGCAGAAAAATTTAATAAACCTGTCATCACTTTGATAGATACCCCCGGTGCTTACCCGGGAATGGAAGCAGAGGAAAGGGGACAAGGTGAGGCTATTGCAAGAAATATTTATGAAATGATTCGCCTTAAAGTGCCGGTAATCTGCATAATTATTGGCGAAGGTGCCAGTGGCGGAGCCCTTGGAATAGGGGTAGGGGATAAAGTATTTATGTTGGAAAACTCGTGGTATACAGTGATCTCTCCGGAGAACTGCAGCTCTATCCTCTGGCGCAGTTGGGATATGAAAGAAAAAGCTGCGGAGCAACTTAGGCTCACATCAGATAATATGTATAAATTTGGCCTGGTAGATGGTATTATTCCTGAACCACTCGGTGGCGCACATTGGGATTATAACGAAGCATCAGCGATTTTGAAAGGGTATATTGCCCCGGTATTACAACAACTAAAACAAATTGACCCCGTACAAAGGGTAAATAATAGAATAGAAAAATTTGGTAAAATGGGCTTTTGGGAAGAACTGCCTGAATAATTAATAACTAACAGATAGCTAATGTCATTAAGAGATACATTAAAAGGAACAGGGGTTGCATTAGTAACTCCCTTTAACCAAAAGCATGAAGTTGATTTTGATGCACTTGGTACAATGATAGATTTTGTGTTACACGGTGGAGTAGAATATTTAGTGGTTCTGGGTACAACCGGTGAAACTCCAACACTTGAGAAGTCTGAAAAAATTGATATAATCAATTACACATATGAAAGGGTTACAAACGCAGTACCTGTTGTGGTGGGAATAGGCGGAAACAATACACGCGAAATAATAAATGAGGTAGAAACTTACCCACTTCAGCAAGCTGCCGCCATTTTAAGCACCAGCCCTTATTACAACAGGCCTTCTCAGCAAGGTATTTTTGAACATTACAAATTAATTTCAGAAGCTGCACCAAAACCGCTGATCCTTTATAATATTCCTGCCCGCACGGGCAGTAATATCTCAGCCGAAACAACAATTCGCCTGGCAAATGAATGTGATAATATTCGTGGTATAAAAGAAGCGAGCGGCAATATCGGCCAATGTTTACACATACTCCAAAACCGGCCTGCCGAGTTTTTGGTGACAAGTGGTGACGACCAGCTTGCACTGCCACTCATAGCAGCTGGTATGGATGGAGTCATAAGTGTCGCCGCTAATTGTTTTCCTAAAGAATTTTCTGAGATGGTGCGTTACTGTCTTCAAAATGATCTATATGCTGGCAGAGGGCTTTTATATAAATTGTTAGACGGTTTCGACTTATTATTTGAAGAAAATAATCCTGCGGGTGTAAAAGCTTTTTTGGCTGAAATGGGTTTGATAAAAAATTACCTGCGATTACCATTAGTGCCATTGAGTGAAAAAGTCCATCTAAAGCTAAAGGAATATTTAAAAGCTTTAAACGAATTTTCAACCGCTTAAAAAAAGCGGTTTTTTTATGCATTACAAATTGTTGTCTCCTTTCGGGCGTTTCTGATTTGCAAAAATTATAAAATCTTTTTACACAGCTTTTTACGAAAAAATTTATTTTAACGGAATGAAGAAAACTTTGTTTTTATTGGTATGCTTTCTTACTCTGATCAAATCTGAAGCGCAGTTTACTTTGCGTCTTCTTGTAAATAGTGTGGCGACGAAGAAGCAGGATGAAATTTATGTTGCTGGTTCTTTTAATAACTGGAATCCTAAGGATGAAAAATATAAATTAAAACCCTTTGGCACAACAAGGCGTGGCATCGTTTTAAAAGATGTTGCTGCCGGAAAATATGAATTTAAATTTACCCGTGGAAGTTTTGATAAAGTGGAAACAACAGCAAAAGGAGAAGATGTGGCAAATCACGAAATTAATGTAAGCGGAGACGTATCTCAAGATTTTACGATCTTGGGATGGAAAGATGATTATCCCAAAAAGCCAAAACCTAATACAGCGACGCGACAGGTTAAAATAATTGACACTGCTTTTTTCATGCCTCAACTCAACAGGACAAGAAGAATTTGGGCTTATCTGCCAAAAGATTACGCAATCGGTAAAAAAAAGTATCCGGTAATTTATATGCAGGATGGTCAGAATCTCTTTAATGAACAGACTGCAGCTTTTGGAGAATGGCGTGTAGATGAAACTGTCGACTCAATAGTAGAAAAGGGTGGAAAAGTGCAATTATTATTGGAATTGATAACGGTTCAGAAAAAAGGATGACCGAATACAATCCCTATTACTATAAAGATTATGGCAAAGGAGAGGGCAACGAATACGTAGACTTTCTGGCACTTACATTAAAACCTTTTATAGATAAAAACTTCCGCACGCTAAAAGACTCTGCCCATACATTTGTTGCAGGCAGCAGCATGGGCGCCCTTATTAGTTTGTATGCTGTGGTCAAATATCCGAATGTTTTTGGAGGAGCAGGCATTTTTTCTCCCGCTTTCGACACAGCGCCAAAAATTTATGATGAGATTGTGGCAGCAAAATGGGGAAACGGTTTCCGCAGGTTTTACTTTTACGCAGGTGGGGAAGAAAGCGAAACAATGGTGAACGATATGGATAAGATGATAGCCGCGATAGAAAAGAAAGGACAGTACGAGACGCACCGGGTAGTGTCTCCTATAGGCAAACACAATGAAGCCGCGTGGTCACGTGAGTTTGGTCACTTCTATACATTTATTATTCGCTAACTATTGGTCACTAAGTTCCCGGTGGTTGTTTTAAAAATATTTCTTTTGATACGAGCATTTGTTTTCATAGCATCATCGTTGCGTCGCATTTCGTTCGTCAGCAAGGCAGTGGGCATCTGTAAGGTTTACTATAGACTGTGCATTGAAAATTACAGCGTTCACTATTTTTTCAAACGGAAAATCTGTCTTTTTATCCTGGTTATAACGCTGTCAAATTTCTCTTATTCCCAAGATGTAAAATACGCTCATAAATTGGTGGACACCTTAACTTCTCCCTATTTCTGGGGCAGGGGTTATACAAAAGACGGAATGAGCAAAGCAGCAGGTTTTATAGCGGGCCGGTTTGCTGAATTAGGTTTAAAACCTTTGACTGGTAACTCTTTTTTTCAAACATTTTCTTATTCTGTCAATACTTTTCCTGACAAGATGCAGGTTAGCATAAATGGAAAAGAATTAATTCCTGGAAAAGACTTTATAATTTCTCCTGATAGCCGGGGCGTCCATTCCCACGGAAATTTGCATCAGCAGGATAGTACACATTTTGTTGATCCTGTAAACAGGATAATTGTTTCACTTGAAGATAAACTGACCTGGTCAGTTGCTTCAAAAGAGGCAGATTATACAATCATTCAGGTAGATAAAAAGCAGTTTTCTGATATACCTAAAACTATTGATGCAGATATTGACAATAAAACGATACCCGATTTCAAAGCTTCAAATGTATGTGGCTTGGTAAAAGGAACGGTAAAGCGGGATTCCGTTATCGTTATTTCTGCTCATTACGATCACCTGGGGGGTATGGGTAAAGACACTTATTTTCCGGGCGCAAATGATAATGCAAGTGGCACTTCTTTGCTCCTTGGTTTAGCTAAGTATTATGCCGCCAATCCTCCGCCTTACACCATTGCTTTCATTTGTTTTGCGGGTGAAGAAGCTGGCTTAAAAGGTTCGAAGTATTTTACAGAAAATCCGTTAATTCCTTTAAAAAATATTCGTTTCTTACTAAACCTCGATCTTGAAGGGACAGGCATTGAAGGCATAACAGTTGTCAATGCAACCGAATTCTCTAAAGAGTTTACTTATTTAAATGAAGCAAATAATGCCGGTAAATATCTTATAGGAATAAATGTTCGGGGTAAAGCTGCTAATAGTGATCATTATTGGTTTACCGAAAAAGGAGTTCCCGCCTTTTTTATCTATACCCTGGGCGGCATTAAAGCTTATCATGACGTTTATGATAAGGCAGAAACGTTGCCATTAAATGAATACGAAGACTTATTTAAACTGATCGTACAATTTAATAATAAGTTGATGAAATAAGTTGGTGAGAGCTTGTCGCTAGACATAATATTAGCGAAATCAAATTATTTTTTTTAATCTATTCTTAGCAACATAAGTTAGAAATCGTGTAGAGGATTGCCATGCACTACCTTTGCGCTTCATTAATCCACTATGAACTTTAAAGATTTTAATCTTAATAAACATTTATTACGTGCTTTGGATGAGTTGGATTATACTACACCAACCACCATTCAGCAAAAAGTCTTTTCTGTAGTTATGGCTGGTGCAGATGTATGTGGAATAGCCCAAACGGGGACAGGTAAAACTTTTGCCTACTTACTTCCACTTCTTAACCTGTGGAAATATTCAAAAGATAAGGACCCCCAAATATTGGTTGTTGTACCAACGCGTGAACTGGTAACACAGGTTGTAGAGTCTGTAAAAAAGTTGGGAACCTATATAAGCGTTGACGTTGTGGGTGTGTACGGGGGTGCTAATATTAATACACAAAAACTTGAACTTCAAAATGGATGTGATGTATTGGTAGCAACGCCCGGCAGGCTATATGACCTGGCAATGGCAGGAGCATTCAAAGTGAAGTCAATTAAAAAACTGGTGATAGACGAAGTGGATGAAATGCTGAACCTTGGGTTTCGCGCACAGCTAAAAAATATTCTTGACCTCTTGCCGCCACGACGTCAAAATTTACTTTTCTCTGCTACACTTATTGAGGAAGTGGAGGAGTTGATGAATGAATATTTTGATAAAGCTGTTAGAATCGAAGCCGCACCAGCAGGAACTCCTGTTGAAAATATTATACAGGAAGCTTATGAAGTTCCAAACTTTTACACAAAAGTAAACCTGCTGAAGTTGTTACTTACAGAAGACAACACCATGACCAAAGTGTTGGTATTTGTGGCTTCAAAAAAACTGGCAGATCAACTGTATGAACAACTGGAGCCCGAGTTTAGCGGTACCATTGGTATCATTCACTCAAATAAGGAACAAAATTACCGGTTCAATACGGTAAGACAATTTAAAGATGGCACATTTAGATTTATCATCGCTACAGATATTATTGCCCGCGGCATTGACGTAGCTGAAGTCTCTCATGTAATCAATTTTGATTTGCCGCAAATTCCCGAAAATTATATTCACCGTATAGGCAGAACGGGGCGTGCAGACAAAAAAGGAATAGCTATTAGCTTTATTACAGAAAAGGAACAGGACCGCCGACAGGCTATAGAAGATGTAATGAAAATGCCAATTCCACTATCTCCCTTACCATCTCACTTGCAAATATCTTCGGTTCTTACCGAAGATGAACAGCCGAAAGTGTATATGAAAGAAATCCAGGTTAAAGTGCCTAAAAAGGAAGAACGGGGTGCATCTTTTCATGATAAATCAGTAAAGAATAGCAAGACAAATAAAAAGACGAGCTATAAAGATCTGATGAAGAAGAAATATGGAAAGCCAATAACGAGGCGCGGAAAGAAGTAAGAAATTTTATGCAAGAGTTTTTTTCAAATGCTTCTCCAAAGGTTTATAAAATGAAACGTGGGGTAATAGTTTTATAAATACGTTTTTTTTGTTATTAGATTTTTCATAATTTGTAACACTTCTTTTAAAGTCTTCATTGCTCACTTATAAAGATTCCTTGTCTTTATAATAAAATGCATAAAAAGATGATTACTGTCATTTATCCTTTTTCGCAGGGTATGTATCATCGTTCAACTTTTACAGCTTGTGTCTTACTCGACTGTAAAATAAATAATCCGTTTATCTCCAATTTTTTTATTCCCTCACCATTAAAACCTTTGCTATGCCAGACTTCGATGCCGCTCACGTTAAAAACATTGTACTGTTGGGTCATTCCGGCAGTGGAAAAACGACTCTCGCTGAAAGCATGCTTTTTGAAGCAGGATTAATTCACAAATGCGGAAGTGTGGAAGAAAAAAGCACAGTGAGTGACTATACTGATATTGAAAAAGAACGAGGTAATTCACTTTCTTCGAAGTTGTTACACGCAAACTGGAAAGGTTATAAGATAAATATATTAGATACGCCCGGGTATGAAGATTTTTTAGGAGAAGTGCTAACAACATTGCGCGTATCGGATACCGGGGTAATGTTGCTAAATGCAAGTGCAGGCGTAGAAGTTGGAACAGATGTAATTTGGGAGTATACTGAGAAGTTTAAAACGCCCGTGATTCTTGTTATTAATCAATTAGATCATCCGAAGGCGGATTATTCGAAAACTTTACAGGAAGCTAAAAATCACTATGGAAATAACGTAGTGGCTGTTCAGTACCCGATTAATCCTGGTTTAGGTTTTAATGCAATAATAGACGTGGTAAATATGGTAATGTACCGGTATACTTCAGGGGGTGGCAAACCCGAAAAGCTGCCAATACCTGAAACGGAAAAAGCAAAAGCCGAAGAAATGCATAAAGAACTGATCGAAGCCATTGCATTAAATGACGAAACGCTGATGGAGCAGTATTTTGCAAAGGGTGAACTGACTGAAGATGAAATGAAAGAAGGTCTCCATCTTTCAATGGTTCGGCATGATCTCTTCCCCGTTTTTTGTTTATCGGCCAAACAAAACAGGGGAGTGGCAAGGCTAATGAGTTACATAGATAATGTTTGTCCACCAGCGTCTGAAATGCCGCCGCAAGTTACTAAAAACGGCACCATAGTCAGTTGTGACGCAGATGGTCCGGCGTGCATTTTCATTTATAAAACGGTAAGTGAGCCACACATTGGCGATCTCAGCTTTTTTAAAGTGTATTCCGGAACTATAAAAAGCGGTATGGAACTGGTAAATGAAAATACAGGCACAACAGAAAAGATAAATCAATTGTTTGTTATCGAAGGCAACAAGCGTATCAATATAAATCAATTGGTGGCAGGCGATATTGGTGCTACTTTAAAGTTGCGCAACTCCCACACCAATAATACTTTACACGAAAAAGGCAAGCAGCTAGAATTGCAATCTGTTGTTTTTCCTGAACCTGTAATGAGTATTGCCATTGCTAATACAAAGAGAGGAGAAGAGGAAAAACTTGCTTCAGCATTGCACCAGTTAAAGGAAGAAGACCCCACCGTGCAGGTCGAAATATCAGCAGAACTTGGACAAACCTTATTGCACTGCCAGGGAGAAATGCATCTTTCAGTTATAAAATGGAAACTTCAGAATATTTATAAGTTGGATGTTCAGTATTCTCAACCTAAGATTGCTTTTAGGGAAACCATCCGCAAAGAAGCTGAAGCAACATACCGCCATAAAAAACAATCTGGCGGAGCGGGACAGTTTGGAGAAGTGGCTATGCGCATTGAACCATGGTACGAAGGGATGCCAGAGCCCCACGGTCTTACTGTTCGTGGTAAGGACGTATATGATCTTCCATGGGGTGGCAAACTAGTGTACTACAATTGTATTGTTGGCGGTGTAATTGATGCTCGCTTTCTCCCTTCTATTCTTAAAGGACTTATGGAAAAAATGCAACAAGGCCCTTTAACTGGTTCTTATGTAAGAGACATTCGTGTTTGTGTTTTTGATGGAAAAATGCACCCGGTAGACAGTAACGATATCTCTTTTAAAATTGCAGGCATGATGGCTTTCAGGCAAGCTTTTCAGCAGGCTGACCCACAAGTACTGGAGCCTATATATGCAGTGGAAGTACGATGCCCTGATGATGTAAGGGGAAGTATAATGAGTGACATTCAGCAACGTCGTGGTATGGTAGAGGGCATGGATACAGAAGGCCATTTTACATTAGTAAAAGCACAGGTGCCACACGCGGAAATGCACCAGTTCGCTTCCACTATTAGAAGTATAACACAAGGCAGAGCAAGATTTAAAATGCGATTTCATCATTATGCGCCTGTATCTTCTGAGATGCAAAGAAAGCTGAGTGAAGCATATAAGAAGGAAGCAGCGGAGATGGCAGAGGTCTAAATAATAACTGGTACTGAAATTTCGATTGACATTCTTTGCCCAAAAATATAACTAACTTAACGTCTTAATCAGGATGTGAAATATTTGCCATTGTTCGAAACTATTAAACCAGGAGGAAAAAAGTTACCATGAGAATCTAAATTCATCCCATAAAGTTTTATTGTACTTAAATTGCCCCGTGATCTCTTACTCTTAGGATTTGGGTAAGACCGAATGGTACAAATTGATAAAAAATTACGTTTAACTATGCTTTTATTGTAAACAAATACATGACATTTAAAGAGAATGTATATAACCAGTGCAAGGAATTACTGAACAATAAAATTCATTTACTCCGTCAAACGCTGAATGATTTAAAGGAAAGTGCGTCAAACGAAACTAAAAGCACGGCGGGGGACAAACACGAGACCGCTTTGGCTATGTTACAGATTGATCAGGAAAATACAAATAAGCAATTGGAAAACCTACTATTACAAAAACTGCTTATTGAAAAGATAATTCCTACTATTCAACCTCAGCGTATTGCAAACGGCACTTTAGTAAAAACAAACAAAGGATATTTGTTTGTAAGCATACCATTAGGCAAAATAACAGTGGAAGGAACTACAGTAATAGTACTTTCACCCCAATCTCCTCTAGGCAGTAAGTTAATAGGGTTAAATATAAATGAAAACACAACTATAAATGGAATGACCTATGTGATTGAAGATATTAAATAAAATTCGTATGCCGAAAATATAATTCTTACCGATAAACATCAATTTTTGTACTCTACATAGTTGGCATAATTGTTACTAAAAAGAATTTATAAGCACTAAAGTAAAAATTATATGAGGTATCAATTTTCGGATTTTTTGGAAGGGAATTACGATCAATTAAAGCCTTTTTTAGAAGCGGGAGAAGAGCTGAGCAAAAAAGAAATTCTTGAAAAATGTTCAGGAGAAATTGATTATGATTTGCTTCAGCAAATCAAAGAACTGGAATTTGAAAAAATTGGAAAAACAGATAAAGATCAATTATACCTCGTTTAAGGCCTTCATTATTCGATACTTACTTTCTGTCTAAAACAACTGTTTTACTTTTTATCTCATTCCTTTCAATCATTTCTATTGTAATTCCACAACTTTCAAAATTCAAATACCCTTTAAAATTTAAGAACATTATTCTTCAATATAAAAAGGTCTTTAATCATTTTGATTTTTTTTGATACGAGCTTAAAATCTGTAAATAACATTTGTTGCGTCGCATTTCGTTCATCTGCATCGCTTCGTTCAGGCGTTTCTCGAAATTTACGTTAGTTCTAATTTCAATCTTCTTTCTCCTCATTTCTTTCGCCTTCGCTTGTAAAAAATGAGAACACAGTTGTACCATAATTACGTTGAAACTCAAAACCCGGAAATTTCTCATAAGCATTTCGTGGCGTATGCTCCAGGACAAAATATCCGCCTTCGGCGATGAGTTTTTTTTCGACTATGATTTTAGGTAATTCATCTATCGTGCCTAATGCATACGGAGGGCCGGCAAAGATAAAATCAAACTTTTCACTGCAGGAAGCGAGGTAAGAAAACACATCTAAGCGAAGAACTTTATAATTACTCACTTTCAGCATTTCCATGTTTTTTTTAATGAACTCGTACATTGTTGCATCTTTCTCTATTATGGTAAGGTCGGCAGCGCCTCTTGATGCAAGTTCATAACTGATGCTTCCTGTACCACCAAAAAGATCAAGTGTTTTAATGCCCTCGAGATCTATACGATGCTGTATAATATTAAAAAGACCTTCTTTAGCCAGGTCTGTAGTTGGCCTGGTATGAGGCATACTTGCGGGTGGATTTATTTTTCTTCCGCGAAATTCACCTGATATTATTCTCATAAAGCAAGATTAAAGAAAGGCGTGAAGTAATGCAATGGATATTCTTTAATATCAATCAACATCTTTGAAGATTGAACATTCTGTACTTCTACGTGCCTGAAGTAAGTTATTAAATCCCGGTATAAAGTGAAATGAAGGTCAATCATCCCACTTATTTCGAGTATAACTGTTTCCCTATTCAGTTCAAACCGTTCTGCAATATTCAATAAATAATACAATACGTCTTCAGGTGCCTGGTACATAAAAGACTGGATGAGTTGCAGTTTTTCGTCTTTAGCTACCGTTACAATGAGAAAAGTGTTATAAAAGTGAATATAAATACATTCGGAAGGGTAGGCCAGTAGATCAGAAACAATTGTTTTTATAATATTTGAATAGGTGTGACGAAAAGTGACTTTTTTAAATTTATCCTGTACAATACGTAATAAATCTTCTGATACACGGTATGCATTCATCATTCCGGGTTCTATCGGTAAATGGTCGAAATGGATTGCAGAATTAGAATCATCTCCAAAAATAACGTCGAGGTAATCCCCCGCTATTTCAGTATTAAACTTAAATACCGGAACAAGCAAACTCAATTCATTGTTTATAAAAACAACAGTTCCGGGGTAGTCTTTGTCAAGAAGCTTTGATTGTGCTGCGATTGCCGCAAAAAGCTTTGAAAAGTCAGTAGCTTCATTTTCAGTAAAATTAAATAATTCAAAAGCTGATATGCTTTTAGTATGCTCGTTTGTATTGATACAAGCCATGTGGGTACGGCCAACTTCTAAAACAAGCCTGTCATGTATGTCTGATATGCCTTCCTCCCCCGAACTATAAATACTAAAACTCTTATTAGACATGAAATTTTGATTGCAACTGCAATTATACTAAAAAATAATCCGGTAGTTGATTAACATAATTAGCTAATTAAAAGCAGGTAGGTTTACAAAGATTTATTGCATTTCAGAAAGCATTTTTTTTCCCTCTGATTTTAAAGCCACGTCATCTTCTGTTCTCGTCGGCAGCTTTACCAGTTGATTAAGTACCTCAATTGCCTGTGCAGGTTTGTGATCGTATTTATAAGCTTTTGCAAGGTCTAGATAGTTAAGAACAAAATACGGCTCAAGGGTTTTACTCCTTTCCATGTATTTGTACGCGTTTTCGATTGTGGCTTTTGGCATACCTCCAAACAAAACTTTTACGGCAGCTTTTTTTGCCCACGATAATGTCAGCACTTCAAAATTCCATTTACCCAAAATGTAATATGCTTTTCCGTGGTTAGGATTTATAGAGAGAGCTTTGTCTGAAAAAGTTTTGATGTCTTTTACATCTTCAACCAGCTTTTTATTGTCTGTCTCCACCTCTGTTAATTTACCCGCAGCTACTGCTCTCACGTAATAAGCATCTGCATTGTTTGAGTCAATAGAGATAGCTTTATCTGCATAATCTCTCGCCTGGTTGTAGTAGCTTGTTTTAGCATTTTTATCCGCTTGTCTTGCACCGACCGCAGAAGAAAGCTCACTGCTTCTCACCAAAGCCGTGATATTGTTTTTATCTGTTGCCAATACTTGCTTATATTTCGCCAAAGCTGCTTCTTCTTTTAGCGATCTTTCTAAGTTTGTGGCTTCTTTTAAAAGTACGTTTACATCCTGAGAAAAAAGCTGGACAGACAGCATTACAAACACAAGCACAAAAATTTTCTTCATTTAATTTCTTTTTACTTTAAAAGTAACTCCAACCGATCCTTCAAAATTTTCGATAGGTGGATGCAATTTATATATAGAAATCTCTACCTCTGTAACTACTGAAAATTTTGCAATTATTTCACTTGCGATTTCGCTTGCAAGCGTTTCCAGCAAAAAAACGGGCTTCTTCATCCGGTTTTTCACAATAGCAAATAAAGAGGTATAGTCTAATGTGTCCTGTATGTTTAATATCGGCAACTTATCCGGTAAATAATGAGTTGTCAGGTTAATTTCAAATTCTCCTCCCGCTATTTCCTCTCCTGCATTCAAGCCATGATAGCCAAATAACCTTACTTTCTGTAAATGAATTTGCATTTCGGCATTCATTGGTAAAATGTCTTTTAATTACTCAGGACTAGGATAAAGAGATGAAGATTAAATGAAAACTTAATCAGGTTACTCTGTCATTGTTATCAATGACGGAAATAACCTGATTAATCTTCTTTATCTAAACCTCTGACCTTTTGACAAAAGAATATTTATTAAAACAAAAACAAATAAATAGGCTAGAAGCTATAATTCAATTTAAAGCTCACCTTGCAACATCAGGTATTTTTCTGCATCCAAGGCAGCCATACATCCACTTCCGGCAGCTGTAACAGCTTGGCGGTAGTGTTTATCTTGTATGTCTCCAGCGGCGAAAACTCCTTCAATATTCGTTCTTGAAGTACCTGGAATAGTGGTGATATAACCGCTTTCATCCATATCAAGCCATCCTTTAAAAATTTCACTATTAGGCTGATGCCCAATTGCTACAAAAAAGGCACTGACCGGTATTTCTAATAACTCATTGGTAAGGTGGTTTTTAATCCTTACCGCTTCAACCTTATTTTCACCCAATACTTCATCAGTTGAGGAGTTCCAGTAAACTTTTATATTCGGCGCTTTTAATACCCTGTCCTGCATAATTTTAGATGCCCGCATTTTGTCGCTCCTTACCAACATATGTACTTTGCTGCAGAGCTTGGATAGATACAAAGCTTCTTCTGCAGCAGTATCACCACCACCAACAATGGCAACTTCTTTCCCTTTAAAGAAAAAGCCGTCACACACTGCGCAAGCACTTACTCCATATCCATTTAAACGTTGCTCGCTTTCAAGCCCCAGCCATTTTGCTGAAGCGCCTGTACTTACGATGACTGTGTCTGCTAATATCAGTTTTTCTTCATCTATCCATACCTTGAACGGTGGTTCCATAAAATCTACTTTCGTAGCTAATCCGTACCTGATGTCGGCACCCATGCGAGTTGCCTGCTTTTCGAATTGTATCATCATTTCGGGGCCTGAAATCCCATCAGGGTAGCCCGGGTAATTTTCCACCTCTGTCGTGATAGTCAATTGGCCTCCAGGTTGAATGCCCTGGTATAGTACCGGCTTTAAATTAGCACGTGCAGCATAAATAGCTGCACTATAACCTGCTGGTCCTGACCCTATAATCAAGCATTGAACTTTTTCTGTATTATTTTCCATTCTTTCTTTTTATAATAAAACAATCATAATAAACCATACACTGGCAAGACCGATCAACATCCTAAAAAATCAAAATTGCTGTTTTTTTTTATTAGGGTACAAGTATTCAACAAAACAATTCGAATAACTTTACAAAATCCGGTCCCAAAAATAAAAACCTTACAATTGACAGGCTTTCGATTTTTGTAACATTTACATTTACTTTGGGATTACCAGGGTCTTGTATTGTACCCCGTAGCCACAAAAAGCCCCTAACGCTTCATTACTAACATTTCCCAAAACTTTAACCGGGCTCGAAAAGGGATTGCCAACACTTTGATAAGCAAACTCGAGGGTCCGCCAAAAATCAAAAGTTGCTTTATCAATATTTGCGAATTTAACAGTTACGGTATCACCCTTTTTAAAAAATCCATACTCATCCTGCTTAGGAGGATCATTACGGTTGATTCCCCTGTCAATTTGAAAATCGTACGTTGTTCCATCTGTCAATTGGTCATCGAAGACAGAAATGGCCCCAGGTAAGTATGGATTATTGTTGACTTTCGTAAAATACCTGAGATAATTTCCATATCCTTTAGGATCAGTAAATTTTCCCATTAATACTACTTTTGTTGTATCGCTGTTGTGTGGCGCCGGTTTCCACCAAATGCTATCAAGGGTTTTTGTAACCCGAGGAATTGTAGTAACAGAAGTGTATTGATTATCGTTATATTCAATTTGAAGTTTATAAGTTTTACCGGTTTCACCTATTATAGAAGACGAACTGGCTGACGTATCGCTACTATAATAAGTTAGCTCATAAAGACCTCCTATAGACTGATGGTACTCTTTTAAAGTAGTAGTAGTTACTCCATTGGAAAGAGTAACTTTTGCGTTTGTTACAATGGAAGCAACTAATATTTTCGGATCAATTTTGCTAAAATAATTAAGAGAATTACTTAATAGAATAAAAGGCCGTTGTCCATTTTCTATAGTTCCATCAACTACCAGAAGAGGCTTTTGCGACTCTGGTTGAATGTTTATAGATTTTTCACAACCAGCAAAAATAAAGATGAGAAGAAGGTTGTAAAAATTTTTCATCGTGCAAAATTACACATACAATTTCAACAACCCGCATTTTTGAAATAGGTGATAATCGTTTAATTATTAATAACTTGGCATAATAATTTCATTAAAACTTTAAAATATAGCTTATGCAATTAAAACTTTTATCAGTATCTGCGCTGCTTATCGCCTCTGTCTTGTCTATAAGTTCATGTGTACCTAAAAGACAGCTTTTATCAGCGCAGGAAACAGTAAAAAGATTACAATCTGACAGTACTCAATTTGCCACCCGTGTAAGTTCTTTGGAGCAAAGTGTAAGCCAGTTAGAAAGTAACAAGTCGGACCTGCAAAAGCAATTAGAGGCTACACGTACCGAGGCGACCAGTCGCTTACAAGATGCATCATCCAGGCTTAACATGAGTCAGCAGCAGATCGCCGAACAGCAACGCCGGCTAGAGCAACTCCAGGCTTTGATAGACCAGCAAAGGAAAAACACGCAGGAATTGAGGGCTAAAATAAATAATGCACTGACAGGTTTTAGTTCAAATGAACTTACTGTTTCTACAAAAAATGGTAAGGTATATGTAAGTCTCCAGGAAAATTTACTTTTTCCATCGGGAAGTGCGGTAGTAAATCCTAAAGGCAAACAGGCACTAAGCAAACTTGCAGATGTATTAAATGCAAACAACGACATCAATGTAGAAATTGAAGGCCATACAGATTCTATTCCAATCAGGGGTAAGTTTAAGGACAATTGGGATTTGAGTGTGGCCAGGTCAACTGCAATTGTACGTATTCTAACTGAAACTTATAAAGTTGATCCTACGCGTGTTACAGCTAGCGGCCGTAGTCGCTGGGAGCCTGTAGAAAGTAACGCGACTGCCGAAGGAAGAGCAAAAAACCGTCGTACAGAAATTATTTTAGAGCCAAAATTAGACCAGTTGATGCAACTTATTCAATCTGACAGTACTGCTCAACCTACGTCGTCTCAGTAACGGAATGATAAATTTTTAGGCAAAAAAGCTGTTTCATTAGAAATGGCTTTTTTGTTATCAGGGAAATAGCTACTTCTTTGTTTATGAGGTTTTATTCTATTAATGATATATATAGCAGTAAAACTTACTCATCGCCTTATATTACCAGACTTTCATACACAAAAAAAGCCACTTCAAAATAAAGTGGCTTTTTTACAAATAAATTATTGTTCTTACCCCAGGTATGCTTTTAAAGCATTGCTATAACGCGCTTTTTGCAGGCGTTTAATAGCTCTCTCTTTTATCTGGCGAATACGCTCTTTTGTAAGATCGTATTTCTGACCGATCTGCTCGATAGTAACTCCGTTTTCACCATCTAAACCAAAATATGCGTTTACAATTTCAGCCTCTCTTGGAGAAAGAGACTTAAGTACGCGGCGGATTTCTTCTCTCAGGCTATCTTTCATCACATCGTCATCTGTGTCATCGCCACCTTCCAGTAAATCACCCATAGCCACATCTTCAGCCTCATGTACCGGCGCGTCTAATGATGTATGACGCGTATTGCTCTGAAAAATATTGTTGATTTCAGTTTCGCTCATCTCCAGAATGTCCGCTAATTCTTCAGTACTAGGCTCTCTCTCATGCTCTTGCTCAAAAGCCATATAAGCTTTATTTGCCTTATTATAAGTACCGATTTTATTTTGTGGCAATCTTACCAGTCTGCCTTGCTCAGCCAGAGCTTGTAAAATAGATTGACGAATCCACCAAACTGCATAGGATATGAATTTGAAGCCTTTTGTTTCATCAAAACGTTGAGCCGCTTTAATTAAACCAAGATTACCTTCATTTATCAGATCACTAAGGGACAAACCCTGGTGCTGATATTGTTTTGCTACAGAAACTACGAACCGCAGGTTAGCTGTTGTTAACCTTTCAAGAGCTCTCTGATCTCCCATTTTTATTTTTTGAGCAAGAATGGTCTCCTCTTCAGGAGTGATCATGGGGATTTTAGAGATTTCCTGCAGATATTTTTCTACTGCCTGAGAATCGCGGTTGGTAATTTGGGTAGCAATTTTGAGTTGCCTCATAATGTAAAATATTTTAAAATTTTAAAAACCTTTAACAACAAGTGTATATATTCAGTTAGAAAAAGATAAGAAAATCACTAAAGTAGTTGCAAAGGTACGCCCACAGTAGCAGAAAAGCGAGTCTTTACAGAAAAACACTACCGTTTTTGTCTATACCTTAACCAATAATAATGCACTTTTTAACTTACTTAGAATTTGTTTCGATGAATATTACTAATATTTATTATTCAAAAAGCATACCCGAAAAAATGTAAAATAAATCCTATTCACTTAATTTCGTGATTTTATGATTGATTTTCGTTCGGATACGTTTACCAAACCGACTCCCGGCATGCTTGAAGCTATGTTTAAAGCTGAAGTAGGAGACGATGTATATGGAGAAGACCCTACTGTAAATAAACTTGAGTCGTACTCTGCGGATATGTTTGGAATGGAGGCAGCCCTATTTTGTCCCAGCGGAACGATGACTAATCAGATAGCAATAAAATGTCATACGCAACCGGGAGATGAAGTTATTTGTGATCAACTTTCTCATGTTTATATTTATGAAGGCGGAGGCATTGCTTTTAATTCTTTAAGTTCTGTAAGGCCAATTATCGGTAACTGTGGAAGAATAACAGCAGATCAGGTAGCGGATGCGATAAATCCTGATGACATTCATAAACCAAGAACAAGTCTTGTAAGCCTGGAAAACACAGCGAACAGGGGAGGTGGCAGTTGTTATGACTTTTCTGAAATAGAAAAAATTAAAGAAGTATGTTTAAAAAACAATCTCTCCCTGCATCTCGACGGAGCTCGTTTGTTTAATGCAATTGTTGTAAAAGGGGAAAAGGCCGAACAATTTGGAAACATTTTCGATAGCATTTCCATTTGCTTAAGTAAAGGGCTTGGAGCTCCCGTTGGCAGTATTTTGATCGGTAAAAAAAATTTCATAAAAAAAGCAAGGCGCATAAGAAAAGTTTTAGGTGGTGGAATGAGACAGGTTGGTTATATTGCTGCTGCTGGTTTATATGCCCTTGACAACCATGTAGAGCGCCTTGCCGATGATCATCGTCATGCTAAAATGATCGCCGCCGCTTTAGAAAAAAAAGAGTTTACAGGTACTATTCTTCCGGTAGAAACCAATATTCTTATTTTTGACGTAAATGGAAAATTTACGCCTGCTTCGTTTACCAAAAGGGTGCTGGAAGATGATATAAAAGTAACCCCGATCTCAAAAACACAGGTAAGAATTGTTTTGCATTTAGGTATAACGGAAGATATGGTAGCAAGAACGATTAAAATAATTGAAGGTCTTTAGTTTTTATAATAAAGGAGAAAAAACAAAAAATCAATAATGTTCCCAAAAATAAATCCCACCAATACGCAGGCTTGGCTTCTTTTAAAAAGGCATTATGATGAAGAAATGCAAAGGACGCATTTGCGAAAGTTATTTACCACCGATCCTGAGCGTTTTAAAAAATTCTCTATATTTTTTGAAGATATATTATTTGATTACTCCAAAAATATCATCAATAATAAAACGCTTCAATTACTGTTTCAACTTGCAGATGAATGTAGTGTAAAAGAAGGTATCGAGGCAATGTTTTCGGGAGAAAAAATCAATGAAACAGAAAATCGCTCTGTTTTACATGTAGCCTTGCGCAACTTCTCCGACAGGCCCTATATGTCAGATGGAAAGGATGTGATGCCTGAGGTTGAAAAAGTAAGAGAACACATGCGCGAATTTACTGCAAAAGTTCACTCAGGCGAATGGAAGGGATATACAGGGAAAAAAATAAAATACATAGTAAATATTGGAATAGGTGGAAGTGATTTAGGGCCTGTTATGGTAACTGAGGCGTTACGGCCATACTGGCACGAAGGTATTGAGGCGTATTTTGTAAGCAATGTGGATGCAACGCATATAGTTGAAACACTCAAAAAAGTAACTCCTGAAGAAACGCTTTTTCTAATAGCATCAAAGACTTTCACAACTCAGGAGACCATGACCAATGCCAGAACGGCAAGAGACTGGTTCTTACAAGCAGCGGGAGACGAAAGCCATGTAGCAAAACATTTTGTCGCTCTCAGTACCAATGAAAAGGAAGTGACATCTTTTGGGATAGCTGCAGAAAACATGTTCGTTTTCTGGGATTGGGTAGGTGGAAGATACTCATTATGCAGTGCTATTGGGTTGTCAATTTCGCTTACAATAGGATACGACAACTTTGAACAATTACTCAGGGGAGCCTTTATAGTTGATGAACATTTCAGAAGTACAAAGTTTGCGAGTAATATTCCTGTTATTATGGCCCTCCTGGGCGTTTGGTATACAAACTTCTATGGAGCACAAAGCGAAGCAATTTTGCCTTACGACCAGTATATGCATCGTTTTGCAGCCTATTTTCAGCAGGGAAATATGGAAAGTAATGGTAAAAGTGTAGATAGAAACGGTTATGAGGTTAATTACTCGACCGGCCCGGTAATATGGGGTGAAGCGGGTACAAATGGCCAGCATGCCTTTTACCAGTTAATACACCAGGGCACCCTGATTATACCTTGTGATTTTATCGCTCCCGCAATAAGTCATAATCCGGTAGGCGATCATCATCTAAAATTGTTGAGCAACTTCTTCGCGCAGACCGAAGCTTTGATGAATGGAAAAACAGAAGAGGAAGTAACGGCCGAACTCGTAAAAGCAAACAAATCGAAAGAAGAAATCAGGAAGCTGCTTAAATTTAAAATGTTTAGAGGCAATAAACCCACAAATTCTTTTCTTTTAAAAGAGATAACACCTAAAAGCCTTGGTAGCCTTATTGCCATGTATGAACACAAAATTTTTGTGCAGGGAATTATCTGGAATATTTTCAGTTTCGATCAATGGGGGGTTGAATTAGGAAAGCAGTTGGCAAATAAAATTCTTCCTGAACTTGAAAGCCAGAGTGAGGTAGTGGACCACGATTCATCTACAAACGGTTTAATTAATACTTATAAAAAATTCAGGAAATGATAAACATTTACTTTTAGTAATTTTTCTTCTTAAAAGCAGCATTTTTGGCTGTTATCTTTTCTGTTAATAAGATAGAAACCTTAACTTTTTTAAGGCGGGTAAACACAAAATTATTTTTTGCGTATACTTACTGAATAGAGAGATCTAAGTCTTGTATCGCCTCCTTAGAAATTATTGGAAGAGGTTTTAATTTTTCTTCAATGGTTTTGTATTTATGTTTTATACATGTAAATGAGGGAGATGCAAGGTTTAAGAGGTGAATGATAAAAAAGAAGTTGTATTATTCTTATGAAAATCATTCTTTGAGAAGTTATTTCTGGATTACTTTTTATTCTTATTAATGAATCGCTTCAAAATATTATATTTAAATAATACTTGTGTTCAAAAAAAACTGTGGGTTCGTTTCTAAATTCTTTATAGAAGAAAAATCCCTTTGTTGCCTTACATAAAATTGTATCTATTATCTTAATTAATAAGAAAGTTATGATTAAAAAAATGTTAGGATGTTTTATTCTTCAAAATCTACAATTGAAGGATTTTCTTTTTGTCCTGAACATTTCATTTTTTTTGCTATTTTGCTTTGCCGCTAATTCACAGAATAATACAGTTCGTGGCAAAATAACAGACTCAATTGGAAAGCCTTTGTCAGACGTATCTGTACTGGTAAAAGGAACCAGAATAGGTACCAGCACAAATGCATCAGGTGAATTTGTTTTAAACCAGGTGCCAGCCAGATCAACTCTGGTAATAAGTTTTGTTGGATTAACAACACAGGAGGTGAGGCTGACTGCGGGTCAAAGAGCAGTAAATGTAGTAATGCATGAAGATGTAAGCAACCTGCAGGGGGTAGTTGTAACAGGTTTTCAACGAATTGAGAAGAAAAAGTTTACCGGCGCGGCGGTAACGCTGAGAGCCGAAGATGTAAAAACAGAAGGCGTTATAGATGTAAGCAGAATGCTCGAGGGACGGGCAGCAGGTGTATCTGTTCAAAATGTTTCCAGCACTTTTGGCAGCGCTCCTAAAGTCCACATTCGTGGAGCTACATCGATAAATGGAGAAAACAAGCCCCTGTGGGTGGTAGATGGAGTCGTGCTTGAAGACATTGTAAATATTTCAAACGAACAATTATCAAGCGGTGATCCTACTACCTTATTAGGTTCATCTGTCGCTGGCATTAACGCTAATGATATAGAAACTTTTGATATTCTAAAAGATGCCGCAGCAACAGCCTTATATGGTGCAAGAGCAATGAACGGTGTTGTGGTGATCACTACCAGGAAGGGACGTGCCGGCAAACCTTCTGTTAATTATACCGGGAACTTCAGCACTCAGTTAAAACCGAGCTACAGCAATTACAATATAATGAATTCCGCCGAACAGATGTCTGTTTTAGGTGAACTGGACCGTAAAGGTATATTAGCTCCTGATATATTGAGTCGCGCCGATTATGGAGTTTATGGTAAAATGTACGATCTAATCAACACCCCTGATGCAAATGGCAACTTTGCCTTAATGAATACTCCTGAAGCTAAAGCTGCATTTTTAAAAAAGTATGCTAAAGCAAACACAGATTGGTTTGATGTTTTATTTAAAAATTCGTTGACGCAGGAACATTCTCTAAGCATCTCTTCAGGCACTGAAAAATCGCAAAATTTCTTTTCGACCAGTTTTTATTATGATAAAGGATGGACAATAGCTGATAACGTAAAACGCTACACACTTAACTTTCGCAACAACTATAATTTCTCCGACAAATTATCAACAGGGTTTACAACAGTAGGTTCAGTTCGCCAGCAAAGAGCTCCCGGCGCTTTAAGTCGTGTAAGCAATCCTGTATCAGGACAATTTGACCGCGATTTCGATATTAATCCGTTCAGTTATGCCTTAAACTCAAGCAGAACTTTAACCGCTTATGACGACAACGGTCAACTGGAATATTTCAGGAGAAATTTTGCCCCTTTCAATATTATTAATGAGTTACAAAATAACTATCTGAATATTACTGTTGTCGATCTGAAATTGCAAGGCGAGTTAGGTTATAAATTTAATAACCACTTAAGATACGAATTTATTGGAGCATTAAGGTATGTGAGATCAACTTCAGAGCATCAAATTACCGAAAACGCAAATATGGCTGAGGCTTATAGGGCTAATGAAAATGCAACGATTGCCGCGAATAACAAATTCTTGTATCGAGATCCAGATAATCCCGCAGCACAGCCCGTAGTTGTTTTGCCGTATGGAGGTTTTTATAACAGAACAGAAAATCAGTTATTGAATTTTGATGTTCGCAATAGTTTAACTTACACCAACACTTTTAATGAAAAGCACAATATAAATATTTTGCTTGGCCAACAGGTAAAGTACGCAGACCGGCAAAATTTTACTAACACCGGTTATGGGTATCAATATGATAACGGCGGTATTCCTTTTGTTGATTATCGTATTTTAAAACAAACGATCGAAAGCAGTTTTCCTTATTACGAGATGACTAAAGATTATGATCGTTTCGCTGCCTTTTACCTTAATGGTCAGTATACTTTCGAAAAAAAATATAATTTCTACGGAACAGTAAGATATGATGGATCGAACAAATTGGGATCGTCGCCCAAAGCACGCTGGCTGCCAACATGGAGCTTTGGCGGAGCATGGAATGTGGAGGAAGAATCATTTATAAAGGATGTAAACTGGATTAGTTTCCTTAAGTTGAGAGCAAGCTACGGACTTACTGCAAGCCTCGGTCCTGCAACTAACTCAAATATCGTTTTAAGAAGTCAGATTACAAACAGAACTTATCCTAGCGAAAGAGAATCAATTATAAGATTAGCAAACCTTGAAAACTCTGATCTGACCTGGGAAAAGAACTACCAGGCAAACGTAGGATTAGATGCAGGTTTATTTAAAGGAAAATTAAGTACGAGCTTTGATATTTACGAAAGAAAAAGTTTTGACCTGATAAGCATCATAAAAACGTCTGGCGTCGGTGGCGAAGCATATAAGGCTGCCAACTATGCGGACATGACGTCGCGAGGTGCGGAAGCAGTGATCGGCGGACCAATAATCAGAAAAAGAAACTGGGGATGGCGGATAAATTTAACTGCAGGATATAATGAAACGAAAATAACGAATGTAAGAAATGTTCCCACAATTTTTGATCTGGTTAAAGCTGAAGGTGGAAATACCGGCGGCTACCCTGTAAACAGCATCTTCTCGTTGCGGTTTTCTGGGTTGGACCATACAACGGGAGTACCTTTATTTGTAAATGAAAAAGGAGAAGTAAGTTCTAATGTTTACCTTCAGGACCAGGTTACTTCTTACCTCGTATTTTCGGGATCTGTTGATCCTAAGTTAACAGGCGGATTTTCGAATACATTTAATTATAAGTCTTTTTCCCTAAATATTTTCGTCACTTACCAGGCTGGTAATAAGATAAGATTAAATCCATCCTTTAAAACTGCTTACACAGACTTTGATGCATTACCAAGAGAGTTTACTGACAGATGGGTAATGCCGGGAGATGAAAAAGTAACCAATGTTCCTTCAGTGCTGGATGCGTATCAGAGATATCTTATCAACGCAGAAGGAAGTTTTCCATATAATAATTATAATTATTCTGATGTCCGGATTGCTGACGGAGGCTTTGTAAGACTTAAAACAGTCTCATTAACATATAATCTAAATTCGGAAGCTTTAAAGAAAAGCGTGTTCAACTCATTATCTGTTACAGCTGTTGCCGCTAACCCCTGGCTAATTTATTCTGACAAAAAATTGAAAGGCCAGGATCCGGAGTTTTTCAATTCGGGCGGAGTTGCTCAACCCATTCAAAAACAATTTACACTTTCGCTAAAATTGGGACTATAAATTAAAATAATGAAAAGATTATCATTATATATTTCCTTATTCTGCCTCTTATTAAATGGGGGGTGTAACAAATACCTCGATAAAGAACCAGATAACAGGGTTAAATTAAATACACCTGAAAAAGTCTCACAGTTATTAGGTACTGCCTATCCCCAGGCTAATTACCAAGCTTTTGCGGAGACAATGACAGATAATGTAACGGATATTGGCAGCGGAGATCCTATTACAAACAATGTTATACATGATCCTTATTTTTTTGTTGACAGCCGTGAGACCCAGGAGGATTCCCCTGAAAACTATTGGGATTCCTGCTATGCAGCAGTTGCGGCCGCAAACCAGGCCTTAGAAACCATTAGTAAGGTTTCAGATCCGGAAAATTACAAGGCTCAAAAAGGTGAGGCTTTAGTGGCCAGGGCCTATGCTCACTTCATGCTTGTCAACTTCTTTTCGAAATTTTATGACGCCTCGACTGCATCTACCGATCCGGGTATACCATACGTTACCTCTCCAGAAACTATTGTATTTAAAAAGTACGAAAGAAAAACAGTTCAGTATGTTTACGACATGGTGGAAAAAGATCTGTTGGAAGGGCTGCCATTAATAGAAGATAAAATTTATAATGTACCTAAATATCATTTTAACCATGCTGCGGCAAATGCCTTTGCCGCCCGTTTTTATTTATATAAAAAAGACTATCCAAAGGTTATTCAATATGCTAATGAAGCAGTCCCGGGAAATTTTGCAGGGCATCTACGCGGTTGGAATAGTACTTATCAAAATATCACAGATGTAAATGAATTGTTTAAAATTTATGCAAAGGCTACCGAGCCGGCAAATCTGCTTTTACAGGAAACGAAATCCTACTGGTCGCGTTACTACTACACAAATAGGTATGGTGTAAGTGAACAGAAACAAAGTGAAATATTTCCGAAGCCAGATCCACTAACCGGAGGGAACTTTGCCTTTAAACTATATTCTGTATTTGAAGGTACTCACGAGTTGGTGCCAAAAATTGACGAGTATTTCGTAAAAGTTTCAGTAAACGCTAATATTGGAGATGCATACGTAATGGTTCCGCTTTTTACAACAGAAGAAGTCTTGTTTAACAGAGCGGAAGCTTATACTTATACAGGAAATATTACCGGCGCTATATCAGATCTCAACACTTATGCAAGCACACGCATTAATAATTATTCTCCTGCCACTAATACTTTAACTGAAGCAAGGATCAAATCGGTGACCGGTACTTCAGATATCCAGGTTGGTTTGATACGATCTATTTTGTTTTATAAAAGGGCAGAGTTTATTCATGAAGGTATGCGATGGTTTGATATATTAAGGTATAAAATACCAGTTGTACATACTACAAAAGACGGACAAGTGATAACATTGTCAGCTGATGATCTAAGAAGAGTCTTACAGCTACCGCAATCAACCTCCCTTGCAGGTCTGGAACAAAATCCGAGGTAGTTTTTAAAGTAACTTATATGAAAATCTTAAAATTCATCTTTTTTACACTTTCAGTTTCTGTTGTTGCAATTTCTTGTAAAAAAGAAGATGCTTTAGGAAACGTGGATAACATTCCCGGTCTTGGAGGGGATGTTTGGGCTAAAGGTCCTATTGATGACTGGATCTATGCTAACCTTACAACGCCGTATAATATTGGGGTAAAATATAAATGGGATCAATCTGAAGTTGATCTTGATAAAACACTTGTACCGCCAATGGAAGAAAAAGTGATACCTGTAATGTCAGCAATAAAAGAAGCATGGATAAACACCTATGTCGTTGAGGCGGGAAATCTTTTTTTTAAAAAAATAAGCCCGAAGTTTTTTATTCTTGTAGGCAGCCCCGCATATGAAAGAGGAGCCGTAAAATTAGGAACTGCAGAAGGCGGACGTAAAGTAGTACTTTACAATATTAATAGTTTTCGCATTAAAGGAATGCCAGGTTATACAGTACGGGATACAAGTACTGTTATAGATATGTTTCATGTTATTGAACATGAATTCTCCCATATTCTTGATCAAAATGTAAAAGTTCCGATAGAATTTAGCGCTCCAAGTGCATCATCTTATACGTCTGATTGGCTGAATGTTTCAAAACAAGATGCTTTAGATGAAGGTTTTATAACTCAATATTCAATTTCCGGAAAAGATGACGATTGGGCAGAAATGGTCTCTATGATGTTGGTACACGGCAAGCCATGGTTCGATAGCCTGGTTAACAGCATCAACTACACAGGTACAACTGCAAACGGAATAACGGCGGAGCAGGCAAAAGCAAGATTAAGACAGAAGGAGGCGTCTGTTGTAAGCTATTTTAAACAAGCCTGGAATATTGACTTTTACAATTTGCAGGCAAAAACGAAAGGTGCGATCGATCAACTTCTTTTTTAAAAAAATGATTACTGTATTAAATATGAGAAAAACTATTGCCTTTATCGTTTTAGCAATATTGACATTTTCAGCATGTAAAAAAGATGACAGCCATTTATTTAGTAAATCTCCTGATGAACGTATAAATGAAGCATTGGCAGCTTATCAAACCCAACTTACCACCGCCCCCAACGGATGGAAAGGATTTATTTACCCCAAAAGCGGGGGTGTCTACACTTTCTATTTCAGATTTAATGACTCTAACCGGGTAAGTATGTTATCTAGTTTCGATTCAGTTTCCGCAATTACATTAAAAGAAAGCAGTTACCGGTTAAAAGCGTTACAGCAACCCAGCCTTTTATTTGATACGTATTCTTATTTGCATGTTCTTGCCGATCCTAATCCAAATGTAAATGGCGGTACCGTAGGTGTAGGGTTGCAATCAGATTTTGAATTTTATTTTGACTCAAGCTCTGCTGATACCATCAACCTGGTAGGCAGGCTTAATGGAAGTAGGGCGACACTGGTAAAAGCGACTCCTGAGGAAGCTGCGGGATTTACTAGTGGCCAGTTGGCAGAAGGTTTTCTATTGAATAAGATTCTTACTTACTTCAAACGTCTCACAATTGGTTCTGAAAAGCTTGATTTTAATATCAATTCTTTAACGCGTACCATTTCGTTAGTTGATGCTACCGGAAACCTTTTAGACACATTATTGTCCACACGGTATTTTATGACTTTCGGAGGCGTTGGATTTGTAAAACCTTTAGTTGCTAACAATCAGAACATCACAGGAATTAGTAATATTAATTATAATCCTTCAAATGAAACAATAAGTTGTACTGTAAATAATGCTGCTGCCACTATTAGTAGTGTTATAGTGCCATTAAAAGTTGACATAAATGCACCGGCAAAATGGTATAATTTTAAAGCCTCCGACCCTAACGCCCCATATTGGTTTTCTTTTGGTGGATTTCATGTAAATGGAGTTGATAATGCTTATCGTTTAGACACCTTAACTTCCTCTAACCTTCCTTATTACTACTGGATTTACTGGCCTAAATACGCAGCCGGTAATGATTTATACGGACCAGCTTTGGTCGATACATCTAATTCTCTTACGCTTCACTACGCCAGTGCTCCCGCCGCGCCATCTTTTACCGGTGATGGACGAGCGATTTTTACAGAATTAGGTACGTATGGAAATTACCCGGCTTCGGGACCAGCATTTGAAATGGCGACTCAACTTTATATCAGAAGAGGTTATTACTTTGTTCAAACCAGTCAAAACACTTTTGATATGGTTAGCGCTTTGGATGGAAAATCGTGGTTAAGCTGGCAATAATTGTTGCTAAATAAATTTTTGTCAGAATAAAACGTTATTTTACAATTAAATTATTTCAGTTAAAAAACAATTAAAAAGCTCCTTTATGAAATGTAATTTTAGTAAGTCTCTTTACTTATTATTAGCACTTCCATTATTCTTTGCTTCATGTAGTAAAACAGGACCGGCAGGACCACAAGGCCCGGCAGGACCACAAGGACCGGCAGGTGCAGCCGGAGCTGCCGGTGCAGCAGGCGCGCCCGGTGTTAAAGGAGATCCGGGAACGGCTAATGTAATTTATTCAGCGTGGTTAAATGTAAAATACCAGGGCACGGACAGTACCGGTTGGACAGCCCAGATTGATGCTCCAAACCTGGTAGATTCTATTTTGAATAAAGGGGAGATAAAAGTTTACCTGAACGCGGGAAGTGATTCCACCTCAGATCAGTTTGTTTTCCCGCTTCCTATTTATGATGCATTTGTCGTAGGTGCTATAATAAACGCTTATTTTTCCCCTCAAAAAATTACACTTGCGTCAACAGCTAATGCCAGCTCATTTACATCAAACAGTTATAACCATTTTCAATATAGATACATTCTTATTCCCGGCGGCACTGCTGCAGGTCGCAAACCAAATGGTGTCGATTGGAATAATTATGCGGAGGTTAAAAAATATCTTGGTTTGAAGGATTAGCTCGAACGTTGAAATTCTTTATATTAATACTAAAGAGGCTGTTACTCCTGTAGCAGCCTCTTTAGTATTAGCATCTTCCTTTACATGGTTAAATTAGCTTTCCTGCAAAAAAGAATAGCGGTAATCGGTTGCTGGGTTAAATGTTTCTTTAATAGTTCTTGCACTCAGCCATCTATATAGATTAATCATGCTTCCCGCCTTGTCATTTGTGCCGCTGCTTCTTCCTCCGCCAAAAGGCTGTTGACCTACTACGGCTCCGGTTGGTTTATCATTTATATAAAAATTACCTGCACTATGTCTTAATTTTTGTGTAGCCAATTCAACTGCCTGCCTATCCTGCGATATGATAGCACCGGTAAGTCCATAAGGTGAAGTAGTATCTACAAACTCAAGCGCTTCATCAAATTTGTCAGCATCATAAGTATAAATGGTAAGGACAGGACCAAAAATTTCTTCGCACATAGTTGCATATCGCGGATCATTTGTTTCAATAATTGTTGGTTCTACAAAATAACCCGTTGTTTTATCACAGTTTCCACCAACGAGAATTTTTGCCGTATTTCCATCAATGTTGTCTATGTACCTTTTTATTTTATCAAAGCTCTTTTCATCTATGACCGCCCCCAGGAAATTAGTAAAATCTTCAACATTTCCCATTTTCATGCTTTTTACTTCTGCTACCAGTTTCGACTTAATTTCTTCAGCTAGATTGCTGGGCAAATAAGCCCTGGATGCAGCAGAGCATTTCTGCCCCTGGTATTCGAAAGCGCCACGGGCAAGTGCAGTAACAACAACATCTACCTGTGCACTTTTGTGTGCAATTACAAAGTCTTTGCCGCCCGTTTCACCAACAATTCTCGGATAACCTTTGTATTTGCTAATGTTCTCACCGATGGTCTTCCACATGTTATTAAAAACCGCTGTTGAGCCTGTAAAGTGTACTCCTGCAAAATCAGGATGAGCAAAGCATACTTTTCCCAGTACCGTCCCCTCAACATAAACAAGATTTATAACACCCTCCGGAAGGCCCGCTTCCTTCATTATCCGCATAAACATTTGCGCGGCAAAGATCTGTGTGTCGGCTGGTTTCCACACTACTACATTGCCACAAATTGCAGCGCTTGCAGGCAGATTACCAGCTATTGCGGTAAAGTTGAATGGCGTTACAGCCAATACGAATCCCTCCAGGCTGCGCCACTCCGTACGATTGTGCATACCGGAACTGGATATTGGTTGCTGCTTGTATATCTCGGTTACAAAATAAACATTAAAACGTAAAAAATCGATAAGCTCGCATGCACTGTCAATTTCTGCCTGGTAAGCTGTTTTACTTTGACCAAGCATGGTTGTACCATTCATAAAGGGCCTGTATTTTGTTGCTATCAGGTCAGCTGCTTTCAAAAAAATGTGGGCCCTTGTCTCCCAACTGGTGTTAGACCATGTCTCTCTTGCTTTTAATGCTGCGTCTATTGCCTGCCTTACATGTTGCTCATTACCAAAATGATAATGACCTAAAACATGCGATTTTTCATGCGGCGGATGTAATGACCTTTTATCACCTGTGCGTATTTCCTCTCCGCCTATATACATCGGTATATCAATCTCATCTTTTTTTAATTCTGCCAAAGCCTTTTTTAAAGCCACTTTTTCAGGACTTCCGGGTGCATAATTTAATACCGGTTCATTTACGGGAACAGGGTAACTGAAATATCCTAAGCTCATAATAATTATTTAAAAAATAATGCGAGAAACAAAATTAATTTATCTGTTTGCATGAAAAAGAGGAACCGGATCATATGATTAAAAATACTTTTCCACCTGCTTCTTTAACCTCGTATGTTTTTATACTGTCCTTTGCCGGTCCTGCTTTTACCTCACCAGTCTTTACATCAAACTGGCTGCCGTGCCATGGGCATTGTACTGTACCACAAATCATAGCTCCTCCTGCAAGCGATCCTCCCTTGTGTGAGCAACGGTCTTCAAAAGCAACATAACCATTATCTGTACGTGCAATTACGATTCGTTGATTTTTGGTGTGAATTAGTTTCATTTGGTCAACATCCAGTTCATTCGTATTGCAGACTTCAAAGGGACCCGTGTTTTCAGTAATATGAAGTTCTTTCCATTTTCCTGCTCCTGCATATCTAATATCTACACCAATCTGGTTTCGGTACACCAAAGTTCCACCCATCCATCCTGCAACAAATGTCAGCGTGACCCCTATAAGTTCAATTAGTAAAATAATATAAGGATTAATATCAACCCAGTACTTTAAATATAAAGCAATCGCAAAAATGAAAAGAACAGATGCGTTGATCAATCCGTGAGTAGCTCCTCTCTTTTTCGCTGAACTTTCTGGCGGAACAACAGACAAATAATCAATAACTCCGGGAATTGCTGCAAGTACTGCCCCAACTATTCCTGAGATATGCATGTATTTGCCAGTAATACTAAATCCTCCATCACCAAAAAATACAGCCAAAGCATCAAACAACAGTGTACCTATATAAAACGCAATAGGGAAAGTTACAAGTATAGGATGCAGAGGATGACTTTTAATGCTTGCTTTGCTTTTCATAAATGAATTTTGTATTGATATTTTATTATTGATGCTAATTCAGCAATACTGATCCAACAATAAAAATTTGTTGTTGTTCAAAGATATATCAGCATTTTAGTATTCGTTGTAAAAAGCAAGTTGACGTTTATAAAGTACACGTGCAAACAAAACCAAGAATAATGTTTGTTTTATTACAATATCTGGTTGCAACAACATATCTCACAGTAGACTAAATTTATTTAAAATAAAAAAGAGCCGGCAGGTATTAATCTGCAGGCTCTTACTATCTCTTCTGTTGTTTATACTACTTCATGCACTTCCTGGTTTCTGAAAACAACTACTCCGTCAAAGACATCTACCAGTACCGGTTTTGTTTTATCAATATCTCCGGCTAAGATTCTTTTACTTAGAGGATTAATAATTTCCTTTTGAATTAAGCGTTTCAATGGACGCGCACCGAACTGAGGATTGTAACCGTGTTGAGCAAGATAATCAAGAGCATATTCACTAAATTCCAACTGAATTCCACTATTTTGCTCTACCAATCTTTTTAGATTTTCTAGTTGAATTTTTATGATACCTTTTATCTCTTTTTTCATTAAAGGCTGGAACATGATTACTTCATCAATCCTGTTTAAAAACTCAGGACGAATGGTTTGTTTCAACAAATTAATTACCTCGACTTTTGCCTTTTCGACAACCTCTTCTTTGTTACTTTCATCCACGTCTTCAAAAGCCTCCTGGATAATTTGGCTTCCCATATTGCTGGTCATAATGATGATCGTATTTTTAAAGTTAACCGTACGACCTTTATTATCAGTTAAACGTCCGTCATCTAATACCTGTAGCAACACATTGTATACATCCGGGTGAGCCTTTTCAATTTCATCGAGCAAAACCACGCTGTAGGGTTTGCGGCGAACAGCTTCTGTCAGCTGGCCTCCTTCCTCGTATCCCACATATCCGGGAGGAGCACCTACCAGCCGGCTTACAGTATGTTTCTCCTGGTATTCACTCATGTCTATACGGGTCATCATGTTCTCATCATCAAACAGGTAATCTGCTAACGCCTTGGCTAATTCAGTTTTACCCACGCCTGTAGTGCCCAGAAATATAAAGGAACCTATAGGTTTTTTAGGATCATGAAGACCTGCACGGCTTCTTCTTATTGCGTCAGCTACAGCCTCAATCGCTTCATCCTGCCCAACTACTCTTTTGTGAAGTTCGTCTTCCAGATTTAATAGCTTTTCTCTTTCAGTTTGCAGCATTTTAGAAACAGGTATACCCGTTGCCTTTGCAACATTTTCCGCAATATCTTCTGCATCGACTTCTTCTTTAAGCAGACGCTTATTTTCACTTATTTCCTCAAGCTTTTGGGAATTTTCGTTAATTATTCTTTCCTGTTCCTGTACTTTGCCATATCGAATTTCGGCTACTCTGCCATATTCACCGTTACGCTCGGCTTGCTCAGCCTGTTGCTTTAAATTCTCAATTTCTGCTTTAGCATTTTGTATTTTTTCAACCAGTTCTTTTTCCTGTTGCCACTTAGCCTTTAGTGTATCTCTTTCAAGACTCAGCGTGCTTATATCCAATGCGAGCTGCTTCAGCTTGTCTTCGTCATTTTCTCTTTTGATTGCCTCACGTTCAATCTCTAACTGGCGAATTTTTCTCTCCAGTTCATCCAGTTCTTCAGGCATGCTGTTCATTTCAAGACGAAGCTTTGCAGCACTTTCATCTATAAGATCAATGGCCTTGTCAGGCAGAAAACGATCGGTGATATAACGGCTAGACAATTCAACAGCAGCAATAATAGCTTCGTCCTTAATTCGCACATGGTGGTGTGTTTCATAGCGGTCTTTTAAACCACGTAAAATAGAAACTGCGTCTTCTACACTTGGCTCATCTATCATTACTTTCTGAAAACGACGTTCAAGTGCTTTATCTTTTTCAAAATACTTCTGGTATTCATTCAAAGTAGTTGCTCCTATTGCCCGAAGTTCACCACGTGCAAGAGCAGGCTTTAAAATATTTGCAGCATCCATTGCACCCTCGCCGCCGCCGGCACCTATTAATGTATGAATTTCGTCAATAAATAATATAATATCACCATTGCTTTCGGCCACTTCTTTTACCACACTTTTCAGGCGCTCTTCAAACTCGCCTTTGTATTTTGCCCCCGCAATTAATTGTCCCATATCGAGGGCAAAAATTATTTTGCTCTTAAGATTTTCAGGTACGTCGCCATTTACTATTCTGTGTGCTAGTCCTTCTGCGATTGCAGTTTTACCTACGCCCGGTTCACCTACCAATATTGGATTGTTTTTACTTCGACGCGATAAAATATGCAAAGTTCGACGTATCTCTTCATCTCGTCCAATAACGGGATCAAGTTTCCCTTCACCTGCCATATCATTTAAATTCCGGGCATATTTTTGCAAAGCATTGTACTGTTGAGACGACGTCTGAGAGTTAACTGTAGAGCCTTTCCGTAAATCAAGAATTGCCGCTTTCAGACCCTTTTCTGTTACACCGGCATCTTTCAGCAATCGGGCAACATCATCATTGCCGTGCACTAAAGCAAGAAGTAGATGTTCTACGCTTACAAATTCATCTTTAAAATCTTTTATAACACTATTAGCCCGCAACAGTACATTATTCAAGTCCCGGCTAACATTTTGTGCCGGTTCTGTACCTGACACTTTCGGTAATTTGCTAATAGATTCTTCTACTTTGCTTCTTACAAAAGCAACATTCACATTGTTTTTCTTTAGCAAGAATTCGACAGGGCTGTTTTCATCGTCAAGCAGAGCTTTCAACACATGGTTGGTTTCAATATTGGGGTTACCATTATTGAAGGCGATTTCCTGCGCCTGTTGAATGATTTCCTGTGATTTAATCGTATAGTTATTTAAATTCATAATAATAAAATGTGTTTGTATCGGTTAAGTTAAAAAAAATAATGAGTAACGTATAAACAAGGATTTTTACACTTGTTTAAAAAATTTCTGAAACACCATCTTTAAAAAAGTTATCAATCCCTTTTTATAATATTTGTGATAAACACCTGCAACTGACGTTGTATCCTTGTTAGTTGCGAAGAAGATATTTTTCTTTAATCTAATAATACTTATCAAAAATTTATCCAACCAAATTTTGAAGCTAGAGTGGCAGCTGATGTTGGTATAAACTGAATGAATGTCAGTGCTTTACAAGTTTCCATGAAAAAAAAGCAGATATAGTTGCACCTGTGATGAGATAAAAGGTAAAATGTTCTACACTCATAGCCCTCAACTAATAAAGTTAGCTTTGTATAAGTTTTATTAGAAGATATTTTTTTTCGCTTCTTAAACTGTTTTAATATACTTTTAATTATAAACTTTCTGTTTTCTTATAATTTCTGGTAATTTCAAGATGTAAGTTAAGTAGCCTGCCCGCTAAAAGTTGGATAAGTTTTCAAACGAGATTTAATAAACCTAACAGGTGCAAACAACAACGGTTTAAAATACAGACCTTGAAAAAGATTGATTTTAGTAGCAACCGTGGTATCTTAAACAAAAACGGATATTGATTTATCTATAAAAACTTCGATAAGGGTTAAAGAAGTAACAAAAAAATAATAATTGTATAATAATCATTAATTATTGATCGTTTTCAACCTGCTACTAACTTTTTATGTAGGTTTGAATTCCAATCCATTTGTATATGAATACGAAAAAGACAACATCTAACAGTAATGTTCCTGCCATAGATACGATTACTTCAGATGACATTGCCTCTGTTGCCGGATCAGAAAAAAAGAAAAGCAATGGAAATAGCAATGGTAAGGTTAAACATAAGCCTCTGCCTGCTTATGAAAATTCCGCTGGAGCCGATGACTTAGACAGACGCGAACTACTACGGGTGTTATCAGAAGTAAAAAATGGAAATTTCAATGTCAGGATGCCTATTGATCTTCTGGGCATAGACGGAAAAATCTGCGATACTCTAAACGATATTATATACCTGAATGAAAGGTTGATGGAGGAACTTACCCTCGCCGGCAAAACTATTGGTAAACAGGGTAAGTTAAATCATCGTGTAGAACTTCCTTTTGCAAAAGGCTCCTGGAACACTGGTGTTGACTCAATAAATAATCTTATCTCCGACCTTGTACACCCTACGGTGGAAATTGCACACGTAATTGGCTCTGTGGCAAAAGGTAATTTATCACAAGAGATGCCTCTCCAAATTGGCGACCACGTGCTACAGGGAGAGTTTGCACGTATTGCCCGAGAGGTAAACGACATGGTGAAGCAGTTGAATTTGTTCTCGATGGAGGTAACTCGTGTGGCCCGCGAAGTAGGTTCTGAGGGTAAGCTGGGAGGGCAGGCACGTGTAAAAGGAGTTGCCGGTGTGTGGAAAGATTTAACAGACTCAGTAAACCAGATGGCAGGTAATCTCACCGCGCAGGTACGTAACATCGCAGAGGTAACCACCGCGGTAGCAAAGGGAGACTTGTCAAAGAAAATTACCGTGGACGTACAAGGGGAAATCCTTGAGTTAAAGAATACAATCAATACGATGGTGGACCAGTTGAACTCGTTTTCCTCGGAGGTAACAAGGGTTGCCCGTGAGGTGGGAACTGAAGGTAAACTGGGTGGACAGGCAACAGTAAAAGGTGTTGCCGGAACATGGAAAGACTTGACCGACTCCGTGAACCAGATGGCAAGTAACCTTACCGGCCAGGTGCGTAACATTGCCGAAGTAACAACAGCCGTGGCTCGTGGAGATTTATCAAGAAAAATTACGGTGGACGTAAAAGGAGAAATCCTCGAGTTGAAAAACACTATCAACACGATGGTAGATCAGTTGAACTCATTCTCTGCTGAGGTTACGCGTGTGGCCCGAGAGGTAGGTTCTGAAGGTAAACTGGGTGGACAGGCTACAGTAAAAGGAGTGGGCGGTGTATGGAAAGATTTGACAGATAACGTAAACCAGTTGGCGGGTAACCTTACCGTTCAGCTTCGTGACGTATCAAAAGTTGCAACAGCGATTGCGAATGGTGACTTGACACAAAAAATTACGGTTGATGTGAAGGGAGAAATCCTTCAAATTAAGGATGTAATTAACAGGATGGTTGACCAGCTCAACTCATTTGCGTCTGAGGTAACACGTGTGGCGCTTGAGGTAGGTACAGAAGGTAAACTGGGTGGCCAGGCGAAAGTGCAGGGAGTCGGTGGTACATGGAAAGACTTGACGGACTCGGTAAATAACATGGCGGGAAACCTTACAGCACAGGTACGTAACATTGCTGAGGTAACAACTGCGGTGGCAAACGGTGATTTGTCTAAAAAGATTACGGTTGACGTTGCGGGAGAAATCCTTGAACTGAAACGAACCATTAACACGATGGTGGACCAGTTAAACTCATTTGCGTCTGAGGTAACACGTGTGGCACTTGAGGTAGGTACCGAAGGTAAATTGGGTGGCCAGGCGAAAGTGCAGGGTGTGGGTGGTACATGGAAAGACTTAACAGAATCAGTAAACCAAATGGGTAGTAACCTTACTGCCCAGGTAAGAAATATTGCCGAGGTAACAACGGCGGTGGCGAAAGGAGACCTTAGCCGTAAGATCACGGTGGACGTAAAAGGTGAGATCCTGGAATTAAAAAACACCATCAATACCATGGTAGACCAGTTGAACTCATTCGGTTCAGAGGTGTTTCGTGTGGCTCGTGAGGTTGGTTCTGAAGGTAGATTGGGAGGCCAGGCGGACGTACCGGGTGTGGAAGGACTTTGGAAAGACTTAACTGACTCGGTAAATAAAATGGCATCTAACCTTACCGCACAGGTACGTAACATCGCCGAGGTAACAACAGCGGTGGCAAACGGTGATCTTAGCCGTAAAATTGAGGTGGACGTAAAAGGTGAAATCCTTGAATTAAAAAATACCATCAACACGATGGTGGAACAGCTTCGTGCGTTCGCATCGGAGGTAACAAGGGTTGCACGTGAGGTGGGTACAGAAGGTAAACTCGGTGGACAGGCAAACGTGCCTGGAGTGGGTGGTACATGGAAAGACCTGACAGACTCGGTAAACCAAATGGCTGGTAACCTGACAGCCCAGGTACGTAACATTGCCGATGTGGCTATTGCGGTGGCGAACGGAGACATGTCAAGAAAGATTACGGTGGACGTACGTGGAGAAATCCTTCAATTGAAAGAAACTCTAAACACGATGGTGGATCAGCTTCGGGCGTTTGCATCTGAGGTAACAAGGGTGGCGCGTGAGGTAGGTTCTGAAGGTAAATTGGGTGGTCAGGCATTCGTGCCAGGCGTTGCGGGAACATGGAAAGACCTGACTGACTCTGTAAATCAGATGACTGGTAACCTTACCTCCCAGGTGCGTAACATCGCGGAGGTAACGAAAGCGGTGGCATCAGGTGACCTTTCTAAAAAAGTAACCATCGACGTTAAGGGTGAAATCTTCGACCTGAAAAATACCATTAACACAATGGTGGATCAGTTGAACTCGTTCGCTTACGAGGTCACGCGTGTGGCGCGTGAAGTAGGTACCGAAGGTAAACTCGGTGGACAGGCAGAGGTGCAAGGTGTGGCAGGTACGTGGAAAGACTTGACTGACTCTGTGAACATGATGGCGTCGAACCTTACCAATCAGGTACGCGGCATTGCGAAGGTGGTAACAGCGGTTGCGACCGGTAACCTAAAACAAAAACTTTCGATTGTATCCCGTGGTGAGGTGGCTCAGTTGACAGATACAATTAACGAAATGATTGATACGCTGGCGGTGTTTGCTGATCAGGTAACTACTGTGGCACGTGAGGTGGGTGTGGATGGGAGATTGGGTGGACAGGCATCGGTGCCAGGTGCTTCCGGTACGTGGAAAGATTTGACGGAAAACGTGAACCAGCTAGCTGAAAATCTTACAACCCAGGTAAGGGCAATTTCTGAAGTGGCATCAGCGGTAACAAAAGGGGATCTTACACAGATGATTCGTGTAGAAGCGAAGGGTGAGGTGGAAGAATTAAAAGATACCATCAACCAGATGATTGCAAACCTTAAGAGCACAACGCTGCTTAACCAGGAGCAGGACTGGTTAAAATCGAATTTGGCAAAGTTTACCCAAATGCTGCAGGGCCAGAAAGATTTAAATACTGTCACCCGCAGAATCCTTTCGGAGCTGGCGCAAGTGGTAAATGCACAAAAAGGAATGTTCTACATCCTGGAACAGGACGAAAACTTACAAAATCAAAAATTAAAACTATTTGCAGCGTATGCTTACGGTAAAGAAATAGATGCGTCAAGAGAATTTTCGCTTGGTGAAGGATTGGTTGGACAGTGTGCATTGCAGAAAGAAAGAATTTTGCTGACCTCAGTACCGCGAGATTACATTAAAATCGAATCGGGGTTAGGCGGTGCAACACCATTAAACCTAATTGTACTTCCGGTATTGTTCGAATCTCAAATCAAAGCAGTAATTGAACTTGCGTCGTTCGATGCATTTAGCGAAACACATCTTGACTTCTTAAGCCAGCTTACGGAAAGTATTGGTATTGTACTCAATACGATAGAAGCTAACTCAAGAACTGAGGACCTGCTGGAGCAATCCACATCCCTGGCCGATGAATTAAGAAGAACAAACGAAGAATTGCAGGATAAAGCCCACCTTCTTGTAAAACAAAAAGAAGAAGTGGAAGCAAAGAACAAAGAAGTGGAGGAAGCAAGAAAATCTCTTGAAGAAAAGGCGGAGCAATTGCAGCTTACTTCAAAGTATAAATCGGAGTTTCTGGCAAACATGTCTCACGAGTTGAGAACCCCTTTAAACTCTTTATTAATTCTTGCACAGCAGTTGTTCGAAAACCAGGAAGGCAACCTTTCAGAAAAACAGGTGCGATACGCTAAAACCATTCACAGTTGCGGTGATGACCTTATCCAGTTAATCAATGATATTCTTGACCTGTCCAAGATTGAATCTGGTTATATTTCTACAGACTTTATAAACGTGAGGTTTAACGAGATTACTTCTTTTGTTGAAACGACTTTTAAACATATTTCTGAAAGTAAGAATCTTCGTTTTGGTATTGAAATGGATGAAAAATTACCAAATAGTCTTGAAACTGATATACAACGGCTCAACCAGATATTGAAGAACCTGTTATCAAATGCGTTTAAATTTACCGACAAAGGTGAAGTAAAACTCAGAATATACGAAGCAAGGCATAATTGGAAATCAAGTACATTCAGTCTTGATAATGCGGGTAAAGTAGTAGCATTTGAAATTAAAGACACCGGGATTGGAATTTCGAAAGACAAACAAAATATTATATTCGAAGCTTTTCAGCAGGCCGAAGGATCTACCAGCCGCAAATACGGAGGAACAGGCTTAGGTTTGTCTATCAGCAGAGGATTGGCCGACCTGTTAGGAGGTACTATAGAACTGGAAAGTGAACCTGGAAGAGGAAGTACGTTTACCTTGTTCCTGCCAATTAATTATAATCCAGCCAATGTAAAAAAAGAAAAGCAGAGTAGTCTTACCATAAGTCAATATAAATTGGCAGAAAATGATGAAAACATCGCTATTCAATCAGTGCCTACTATAAAAGTGTCAGAAACGAAGGAATTGAACCTTTTAAATGAGATCATTAATGAAACAGGTGATGATAGAAATAATATTCTCAGTCACGACAAGGTATTGTTGGTTGTAGAGGATGACATGCGTTTTGCAAAGATTATGATTGAGAAGGCGCATGAAATGAACCTGAAAGTAGTTGTTGCAAAAGGATTTGGTGATGTATTTGAGTTGATGAATAAGTTCAACCCAGTTGCAGTGACACTCGATGTAAAGCTACCGGATGCCAGCGGTTGGAAAATATTAGATCTCTTTAAAAATGACATCAACTTTAAACATATTCCAGTTCACCTTATTTCAGGTGAAGAAAACAGGTTGCTCGCTATGCAGCGGGGTGCAAGAAGCTTTAACCTGAAGCCACTGAAGAATGAAGCATTAAACGTATTGTTTAATGATATTGTAACATTTCATGCAAGAAAAACAAAAAATGTTCTTATTGTAGAAGACAACGAATTAGAGTCTTCCCAAATAGCTAAGATGCTGGACAATGGCGAACTGATTGATATCAAAATAGCGAGCACGGGCAAGGAAGGATTAGAACTTATAAATAAAAATTCATTTGATTGCATTATTGTTGATTTTATGCTTCCTGATATTGCCGGAATGGAGTTTGTTTCGGAAATCAACCACATGAGTAAGGTACAGCTTACACCTATAATTATTTACTCTGCAAAAGACTTCTCTAATAAAGAGAAAAACCAGTTAAAACAATATGCAAATCGAATTCTTTTAAAAGACGTTAACTCACTTGATCTACTGCTTGAAGAAACAATAATGCAATTGCATATTGACCACAAAGACCTTTTGCCCGAAAAAAGAAAAATAATAGACAACTTAAATTCACGTGTAGATGTTATTACCAATAAAAATGTTCTTATTGTTGATGATGATGTGAGAAATCTTTTTGCACTTACTACAGCATTTGAACGTTACGGAGTTAATACTATTACTGCAGAAAGTGGGCAGGAAGCAATAAATATTCTTGCAGAGAATAATAAGATCGATATTGTGCTTATGGATATAATGATGCCTGAGATGGATGGATATGAGACTACCCAAAAAATAAGGCGCGAACATAAGAATAACAATCTTCCCATTATTGCTGTTACTGCTAAGGCAATGAAAGGTGACCGTGAAAAATGTATTGAAGCTGGCGCTTCTGATTATATAACTAAACCTGTAAAAATAGATCAGTTACTATCTTTGATGCGGGTATGGCTGTATAAATAATATATGATAGAAATGGAATTAACAAAGGAAACACCTTTCCGGCAATCGGATGTCAGGATATTGGTTGTTGATGACAGGGAAGATAACCTGTTTTCAATTGAAACCATCCTGGAAAAAGATGGCTATACATTGGTCAAAGCAAATTCTGGAAGGGCGGCCCTAAAGATATTGTTGCACCAGCATGATTTTACACTCATACTGATGGACGTACAAATGCCCGGCATGAACGGCCTTGAAACCGCTACGCTTATTTCTGAAAGAGAGAAGTTGAAGCATATACCTATTATTTTTATAACTGCGCATAACTACGAAGAAGAATATATTTTTAAGGGATACCAGATGGGCGGGGTCGATTACATTTACAAACCCATTAATCCTGAATTGTTAAGAGTAAAAGTGGGTGTTTTTGTAGAATTGTACAGGAGAAACCACAAATTGCTCGAGCAGGAAAAAAAGCTTTTGTCTGCAAATAAAAGTTTAGAAAAAGAAATAGAGGAACGAAAAATATCTGAGGAAAAAATAAGAGTTCTTAACCTGCAATTGATAGAGAATAATGCACACCTTCAATCAACCAACCAGGAGTTAGACCGTTTTGCCTATGTTGCGTCTCACGACCTGCAGGAGCCACTGCGTAAAATACAATTGTTTACAGATAAGCTGATTTACCAAATGAGTGAGAGGCTGGATGATGAAGTTAAATTGTATTTGCAGAAGATTGGAAGTGCATCAAAGCGAATGCAGCAGTTGGTAAATGATCTCCTTAAATTTTCGCGACAAACGAGTGAGGATACAGATTTTGAACAGACAAATTTAAGCGACGTTTTAAATGATGTCTTATCAGACATGGAAACTGATATTCAAAAAAAGAATGTAAAAATAGTCGCCGATAATCTGCCTGTTATTTATGCAATTCCAAGCCAGATACGGCAATTGTTTCAAAACCTGATAAGTAATTCTATTAAATTTTCTAAACCAGACAACACTCCTGAAATAAATATTCAGGCAGAAGTTACAAAGGGAGCAATGATACCTGAGATCGACAGAAAATTATTTGAACAGAATTTTTATAAAATATATATAAGAGACAATGGTATTGGGTTTGACTCAAAATACGCGGAAGAAATATTTGTAGTTTTTAAAAGGCTGCATACGTATCATCAATTTGAGGGCACTGGTATTGGTTTATCAATATGTAAAAAAATAGTTGAAAAGCACAACGGATTTATAACGGCGCAAAGCAACCTCAATGAAGGTTCTACTTTTATCATAACGCTGCCTGCTGAGACCTCGGAAGCTTAAATGTTTATATAGCAGATCTTTCAGTTCTTTGCCCTGAAAATGGAAAAACACTACCGCGCTTTGAAAATTTTGTATCAGGCAATAGTTTATTCAAAATTGTATGGGTAAGACACAACTTATTCGTACAACCCATCGGCAAAACGTCACTTTAAATATAAAATATCCCTTATGCCAGCTTATATAATTGTTGATGTGCAAATAAATGATGCAAAAGCTTACGATGATTATAAGAAATTGACGCCTGCCTCCGTCGCAGCTTATAACGGAAAGTTTATAGTAAGAGGAGGGGAGACAGAGACACTGGAAGGCGATTGGGATCCGGAAAGAATAGTGATGTTAGAATTTCCCTCAGTAGAAAAAGCAAAAGAATGGTGGAATTCAAACGAGTATTTGCCTGCGAAAGAAATTCGCCAACGTTCTTCAAATACAAAAATGATTGTAGTTGAGGGATATACAGGTTAATGTGTTAGAACAATTGAAGAATTTATCAGAACCTAACTAAACTAATAAGGAGAAGTAGATTTAGTATTCAAATTTCAAGCTGGTGATGAATTGATTGGTTTTGCGAAAAAGACATTCTTACCACAATGAGTCAATAGAAAAAAGTCGTTTAAAAAATTTTTGCTTGTATCAAATACTTGTATCGCAACTAAAATTTCTTATTAAATAAAAATCCGCTAAAAAAGCGGATCTCTATTTTTTGTAATTGGGGGATTAGCTTGTTTTGTCATTATTCTTTTGCGCGTAGTAATTCTTTTTTGCTTCGATAATAGCATCTTCTCTCTGGTGTTTCAAATCGCGCACCTTTTGCTTTCTTTCATCTTTAGCCAGGCTCTTGTCATGTTTCACAGTAGAGATCTGGTAGCTGAAATCATTTTTGATATCTTCTATCTGCAAGTCTAACTGCGATGGTCTTTCGTCGTATCTGGGATATCGATAAAAAGGATCATAAAAAGGTGAATATCCAAATCTGTATCCTAAACCATAATAAGGTGAGACATATGTATAAGGAGCTATTACTGTTACTCTTGGTCTTACGTAATGTACACCGCCTCCACCTATGCTACCACCTCCACGAAACCCTCCACCAATCTTTGGTTGAGCTGATGCCCCCAATGTCAATCCTATTGAGAGCAATGCTATAAGTATTTTTTTCATAATTAATTTTTTACATGATTATGAAAGCAATTTATATGCATAATTAATGTTCGAACATTACTTATAACGAATTTCTAACAGTTGTACTTAACCGTTGTTTATAATAGAAAAAATAATCTGCAGAAATGACATTTTTGAGAAAAAAGAGGATAAAATATGACAGGGGATTATAATTATTGGCAATAGAAAACTTCGTTTTCACTCGTCTTCTACAAAGTTTATTTGTGCAGTGTCGTCAAAAATAACATATGCGCGTCTCCATGGCTGGTCATCTATCAACTTCCATTTATGCCCTGTTCCCGTTGTGTCCATTGCAATTAAAATCTCACCAGGCCGAAGTATAAATGTTTCACCAGGCCGGGTTTCAAACAGAAGTGTGCCTGTCAGACAGATGACATATTGTGTGAGAGGGGCAGTATGCCAGTCGTAAGAAGAACATGCCTTAGTCTCGTTGAAACTGATGGCAGTTACGCTTGTTAAATAGCTTTCACTGACAGAGCCGGAAACGATGTGAGAATGTCCGTCAGAGCCCGTGTATATTTTATAAGCTTTTATCATTACTATTTAAAATTAGAAATTTATGCCAAAAACATATTTAAAAATTTGTTTCTATTAAGAATTACTTTAAGTACCGTATTAGATAAGATGTACAAATTATCGCATTTAATGAATCTCTAACCACTTTTCGTAAATTATAAAAAATCTAAAATTTGTTTTGATAATTGATAGTTTAAAAAACAGGCTTTACATTTATATAGATATGAAATTTTTTGTAAGTGAAAACTCTGTTGTAAGAGAGATATGGGGAAAAGGAGATACTATTCTTTTCATTTTCGCAGGTGCTTCTGCTGAGTTCGCCTTAAACAAAGCGGTCGACTGGCTGTACTTTACCGGCCGGCTTCCTGCAGACCCTTTAGGAAGGCTTTTCTCTACGGTGAATTATGCAAGAGAAATTGTTTTTTCTGAAATAAGTGCTGCTTATTGTGCTATTGATAAAATTTCCGCAATCCATTCCGCAGTTGAAGCAAAACGTGGAGCTAAAATTCCTGACTGGGCTTACCGCGATGTCTTGTTTATGCTAATTGGTTATTCAATAAGTTCCTTCGAAGTGCTTGAGAGAAAACTGACAAATGCTGAAAAGGACGAGGTGTTTGATGTATTTTACAGGGTGGGAAGCAGGATGAATTTAAAAGGACTACCTCAGAGTTATGATGAATGGCTGGTAATGCGTGAGCAGCATTTAAGCCAGGATCTGGTAAAGGGAAATTATACTGTTGACCTTTACAAGCAATATAAAAAACATTTAGGGCCTTTGCGTTTCTGGCTATTAGTTGAAGCGCAAAAACTTGTAGTGCCAGGGAAAGTAAATAGATTGTTGAAGCTCGGAAAAGTTTCACTTCTAACGCCTGTGCTTGCCATTTATAAACTGGCAAGGAAGATAAAAATGGACTGGTTTTTAAAATCTGTAATATTACCCAGGGAATATAAGGCAGAAATAAAAGAGCTGGATGTAATATGAATTCTATCCGGTAGGATCAGTTGCGTAATAGTTTTAATAATTATAGAACATTTTTTTGAAACGTTTTATTGAAATACGTGCTGTGCCAGTATCTTTTGCAGGTCAAACATATTAACCTGCTTGTTAAATTTTTTTTCAACACTGGGTTTAACCTCACTTGTTATCCAGATTTTCAACTCTGATTCCAAATTAAAATGTCCAGCCGTTGCAATGCAGAATTTTGAAATGCTTTGATATTTTACAGAAAGATACTCAACTCTTTTTCCCGTTAGTCCTTGTTTATTTACCAGTATTAATCGTTTATCGGTAAATATGATAAGATCACGATATATTTTAAAAGCAATTTCAATAGTTTCTTCTTCTGCCAGCAGTTTTGCATATTCTTTCTGTACCTCATCCATATTTGCCACTCCGGCATTACCTAAAAATCGTGAAAATAATCCCATTTTTGACTAAGATTGGTTATTTAAAATTCTTCATCATTGCTATAAATCACTTTTTTACTTACGGACCTTGCTTAATTACTTTAATAATATAAAACGTTGTTTTTGGTACTTTATTAAAAACACCAGCTGTGAAATTAGTAGTAAGATAAAGAACAAAAAGTATAGGAATTTATTGAAACTGCTTTTACATCTAATATAAAATCATTCACCTCTAAAAACTCACTAGCCAGTTAGAACAAATGGGTCAAAGGCAAAGGTGGGCTTTTAAAATTTTCAATGACATCTGGGTCTGCTTCAGCGGAATTGAATAAAAACATAAGAGGCTGACCTTTTGAGACAGCCTCTTAAAAATATAAAAACCTTAATTATTTATTCTGTATAAGTTTTCCATTTACCTGATGACCACCTACTTTAAAAGAATAGATCAGGTTGCCACTATTTTTAGAAGGAACATTAAGTTCTATTGTTTCTTTTCTTCCTGCTAAAACATATCCCTTGTAAACGCTGTAAACCTTTTGTCCTAAAAGATTATAGATATCCAAAGAACCCTTGCCGGAAACAGGAGATTGAATAGTGAATTTAACCTGGTTTGTAAAAGGATTTGGGTAAGCAGAAACACTAATGTCTTTACTGGTTGGATCAGTTGTCACATAATTCGATGCGGGTTTAGCTAGAACACTGCTGCAAGTTTTTTGCACCCCAAAATAGCCTAAGGCATAACGGCCACCGTCAAAAGAATTATTAATTACATCGACTGCACTTGATATATCGGTATATGAAACGTTGGCTGGAAGAATTCCACCTAATGCACTACTTGCCATTGCCAATAAATCATTAACTGTTTTGCCTTTTAACAAGTTCATCAGTGTGGTATTGCTTGTAATCTTTTTGCTGCTTAAGGTACCACCGGTTGCACAAGTTGCTGCGGGCGATGTACATGAAGTTCCAGATTTTGTTATCGTGGTCAAATAGCCGTCCTGTAACACAAAACTTCCTAAAGTATTCCCAGTTATACTTATGTTTAAAGCGAGTGCAATAGATTGCGAAAGAAGAATATTAGATATCTTACCACTGTTTAATTTTGGAAGATTATTCGTGATGTTTGTCAATAAATTAGTGCCGGTATTCGGAGTAATTAGTCCGGCGGCTTGAGTACCAGGCATATATTTTATCAAATTTGAAATCTCTGTGGTTGTTGACCCCATTGTAAATGATCTTGTGAGACTGCCTAAAGACAATTTGCCATTGCTCATATTTTGAATACTTTGAGCAATTAAAGCGCTCGTTGATTTACCACCTCCAGGCGTACAAGCTGTACCGCCGGTGTTACCATAATAACCCTGAGTATAAGAATAATTAGGACCACATGGAGCGACTGATAGTGATGCTTTTGTTGATGCAGATCCACAAGGGCCGGCGGGATCATTCGTAGTCAGAGTGATGTCAACTGTTCCTTTTTGCAGATCTTTAATGCCGGGAGTGTAGGTTGTGTTAAGATTAGTAGTAGAACTAAAAGTTCCATCACCGCTTGTGCTCCACGTAGCAGAAGAAGCACCGCCACCTATTGAGCCGCTCAAAGAGTAGGTAGCAATACCACCGGCACAATTCTTAGTAGCAGGAGTGGTGACGCTAACTGTTGCTTGCGGATTGATAGTGATCATAACATCAGCATGGGTTGCTGTACAAGGCCCGTCGGGATCATTAGTTGTAAGAGTCAATGTAACTGAATAATTTGCCTTATCCTGAGTACCAGGTGTATAAATAGCGTTTAGTTTACTATCATTGTCAAACGAACCGTCGCCGTTTGTTGTCCACTTTGCAGAGTTGGCACTTCCGCCGATTGAACCATTTAATGTAACAGTACCATCAGAGCAGATAGTTTGAGGTGAACCTGTGCTTACAGTTGCTTGTGGATTTACGTTTAATGTAACGATCGCCAAAGCAAAGCAATCCGGGTGATCAGTAGGAAACACTTTAGCATATACAATTGTGCCGTTAGACGCTGTGTAGGAAGATGTGGAAGTTATTTGATTGCTATTGTCGTCATACCATTCCAACGTCACGTTATCTACATTTCCTGTAATGTCATTTTCTGTTGCAAATAAATTAAATTTAGCTGTATGATCTACAGTACTTGTCTCACATTCTGTTAAGTTCTGATTATTAGCAACAATATCGGGGCAAGGTGTGGTAGTTGAAGAATTTGAAATCATAATTTGGTTATCACGGGATCCTACGGAAGCACCATCCAATTTTTCTAATTTAAAATGGTAAGGAGCACCGCTAATTGTTCCGGCCCCAGAAGTATAAGTCTCACCTGTTCCATCTCCTGTTTTAGCTAAATGGCCGGCAACTTCAATCATAACCCTTGAAGAGGACGAATTCCATTTGACAGTATAGTTAGCATACCAGTTATTTCCTATTTTCTCATAAGCAATTAAATTTATACTAGGAATACCGGTAAAGCCGGCATCACCATAAATTTTAAACGTCCGTGCACTATTAGAGGCTTCATAAGCAGCCATTCGATCAGAAATACTCTGACCGTTTATCGGGTCACCTCCATTGTCATTAATTTGACCTGCTACTATGTTCGACCCTTTTCTTAAATCCGAGCACGTAGTATTGTCATCATTGCAGGCGGCTGACATTAGCTGGTCCAATTTCCCCCCACTCGTTGACACCGCCTGATCCCATGAAGTTAGAAAGTCGTAGGCAAAAGCGGTACCTCTACTAATTTCATGCTTAAAAGTAAGTGTGTGCTCACCATCGCTAGTAGGTTTTACGCCAGTGATAATGATTCTTTGAGGAACCGACATGCCTTCTTCATACGTTGAATGCGTCTTGTTCAAGACACTATTAACCCACGCAATTGGCCATGGCGATTCCTTTCCATTTCGTGGTTGTTTGAAATCGACATTTTGTGCCTGCGCACTGCTAAAAAACAAAATGCCCAACAGGGCACAACATAAATACTTCATAGCAGGTTTAATTCTTTTCATTTTGATAATTTTTGTGTAAAAGTTTATGGATTCCGGGTTGATAACACGAAAGAACATTGAAGATTTTTCCAGTATGAATTGGTTGAATTATATCAGTCGATACACAGGAATTGGACACCTGAAAAGAAGAACACCAGGAGAAAGAATTAATATAATCAGGTGAACAAATGTAGTGTTAATAGAATCTTAAAGGAATGCTCAAGTATAAATTTAATCGCCTTTTAATAAGAGCATTAAAGGTCTTTAATTTCTAATTAAATTTTTAGGGTTGTAAAAAATTAAAGATCATATTGTCTATATATTTAAAGTAGTTCTTTTCTTGAAGCAAGATGATATCCACTTCATCTAATTTATCCAATTCCAAATTGGTGACGAAGTGAATCAAAAAATTTATCCGGAACTGGCTTAAATATAGTTGCTCCTATAATTTCTCAATAAGTATAAATATCTAAGTACAGAGAAACTTATTAATGAAAGTATAAAAAGGAGGCCGTCTCAAAATTTTTTGAGGCGGCCTCCTAAATCAAATGTTCTTTACAGCAATATTATCTTTTCAAATTAATCAGCTTACCAGTTGATCTTTGGTTGCCCACTCTGAAAATGTAAATCAGATTAGAACGTTGAGCGTTAGGCACAGCGTATTCAACATTTTGTACTTGTCCTGCTTCAACGTGGCCTTGAAAAACAGTTTTAACCTTTTGTCCCATAATGTTGTATAAGTCCAGGGAACCCATGCCCGATAGTGCAGGTTTGAAAGAGAACTTTACTTTATCATTAAAAGGATTGGGATAAGCTGTCACTTTTGTTTCAGGCTGTATAGCTGGCATCACGGTTACAGCCCTTGCTTGCGTTGCAGAGGTCGGCTGTGTGCAAGTATACCCAGAATAGTTATTACAATCGGTTGCAGCAGACTCACAAAGAGTAGTTGCATTTCTGACTGTAATGCTAAAGCCTGAGCCTGCTGTTAAGCCACTAAATACAGGACTTTGTTGCCACGGTCCGTTTCCATTTTTGTATTCATAGGTGATAGTAGTACCATTAGCAGTGTAAGTAAGCGGACATGTGATAGTTATAGTGGCTGTGGAAGTACCACATAGGGTCGGTTCTGTTATAGTTACAGCAGGCCTTGGTGGTGTTAATGGCTGTGCAGCGATGGTCCTGGAAGCATTAGGAGAGATACAACCAGCGCTGTTTTTTTCAGAAACTGTGTGGGTAGAACCAGCCGCTAAACCCGTCCAGCCACCTGTTGGATAAGCAAGATATGCACCAGCATCAAAGCTATAGGTAGATCCTGTAGTCGCAGTAAGGGTGATGGAACCTATATTGTCTGAACATGATGGATCTGCGCCCCCAAGGGTTGGTGCAGCTGGTGTAGACAAAGCATTACCAATGGTCCTGGAAGCATTAGGAGAGGTACAACCAGCGCTGTTTTTTTCAGAAACCGTGTGCATAGAACCAGCCGCTAAACCCGTCCAGCCACCTGTTGGATAAGCAAGATATGCGCCAGCATCAAAGCTATAAGTAGATCCTGTAGTCGCAGTAAGGGTGATGGAACCTGTATTGTCTGAACATGTTGGATCTGCGCCGCCAAGGGTTGGTGCAGCTGGTGTAGACACAACATTACCAATGGTCCTGGAAGCATTAAGAGAGGTACAACCAGCGCTGTTTTTTTCAGAAACCGTATGCATAGAACCAGCCGCCAAACCCGTCCAGCCACCTGTTGGATAAGCAAGATATGCACCAGCATCAAAGCTATAGGTAGATCCTGTAGTCGCAGTAAGGGTGATGGAACCTGTATTGTCTGAACATGTTGGATCTGCGCCGCCAAGGGTTGGTGCAGCTGGATTGGCGTTAATGGTAACATCAGCCTTTGCAGTTTTAGTACAACCATTTGTAGTGTATGTATAAGTAACAGTATAAGTGCCAGGCATGCTCGCTGCCAAATTTATTTCGCCTGTGGTTGTATTAAGTGATAACGTGTTGGTACTTGGGGTCGGTGATTTAGCAGCATAACTATAAGTACCTCCCGTAACGCCTGTTTGTGTTACAGATGCAGTACCAGTTGGGCAGTATGGTCCTCCATATGCAATCGTTGCTGAGCCAAAGTTTATGCTAACTTGTATTGGCTCTACCACATCCTTAAGCGCTGCATTTAGAGAATTAGAAGCCTTAGATTTGATAAAAATGGTTTTGACACTTAAGCCAAGACAGGGGTCTCCTAATGCGCTTATAATCTTGGTCATATTAACCGCGGCTTCAACAAAAGCAAATTGTTGATAGGTAGTGCTTCCAAAAGCGCTGAAAGGTACGTTTTCGGTACCTGTTCTGTTGGTTTCTGCAAATGCATAGTCTCCTATTGTTTTTCCAGGTTCGGTGGGAATGGCTGTACTTGAAGGTATTAATACGTAGTCATAAGTGTTAGACGACACCAGGCGCCATTGATAAATAGATACAATTGGCTTACTTCCCCCATTGCTATATTCCATCGAAATAACAAGGTCATTCACAGTTCTGCCTCCTTGTGTTCCGGAAGAAGTAAATGCGCCAGAGGTACCGTTGCCTGTCCGGGTTACGGTATTTTGAAATAACTCAAAGTCAAGATAGCTCGTTCCATTAGTTGATAAACGGTCCCCTCCCATAATTAACCAGTCATTGCCATTTGTCCCTTTAGTAACAAGGTACATAGCATTATTAATGTCATCTTTATTTGGAGGAGCACCGGTAGTCCAGGCCCAATTATTTGGATTATAATCGAATTTACTACCCTGAGTAAAAATAATATCCGATGAGCTATTGTACGGATCCCTAGGTGAAATAAGTTTCGCATTAAGCCCAGGCTGTGTTGCTCCTGCATCGGTGAAGACAGATCCACCTGTAGCACCAGCACCAGTAACTGCCGGTGTACCAACTACCCAGTCACCTACACCAAGTGTAGGTGTATTTGCCCTCAACCCCCCATCAATATGAAATCCACCTATAGGAGGGTTGACAGGTGCTACTTGTGCAAAAAGTTGAAAAGAAGAAATAAATAAAATGACAAATAATGTCAGAAAAATTTTAATTCTTGACGTAATATAATTGCACCGCTTACCCAACTGTGGGTAGGTAAAGCCGGATATGGTAAACTTGATCATATAAAATAGTTTGATTGTAATGGTTAATAAATAAAAATTTTTGAATTTTTTTACTCGTTTAGCAAAAGAAGAAGAGAGATTAAGGTGTAAGGTGTAATAGGGCGGAGAACTATCTGAAAGAGAAAACGTATGGTATATGAAATGTTTGGGGCACAATGTTGTGCCGCAAGAAAAAATGAGTAAATCAATATTCATTTCTTGTTTTTTTTAGAAGGTAATTAGGGCAGGTGTCTCACAGACAGGCAAAGCAGTAGCTTAGGAGTCAGACCTATGCAATTTTTAATTTAGCGCAAATAATTTCCTATGTGCCTTTCTTAAGAGAAAAAAAATCGTAAGGCAGCGTCGTGGATGAAGCTCGAAAAGAAAAAATAGTTAGAAAGTAGGCGGAGAATGTTCTAACAAAGAAGATAATCGGTTACAGTATAATTCTGTTTTCATTTTGGTTTTTATGCTTTAAGCAGTTTTGACTAAACCTTGTATATGCCAGAGTAATAACGGGTTGGGTCTTGTTTAGCTTTCTCTACAGCTTCTATTCCTCTTGTTTCATATTTGTATATTGTTCAATCTATTTCGTTAAACAGGTTATTTTAAATAAGAATAAATGACCATCTTTTCTGCAAATTTTGCAATTATGCGTTTTCCAAAGTGAGTATCCTGAAAAAAAAGAAGAAGAAAATCAATATAATCAGGTGCACAAATGTATTGTTAATGATTTGCTAATGCAATATTGCTTTGAGATTTTAATGGGTTTTTAATAAAAATATTAAAAAAAGTTAATGTGCATTATTGGGTAAAGGAGTTGCAGTTGTGAAAGAAATAATTTATATTGTTTCGATCTCTAAAGGGTGAGCTCTTTGTATAACTAAGGCAAATTCACTTTCTCAAATTCATTCAATTTATCCAATTCAAGTATGGTTGTGTTGCCGCCGGGAGACTCATGATACATAGGCCTAAATTTTGCACCCCATATAATTTCTTCATAAGTGTAAGAGCTGCGGTGCATCACCATATTTGAAAAGATATTGTCGAAGCCACTAACCTGCACGTAGAGTTCAAGATCTGACTGCTTCATATCATCTTTAGTAAAATTAAGCAACGGACTTTCTTCATCTATAGGGTGTACAACTGTCCAGTTCATGCTAAAAATATTTATCTTTTCCCGTTCCAGTTTCAGTTGGTAAAATTTATACACCGGTTTGCCTTCTTCCATTTCTGTAAAAGCAAGATTTACGGTTACCTGTGCATCTGTTAAATCGTGATAGACTTTATAAGGAACCATGCGAAACATAAGAGCAATGCCATCTTTATAAGGACTTATTAATGCATTTTCACTAAAGGCGATATAAGCCTTTGGACGACTAAATCTTCCATAAAGCAAACCTGTTAATAATGCAAATGATAAAAAGCCTGTCATCGACTCTAATGAAGCAATCAGATGTGCCTCATCGCCTATAGGATTAACTCTTCCATATCCTACAGTTGTAAATGTTTCTGTGCTAAAGAAAAATATTTCTTTCGCTCTTCCCCACATTGTTGTTGCAATCAATCCTTGTAGCTCATTGTACCCTGCCAATAAATATAATATTGTAAAAACAATATTTGCAAGGAGATAAAAAAGAAGAATAAATGCAAAGAACTGTGTCCACGATAACTCTAAAAGGTTGGAGTAAAAACTAATACGATTTAGAATTGGCAAACCGTCTTTTTTCATATTAAAAGAACCGTCTTTATTTACAAACCTTCCGCCTATCTGGTTTGCCTGTACTCCAAAGCCGGTGTCGGGATTAGCTTTGGAAGAAGTATTGACTTTTTTTGTAGAGATCATCATTATCAGGATTAATAAAGAAAATAGCAGTTGTCTTAAAAACTGGTAAATTTATCAACAATCATCCACACGTTATTTCTGTTGATTGCTTTATATAAGTTATGGGGTAAAGCTGACGTACAAAAATATTATCTTTCCATAAGCCTGTTGGGATTTTTAATATTAATTTTCTAAACAAGCTAAAAGATTACAACCATAGCAAAAATGATGTAGATGTTTTTTGCAGACTGTTCTTCCTCGGTACATCCTTATCACTTTTTGGGATGGAAAAATTGCTCTCCAATATTTTAAATAATAGCGTACTTTACCATTTTGTAAACTCAGTCGCAACACGACTTTTATTAATAATTAAATACATTTAATTTAAACGATTGCATGAAACGCAGAACATTTGTAAAAAAGGCAGGCCTTGTTTCCGCCGGATTGGCTTTATCTGAAATAGCGGCTGTTGCCTCATGGCAAGCTACTCAAAATAAACTTCCACGTTGGAAAGGTTTTAACCTGCTTGATTTTTTTTCTCCTAATCCCACATCTGCCAGCAAACCTACAACAGAAGAGCATTTTATGTGGATGCGAGATTGGGGATTTGATTTTGTAAGAATTCCAATAGCCTATCCTTACTATCTTACTTTTGATCGTAGCCGAAACATTACACCTGCAGAAGTGTATAATATAAATGAAGAAGCAGTTGACCGTATTGTTAAATTGGTCGACATGGCGCATAAATACAATATGCATGTGAGTCTTAATCTTCACCGCGCACCCGGCTATTGCATTAATGCCGGCTTTCATGAACCCTATAACTTATGGATAGACTCTGAAGCGCAAAAAGCATTTTACTTTCATTGGGCAATGTGGGCAAAACGCTTTAAGAATGTTTCTTCAAAGAAGATAAGTTTTGATCTGCTTAACGAGCCTAGCATGCGTGAAGATATGAATGACCAGCATTCAAAATCAAGCGCTGTGCCAGGAGATATTTATCGTAAAGTTGCTAAAGATGCTGCAGAGGCAATACGCAAAGAAGACAAAGATGCTCTCGTAATTGCAGACGGCAATAATGTTGGTAATTCTATTATTCCTGAAATTATTGATTTGAATATTGCGCAGAGTTGCAGAGGCTACTACCCTCATGCTATTTCTCACTACAAAGCCCCCTGGGCAAATAAAGATCCGGAGCACCTGCCTGAACCAAAATGGCCGGGGCAGGTAGGGGACAAATACTTAAGCAAAGCCATGCTTGAAGAATATTATAAACCATGGATTGATTTGACCAAAAAGGGCGTCGGTGTTCATTGCGGAGAATGTGGTTGCTGGAATAAAACGCCGCATGATGTTTTCATTGCCTGGTTTACAGATGTACTTAGCATACTTTCATCAAATAATATAGGCTTTGCTATTTGGAATTTTATAGGAGATTTTGGCGTATTGGATTCTGGTCGTACAGATGTTGCTTACGAAGACTGGCATGGGCATAAACTCGACAGGAAGTTTCTCGAATTGATGATGAAGTATTAAATTTTATACTACAGACTGATATATTAATCAGAATTATTTTAGCAGGACGAGGTACTGAAAGAAGGTTCACGATGATATTGAAACAAGCTCAGTATGGCATTTACATTCCTATTTATCATACTGAGCTCATTTCAGCATCTATAGACTTAAAGAATGACATTATGAAAGAAGTTCACGGGGCGAGGTTGAATTAAAGAGTCTCGTTCATCCTATACAATTCATTAACAACCGTCCGAATAATCACTTCGTATATTTATAAAAACATTTATATGAAGAATGTATCGCGTTTACTGTTTTCTGTGTTATTAATTATTACTATAACATCATGCGCACAAAAAACAAGAAAACAAATAATAGAACCACATTTAACAGCGAAGCAACTTTCAGGATATAGCCAGGCAACTTTTGCAGCGGGATGTTTTTGGCATGAAGAAGCGCTTTTTGAAAGCATAAAAGGAGTTAAGGAAGCGGTATCAGGCTATGCAGGCGGCACGACAAATAATCCTACTTACGAAACTTGCGAAACCGGTACAACCGATCATGCTGAAACTGTGAATGTTTACTATGACTCAAGTGTTGTTACTTATCCTACATTATTAAAAATATATTTTTCAGGCCAGGATCCTACCCAGGTAAACGGACAGGGACCAGACCATGGTACGCAATATCGTTCGATACTTTTTTATAGAAATGATCAGGAAAAGCGATTAGCACAGGCTTATATTAAAAGCATGCAAACTTCGGGTAAGTATGAGGCTCCTATTGCTGTACAGTTAATGCCTTTTACAAAATTCTGGCAGGCCGAAGAATACCATCAAAATTATATAGATCGTAATCCCGGAAGCGGGTATGTACAAATGGTAAGTATACCTGAAATAAAAAAGCTACAGAAAGAATATCCACAGCTTGTTAAGCCCGATCATATTTATTAAGAAAATACTGGTACCCAATAAATCTTTTTAGAAGCGTATTACATTTTTTAGAAAGATTAGCAATAAAGATTAACGCTGAGAATTGCGTTACCACTAAAGTGATTGCGATGCAACCATGAACCATGAAATACAGAAGCTGGTATAACTAACAGATCTTATTAAGCGCTTTAAATAGAATATAATTGTGGTAATGAATGCGATGTTTTAAAAACCAATTTCCAAATCTGTTAAGAAAGAAATTTCCATATTAAGGCTGTGAGTCCGTAAATACAGGTTGAGATAAAAACACCTTTTGCTGTGAGGTCTTTTCTTTTATTAACATACCAGGTAAACACTCCTGCGTTTGCAACAAGTAGTACACTAATTACTGCTGTCAGTAATGCTTTTTCTGTTGCAACGTAATAAAAAAAGCCCGACAGGCTTGTAACATTTCTAAATTGTACAAGATAATAAACCAACAATCCTACAATAGGGGCAATAAAACCCAACAGCAATCCAAAGCCAACGTTGTTCTTTTTAAACATGCAGGTTAAAAATTAAAAGTGTTCTTTAGCTTTTCCTTTAGCTTGTAGTTAGTTAAGTCAAACTGAACCGGCACCACGCTTACAAAATTGTGATTGAGTGCCCACACATCAGTGTCTTTGCTTTTATCGAAATTTACAAATTCGCCAGTAAGCCAGTAATATTTTTTCCCCGTGGGGTCTGCTCGCTCATCAAAGTCTTCTTCGTATTTTGCATATGCCTGGTGACAAACTTTTACCCCCTTTAGCTCATCAACTCCTACAGCAGGAAAATTTACGTTTAAACAAAGATGCTTGTCAATTGGGTTTTCGAGTATTTGCTGCACAATCAACCGTGCATATTTTTTAGGACCTGAAAAATCTGCATCGAGACTGTAATCAAGCAAAGAAAAACCAACACTGGGAATACTTTCAATAGCAGCTTCCAGGGCGGCAGACATGGTGCCTGAGTAAATAACATTTATAGAGTGATTAGCTCCATGGTTTACCCCGCTTAAACAAACATCTGGTTTTCTATGAAGTACTTTATCCACTGCCAGTTTCACGCAATCTACTGGCGTTCCACTGCAGGAGTAAGCCTCGATATTGTCACCGAAATAATTTACCCTTACCATACGTAGAGGGTAACCTATTGTAATGGCATGCCCCATTCCGCTTTGTGCTTTATCGGGCGCTATTATCACTATCTTTCCTAAGTCTTTTACTGCATCTACCAGTGCCATTAGTCCGGGAGCAGTTACACCATCATCATTGGTGATTAATATGATACGTTCCTCTTTAGGATATTTTGCAGGTTTTTCTGATTTTTTTGGAAAAGTTGCTTCCGGCTCTTTTGCTGCCTTTACTTTAGTATTGATCTGGGTTTCTTCAGGCCCCTGTCCGGGTTTTAGTTTTGTTGTAGTTTCTGATGCTTTTATTCCGTTTTTATCTAAAGTTTCTTTTTTAACTTTTGCCATATTATTCAATGCTTTCGTTACAAAAGTCATTATAAAAATATTGTTCCCAAAAAAATCTTTTGCATAAGCTAATAAAATTAGTAATTTGCGGCTAAACAAATTAGCCTTCTTATGTCACAAGCTGGTAAGAACCTTAAATACCTTCGCAAACTGCGTGGATGGACCCAGGAAGAATTTGCAAGTAAGCTTAAAATCAAACGGTCACTTTTAGGAGCATATGAAGAGGAGCGGGCGGAGCCGAGGATTGAAGTGTTGGAGACCGTTAGTGGAATTTTTAAAATGTCTTTAGACGAGTTACTGCTGCAGGATGTAAGTAGTGCTAAAGGAAGCTCTTATTTAGAAAAGAGACGTTATCTGAAAATGTCTTCTGCTACCAGTGAAATTCAATTTGTTCCTGTAAAGGCTGCTGCTGGTTATCTTGCCGGTTATGCTGATCCCGAATTTATTGATGAACTCAATACTTTTACACTACCCATGCTTGCCGCAGGTAATTACCGGGCGTTTGAAATAATTGGAGACAGTATGCTGCCAACGCTAAGTGGCTCCGTAATAGTGGGCGAGAAAGTGGAAGAGATAGACCAGGTAAAAAGCAGCAATACCTACATCGTTGTTTCGCGAAGTGAGGGCATTGTTTATAAAAGAGTTTTAAGAAGCAACCGTAGTAAAAACAAAGTAACACTTGTAAGCGACAACCCCTTGTATGAACCTTACCAGGTAAATACAGAGGAAATAGTTGAATTGTGGCAGGCTCAAATGATTATTGCAAAAGCAAATGTTCAACAACGGTGGGACGTAAATCAACTGGCTAATCTTGTAAACAATCTCCAGGAACAAGTAAGTACTTTAAAGAAGAAAATGAATTAAACACATTGTGCTAGATATATATACAGAAAGAATATGAATTTTTATCTGCATTATTGCTAGCTTTAAAAACCTGATACCTTCAAAATTTTACCGCTGAACGTGCAGTTTTATTTCTTGAAAAGAGAATTCCTTTTTTTGCTCGATGCTTCAACTGCTATTGAAATCGATTATTTTTATTAGGTGCCTTTTGTTGAACAGCATTTGGCAAAGTCTATTTCTCCTTCACAGGGTTACTATAAATATAACCTGAAAAATATCATGGAAAGAATGCCGGTAAACATTACAAGTTTTATAAGTGAACTTAACCGGTGATAGTCATCACTGTTCTTAGCCGAGAACAGTTTTTTAAAAATGTACAATAAAGGAATAATAATTAGTATTATACAATAAATGGCACTCCACCACCAGTGAAATACCAATACGTAAAATTGTACAATCAACAATGCACTGATTAGTACTATCAGCCATACGGCTAAAAAAACTTTTGTGGCATTTATACCCCAGGCAATGGGCATTGTATTACATCCATAGCGCCTGTCACCTTCCATATCTTCCATATCTTTTACCACCTCTCTTACCAATGAAATGATAAATGCGAAACCTGCATAAAAAAAAGATATCCGGGTGATTTTTTCAGTGAAGGAGCCAATAAGATTCGGCTGAAGCAAGTTGGAAGTTTCGCACCAGCCAACAACAAGAATCACCCATGCAGTTAAAGCTGAAATGACAACATTGCCAGATAACAGCTTCTTTTTTAAAGAAATAGAATAGAAAAACAGTAATGCTACACAAGCCAAATTAGCAAGACTGAGAAAGCGGACATTTGTTTTCCAGTCAATATAAAGCCCCATAATAATGCCAGCGACGCTTAAAACAAGGTGCCAGAAAATTACCCATCGGCGACTAATGATTTTATCAACAACAAGTTTGTCTGGTTTATTTATCAGGTCAATGTTGATGTCGAAGTAATCATTTATAATATATCCTGCAGCAGCAATGATAACCGAAGAAATCATTAATAAAATGAAATAAACTCCATGAATGTTAGGAGTGGCACCCGCGGAAAACATAACAGGATGAACAATGCAATACACAAATAAAATTTGTGTTATAGCAATGAATACCAAATTGGGCCACCGCACTAACCGCAAAAATGCCTGGGTAAGTTTCAAAAAAAATGATTTATAAGTAAATTAAAGTAGGAAATAGAGAAATTCTTATTAATTTATTTAGATGGTATATGAGTATCATCACTCCAATGTCCTCTCAACTTCAAAACTTTTTCAATTACATCCCGGCCACACGCATCGCCACCGCGTCGCGGGGATATATAGTGAGAAAGTTCCTTTATTTCTTCAACTGCATCTGAAGGGCAGCAGGCAATGCCAACCTTTTTCATAACAATAAGATCTGGTATGTCGTCCCCCATATATAGTACCTCTTTCCAGGAAAGATGGTGTTTTTGCAAATAGTTATTTAATACACTCACTTTATCGGTTACTTTCATAAACACATCGCTGACTCCCAGTTTGATTAATCGATCTGTCACCTCCTCTGAATTGCCACCAGAAATAATCACTATGTTGTAACCTTTCTTTATTGCTAACTGTATAGCGTAACCGTCTTTTACATTCATCTTTCTTGCCATGACTCCATTTGGTAAAATAGTTAGTGAGCCATCCGTTAAAACGCCATCGACATCAAAAGCAAGTGTGGTAACAGACTTAAACAATTCCAGGAGGTTCATTGATTAACAGATTAAACTGATGATGTGATATAGAATGTAATATTTTAAATTAAGCTACCTATTATTGTTATTCTTAAATAGCTGGGAAAGCCGTCTATTTCTGATTGTCTCTCCACTCATATACCCAGGCGCTTTGAATCATTTCTAAGTGACCTTCATTGCTTTCTTCCCTCACGCCCGCAAAACCTTCAATTTGAAGTATATATTCTAGGAGGTCAGTAAAACGAACGCGGTAAATTTTGCCTTCATTAAAACTATCACCGAATCGTTCATAAAGTTTTAAGGCCACATCTTCATAATCTTTCCAATAAATCGGTGGTTCGTACTGAGCCATATCTGGTGATTTTGTAATTAAATTTTAAATTGAAATATTAAGCAAAACTTATTCTTTATTCTCCAAGAAATTGTGTCTGGTCGGGCAATGTTACCTCAATTTCTCCATCTCCATCTAATAAAACGCACTGGCAACCAAGCCGCGAATTGATTCGGGGATTAACGGCCCGATCAATAAAGTCCTCCTCTTTGTCGGTGAGTTCCTCTAGATAATCTTCACCCTTATCAATGTAAACATGACAGGTGCTGCAAGCGCAAACGCCGCCGCAATTATGATGAAGTTCTATATCATTAAGCAAAGCTACTTCGAGTATACTTTGATCTGGTTCAATATTGGTCAACGTAACGGGTTTCCGGCCTTTCTCTTCAAATCTCAACTTTACAGTGTACATAATTTCTTTCTTTGGCTGCAAAAGTATTAGAAATCATTGTCGAAAAGTGTTGAAATTAAATAAGGGGGGAATTTTGCGTTTTATATAATCACAAATAGCTGTATAAAAACATAGATGAATAATTAGACATGATTTCAATTAATCTGTAATAAGACATTCCCTTTTATTGTATAAGGAACGGTATCGAAAGAAAAACTATAAGAAGTAGAAAATTGAAGTTTTCTGCTTCTTTATAAAGGCACTTCTTCATGACTACTTAAAGTACTATTTTTATCATAAAACGCTATGATACTGTTTGTCAATAAGTTATACAAATCGCTTAATTCCGGGTAATTCTGCAAGACATCTTTGTGTTTTTGAATTGTGATGTAATCTTTTCTGACAGCAGGACCGGTCTGTACAGCGGCAGGATTGAAGGCTTTCAGCTTTGTTATTGTTTCTTCAATTAAAGGATATAATATATTGAATTTCAACTGTTCCTTGGTGCAGTATTGTTCTATAATTGTAAAAAGATAATTTGAGAAATTACTAACAAATACAGCTGCAACATGCAGTTTCAATCTTTCTTCATCGCTTGCAACTTTTACAGTATCGGCCCAATCTGTTGCAAACTCTTTTAGTGTTTTTTTGGTAACGTCATTATTTCCGTCTATTAAGATGGGAATAGGAGGTATTGAAGCTGTCTCTTTAGTAAGAGTTTGTAAAGGATACATAACACCGTAGTTCTCGCTGCATCCTGCCAATACATCTTTTGATACAGCAGCAGCAGTATGAACCACAATCTTGTTATTCAACTTTAACTGGGAAGCTACAGCAGAAATAGCTGTGTCTGAAACAGCTATGACATAAATATCTGCCCATAAGTTTATATAACGAACATTATAAGCTGAACCAGTATGTAGTTGAGCAGCCAGGGAATTCGCTTTTTCAAAATGTCTGCCTATCACTTGTATAATTTCGTGTCCGGCTTCCTGTATTCTTTTGCCTAATACGGTGGCTACATTTCCTGTACCTATAATAACAACTTTCATATACTTTTGAATTAATTACATACGATGAAATTAATACAAAGAATTGTCTTAGCGTATTATAGAATTAAATTCAAAGCGCTTGAGCGGGTATCTCTGGCAAAAGCAACTAAAGAAGTATTTGAATTATTTTGTACACCGTATTCAAAAAGAAGGAGTTACGATATTCCTTCTGTGTTTCTAAAAGCTAATAAATTATCTTTTACGTTTAAGAATCATGACATAAACGGTTTTTCTTGGAAACCGGACAATTCAATTGCACCTAAAGTATTAATTTGCCATGGGTTCGATAGCAATAGTTACAGGTTTGAAAGATACATTGAGCCGTTATTAAAAGAAGGTTTTGAAGTATTTGCTTTTGATGCACCAGGTCATGGAGTAAGCTCAGGAAAAACGATTACCGCGTTGTTGTATAGGGATATGATATTAAAAATAAATGCGGATTATGGACCGTTTGAGGCTATTATGGCTCATTCTTTTGGCGGAATTGCGGTGGCGCTTGCAATTGAAAAAGTGAAAATGAATGATCTGAAAAGACTTGTATTAGTGGCTCCGGCTACTGAGACAACTCGTTCTTTAAATGACTTCTGCCGTTTTCTATCAATAAGTGACAAGTTAAAAGAGGAAATGGAAAAATTGATATTGCAAATTGAGGGGCATCCTTCTTCCTGGTATTCGGTAGCAAGAATTATACAATCTGTAACAATCCCAACCTTGTGGCTTCACGATAAAGGCGACACAATAACTCCGTATAAAGACATGGAATTTTTAACCCGGTTAGAATTGCCTAATGTTGATTTTGTCATTACCGAAGGTCTTGGGCACAGTCTTTACCGCGATGATACAATTGCTGAAAAAATACTCTCATTTATTGCAGGAATAAAAAGCTGAGAATGCATCGTTTAATTAACGGTAGATGTCCTTTAATTTAAACAGTCGGGAAATTTGTTTTTAAAATTGGCTCAAATTTTATTTGCTTGTCACCGACGGTTGACATTGCTATTGTACTCAAAACAAAACGTTCTGCTTTTATTGTGCGTATAAAATGAAAAAGTTGCATTATCGAGAGGATAAAATGACTTTTATAAGCGGTATTGGTATAGATGATGATACTTCAATTAATAATAAAATTTATAAAAAGCAATCGTAATATAATAACAGGCTGGCATAAAAATTAAGTATCTTAAAAAAAACAATAATCATGAAAAAAATTACAGTAATGCTTGCAATTATAATGATAGCGAGCTCGTATGTGGGAAAAGCACAAATTCAACGGGGAAATGTATTGGTAGGTGGTGATATTGCAAATTTTAATTTGGGTCTTAATAAAGGCTCACAATTTAGCATGCTAATTGATCCTAAAGCAGCCTGGTTTATAAGAGATAACACAGCTATCGGTGCTTATGCAGAACTTGGACTTGTAACAGGAGGCGATGCAGGTACAACAGTGAATTATGGTGTTGGTGCCTTGGCGCGTCAATACCTTAGCGGAAATGCGTTAAATGCCGTAAAGCATACTCGTTTTTTTCTTGAAGGCAATGTTGGCATTGAGGGCCAAAATATTTCCGGATCTGGTAATAGCACTAATGGACTCGGTCTTGGCGTAGGCCCTGGAATTGCTTATTTTATTACTCCTAATATCGGACTTGAAGGATTATTAAAATACAGAGGTCGTGTTGGTTTCGGAAACGAGACAACAAGTAGTAATTTAAATCTCAATGTTGGTTTCCAGATTTATTTACCTGGCCGTACGGTGAGGCAGGCTGCAACTAATACCCAATAGTATAAAAAATTCAAATTTACTTTTTTCATCAGCAAAGGCACGGATACTATCCGTGCTTTTTTCGTTATATAAATCCTTGTTTTAAAATAAATTCATCCTCGTGCAGAAAGAAATAAAATCAATCAAAAAAGACATTGACGGGAGAAATAAACTCTGCAGTTACCTTACGTAATAACTTAAAAAAAACTTCAAATTTTTATCCACTAATACTTGTTGCTTTTTTATAATAAAATAATTGATCAAATTCAGTTCATTATTTTCATTGCACATTCAATCATTTACCTTTTAATAATTCAATATTTAAAAGGAATTGTAAATATTTGAGGACTATGATTTTAACAAAATAAAACAGGATTTCGGCAGGTTATTTTCTTATGCCAAGACAACCCGCTCTGGGATAACCTTTTAAAATACTTACCATGAAAAAAGTTTTTCTTCCCTTCCTGTTTATCATCTTATTGCCTTTGACTTATTCATGTGGCACATTACGATATACGCTTAATCAAAATGACGCTGCAGATGCGATCAGGCAGTTACTCAGTATGGGAGCAAGGGATAATAATGTATCAGGGGCATTTAGCAAAGAAACTATTCTTGCCACACTTTTTCCTGAACCTGTACATAAGGTATTAAATACTTTGAATACACTTGGTCTTACCAGCGAAATAGATAGGTTTACAACTACCTTAAGTAGTGCAGCGGAAAAGACTGCCACAGCTTCAATTCCTATTTTTGAAAATAGTATCAGAAATATGAAATTTTCTGATGCCATACATATCATTAAAAGCGGAGGTACTGCAGCTACAGATTACTTAAGAGTTTCATCAGGAGATACTCTTCGCAGCTCTATCAGACCTATCATGTTATCTGCTTTGGAGGAATATAAACTAAATGAACAATGGAATAATATAGTTAAGCCTGCTAAGGCAATTGCTGGTAATAAACTTAATCTTGATTTGGGAACACTTATGGCAGGTGCTGTTAGCGAGGCAATGTTTAGAAAAATTGCTGAAAGAGAAGTGCAGGTACGAAAAGATGCTTCGGCAAGAACTACATCACTTTTGAAAAAAGTTTTTTCAGGCAACTATTATTAAAGCTTTAGCAATGAATATTGCAAAAGTTACGTTTGAAATAAATATTAAATAATATAAATTAAAGAGGACAGGTGGAAGTTGAAAAATACTCCTGTCCTCTTTTTTATGATATAAATATATTCTTTAAAAAGACAATTGATGTTTGTCTACTAAAACTAAAACATGGTTTCGCTAATGTTCCTGTACAGGCAATGGATTTCTTCTGGAGGGCACAACAGTTTTTTCATCTTCACTGAGGTACACCCAAAAATCGTACAACTCATAAATATCGCCCGGAACTTTTGCTCCACTATTTTCACTGTTTCGTTCGTACGATCCTAATAATTTCCCCGAATATCGCAGCTCAGACAGCTTTTCATCCAAAGTCAATTTCTTAAATTTTTCAATATCCATAACAGGGTTATTAATTTTTATAGTTTGTCAATTGCTTTTTCGTATAAGATGATCACTCAACCATCTATAAGAATTACATAAGCGATGAACAAAGCAAAGCTAATGGCTTTAGTCTTAATACACACTCTCTAATAATAATTTTTTAAAGAACAATTTTTAATTATTTTGCTTGCTTAAATAAAACCTACGAAATGAATAACTTCTTCAGAGCATTAATTGCTGGGTATGGTGCAAAAAAATTAGGTGGCGGATGTTTTAGTACAGTTCTTATTTTTATAGTGATATGGTATGCGTTAGGACATTGTAATAATAGCAGGGCCGCTACTATTAATTCACCAATACAACATTCAACACCAATACAACATTCAGCACCAATTAAAAACGTCAGTCCTAATTAATATAAAGACTGACGTTTTATTAAAATAAAAACTGATTTCTAATTGTAAATTCTTTTTACAATTAGAAATTACATTATTGTAGTTTTCTTTTCTATTTCATCGGGATCATCTCCAATTTCAGTTTCAGTAAAAGGATCGTCATCATCATCATCGTCATCATCATCTTTCTTTCCAGGCTTTGTACCGGGTTGAATTCCTGGTTCTTCCTCCGGTAAAACTTCAGGTTCAATTTCAGGTGATACAGATGGTTTTGTCCCAGGCGTTTCATTTGGCTCTACTTCAGGATCTGTTTCTTTTTGAAAAGAAAACTCACTTTCATTTATTGAGCTGTTTAAATTTTTCATTTTGTTTGATTTTAGTACAATTTACAATAAAAATAGCAGCGAGAAATAATGCAATTTAAATTATCATTTCCCTGCAAAGGTCCAACTTATTCGACAGTAATTTTATCTAGAAAACTTTCTTTTTTACATTATTATTCCTGACTACATTGTTTGTAGGTTTCTTATGCTTCTCGTCGCCAAATACCTTTTATCCTTCTAAGTAGAATGGATACAAATTTTTGACACACCAAACTGATGATAAATAAACTTTAAGTGCTTTTGCGACGATTTGTTGGTTTTTATAAGTAAACAATTTAAAAGGAAAGTTGTCATTACTTTTACTTGTTTAATTTTAGCGCTTCAATATATTTATGAACAACGATACAATTGACTTTCAGGCTATTTTTCAATCTCTTCCAGGTAACTATTTAATTTTAAAACCTGACGCCCCATATTTTACTATACTTGCTGCAAGTGATGAGTATGCTAAAGTGACCCTTACAACAAGAGAAAACATCATAGGAAAGAATTTGTTTGATGCTTTTCCTGATAATCCTGCTGATTTTCGTGCCACCGGCAAAGCTCAACTAACTTCTTCTCTTCTGACTGTAATAAACGAAAAGAAACCTGATGAAATGGCTTTTCATAAATATGACCTTGTAAGCCCCGCCACAAAAGACCTTGAAATAAGATATTGGAATTTAAAGAATTTTCCTGTTTTGAATGATAAAGGAGAGGTGAGTTATATTATACATAGTGTAACAGATGTAACCGAACAGGTAGAAAATCATAAAAAAATAGAAAACCTACAGCTTGATAAAAAGGCTTATAATCTTTTTATGCAGGCCCCTGTTGCGATTGGTATCTTAAGAGGATCGGATTATGTACTTGAGTTAGTCAATAGTAATTATTTAACGTTAATTGGGAAAAGTGCAGATGTGATTGGAAAGCCGATATTGGAGGCGCTGCCGGAAATAGAAGGCCAGGGATTTATAGAATTGATGGATGAAGTGTTACGAAGTGGTAAAGCATATTATGCAAACGAAATTGCAGCTACTTTAATGCGCAATGGTAAAGAGGAATTGGTTTACGTAAATTTTGTGTATCACCCTTATGTTGAAGAAAATGGAACTATTTCAGGTGTAATGTGTATAGTGACTGACGTAACAGAGCAGGTAAGTGCAAGAAAAAAAATCGAAGAAAGTGAACAACGTCTCAAAAATATCATCTCTGAAGCAACTGTAGCCACAGGTCTGTATATAGGAGCGGAAATGAAGATACAATATGCTAATGAAGTAATGTTAAAAGTATGGGGAAAAGATGCAAAGATCATTGGAAAGACGCTGCGGGAAGCTCTGCCAGAATTGGAAGGGCAACCTTTTCACCAGTTGCTTGCAGATGTTTATAATACGGGCGAAACTTATTGGGGTAAAGAAGATCGGGTGAGACTGATGGTTGATGGAAAGCTACAGGATTTCTTATTTAATTTTACGTATAAAGCACTTCGAAATTCCGAGGGAGAAATCTATGGAATACTTAACATGGCCATAGATGTAACGGAACAGGTAATTGCGAGGCAAAAACTTGAGCAAAGCGAAGCCAGTCTAAGACTCGCGGTTGATGCGGCCCACCTGGGCACTTATGAGTTTGATATAGCGGAACAAACAATTATCCAATCTTCCCGCACTTCTGAGATTTTTGGCTATGATTCTAAAGAAAACGTACCTCATGATTTTTTATTAAAAGCAATTTATCCACCTGATTTGCCAATAAGAAATAAGGCTTACGCAGAATCATCAAAAACAGGCGAGCTTTTTTATGAAGTAAGGGTTCTGCTTCCTGACAATACTTTGAGATGGGTGAAAGTAAATGGAAAACACAGACTTGAAAATGGTGTTCCCAAATACACTGTAGGTACCGTGATGGATATAACTGACGAAAAAAGAAGCGCTGAAACACTTGAGCAAAAAATAAGAGAGCGTACAAAGGAGTTGCAGGAAGCTAATGAGTTATTAGCCCGGTCAAATAATGAGCTCGAACAATTTGCAGATGTGGCCAGCCATGATTTGAAAGAACCGCTCAGAAAGATAAGAACTTTTAACCAGATGATTAAAAGTGAAAGCTATGAAATTTTAAGTGACCGGTCTAGAATGCACCTGGATAAATCGAGCGAATCGGCGGAACGAATGACTGCTTTTTTAAATGCCTTACTGGAATATACCCAATTAAAAAAAGAAGAGCAGTTCATCAACGTCGATTTAAATGTTACTCTGTCTGATGTATTGAATGATCTTGAGCTTGTGATCAGTGAAAAATCGGCTTCGATATCCGTTGAACCTTTACCTGCCATTACAGGTGTGCCTCACCAGTTGCATCAGTTGTTTTACAATCTTATAAATAATGCTCTTAAATTTTCTAAATCGGGCATTCCGCCTTTAATAGAAATAACTGTAAAAGATATTGATTTTAAAGATGAAGAGAATACAACTTATAAGAAGGAAAAGAAATATACCGAAATTATAGTAAAAGATAACGGCATTGGGTTTGACCAAAAGTATGCTGAGCAGATCTTTACGATCTTCAAGAGACTACATGGTAAAACTGCATACGGAGGTACAGGAATCGGGTTAGCGCTATGCAAAAAAGTAGCTCTAAATCACGGAGGAGACATTTTTGCTTCGTCAACACCAGATAATGGAGCTGCCTTTCATATCATTCTTCCAGTTATTAGTTGAATTAAAACCTGTATTTATTTAAGACTCCCATATACCAAAGTCTCAAACTTTGATGCCATATCTCCGTGGCTGTTTGGTGTATGCTGTGTCATTATGAGGCAAACAAGATGTTCTTTTGGGTCTGCCCAGTAAATAGTGCCATAATATCCTCCCCATGCAAACGAGCCTTCGTTTCGAGGATTTCTTGCAGCAGATTTTGCCGAAGTAATTGCAAAACCCAAACCAAAATTATCTACACCATTATAAAGAAAATCAAGCTGTCCGCTGGTCATCAGTTCCACCGAGCGCGGCGACAAAATTCTATGTTTATTGTAAATCCCTCCATTCAGCATCATTTGTAAAAAAATTGCGTAATCAAATGCGGTAGAAGACAGGCCAGCTCCTCCTGAAAAATATTTCTTTTTCATTACCGGGTAATCTGGGTCTATATGACGGAATGTGTGACTCCATTTAATGATATGATGTAAAGAGTCTTCTGTATAAACAGGTGCAAGCCGATTTGCCTTGGACTGCGGCAAATTGAAATAGGTATCTTTCATGCCTAAAGGTTCAAAAATATTTTGACGAAGAAAATCTTCGAGGTTCCTCCCGCTTATCACTTCTATTAAACAACCTAAAAGATCTGAATTTAAACCATATTCAAATTTTTCACCGGGTTGAAACATTAACGGCAGTTTTCCAAGCGCTTTCATTTTCCCAAGAAGGCTTTCATCAAAATATCCGAGCCCGGAAGGAATAGCGGCTTTTGAATAAACAGCATTTGCCATAGGAGTTCCAATGTCAGCATAACCAATGCCTGAAGAGTGAGTAAGCAGATCGCGAAAGGTGATGTTTCTTTTAGCAGGAACGGTTGTGTAGGTAGTGTCTGCAACATTGAATTTATCTATTACCACAGGGTCTTTAAATTCAGGAATGAAGTCTGCAATCGGTTCGTCAAGAAGAAGCTTTCCCTGCTCATACAAGATCATTATGCCTGCACTTGTAATCGCTTTTGTCTGGCTCATAATTCTAAAAATCGCATCCCTTTCTAGCGGCTTTTTTGATTCGGGACTTGAGAAGCCATATCCTTTGTATTGTACAAGGTGATTATCTTTTACGACAAGTGTTACTGCGCCAGTTAAAAAGTTTTTACTGATGTAATCATTAACAAGGGTATCTATTCTTTTTAAACGATCATAATTTACTGAAGTAATTTGTTTTGAATTAACATCGATTTCCTGTGCCCGGGCAAACGGAGCTATCAACAAAAAAGACATTACAACCACGATAGTGTTTAGAGAACGATATTTCATTTGGCAAGTTTATTAAGCAATTTTTTAGATCGAAAGATACTATGATTTATAATGAAATAAATTTTCGTCACTAACCTTTTTGTAAACGTTGAGACCTTTATACCAAGAAGCAACTGGTGGTATATGAATTGCAATAGTAGATTACTTAAAAAATTATAGCATGAAAAACATTCTGATTTTTGCAGGCATTGCCGGCATTGCTGCTGCTATTGCCATTTACTTTGTTACGGAAAATGATAAATATTTATACGGAGACGATGAAGGATATGTCACGGATGAAGACATAGCGAGCTACGATTTGAAAGAAAACACAGGGCCTGCTTATAATGTTGACGAAGGTTTTAAACCAGCTTACTAGTATTTACAAAATGAGTGAATATACTATAAACGTAAGTGAAGTAGAGGAATTGCAAACTATCAGCAATGTGACTGAGTTAAATAAAATGTTTGCAAAAGCTCAAAGCACAGTAGTACAGGGCGGAACAGTTGTTTTGGTCCGCCGTACTCCTGATGGCGCTGTATATAAGTTTGATGAATTAACTACTGAAGAAGACCTCGAAAATTATAAGCAAACGGTGCTTAAATATTTAAGTTAAACGTTAGCAGCCGTATTTTTAAATAATGCGATTGATGGTATTTTATTATCGATTTCAATTATTACTTAAGAAAATGGGATCTTATGAAGGTAATTAATCGAACTGTCACTTATCCATTTCCTGCAAATCCTGGAAATAAAGTCATGCCTCCGTCTGCAAAAATCGTCGCTCCGGTTATATAATCAGATTCGTCACTTGCGAGCCACACAGCTACTTTTCCAATATCTTCAGGCTGTCCTATTCGCTTATACGGAATCAACGTTAGTAATTTATTTAAGGCCTCAGGTGTTTCCCATGCTTCTTTGTTTATAGGGGTTTGAATAGCGCCTGGCGCAATGCTGTTGACTCTTATTTTTTGCGGTGCAAGTTCCTGGGCTATCGATTTCATTAGCAACATTATTCCACCTTTACTGCTTGCATAGTTTGCATGTCCAGCCCAGGGAATTACTTCATGTACACTGCTCATGAAAATAATTTTTCCCGCCGCAGCGCTTCGTTCACTCACTATTCCTCTTCTTATAAATTCTCTTGCAGCCTCCCTGGCACATAAGAACTGGCCTGTAAGATTTATATCAATTACTTTTTGCCAATCTGCAAGGGTCATATCAACAAAAGAGGAATCTTTTTGCAAACCTGCGTTATTTACTAAGATATCGATAGTCCCAAACTCTTTATACATTGCCTTAAACATTGCCAGCACCTCCTCTTCGTTGCTTACATCGGCCTGGTAAACCATTGCTGTTCCTCCGTTTGCTTTTATTTCGTCAGCAACTTGCTGACCATGTTCAGGGTGAGAAGAGCATCCTACTACAACATTTGCCCCTTCATTTGCCAATGCTATTGCAACTGCTTTTCCAATGCCGCTGCTTGCTCCCGTTACTAATGCTGACTGGCCTTTTAATTTTGGATTTGTTTGCATTTGTTCTTATTAAAATTTATACTCAAAAAATGTTTACTAAAGCTTCATCAGATATCGATAAAATTTTTATGCCTCCCAAGCCATCATATGTTGTTAGAGTTTTAGTGCCCATATGCCATTAGCTACCCATCAACCCAAAAGTTGTTTTACAAATGCTTCTTTGGGAATTCTTTAACTACAATAAAATGAACGATTGCACCGCAATATTTTATTTGACTAAAAATAAATTCCGGGAATATTTCGTTGGAGTCAAACCATAATTATCAATTCATTGATTTACTTAATTTAAACCTATATGTCTAAGAATCTCATCATTGTATTCTCCTCTGTCATCATTTCGTTTGCTTTCGTTTGCTGTCAAAAAGGTATTGAACAGCCACAAACAGTAGCCATTCAATCTGGTATAACTGGTAACTGGGGATTTATTTCGATAGAAGGAAGAACAAGTAATGCACAGGAAATAACCGAAGGATCGAATGTTGTAAAAACGGTGACGATGAGTGAGTATATCTCCGAAAAAAATGCTGGTACGCTTAGAATAGATGGAACGAAAATGACTACAAATAATATTTCATACTCTATAAATGCATTCTCAAAATCTTCTATTTATGAAAATGGAGAACTTACTGATACCCTTTCGTTACCTGTTCAGTTTGCTGCTCCTGCATCAAGTGCCTCAACTACATATCAAATGGTGGGAGCAGATTCAGTATATTTCGAAACAGGTTCTACGTTCATGAGCGATATAACTCAGATGACAGAACCAAGCGGTGCAAAAATAAAACTTGAAAGTGACAAGCTATATTTAATTCAATCAGCAACGCAGTCAACAACAAATACTGAAGACGGCGCTACGACCACTTCTACTCTTCAGGGTACTTTTATAATTACTTTTCAAAGGCAATAATTAATTGTAGGCCTTGCAGGTTTTCTCGCTTGAAAGGCAAACACTTTCTCAATCATTGCTTAAGACTACTTTGCATCTTTGTCATCCTGCCAGGCTCCATGAATGTTACCATCAGGATCTGTAAAGTAAACTACCCAGCCCATAGAAGGAACAGCCATTTTGGGCATTACTATTTTTCCTCCGGCTTTTTCAATTTTTTGAATGCTTTCATCGATGTTTGTAACTGAAAGAGTATTAACCAAAGGCTGTTTTGGATCGCGCTTTTTCATTATAGCTCCATTTATACCCGGCGATTTATCATCACCTGTTGTAGCTAACCAATATTGCTCCTGCCCGTACGACTGAAAACCCCATCCAAATACTTCTTTAAAAAATTCCATTGTTTTATCCGGATCGTCACAGGGAATTTCAAAATGAACCACTCTGTTGCTCATAAAAAAATATTTTAGTTTTGGTAGAATAAATATAATTTATTTAGTTCTTATTTGCAATACAGTCTTTGTACATTCAATACAAATGAGCTGTTCTGCTTTCTTAAATAATTTTTCTAATGCTATTAGATCTTTAAAACATATTGTATTTTGGAGAAAAATATTTTATGATAAAGAATTATATTCCAAAACTTATGGTTTTAGTTGTTCTTTGTTTCGGTAATACTCGTGATACCTTTTGCCAGGCAAATATTTCTCCTGATTCAATAAAGAATATGCTTGTTAAAGATTGGGAGCGCGCCAGGGAGTATACGCAGGATTATATGAAAGCTATGCCTTCCGACAAATATTCACTAAGGGCTACTGATAGTGTTAGAAGTTTTGCACAGCAATTATTACATCTCACCCAGGCTAATATGTTTTTTGTGTCAACTGCCACCGGAGAAAAATCTTCTTATTCTGGTCCTGATCTTGAAAAAAGCACTTCTGCCCAAACAGCTGATTCTGTTATGTATTACGTTAATATGGGTTACGATTTTGCCATAAATGCTATAAAAAAGTTGAACGCAACATCTCTTATGGAACCCGTTACACTTAATATGGGCCAGTCTTTTACAGCATCGAGATTAAGGTGGTTAATGAAAGCGTTTGAACATCAGACTCACCATAGAGGTCAAACTACTGTTTATCTACGTCTGGCCGGTGTACGCCCGCCTGCTGAGAGATTATTTTGATACACAAAACAATTAATAGTTCATTTACCTAAAGTAAAATACAAGATGTATCTTTCTTCGGAGAAACCTCATAACTTATTTACCAGGTGCTCTGTAACCCTTGGCTGCATCATCAATTACCAACACCCAATCGTTTCCGGTACCGGTTGTTGGTGAAGTAAATTCCATTGTATCTTTTTTTTCTAATATTTGTGCTTGCTCTGTTGTAGCATCTTTGGGATTAAACCACCATCCGACAATTTGATTAGATAGATTCTTCGTGTTGATTGTAATCGTTTTTCCTACCGGCAAATATATCATTGCAAAACTTTTATCTTGTGCACGAAAGGCTTCTATATGTTCACCTTTTTCTCCCTGGCCTTTCGCTATAATTGAATTATCAGGAACATTTTGCAGCATCGGTCTTGACTCAATCAACTTTCGTAAATACCCAACCTGGTATGCCCCCGGCCGATCCATAGCATTGATCCAGCCGCGATCAGGATAGTTAATAGTTTCTTCTCTTGCACTCATAAATTGCCAGATAGCATGGTGACCATAAGTAACACCACATGCACCTGCGAAAACCGAACGATAAGTTTGTTTGCGAACATCATAATCACGATAATAGCCATTATCGGGGTTCCATTTTGGCCATGGATTAACAGGATGGTCTTCATAGTTTGGTTCTCCGTCTAAAGTTGGTTTGGCAGGAGAGTACGTATAATCTCTTTTTACCAGATCCCAGCATGCTACATCGTGTCCGCCACCATGGCCCGATTGAAACATATTCATGTCTAACCAGGGCTCATTATGTATCCATTGAGAAGTAGAGTTTTCGCCGCCCGAGGGATGATAAGTAATAATGCAGTGATGATTGGTGGCTTCAATAATACCTCTCGCCATTGCCCTCCAAATTGGTCTCCAGTCGTTGCTGTCATTAACCGCCGGCCTGTCTCCACCTAGTATCCAAATAATATTCGGTTCTTTTTTATACCTGTTGCCTATCCATTTACCGTAAGTGTATGCATTGCTGCTGTCAAATACAACCGGTCCTTCTCCCCAAAGTTTCGTTACTTTATCGCCCCACGTTGGCAGTAATCCAATAAATAAATTTCGCTGTTTTGCCATGTGAACAGCACTATCAACGACTTTAAAGTATTTGTCATTGGGTTGCGTAGGATCTAAATTTTTAAATGGTACTTCGCCATATTGATTTGGTTTCCGCAAGCCATCAAATTCTGCTAAAGCTACCGCTTGTATCACTGTAAAACCTTTTGCTGCACGATTGTCCAGGTATTGTTTTATTTCTTCTAATGTAAGACGATGAAATAATTCCCAGCCTGTATCACCCAACCAAAAAAAAGGCTTTCCATCTGCAAATTGAAGATGCCGTCTATCTTTAGCAACTTGTAAGCGACCGTGTTTAAATAAGGATTGAGAGGAAAGATCTGTATTTAAAACAAAACAAAAAACAACACAAGCAATAAAACGCATCAGATTTAATTGAATCGGGAAGTTAAGAACTAATGAAATTATAATAGAGCGTTTTGAAATAAAAACTTTTATGCCGTAAGTGATTTAAAGAAAAATTTTTTTGCCAAATTAAATGTTGATAAAAGCGATTGTAATGGATATATCGAATATTTTAAACCCAATTTAAAGAGGGACTAATCGCTCTTTAAATGCCTGATATATGCCATTTGAGCAGAAATTTTTTATTCCTGGTATTAAACATCTCGTTATATGTAAGGGAAATTCTTACTAACTTACGCTTTCTATTCGATTGCCATTGTCTAAAGTTTGTCTATGAAGAAAGTTCTCGTTCTTTTATTAATTTCTATTTCGGGATTACTATTTATATATACATCATCCTGCAACAGTGTTAATAATAGCGACAAAGTCAGTTCAGATGAAAGTATCAGTTACAATTTCCAGGTTCGCCCAATACTTTCTGACAAATGTTTTAATTGTCACGGTCCTGACGCAAATAAGCGGCAGGCAGGGTTGCGTTTGGATATAGCTGAAGAAGCTTATAAAGCACTACAAGAACATCCCAGGGCACATGCGTTGGTGCCAGGCAAACCAGAACTTTCCGAATTGTTTGTTCGTGTTAGCAGTACTGATACGGCTATAAAGATGCCGCCTACTTCCAGCAATTTGCCGGGACTGTCAGAAACTGAAATAGCTATCATAAAAAAATGGATAGAACAGGGTGCTAAGTATGAAAAACATTGGGCTTTCACTGCTCCGAAAAAAGCTCCTTTACCCCTAGTAAAAAATAAAGAATGGCCAAAAAATGAAATTGATTATTTCGTCTTAAAGCAGTTAGAAGAAAAAAAACTAACTCCAAACGACGAAGCTGATAAAGAAAGATTATTAAAAAGAATTTCATTTGACCTTACAGGCTTGCCTCCCACACCTGAACAAACAGATGCTTTTTTAAAGGATAATTCTACCAATGCTTACGAAAAAATGGTAGATCAATTACTAAAACAACCTTCCTACGGCGAACGAATGGCTATTCCATGGCTTGATGTAGCCCGTTATGCAGACTCTCATGGATACCAGGATGATAATTACCGGACGCAATGGCCATGGAGAGATTGGGTAATTCATGCATTTAATAACAACATGCCTTATGACCAATTTATTACCTGGCAACTGGCAGGCGATCTTTTGCCAAATGCCACAAAAGAACAGTTGTTGGCAACAGGCTTTAATCGTAACCATAAGATAACAGAAGAAGGAGGTGTGATAGATGAAGAATATCGTGTGATGTATGTAGACGACAGAGTCACAACTTTAGGTCGTGGCATATTGGGTGCTACTATTGAATGTGCCAAATGTCACGATCACAAATTTGATCCTTTTTCCCAAAAGGAGTATTATCAGATGTCTGCTTTTTTTAATAATATAAAAGAAGTCGGTATTGAATCAACCGTTGGCGGCAGGGAAACTTATGCGAAGAATCCTCGCATGGAAATTACTAACGATGATCTCAAGGGGATTCTGCATTATCTCAATAAAACAGATACTAATAAATTAGAAGTATCTATAATGAAAGACAGGGATACATTGAGAAAGACTTTTATTCTGCTTCGGGGGAATTATGATCAGCATGGAGATGAGGTAGAGCCGTCAACACCTCATTCGATTTTGCCTTTTCCTAAAGAATATCCGCATAATCGCCTCGGATTGTCGAAATGGTTGTTTAACCCTCAGAACCCTTTGACAGCAAGGGTCTTTGTGAACAGATTATGGCAGGAATTTTTCGGAAAAGGTATAGTAAAATCTGCAGCTGACTTTGGTATGCAAGGTTCTTTGCCTTCACACCCTGCATTGCTCGATTGGCTGGCCGTAGACTTTAGGGAACATGGATGGGATATAAAAAGACTGGTTAAACAAATTGTAATGTCCGCCACATATCGCCAGTCAGCCATCATTTCAAAAGAAAAATTAAAAGCTGATCCGGAGAATGTTTTCTACTCTTATGCGCCACGAATAAGAATGCAGGCAGAATTGGTAAAAGACATGGTTCTGGAGAGCAGCGGACTACTGAATAAAACAATCGGCGGACCCAGTATAAAGCCATATCAACCTGCAGGCCTTTGGGAAATGGCCACATCTGGAAGAGGACAGTTAGCAACCTATAAGCAAGACACCGGCCAGTTATTGTATCGACGGGGAATGTACACTTTTATAAAGCGTACAGTGCCTCCGCCTAACATGATAATATTCGATGCCAGCAACCGTGACCAATGCGAAGTCAAACGTTCACACACCAACACGCCGTTACAGGCCCTTGTAATGATGAATGACCCAATTGTGCTCGAGGCATCCTTAGCCTTGTCTGATCATTTATTGACGAAATATAGCAATGCTACAGAAGCCGCCATAAGCAATGGGTTTAGAAGAATTGTGTGTCGTAAACCAGATGATAAAGAAATTAAGATTCTTTTTAATTACTGGAAGGAAAGACATGATTCATTTGCAGCAAATCCCGATGCCGCAAACAAAGTAATAAAAGTGGGAGAGTACAAGCCTGCGGTTAAATCAAATGTAGATTTAGCAGCGATGATGCAGGTAATGCAGGTAATATATAATATGGAGGAAGCCATTACTAAAACTTAATTTAATTATGGACAAAGAGATTTTAGAGCATGGGTTAAATATAAACCGGCGTCACTTCCTGTCTAATCTTAGCATCGGTCTTGGGAGTGTTGCGCTTGGATCATTACTTATCCCTGATCTTTTCAACAAGTCAAAAGATGATGAAGCAGATTTTTTGCCTGGCATCCCTCATTTTGCTCCTAAGGCAAAAAGAGTCATTTATTTGTTTCAAAATGGAGCTCCATCACAGTTAGAGTCTTTCGACTATAAGCCGACCCTTACAAAGTTGATGGGGCAGGATTTGCCGGAGTCTATCCGTAAGGGACAGAGGTTGACAGGTATGACATCGCAACAGAAAAAGTTTCCGCTTGTGGGTTCTTTTTATAAGTTTAACCAGTATGGAGAGTCTGGGGCGTGGGTCAGTGAGTTATTTCCTCATATGGCTAAAATTGTAGATGACATTTGCATTGTTAAGTCAATGCATACTGAAGCAATTAATCACGATCCTGCATTAACTTTTTTCCAGACGGGCGCACAACAGGGAAACAGGCCAAGCATGGGTTCGTGGGTAAGCTATGGTTTGGGAACGGAAAATAAGAATTTACCCGCATTTTGTGTCTTGCTATCACGCGGAAAAGGAAATGGCCAGGGAGTTTACTCAAAATTATGGAGCAACGGATTTTTAGATTCTATACACCAGGGAGTTCAATTCAGCAGTGGAGAAAATCCTATTTTATATTTGCAAAACCAGGATGGAATAGACAGGGAAGCAAGAAGAAGTATGCTGGATAAAGTAGCAGCTTTGAATGAAATGGAATATAAAAATTTCGGTGACCCTGAAATTGCAACGAAAATCCAGCAGTATGAAATGGCCTATCGTATGCAGACCGCCGTGCCCGAAATTTTAGATGTAAGCAAAGAGCCTGATGACATTGTAAAATTATACGGATCAGATTGTCTTGTTCCTGGCACCTATGCTGCGAATTGCTTACTCGCGAGAAAATTATCAGAAAATGGCGTTCGCTTTGTACAATTGTATCACCAGGGATGGGACCAGCACGGTAATCTTCCTAATGAAATGCGTGGACAGGCAAAAGACGTTGACCAATCATCTGCAGCGCTGATTACAGATTTAAAACAAAGAGGTTTGCTGGATGAAACACTTGTGATATGGGGCGGAGAATTTGGCCGTACCAATTATTGCCAGGGAAAGATGACAGTAGATAATTATGGAAGGGATCATCATCCAAGGTGCTTCTCTATCTGGATGGCAGGTGGAGGTATAAAACCGGGAATGGTATATGGAGAAACCGATGAGTTTGGTTACAACATAATTAATAACCCTGTGCATGTACACGATTTCCAGGCTACTATTTTAAACCAGCTTGGCTTCGATCACGAGCGCCTGACATTTAGAAGCCAGGGACGTCGGTTCCGTCTAACAGATGTAGAAGGGAAAGTAGTACGAGATATTCTTGCATAAATTTTTTCAAATTATTAATTATCAAATGATACTTCTGTTGTAATGTACACTAGTACTGTAATAACTTATTTCATTAACGATTAACTATATAACATTGGTTCCGGTAAAGTTTAACTTTAAGTTTTACCCGTGTTTAAGATAGAGCAACAGCCATATGCATACTTTAAAAAAAATCGGCGAAGGAATTTTAACTGCCGGTATTATTTTCCTTCTTTTTATATTGGTTTTTCAGAACAGATTACATGTGCCACCATGGCTGCAGGTTGTAGGGAGAATGCATCCGATGTTCCTGCATTTCCCTATTGTGCTTCTGTTGCTTTCTTTCTTTACATTCTGGTTACCCGAGAAATCGCAGAATAAAGAGTGGTTTAACCTATTGCGACTTGTTGCATCTTTATCTGCCATGGTAACTGCTGTTATGGGAATTCTTTTATCGCTTGAAGACGGAAGAAGCGGAGTTACATTGCAATGGCATAAGTGGGCCGGTGTAAGTATTGCAGTCATCAGCTATCTTTTTTATTCCTTTCATCATTTTTTCAGTAAAAAAATTATTGGTCGGCCGTTCACGCTTATTGCCAGCCTTTGTATTGTTGTAGCCGGACATTTCGGAGCCAGCCTCACCCATGGGGAAAATTATTTATTAGCTCCCGTGAATACCGAGGAAAAAAAAGCTGTTTCCATAGATGAAGCAATTGTTTTTTCAGATGTGGTTAAACCGATTTTTGAAAAAAAATGTTTCAGTTGTCATGGAGCCGGGATTATGAAAGGCGGATTAATGTTAGAAGACTCTGCAGGAATTGAAGCAGGAGGAAAGACAGGACCTCTTTTTACTGCCGGAGACCCTGATGCCAGTTTGCTAATGCACAGAATACTGTTACCTGGAGACGACAAAAAACACATGCCTCCCATCTCTAAACCTGCTCTGGCAGATGATGAAGTTGCGTTATTGCGGGCATGGATAAAATCTGGTGCATGGATAAATAAGAAACTGACAGATGTGCCGGAAAAGGATTCATTTAGAATAGTGGCTGCAAAATTTTTAGCTCCGTCAGGTAAAGAATCAAATCAAATAGTATATGATTTTCCTGCTGCTGACGATAAAAAAATAAATGCTTTAAATAATAATTATCGTGTTATAGAGCCGCAGGGAATCGGTTCTCCTGCCTTGTCAGTTCATTTTTACGGCAAATACGCCTACTCAAAAAAATCATTGGAAGAACTACTGCCACTAAAGCAACAGATAATACAGTTAAGCCTTGCCCGTATGCCCGTAAAAGATGATGAATTAGCTATAGTAGGCCAAATGGTTAATCTGGATGAACTCAATCTTAATTATACTGATATTACAGACAAGGGACTTGGGCAGCTTTTACAGCTTAAAAAGCTAAAACAATTATCGCTGTCAGGTACGGCAATTGACAAGCAGTTTTTAGAAAAAATAGTAAAGCTGCCATCACTTCGTTCCATATATATATGGAATACAAAAATAGGTAGCAATGAAGTAGCAAAAATTCAGAATAAGTTTAAACAGGTAAGCATAGAAACCGGTTATAAAGATGACGGAACAATGATGGCGCTATCACCTCCAATGATCCAAAGTACCACATGTATATTTGACAGAGATACACAAATTGTTGTAAAACATCCTTTTAAAGGAGTAGATATTCGGTACACTTTAGATGATACTGAACCTGACAGTATAAAAAGTCCTTTATATAAAAGCCCTATTGTTATTAAGAATAATATTACTTTAAAAGCAAGAGCATTTAAAAAGGGATGGTATGGAAGTACATCTGCAGAAGCAATTTATATTAAAAAAGGAAGTAAACCTGACTCGATCGAACTTGCAAGCAAACCAGATGAGAAATACAAAGGCCCAGGCAAGTTATTGGATGACCGGGATATAGGAGATGTAAATTTTGGCAATGGTCAATGGTTAGGCTATACTAAAAATGATGCAGTCTTTTATTTGTATTTTAATAAGGCCGTACAGGTGGAAAGTGTTTTGTTGACAATATTAAAAAGTACAGGTTCTCATATTTTCCCTCCTTCCAGTTTAGAAGTGTGGGGCGGAATGGAAAAAAATCATTGTAAGCAATTGGGACAATTACATCCTAAAATGCCTGCTAAGGATGAACCGCCTTCAGTTGTGCCGGAGCAGGTTACGTTTGCTTCTACACCTGTAAAATACCTTAAAATTATTGCTAAGCCGATTAAATCACTTCCACAGTGGCACTCCTCGAAAGGCAAACCCGGATGGACGTTAGTAAGTGAAGTTGTCGCTAATTAATATTTGCTTTTGGTTTGTATAAACTACTGTTTAATTTAATGTCACCATTTGTAGTCCCTCTACTTCTTACTATTTCTACTTAAGGAAAAACCGAAAAATAGAAAGCTTTTGACCTGTCATTTATCTGATCGTTTTTTAAACTCAATTATATATTCTGATAAATAATCACTTTTATCTCCATGCATATCTTTAAAAAATAGTCTTGCTTTTTGTCCTAACTTCAAGGAAGTATACTTATTTGCTTTGTCTTCATTAGAATTTATTGGTTGCAATGATGGGTACCAAAGCGTATGTCCGGGCTTACTTAGCAATAATTCAGGCACTGACCATTTTTGTGAATTATCATAGTAGCCAAGATCTGCATTTTTGTTATAAGATATATAGATGCTGCTACCTTTCCAGGAAGGTCCTTCTGCTTTTGCCATTAGCATTACCCAACAGTGTAAATACGTATTCCAACTGACCGATGGTCCCCAGAAATATTTTGCGGTGGGAGAGGAGGCAGGACCGCCTCCCGCCCCAAGCGGAATCTGGATAGTAGAAACAGGAACACCAACGCTGTCAGACGAAGCATAAAAACCAGAACCGTTCCACCTTTTGGCTTTACCAACAGGATTGTTAAGGTCTGATAAAGAAATGCGCGCAATACTGATACACTGGCCACTCCACTCAAAAGCAGTATCATAAGAAGCTGAATTATATTTGCCGGGATAACCGTATTCCCCGTAAAAAATATACAAATATTTTCCGCTTACTATTGCTGAAGGATCGCCTACGCCTCCCGCAAAATTAATCCCTGTATTGTGCGGTCTTAAGATTAGCCTGGGCTGGTAATCCTCTAATATGATTCCTTTATTTACCCAGCTTTTTCCTCCATCTTTAGACTTCATAATTCCTATCCGGCATACTGCTGTTTTTGTCGATGGCCCTTTGAGTCCCTGGGGCCAGTTCTCATCTATGTATCCTTTTCCTGTTGACGAGTCATAGGGCAGGGTTGAAGGGTAATTTTCATTGTGATATAGGGCAAATAAAGTTCGGCCATTTTTATCATTAATATCTTTATAAAGAGTCTCAAACCAAACTGCACCGTGCAAACCCGGTGTGCCAGGCTGAGCATTTTCAGGCATTTTTGGTTCAATAAATTCTGTTGATTTTTTGCGGAATACTTCGTCTACTGAAAGACCACTGGCATATTTCAAGTCATGAGCATATCCCCATAAAGGATCCTCACCATACTTGCCCGGAAAAATCCTGAATGTGTCTCCGATCCAGGCCTCAGCCATATTGCAGTCTACAAAAGAATTAAAGTAAAATTTCTCAGTTGGTACAAGAACAGCTTTTGCGCTATCATTTACATAAGCATCAGGCTTATTAAAAACAAAACCAAAAGAAAAGAGAATAGCCGTTATTGAAAAAGCAGCAAGCAGTAATACTTTAGAAACTTTCATAACTGAATATAGCATTAACTAAAATTGTAATTACTATTTTATCTAAAATACTAAAATAAAAAAAGCCTTTAATAAAATCTTTTTCTTAAATTATTTATCAAAATACCTTTCTGCTCTTGATCTAATAGTTCCTTTTTTACAATTACCTACGTTGCTGAACGTGTATTCACAATGAAGCACGAGCTATATTTACAAGTCTTACTGAAAATACCAAAACACGAAGCCTTCAATTAGGTTGAGTTTCAAATTATAGCAGTAAGAACTTTTTTATTTGCTGCCATTCCTTTTTGGCTACTCTAAGTTATTATTTTATTAGCTCAATCGCTTACTCCCAACTTCATAAACTTGTTATTGCCCTTTGATTTTGCTTCATAATTGATTATTACCTTTTATCAATAAAAATTACCGTTCAATACTTTGCAATGTACTATGCTTTGCATGGTACTGTAGCTTTACATCATAATTAATAAAAAAACTAAAAACTATAATTATGAAAAAGTTACTATTAACAGCCCTTATCGCTGTATCTCTTACTTCATTTGCTTTTGCTGCTCCAGTTAAAAAAGTAAATTCTTTTGTTACCAATAGCTTTAACAATGACTTCAAAAATGTTGGAAGTGTGGCGTGGGACGTTTCTTCTTCTTATGCAAAAGCAACCTTCGTTTTAGACAATATACGAACAGAAGCATTCTACACGCTCGATGGAGAATTTATAGGAACAACACACGCTATTGCGATTGAAGACTTGCCCGTGGCAGCAAAAAGGAGCTTCGCAAAAAAATATGCCGGATATACAGTAAAAGAAGCAATAAAATTTGATGGAGAAGATGGTACCGCTTATTTTATATCTGCAGAAAATGAAAAGGAGTCAGTTATTTTGAAAGCGAGTAAATCAGGTCTTTCTGTTTATAATGTTAATTAACTGTCAGTCAATTTTATTTTTTAAAAAGTCCGGCTCTTCAAGCCGGGCTTTTTACTTTTTTTAACGGTTAGGCAAGCGTATCATGTGAGATCAGTTGAATAATATTTTTACCGTCGTTGAAAATTTATTTTTGAATGAAGCTTCCAACATGTATCAATAAACGAAGACAGGCTTAAAGGAATGAACGTGATGTAATATTACCTATGCGCAATAAATACCGGAAGTTTATGTTCTGAAATTACTTCTGTTACAAAACTTTTCCTGAATAATTGAGATACTGATGATCTTCCAAAAGAACCACTTACAAGAATAACATTTTTTTCTTGATTTAGCCAGGTGGTAAAATACTTTTTTGGATTGATTTTCAGTTTTAAAAGCTTTAAATTTTTATAGTGCTGATTTCCTAATTCCTCGATGAATGTTTCATATGGTAATTCTGCCTCTTCTTCGTTTTTTGAAAATATCAGCAAAGATTCATTATTAGTGAGTTCAGGAAAAAGATACGCAAATTGCTTAATTGCATAAACAGAAGACGCACTTCCATCATAAGCCAAAATATTTTTTTCGGGAAATTTAAAATTTTCAGGAACAACAAGTACAGGACATTCTGTAGCCTGTAATATATCTTTTAAGCGATCAATTGTTTCTTCTTTACTTAGACTTTCATAAAACTTTTCGCTGCTAAGAATCAGTAAATCTGCAAAACGACTTTCTTTTGTCAGTTCAGGAAGAACAAAATCATACACGTCTCTATGCACTTTATACTTAATGTTATTTAATTCGCACAGAGATTTGAATTTCGTAATATTTTCCTCGACTACTTCACTTGTAACTTCTTCATATAAAGGCGGCAATACCGGCCCTCCCAAAGTTGCTGCGGCACTCCATAAGTAAGAATAGGTAGCTTGTGGAATAAAGACGCCAGTCAACAGAATCGGTTGTGTTTTATTAAGCTGAAATGCAAACTCTAAAGCACCATCTGGAAAATAACTTCCGCTAAAAGCAACTAAAATCTTTTTCATTACTAAGGGGTTTAAACTATTTAGAGCATCTAATTTTGGATGCAAGATATTTTCGTACTGAGGGTAAACAGATGATTTCAGAGAATTTGATTACTGATCCTCGTCACTATTTAATGGTTTCTATTTGCTATAAATCTATTTTATTTGTAATAAAGAATTGTCTTTCTGAAAAATTCTGATTATTGTGATCTTAATTTTTACTATCTGATTCTAAGAAGCTCATTTTAATAATTTGATTTTTATTTCATACAACTCTATAAACAGAAAAACAATGCGAGAGCAACTTTAAAAATGAGGTAGCATAAGATTTGTACTATACATAAAAAAAACATCCATGGCACAAAACGTGAAAATTATATCTACAGAAGTACTTTCCAACAATTTTTTTCCTTTACAAAAGGTTGGATACGAAATACAAAAAAAAGACGGTAACACTGAAGAGCTGAGCCGCGAAGTTTATTTATCTAAAAATGGCGCTACAGTACTGTTGTATAATCGGGATAATGAGAGTGTTATACTTACGAGACAATTCAGGTTACCAACTTACTTAAATAAAAATGAGACAGGATTTTTAATAGAGGCCTGTGCGGGTTTGCTGGAAGAAGATGAAGACCCGAAGGATACTATTATCCGGGAGATTGAGGAAGAAACGGGTTATAAGGTGCACGATGTAAAAAAGATATTTGAGATGTACATGACACCGGGTTCAGTAGCTGAAATGCTGCATTTTTTTGTTGCTGAATATACACCCGAACAAAAGGTAAGCGATGGTGGTGGACTAGACCATGAAAATGAAGATATTGAAGTAATTGAGATGCCTTTTGAGCAAGCGTATAATATGATTCAATCAGGCGAAATTAAAGATGCAAAAACGGCTTTGCTGCTTCAATATGCCCGTATTTATTTATTTAAAGGAGAAAAAGTATTTGATATTTTATAGAATACCACCCTGGGTTTTAAGTACAGTTTATAAAAAAAATATGTAATGAAAAAGCTCTTATTTGATTAAGAGCTTTTTCATAATTTAAATACATTATTATTAAAATTAGTGCATTGCTTCAGCCATGTCAATCTTTTTACCTTTATTGCCTTTTACCATTAATACAAAAGGAATACATACTAAAAACATAACTCCCAGGTAAAGAAATGCATCCATGTATGATAAAACCGCAGCCTGTTTTGTAACTATGTAATCCAGTGCTTTATAACCTGTTCTCAAGGCTTGGTCTGCAGGTATACCTTTAGCAGAAAAGCTATGTTGAAGTGCCTGTATTCGGTGTTGCACATCAGGATCATTGATGTCTAATTTACTGACAAGGTCACTGCGGTGATCCATATTACGGCGGGCTAAGAAAGTGGTAATTGTAGCTACACCAAATGAGCCTCCTAACTGTCGCATCATACCGGTAAAAGCGGCTCCCTGCCCAATCTGTTGCCCTCGTAAAGTAGATAGTGAAAGTGTTGTAATAGGTATAAACAACATACCCATACCAACCCCGCGAACAATCAGCATCCAAAAGAAAGCGTCTTTGCCCGTGTCGGGTGTTATTATTTTATAACCCCAAAAACTATACACAAAGAACAACAACATTCCCAATGCTACAAGATATTGCTGGGGAACGCCTTTTTGAAGTAGTTGCCCAATTATGGGCATCATAAAAGCAGTTGTAAGCGCTGCGGGTATCATGAGCATTCCCGATTGTGTAGCTGTCCATCCTAAAGTAGATTGTGTATACAAAGGGATAATGAAGGTAGAGCCGTATAGCCCAAATCCTAATATAAAAGACAATATTGTTCCCACCCTCAGATTACCATTTCGCAATACTCTCAACTCTACAATAGGATTTCTAAATGAAAGCTCCCGCCATATAAAGAAAAATAATCCAAACACAGCAATAACGGAACAGATTATGATACCCATACTTTCAAACCAGTCATCATCCTGTCCTCTTTCCAAAACGTACTGCAATGAGCCAACTGCCATGGCAAGTAGGGCGATACCGAGCCAATCAACATCTTTGGCCGCACTTTTCTCGCCATATTTAGGACTGCGTACAAATTGCAGTGTAAGCAAAGTTGCTATAATGCCTATGGGAATATTGATATAAAAGATATAAGGCCATGAAAAGTTATCAGTGATATACCCTCCCAGCGGCGGTCCTAACGTAGGGCCAATAATAACACCTAATCCATAAATTGCCTGTGCCATGCCTCTTTTTTCCACCGGGTAGCTTTCGGTAATGATGGTTTGTGAAGTAACCAGCAACGCACCACCACCCACACCTTGCAAAAACCTGAAGGCGACTAGCTCCCAAATACCGTTGGCATTACCGCATAAAAAAGAGCAAATGGTAAAAAGCATGATAGAAGCCGCGAAGTAGTTGCTGCGGCCAAACTGCTGCGAGAGCCAGCTTGTCATAGGAACTACAATTACGTTACCAATCGCATAGGCAGTAATGACCCAACCCACCTCGGTCATGGTCGCGCCAAGGTTGCCTCGCATGTCGTTTAAAGCAACGTTTACAATGGTGCTGTCAACAATCTCAAGCAAGGCGCAAAGAATAGCGGTTATTGTGATAATAACCCGTCTGGCGCCATATTCGACTAATGAATTTGCCTGTTGCATAAAATATTATTATATAATTCTCTTTGTTATTTGTTTTGAAGGAGAGCATTTTAGGTAGCCTTCTTTAAATCTATCTTCATCATCAGTTGCGTCGCACTCTTCTGCAGTTAGTAATTCTATTGCACTATCAAATCATCTGAAAATATAGCCTTTCGTTTTTTCTTGTACTACATACTGGCTCAATAGAATTACTAAACGATGCAGTGAGTGACACAACCGGAGTTGAGTTAAGCTCTTCAGGTCCGACTACAGAAAAGTCTTTTTTTAAAATTGTAGACCTATTCCTCATTATCATAATGACTTAAAATCTGTCACACTCTTTCCTTCCAAATCAAAAAACAATTACTGTTTTGTTCGTTCTAAAGGTTCACATCAACATCCACGTTCATTCCCGGTCTTAGTTGTTTTACCAGGCTGTCATCAGCTTTGGTAAATTCTATTCGTACAGGCACCCTTTGAACAACTTTCACAAAGTTTCCTGAAGCATTGTCGGGAGGCAACAAAGCAAAACGAGCACCTGTGGCAGGAGAGAAAGAAGCAAGTTTTGCTTCAAATTCATGACCGGGAAAAGCATCTACATGTACAATCACTTTCTGCCCGATTTTCATTTTATCAAACTGTGTTTCCTTAAAGTTTGCCACAACCCATAAATCGTCATTTAGTACAATACTAAACAGAGATTGCCCCGCTTGTAAAAACTGTCCGGGTTGTACGTTTACTTTAGAAACTAATCCATCTGCGGGAGCAGTGATGATGGCGTACGAAAGGTTAAGTTGAGCTTCATCTACCTCTACCTGGCGTTGCTTGATTATAGAACCTGCAACTCGTATCTGGGAAGCTGTAGCACCACTTTGGCTGGTTACAGAACTTGTCTGTGAGGTAGCCTGGTTTTTTTGTTCTTCTAATATTCGTAATTGTTGCTCTGCTGTTTGTTTTGCAGCAAGAGCCTGCTCATATTGTTGTTGAGTAACTGAGTGATCTTTAATCAGGTTGGCATAACGATCGTAATCCTGGTTAGCTCTCCACGAATTAATTTTCGCTGCCTCTATTTGCGCATTTATTGTACCGATAGATGCTTGTGAAGTCGCAATATTTGATTTTGCAGCGGTAGTTGTTGTTCTTGCTACACCAAGATTGCTTTGGGCCGTAGCCAATGCAGCTTGTGCCTGCTCAAGTTTTAATTTCAGATCACGTTGATCCAAAATGAGCAAAGTATCTCCTTTGTGCACTCTTTGGTTGTCTTTTACACGCACCTCTGCCACATAGCCTGAAACGCGGGGAATAACCGGGCTGATATTAGCCTCTACCTGTGCGTCATCGGTTTCTTCGTGGTGCTGGCCGTGTATGTATTTGCTAATTCCAAACCATGCACCTGCAATAATCAGCAGTAATAAAATGATTGGAAAAACTTTGTTTCGTTTTGGCTTCTGAACAACGTCTTTTGAAATTGTTTCTCTTTTTTCAGTTGATTGTGTTTCCATAAAAAACCTTTATTTATGTTTTGCTGTGTTATTTACTTTGTGTGTTGTCTAATAATCCTGCTGTCTGCAACAGTTTGTTATATGCTACTGAAGCATCAGCTTTTGAAAAAGCCCCGTTTAATCTTGCCTGTAACTGGGCCACATCTGCATCTAACAAATCAGTTGTAGTTGCCAAAGCATTATCAAACTTGTTTTTTACAATCTTATAATTTTCCTCGGCCTGCGCTATCGCTTTTTCGTACACGTCTATTTTCTTTTGGCTGAGCAGGTAATTCTGGTATGCCTGGTTAATTTCTAACTGAATTGCATCGGCAAGCATTTCCTGGTTGGCTTCCAGTTGCTTTTCCCTCGCTTTTGCCTGCTGCACCTGTGAGTTATTTTTTCCCAGATTTAGATTATATTTTACTCCAACTCCTATATTGACTGCATTGGTAACCGTTAATACATTAGGAATATCGGCTGCTACGTAACCACCAGTAAGCGCAATAGAGGGATACATTTCTCCTTTTGCAGCTTTTACACCCGTATTCGCTGCTTTTTTTCTAAGTGAAAGAGCAGATACGTCTTTCCTGTTTTGTAGCCCTAATTGTACGTAATCTTCGACACCTTTTAATTGGTTTGTTGTTGTTTGTAAATCACCCTCGTTCACAGTTAATAAGGTGCTATCCGGCAATCCCAACATTAGATTCATATTTATATTCGCAAGTTTCCAATTGTTTTCTGCGTCTAAAAGCGATAATTCTGTATTAGATTCCTGCAGTTCGGCTTTTAATAAATCGTTTCTTGCTAATAAACCATTTTTCTCAAGGTTCGTAAAATCCTTTACCCTTTGACGGTTACTTTCCAGGTTTTCTTTTACCAAATCAACTGCCGCTTTTGATTTGTAAAGATTTTCGTATGCCTCTATCGTATTTAAAATCACTGCCTCACGGTCATTATCAGCGTCGAGTTTAGCAGCTTCCTGCAAATATTTTGATGATTCTATTCCATATTTTATTCTTAATCCTGCATAAATAGGTAATGAAACATTTGCCATACCGTATAAGGCCGAAGATGGTTTCCCTGTGCTTTGACCCCCAGTATTACCGCCGGAATTAGTTGATTTGGTCTTTATATCTATGTTAGGATTATTCAATCTTAAATACGAACCTGACACTCCAACCGCAGGCAACCTGTTTTGAACAGCTTCGCGTAGAGCTGCTGTAGCTTCTTCAATTTTTGCTGTGCTGTTTTTTAATTTCTTACTGTTTTTAATGCTGAGATCGATTGCTTCCTTAATAGTCAGCGGCCTCGAAGTCTGTCCAAATGAATTGGTTTGAACTATTGCCAACGCTGCCATTAAAATTATCGATGCTACCAAAACTTTACGCTTCATAACTTAATAGTGCTTTAAATAAAACTTTAATATTTTCGCTTAATTTCTTCTTGATTTGTTCATATACCTGCTCTTCAGGAATATTCGTAAGATTATTATATTCACGGTACTGATCAATTGTAATCATCATTTGCGATATAGAACCTACCAGCATATTATACAAAAGCAAGAAATCGATGTCTTTTTTAAATACCCCTTTTTGCTGGCCGTCCGTTATAATTTTACCGAATTCTTCCAGGTTCTTTTTTTTCAGGTCATACATTAAATTCATCACAACAGGATTCTTGTTGATAACCTGCTCACACATCATAATTTTGAAAAATTGTTTCTTGCTCATAATTTTATTTATTATGTCTTCAGCAAGTATCTCCACTTTTTGAAAAGGAGTGGTGGAATCGTCCTTCAGTAAACTTTCTACTTTTACTTTAATATTTGTAGTTCTTTGTTCAAACAATGCTTCCATTAATTTTTCCTTTGAACCGAAATAATAGGAAATCATCGCAATATTCACTCCCGCTGCATCAGCAATGTCACGAACTGAGGTGCCGTCAAATCCCTTGGTAGAAAAAAGTTGCTCTGCCGTTACTAAAATCTGTTTCTGTTTTTCGTTATATTCCATCTCTTTTTAAAATTCGGAGGCAAAACTAAATAAACGTTTAATTTAAAACAAATATTTGTTTAACTTTTTTTGTTTGTGTTAACACTTCTCATTTTGATAGGGCGGAGGTAATAGTAGAATGAATTTTGTTTTTTAAAGAATAATCAGATTATTACAAGAAAGAATGATTTTTGTTTTTTTAGTCATAAAAAGATATTATTAATGAAAGCAGCAAGCATAAGCGAATTGAAACAGGAACTAGTGACACTTCCACCTAAAACAGTGTTGGAATTATGTCTGAAGCTTGCTAAATTTAAAAAAGAAAACAAAGAGCTTCTGAGTTATCTTCTGTTTGAGGCGCATAATGAAGAAGGATATGTTGAAGAAATTAAAAAGGAAATTAATGACGGATTTTGGAATTTGCCAAGGGGGAACATGTACCTTATAAAGAAAGGACTTCGTAAAATATTAAGGTCAATTGCTAAGTATAGTAAGCATACTGTAAAAAAAGAGTCGGAACTTGAAATGCTCATTCACTTCTGTAAAAATTTACATAATTCGGGCATTCGCTTTCGGACAAATAAAGCATTATCAAATCTATACGAAATGCAGCTTAAAAAACTGAATACACTTGTAGAGCAAGTGCATGAAGACTTAAGGTTTGATTATAAAAAGCAATTGGAAGAATTAGGGTAATTAAGTAGTAAGCTAAAGTGAGAAATTCTATAAAAATCATTTAAACCTTCTAACTTGTCATCTAACTTTCTCACTTTCAAAAAAAAACTAGCTAATGCCCTGGTCTTTCGAACTTTTTTGCTAACAAAAGTTCCTGCAGCATTTTTTGCTGGTGTAAGGCTTGAGAAATTAGAAATGGAAGAATCTGCAATAAGTGTTCAGTACAACTGGTTTACTAAAAATCCTTTTCGTTCGGTTTATTTTGCTGTTCTCTTAATGCCTGCCGAAATAAGCACTGGTATTTTATGTATTGGTTATTTATATAAAAGAACTCCTGCTGTCAGCATGTTGCTCGTACACACAGAAGGTGATTTTTTAAAAAAAGCAACAGGAAAAATTGTTTTTACCTGTACGGATGGAATGCTTGTAAGTAATGCGATTAACAAAGCTGTATCTACGGGTGAAGCCACAGCAGTAAGATGCCATAGCATAGGTAAAAATGAGAAGGAAGAAATTGTGGCTGACTTTTATTTTACCTGGAGTTTTAAAGCGAGAATAAAGGCCTGATATTTTAGTATTTGTATAAAAGCCAGGTTTTATGCAAATATCATTTCATGGCGCAGCGAGAACAGTAACAGGTTCCAAGCATTTAATATCACTAAAAAATGGCAAAAAGCTATTATTAGATTGTGGTATGTTCCAGGGAATGGGACGACAGACTGATGAATTAAATAGTCAATTCGGTTTTCATCCTACTGAAGTAAATTACCTTGTTTTATCGCATGCTCATATAGACCATTCGGGTTTAATACCAAAATTATATAAAGAAGGTTTTAGAGGTACTGTGTTTTGTACTTCCGGAACAAAAGATCTTTGTAAAGTATTATTAATAGACAGCGCCGAGATACAACAGGCAGATACAAAGTATATTAACCGGAAAAGATTAAAAAAAGGATTGCCGCTATTTGAGCCCATGTTTTCGACAGAAGATGTAAAAAATTGCCTGGAATTGTTTAGCACTGTAGAGTACGACAAATGGGTTAGTATAGATGATGAAATAAAACTTCTTTTTACAGATGCCGGACACATCATTGGAAGCGCTGCTGTAAACCTGCAATTAGTGGAAGACGAAAATACAACGCGTATCACCTTTAGCGGAGATGTGGGAAGGTATGCAGACGCTATTTTAAAATCGCCCGAAGAATGTCCACAAGCTGATTATTTAATATTGGAAAGCACTTATGGAAACAGACTTCACGAGGAAGTAAAAGACTCTGCAGAAGCGTTTTTAGGCTGGATTATAAAAACATGTCTTGAGAAAAAAGGGAAATTAATAATTCCTGCTTTTAGCGTGGGGCGCACGCAGCAATTGCTGTACATGCTAAACCAGTTGGAGAATAAAAACAAGCTTCCCGCCCTTACTTATTTTGTTGACAGCCCTATGAGCCTTGAAGCTACAGAAGTTATAGAAAATCATCCTGAAAACTTTAACCCGGTATTGCTGGATGTATTGCTTCACGACAACGATCCTTTCAAGTTTAAGGGGCTGAAGTATATTAAAACAGTTGACGAAAGCAAGCAGATTAATTTTTTTAATGAGCCTTGCGTTATTATAAGTTCAAGTGGCATGGCGGAGGCGGGCAGGGTAAAGCATCATATTAAAAACAACATAGAGGATCCCAAAAACACAATTCTTATGGTTGGTCACGCTTCTCCATTTTCACTTGCTGGAAAGTTAATGAATGGCGTGAAACAGGTTGACATTTATGGCAGAGATCTTATCGTAAAAGCAGAAATAGGTAAAATGGGCGGCATGAGTGCGCACGGCGATTACAACGATTTGTGTCATTTTATCTCTAACCAGGATCAAAATAAGATAAAGAAACTTTTTCTTGTACATGGGGAATATGATGTACAAACACAGTTCGCAGAGAAGCTTATGCAAAAGGGATTTGATGTAGAAATACCGGGTATGAATTATGCACTTACGCTCGGCAATTAACGAACTTATAATCATTTTTTGGGGGGTTACATCTCGTGCTAACATTTGGGTTGGCGGTTAAGTAAAGAGAGGATCGCACAAGTGGTATGCAAGCAAGCTAAATACTAAATAGTAAGCATGCCTGGATCAAAAACAGATACAATAAATACCAGTATATAAAATAAGTTGTAAAAAATATTTTTTAAAATAATTATCAAAATATGAATAAAGGAAAATTATTTATATTTATTAGTAACAGAGATTTATGAAGCTATCTTTTCACGGTGCAGCGAGAACAGTTACGGGAACTAAACATTTACTGACTTTAGACAACGGAAAAAAATACTTATTGGATTGTGGAATGTTTCAGGGGATGGGTGCTGAAACAGATGCTTTAAACAATGAGTTTGGATTTGATGCGAAAGGGGTATACTGCGTGTTTTTATCGCATGCTCATATAGATCATTCAGGTCTTATTCCAAAGTTAGTTAAAGAGGGTTTTACAGGTAAAATATATAGTACCCAGGCTACAAAAGATTTGAGTGAAATATTGTTATATGACAGCGCGGAAATTCAGGTTTCGGAAGCAGATTATATGAACAAAAGGAGAGGAGCCACGAACGGAGAAGCGTGTCATGCCCTATACACCGTGGATGATGTGGTTGCAGCGATGTCTTTGTTTGAAACAATTGAGTACAATGAATGGGTAAAAATAGATGAAGATGTAGAAGTTATGTATTCCAATGCGGGGCATTTGATAGGAAGTGCAGCTATAAATATCAGGGCAACGGAAAATGGAAAAACAACAGCGATTACTTTTAGCGGTGATGTTGGCAGGTACAGAAGTGCTCTTTTGCAACCGCCGGCCGAATTTCCTCAGGCAGATTATGTAATTTTAGAAAGCACCTACGGAGATAAGATGCATGATATTGCATTTAGTACAATTGAAAATTTAGAAAAATGGATTAAAAGGATTTGTATTAAAAGAGGAGGAAAACTGATTATTCCGGCATTTAGTGTAGGCCGTACCCAGGAAATATTGTATTCGCTAAACCAGCTGGAACTGGAGCACAGGTTGCCTGAATTAAATTATTTTGTAGATAGCCCATTGGGCACAAAAGCGACAGAGGTAATTAAAAGTTATAAGAATGACTATAATGACCGTTTGCAAAACATATTGAAAATAGATGAAGATCCTTTTTTGTTTAAAGGGTTGAAATATGTTGATACTGCTGATGATAGCAAACAACTGGTAGAATATAAAGAGCCTTGTGTTATTATTTCATCCAGTGGTACTGCCGATGCAGGCCGGGTGAAACATCATATTTTTAGTTGCATAGACGGAGAAGCGAACGCTGTGTTGATGTCTGGCTATTGTCAGCCATCGTCTTTGGGAGGCAGGCTGTTGAACGGTGCACAGCAGGTAGAGATTTTTGGTGATACTTGCAATGTAAAGGCAGAAGTAGGACAAATAAAAAGTATGAGTGCACACGGAGATAGTGATGACTTGTGTCGTTTTGTTGGATGCCAGGATACGGAAAAAGTAAAAACAGTTTTTCTTGTGCACGGTGAATACCTGGCACAACAGGAACTTGCAGCAAGACTGAACCGAAAAGGTTTTGAAAAAGTAGAAATGCCTTCTATGCACCAGGAGTTTATCCTGGAGTAAAAGTGTGATAATGGAAATACCATGGAGTGAAATATTAAAAATCGGATGTGCTTTTGTTGCCGGAACATTATTAGGGATAGAGCGTGAGTATCGTGATAAACCGGCCGGGATGCGAACTATTATCTTAATTACAGTCGGTGCAGCCCTGTTTTCTTTGTTAAATCTTACAATAAACACACAATCTCCTGATCGTATTGCAAGTAACGTAGTAACAGGTGTAGGCTTTTTGGGAGCCGGAGTAATCTTTAAAGAGGGGATGAATGTCTACGGCCTTACTTCTGCCGCTACTATCTGGGTAGCCGCCGCTATAGGAATGGCCATAGGATTTGGTAATTATTGGATCGGTTTTGTCACACTCATCTGAACATTAACCATTCTTACAATATTAGCAAGTGTAGAAAAGGTATTAGATGCAAAAAAAGAGGTAAAAAAATACAAGTTCTCCTTCCTGAAAGACCACCTTTCTATTGATCAGTTAGAAACAGAATTTAAAAAGAAAAAAATTTCTTTTACAAGAAGCAGTCTTATAAAAGATAATGATAAGTTTATAGCAGAATACAGAATAAGGCTTTCAAAAAAACAAAAATCTGACTTTTATAACTATATCTTAAACAATAACGACCTTAAGTATTTTGAGGAACTTATGTAGGTCAATTCTCACGAAATTAACTGGTTTTCAATTTTCCCGCCCGTAAAATGTAGTAATAGATGCAAACGTAATGGTAAAAATACTATGATGTTTGCAGTTTAATGAATATGATTTAACGAGTATTTGCCCCCCTATTTCTTCAATAATTGTTTTCTACCTTTAGTTATGTTTGATTGCTTGTTTAATAGAGAATTTTAAATTCAAGGATTCTAACGAAAGATGGAATTGTTTAAACAATATCGCCGCTACATTTTTGTGGCGGCTTTTGTTTAGATCCTTATTTTTTGTAAGAAGGCTAGCAAATTAAACTTAAAGAGCACAGGCATTTATTACAGCCTAGGCTATTACTTATAGTGGTAAAAATAAGTTCAATAAAAAAGCTATCCCTGATAATAAGAGATAGCTTTTTATAAATTATACCACTGAATTAATATTTTTTTAAGCGGCGTAACCGAGATAGTACATTAGATTTTTTTGTCTTACCGTTTTTAGCCTTCCTTAAAACTTTAAAACCCTTTTGCAGTGAAATGTATTTAATTGTTGCGAAGTTCCTCTTCAATTAAATCATTAAAAATACTTTCGTTTTTCCAGATCCAATCAGGTAATTGATCATCAGCCAGTATTTTCCAGGTATTATCTATTTTTTGCATTTTAAACATTTTTCGATTTCCTCGATCATCGCTTACATCAACAGAAAACAACCCTTCCTTCGACCCGCTTATCTTCCTGAAGTTAAACTCCCTCAATTGTCCGTCTGCCTTAACCAGCTTAGTAAACTGGATGTTTTTTATAAATTCTATTTTCATAAAGTAATATATAATGTCCTGTTACCTGAATATGTCGCCACAAAATTAAGAATTAATCAGGGCAAAAAGATACATGTTATTATTTGATTACCTTTTTTTATAGTAGTTTAACCAATAAAATTAATTTATTGATAACTACTTTCCCGCTTTAAGCAATTGCAACAGATCCTTAGCCACTTGCTCTGATGATGCAGGATTTTGCCCGGTAAGCAACAAGCCATCTTGCACCGTATACGATTTCCAGTCTTCTTTTTTGGTATACTCTCCACCTGCAGCCTTTAATGCGTCTTCCAGTAAAAATGGAACAACATTTGTCAATTGTACTGCTTCTTCTTCAGTATTTGTAAACCCGGTTACTTTTTTGCCTTTTATAAGTGGCTCGCCATTGTCTCCTTTAGCATTTAACAATGCTGCCGGTCCGTGGCACACTGCTGCTACAGGCTTGTTTTGTTTATAGAAGTTCTGTACCAGCCGGACAACGTTCGGGTCTTTATTCAAATCCCACATTGGCCCATGCCCGCCGGGAAAAAAAATTGCATCAAATTCATCAGCAAAAATATCAGAAAGCTTCATCGTGAGCGATAACTTTTCTTTTAGCGCTTCATCCTGCTTAAATCTTTTTGTTGATTCTGTTTGGTTTTCAGGAGCATCACTTTTAGGGTCAATAGGAGGTTGGCCACCTTTGGGAGAAGCAAGAGTGACATTTACGCCTGCGTCTGTGAGTGTGTAATAAGGGGTGGCAAATTCTTCTATCCAGAAACCGGTTTTATGCCCTGTGTTACCCAGTTGGTCGTGGGATGTTAATACAAATAATACATTCATTTTATTAGTCTTTTATTGTTAATCAATCCGCTTTGTTTAACAAACGGATGGTAAAATATGTTTGTGATTATATGCTAAAATCATTCCCGATTAAATAAAAAGATCAGAAAATACTCTATCTTATCAGAACTGTTGTTCCTTTTAAAGAAAATGGCTTGCCGGTATCGGTGTTAATATATTTCAGCGTCCATACATAAGTACCTGTTTGTTGTTTTATGCCTTTAAAGGTCCCATCCCATTTTGTCATAAAATCTGTTGATTGAAACACTACCTGTCCAAAACGGTTGTAAATTTTAAAAATCAGATTTTTTGCCTTATAGGCATTAATTGGGTAGAGATAATCATTCAGGCCATCTCCATTAGGTGTAAATGCGGATGCAACGGCGATATAGCAATTGTATAACACTTTTACCTGCTTATAGGCAGTATCAAAACAGTTACTGTCATTTTTAACAATAAGTCTGACCTGGTAATCTTTTTCGGAAGTAGTTAATTGATAGGCCTGTACTGGAGGATTTTTACTTGTGCTGGAGTTGCCATTACCAAAATTCCAGTCCCATGCAATAACGTTACCAATACTTGTATCTTTAAAGGTAGCTACGTCTTCCGGGCAAAGCATACCGGGTGCAGTAAAGTTGGCTTTTAATTCATTATCAAGATTAAAAGTGACCTGGGTAGAATCTGTGCAAGTTCCATTAGAAACAGACAGTTTTACTTCCTGTTGACCGAAATTAGAAAAAACATGTACAAAACTTTTTTGGGTTGAAGCTGGAGCATTGCCGATTTGCCAACTCCAGTTGTTTATTCCATTACCACCCTTGTGGTAAAAAATTCCCGTATCGGCTTTGCATCCAAGCTTTAAAGAGTAAGTAAAATCAGCAGAGACTGTATCACTCGTAGCAAAGGTTACGCTTGCACCTTCAGGAGTTTCAACAGAACATTCATTCATTACAGTATTTCCATCTTTTCCTTTTTTTAACCTGACGGTGTATGTACCTGCCTTAGAAATTGGTGTTGATAGTTTAAGCTGTATACCGGTAGTTACATTATTATTACAAGTTGTGGTTGCCCCGGTAATTACGGCAGAAGATGGTCCGCTTAGTATAAAATCACTTCCGTCTGCTGCTACTGAGTTACATAAAATTGGCTGACTAAAAACTACACTCAATTCATTTGGTGCACATGCAGGAGGGGTTATACTATCAAATGCAGCAGGTTGAGGTGGAAGAATAGTGAATGCCAGGCCATCGCCTACAGGAACAGCAGCATCACAATTATCAAGCAATGTATTACCATCTGTTCCCTTTGCAGTATAAATAGTATAATTGCCCGGCGCGAGTGGATCACTTAAAGTAACAACAAGAGAATCCATGTCAAAGCCGGTGCTGCAACTTGCTGCAGCAGCTCCGGTTACAGAGACAGAGGAATTTGAAATGGTAAAATCGCTTCCGTTAGCCGAAAGGCTGCTGCATTTCATTTTCTTATTTAGTTTTATACTTATCCTCTTGCTGTCGCACAAAGGTTTTGCAGCCTGAAGCCGCGGTGGGGTTGTATCTGTTATACTTGCTGATCCTCCGGCAAAATCTAAAGAATAACCACTTTGAGAGTCTGTAAAATGACTTACCAGTAACAGGTAGTTATGTCCCTTCTGCAGTTGGGGCATAGAACTAAAAAGAGGAACACCTGGCCCGTCGCACAGCTGTGAAGATGTACCTTGGGAAGAAGCTCCTGTTTTGCCCGGATCGCCGGACCAGTTACATGCTACAAATAATGTTTTGTCTGTGTATATTTCCTCAGGGGCATGCCCTGTAATATCAAATAGCTGCCAGTCATAATCATCATCCAGATTGTTAGGTGTGATAAGGAAACCCAAAGTGCCGGCAGTAAAACAAGTGAATTTATACCAGTAGGGATTTTTGTCCTGGAACAAAGCAGAAGTGCTTGTGCAGGGTGTCGGTATCTCACGATCGCCGCATGTAGAAACAGTAGTTTGTGAAAAGGCTGACGAACCACAAACGGGAAATGCAGTACCGGGGTTTTGGCCCAGGTTTGAACATGTTTGAGCATGTAAAACCGATGAATAAAATGAAATCAAAAACAGGAAGAAGTTTCTGGTTGATGCCATGCGGTAAAGATAAAAGATTAATACCTGTGCAATTATCAGGTTTTTTATGATTGATAAAAAACCGGTTGGAAATTGTTATAGAAATGAAAAAGTCAGAAGACAAGGTGAAGTAGGCTATATGAATGAACTCATCTTTTTAATTCTATTCTCGCAATCATAGTATTGAAAATTGCGAGTCCAGGGATTATTGCCAAAATGCCGATTTAAAACATAATGGTATGATTTAAGAAATTTCAGTTCTAATTAAACAGTAATAAGTTGATCCTAAATATAATTACCGTTTTCACTTCTTATGTTCTAAATAATAATCCCACATGATTTTAAAAACCTGTTCTTTCAAATTTTTGCTGGTTATATTTTCCGAACTTACCGGTGGAAGAAAGTGCATCTCGAGCGTATGTGGCCATAGAAAAAACTTTTTTTTGGGAGGTAAAACTGTCCGGGTGTTAAATATAACTGTAGGTATGATGTCTTTATGAGCTTCAACTGCCAGTTTAAACGCGCCGTTGTGAAAAGACTTTAAAGGATCGGTGGTACGGTTTCTTGTTCCTTCCGCATAAATAACCATGTGTAATCCCTGTAATAACGTCTTTTTCATATCCTCAAAACTTTGGCGGCGGCTTTCTTCGCTGTCGCGGTCCACGAGAACGGTTCCACGAATATATACCCAGCCAAACACCGGAGTTTTTGCAAAAGATTTTTTCCCAATAGTTTTATTTGCGCCGGGAACAAAAGGAGTTGTTATAGGTACATCCATCAAAGAATTGTGATTACACACCACTACATAATTTTTTCCCTTTTCAAAATTTTCCTTCCCAACAACCTTCAAGGGAGACCCAATTAACATCAACCATACATTCATCCATACTTTTGTAATCTGCCGGAAAGCTTCGGTTCCTGCCGGCTCTTTTATAAAAAATGTAATGCAAACCGGGATAATTATAATAAGCAAAGTAGCACTGAAAGATATCAAACCCCACACTGCCCATATTGCACCAAAAATATTTTTTAAAATTTTCATGTTGTAAATGTAGAGAGTCAATTAATCCAGATTCCAGTCGATAGGGTCTTGTTTTTGTTTCATAAGAAAATTATTTGTTTTGCTGAAATGTTTGCATCCAAAAAATCCTTTGTCCGCACTAAAAGGAGAAGGATGTGCAGCCTTTAGAACATGATGCTTTGTTTCATCAATCAAAACCTGTTTTTCCTGTGCAAATCGTCCCCAAAGTAAAAAAACAATTCCTTCTTTTTCTTCTGATATTTTACTTATAACTGCATTGGTAAATTCCATCCATCCTATTTTTGAATGACTCGCTGGTTCATTTGCTCTTACTGTTAAAACAGCATTTAAAAGCAATACTCCTTGTGTTGCCCATTTAGTAAGGTTGCCAGTTTTAGGAATTGGCAAACCAATATCACTGTTTAATTCTTTAAAAATATTTATAAGAGATGGGGGAGGAGCGACCCCATCAGGCACAGAAAAGCTCAAACCATGAGCCTGGCCATAGCCATGATATGGATCCTGCCCCAATAAAACGACTTTTACAATATCAAATGGCGTTTTATCAAAAGCGTTAAAAATCAATGGCCCGGGAGGATAAATTGTTTTGCCTTGAGATTTTTCTACTTTTATGAAAGTTACTATTTGTTGAAAATAGGGTTTAGTAAATTCTGCCTTTAAAACATTTTTCCAGCCTTTTTCTATTTTCACATCCATTTTATTAAACTTTGGTTTGGATGCAAACTAATTAAAATTTACTTTTGCCACCGCGAAAACAGGTCCGGTAGCTCAGCTGAATAGAGCAGCAGCCTTCTAAGCTGCGGGTCACAGGTTTGAATCCTGTCCGGATCACTACTTAAAATGACGGAAAAAGAAAGAGCTACAGAAATGTAGCTCTTTTTTATTTAAGTAATTCTGCTAATTTTTTCTTGGAAATTCTTATTAAGGGATATTGTATTTACACATTTGCCATTTTTCTAATGTGGATTTAGGTCCAAGAGTGTAACCTGTAAATTGCAACTAATACAAAAAAGACCCGTCACCGGGCCTTTTTGCTTAATATCAAAAATTGTTATAAAACTTTACGTCTATTATTCTTATTTCGGGCTTTGTTGGTTGGCGCCTTGTTGTTGATGCGGGTCTTGTTGTTCCTGGCCTTGTTGCTGCTCGCGTGGATCTTGTTGCCTTGGGTCTCCCTGCATGCCTGCGCCTGGCATTTGCGCTGGTCTCGCTGGTGCATTAGCTATATTCAATATTTCCACTTCAAATTTTAATGGGGCATATGCAGGAATAGCTGGCGGCGCTCCGGGAGGACCATAGCCTAATAAAGAAGGAATATAAATGTTTCCTTTAGCTCCTTTGCTTAAGGTTTGCAGGCCTTCTTCCCACCCGCGGATGGTTTGCCCTGCGCCTAATACAAATGAAAACGGTTGTACATGATGAAAAGAAGTATCCATATTGCTGTCAAAAACTTTTCCGGTATTAAGCAATGAGCCGCGGTAATTAACAGTTACCTGTTTCCCGTTTACAGCTTTTTCAGACGAACCTGCAGATGTTTGCTCGACAAATACACCATTTTCTGTCTTTTGTGCTTTTATACCTTTTTTCTTTAGGTAGCTTTCCATTTCTGCGACTTCTTTGGCTCTTTCTTTTTCAAGTTCCTTTTGCTGGTCTTTCGCCTGGTCTTCACGGCTGCTAAACGCTTGTAAAAGTTTCATTGAGGTAAAAATCTGGTCTCCTCTTTTTAGCATGTTATTGTACTGCGCCATGTTTCTTTTTACAAGTGTATCTACCTGCGAAACCACTACAAGGCTGTCACCTACTGAGCAAAGCTTCAACACTTCATTGTAGTCATGTGAAAGTCTTGAAGATGTATCAACCGGTACATATTCAGGCAAATGACCGCCTGTACTAAATAAAATCGTATCGCGCGGAGTAATTTTAATAGTCGCATTAATCTTGACTATATCGCCAGACTTGAGTTTTTGCTTACCGTTGCCTTTAAAAATCTTATACGTAAGACCTGAGGCTGTCTTCTCGTAATTTGTGTTGCAGGATGCCATTATACCGGCAAGAGCTGCAATCGCTAACATTTGTTTCATTATGATTGTTGTAATTGTTCTGCGTATTGTTTAATAACTTTTTTAAACTTCCACACCGTGGCATCGAGAGAGTCGCTGGAACGCCCGCCTGCTGCATTAAAGTGTCCGCCTCCTTCAAAATGGGTGCGTGCGAAAGTATTTACATCAAAATCGCCTTTGCTTCTGAAGCTCCACTTTCTTTCTTCATCCCTGTCTATTACCAACGCTCCAAGCCGAATTCCCTGTATCGTCAGCAATTGGTTCACGAGACCTTCTGTATCACCGGTTTTAATATAAAAACGCAAAAGGTCGTTTTTCGAGATCGACATTATTGCTGTGTTGTATTCGTATAAAACCTCCATTCTGTTTAACAGGCAATAACCAATGAACCGAATCCGGTTCTCTAGGAAACTGTCGTAGATGTTTTCATGCGCCAGTGTATGATTAAAACCTGTATCCTTTAACCGCGCAACCATACGATGCACATTGGCGGTTGTAGATGGAAACCTGAAAGAACCTGTATCAGTCATTACACCTGTATAAAGACATTCGGCTATTGTGGCATTAATTTTTTCTCCGAAACCACTTTCTACTATAAAATCAAATACCATTTCGCAAGTGCTGCTTTTCGCAGTATTGCTTACGCCGTATGTAAAATAATCTTCCTGCGGCTGTTCGTGGTGATCAATTAAAACCTTTGTGCAGCTCAGGTCGGCCAATACTGCTTCCATATTCTTTGTGCGGTGCAGTATATTAAAATCGAGACAAAAAAGCAGTTCTGATTCCTGTAATAATTTGGTAGCTACTTCTTTAGAGAAATCGAAATCTACCACCATATTTGCCCCAGGCATCCATTTTAAAAAACCTGCCCAGTTAGTAGGAGAAATAACTGTAACCGAATGACCGAGATCTGTTAAAAAATGATATAGAGCCAGCGAAGACCCCATTGCATCACCATCAGGTTTTTGATGAGTGGTAATGACCACCTTCTTAGGGACTGTCAGTTGTGGGTAAAAAGCTTTTATAGATTGCATAGAAAGTCGGCAAATTTGAATGATTTGGCACACAACGGCAAAACAATTTTAGAGTCTTAACAAAAATCATTATAAATATTAGGCTTTTTAGCGTTTTCATCTCACTTTTGCGCACCAAAAGTCGCTACAGATATGACAAACAGAACTTTTACCATGATTAAGCCGGATGCTACAGCAAAAGGGCACACCGGAGCTATTTTAGACCAGATCGTTAAAGCCGGTTTCACTATAAAGGCAATGAAATGGACGAAACTTACACCGGACAAAGCAGGTGAGTTTTACGAAGTGCACAAAGAAAGACCTTTTTACAGTGAGTTAGTTCAGTTTATGAGCAGTGGACCTATTGTTGCTGCCATTCTTGAAAAAGAAAATGCAGTCGCAGAGTTTCGTAAGCTAATAGGAGCGACTAATCCCGCTCAGGCCGACGAAGGAACAATACGTAAAAACTTTGCAACTTCAGTAGGTGAAAACGCTGTACATGGCAGCGATAGCGATGAAAATGCAAATATTGAAGGAAATTTCTTTTTTAGCCTTCTTGAAAGGTTTTAAACTGTATAATTGTAAAGTATACCAGCCCGTCGTAAAACGGGCTTTTTTTATACGATTGGTTTTTACTTTTGCAAAGTAGTAGTAATGTAATTGTCTCAATTGGTAGCCTTGGTTAAAACCACGATACTAACATACTTTATTAAGAATTTCTTATCTTCTTCTAAAAGCTTTTCATATCGAATTCCCTCTTAAATATTGATTTTATACCAGATTTGCATACTTTTATTAATTGCATAACGTATAATAAGTAGAATAATCATTTTAAATATGCAGAGTTTAGTAAAACAGAAACCTACCATATATTGGACAGAAAGATTAAATGAAGAAAATTCTGTTTTTACCCCTGGCCTTATAGCCAAAAGTGATAAACTTTTAGATACTTATTTGCACAATTTATCAAAAGCGAAAGAGACATCTGAAATATGGAAAGCCATTCAAATTGTCGTAAAAGGATTTGACAAATTAAATCTTGATGACGATGGATTTATTGATATGGCAGAAAGAGAAGAATTAGCAGGTTTTATAAAATATGCAGCAGAAACATACGGTTTGAAATACGAAGGCGATGTAACCGAAGAGTATCGTACCGAATGGTGAATTGAAATTAAATAAGGCTGTAGAATAAGGTCGATGACCCTTATTGGTTAAAATCCAGCATTTACGAGCTTTACACATAATGCACGGATGTTTTAAAGCCCTTATCTTCAAAGTCTCTCAATCATACCTTACATAAAAACTTTTACCTTTTACCTTTTAACTTTTTTTTACATTTTTAGGTAAAAAATTGTTTTTTAACTATTATGTTACTATGTTTGAACATACAAATGCTTAACTGCTTTTGTTCTAAGCATTCAATTAGATAATCCAGTGCTGTAAAAATTAAACAACTTTGTTATTTTATTCATCAGTATAACTGCTGGCAGTTGCAGTAGGACTATCGTACAATACGCATTTCTATTTGATATCTTAAGTTAAATATGAACGGTTTAATAACCAATAGCGCAAACTTTTAAACAAATAATTTATCGCCAATTCATACATTATAGCGTTAGATATTGGAGGAAGCCATGTTGCAGGTGCATTACTGGATATGCAACGCAAGAAATTATTTACTGAAACTTATCAAAATGTGCCCCTCGATAGTAAAGCATCTCCTGATGATATTTTAAATACTTGGTGCTTCCTAATCAAAAGTATTTTGTCTCAAATAAATGAGAGCGAGTTACAAGGAATTAGCATTGCAGTACCGGGGCCTTTCAATTATGAAAGAGGTATTTGCATGATTGAGGGATTAGATAAATATGACGGCTGTTTTGGAATTGATGTGGCTCACTCTATAATAAACAGATTAAGCCTGCTTCAAAAGCAATTGACTGTTACTTTTTACAATGATGCGCAATGTTTCGTTGTTGGTGAAGCTGTATTTGGGGTTGCAAAAAGTTATTCAAAAGTAATCGGACTGACATTAGGGACTGGCTTTGGAGCTGCTTTTTATTCTTGTAACTGTCTTATTACAGATGGTCAACAAGTACCGAAGAATGGGGAATTGTACAATGTTCCATTTGAAGGAGGTATGGCAGAAGATTATATTTCTGCAAGATGGTTTTTGCAATCATACGAGCAAAAGACAGGCAAAAGGTTAGATGGCGTAAAAGAGTTGTATGAGAGGGCGGAAAATGACGTTATTGCCCGAAATCTATTTATTGAATTCGGGAAAAATTTAGGAAAAGTCCTGGCGCCGTTTATTTTGTCTTTTGATGCAGAATGTATTGTCCTTGGTGGCAATATTTCAAAAGCAGCAAAATACTTTTTACCCTCATTGCAACAGCAAATTGAAGATCAGAATTGTAACATAAAAATTTTGTTTTCTTCACTTGCTGAAAAAGCTGCGATCATGGGTTCGGCACAATTGGCATATGAAAAAATACAAGGTAAAACAGATAACGGGGTAAAAATTTTACGAAAAACAAATCAATTTCTTGTTCCGCTAGAAAGACCAGTCAATACAATAAAAGGTTATGATATTTTTCCTGCCTTTCCGCTTAGCGGTGCGTTTATGCAAACTGGATATGCTACCCTGGCGGAAGCGATCAAAGACAAAAAGACGGTTATAATCGAAGGATATTCCGGTGTTTTTTGGGATGAAATGGTAAGTTGTTTAAATGCTGTTTTAACAAGGCAAAATAAAAAAGTAACCTGGTTGTGTTCAGATGCAGGATTGAAAAGTGAAGAAGAGATAAATAAAATGCTTGAACCTTATCTTGGCGGTGATGACCCTTTGTTTGGTATTATCTATCCCGGTGAATTAATTGATTTTTTTGATATTAACAGGCTCTCGGCTTTCAGCATCGATCATGATGCAGATATTAACATTATATATGGTTGCGGCAGCAGCCTTGTTGCGAAAGAAGGTTTTTTAATTTATGCAGATGTGCCAAAAAATGAAATACAATTTCGTTCTCGTGCTTCTGCTATTACTAATCTGGGTGCAACCGGTTTTTATTCGCCTAAACAGATGTACAAACGTTTTTATTACGTGGATTGGATTGTGCTGAATAAACATAAAAAATCTTTATTACCAGATATTGATATAATAGCCGATACACAAAGGCCTAAACATCCGGTGTTTACTGACGGACATTCATTGAGAGAAACTTTGAAGGCGATGTCAAAAAGTGTTGTGCGGGCACGACCTTGGTTTGAACCTGGCGTATGGGGCGGCCAATGGATAAAAGAAAATATAAGCGAATTAAACCACGATGAAATAAATTACGCATGGTCCTTTGAATTAATTACGCCCGAAAATGGATTGCTGATTGAATACAAAAAATTATTGCTCGAGGTGTCTTTTGACTTTCTAATGTACTCTGATAATAAAGCGGTATCAGGAGACGCAGCCAAACGTTTTGGTGATGAATTTCCAATACGTTTTGATTTTCTTGACACATTCAGTGGAGGTAACCTTTCCCTTCAGTGTCATCCGTCAACAGCTTACATAAAACAAAATTTTGGCGAGAATTATACGCAGGATGAAACATATTATATCTTGAAGTGTGGGAAAGACGCCTCTGTATATTTAGGATTCCAGGATAACGTTGATGAGCATGCTTTTAAAATTGAACTGGAAAAAAGTTTTGAAACAAATAAAGAAGTAAATGTTGAAAAATTTGTTCAAAAACATCCTGCTCATAAACATGACCTTTTTTTAATACCTAATGGAACAATTCATTGTTCAGGCATTAATAATCTTGTACTTGAAATAAGCAGCACACCCTATATTTATACGTTTAAGATGTATGACTGGTTACGAAATGACCTCGAGGGCAATCCTCGCCCTTTAAACATAGATAGAGCTTTTGATAATCTTTGTTTTGAACGAAAGGGTAAAAAAGTGAAGGAAGAGCTCATCTCTAAGCCGTACAAATATTCTGGCGGAAAAGGGTGGGAGTGCTACCATTTACCTACCCACAAAGAGCACTTTTACGATATTTACCGCTACCATATTCATCCATTTTCTGTTGTTGAAATTGATACTGCAAATGAATGTCATATTATGAGTCTTGTAGAAGGTGAACGGGTAACTGTTCAAACAGTTAGCAGTTATTCGGCTGAATTTCATTATGCAGAAACTTTTTTTGTTCCTGCAGCAGCAGAAAAATATACCTTGAAAAATACTACCGCAGATGTTATACAAGTTGTTGTGGCTTTTGTGAACCCCAAAAAATATCAATAAATGGCGCACGTAATACAGCTGGAGAATAATGCAAAAAGCGTGAGCAGTAATTACGCATGGCTAATCTCACTAATTGTTGCCTTTGGTGGTTTTTTATTTGGTTTTGATACTGCTATTATTTCTGGTGCGTTGCCTTTGGTTAAAGAGCAGTTCTCGCTAAGTACGGCAATGGAAGGATGGTTTGTAAGTGCCGCATTAGTAGGTTGCATAACGGGCGTTGCTTTTTCCGGGTACCTTAGCGACAGGTTTGGCAGAAAGCAAATTTTGTTATTATCTGCCGTTTTATTTATTGCATCCTCAATTGGTTGTATGTTTCCTTCCACTATCGAGATGCTTATTACTTTTCGTTTAGTTGGCGGCATAGGTATAGGCATTGCTTCTATGCTTGCACCTTTATATATTTCTGAGTTTGCACCTTTACAGATACGCGGCAGGCTGGTCTCTTTTTACCAGCTGGCAATTACCATCGGGATAGTAGCAGCCTATTTTTCCAACGCTTATTTGCTCGGTTTTCAACAAAAAGAAAATATTTATGGATTTTTAAATTTAATACTTGTAAAAGAAACCTGGCGGGCAATGCTTGGAATAAACGTGATACCCGCTATTATCTTTTTTATATTGCTTTTATATGTTCCACAAACGCCAAGGTGGCTGGTTAAAAAAGGGTTCATTGATGAAGCACTTATCGTACTAAAGAAAGCAGTAGGTGAGAAGGAAGCCAGGCAAGAAATAAGCGATATTAAAGAAAGTTTCAATACTGTTTCTCCTGGCTTAAAAATTCTATTACAACCTGGTTACCGCAAAGCTTTATTAATAGGTGTGCTGTTGCCTTTTTTAGGGCAGTTTAGTGGTATCAACGCGATTATTTATTACGGGCCAAGAATTCTTAACCAAGGCGGACTTACATTAAGCAGTTCATTAGACGGACAGGTTACTATTGGAATTATAAATGTTTTGTCAACCTTTTTGGCGATAAAATATGTAGATAAGTTAGGACGCCGGCCGCTGCTAATATTTGGTACAACAGGAATTATTGTTGCACTTTTAATTGCAGCTGTTTTGTTTTATCTGAAACTTACTTCGGGCTATGCTGTTATCATCACCATTTTGTTTTTTATATTCTGTTATGCCTTTTCATTGGGACCTGTACAATGGGTAATTATGTCCGAAATCTATCCTAACCAGATACGCGCAAAAGCTATGACGGTTGCTACTATGAGCTTATGGATTGCTGCAACTGTTGTAGCACAAATATTTCCCTGGATGCTGGAAACAATTGGTGCGCAGGGTGCATTTTTATTTTTTGCAGCATGTAGTGCGTGTACTATCATTCTTACAATAAAAGCAATTCCGGAAACGAAAAATAAAAGTCTGGAAGAAATAGAAGCTTTTTGGAAGAAAGGGTAGGGAAGGAGAGAGCATTCGAAAGCAACAAAAAGATTTTTCAAGAATAATCCATTTAAAATGCCTGTATCAAAAATCATTTTTTCATTATCGGTAATTTTTTGCTTGTCTGTCTCTTTTCCTGTTGATGCACAAACAACCACTTCGTCAGAAACATTAGCGAAACAAATATTAGCTGATAAAAAAATAGACAGCGTATTTCTGAAAGCTAAAGACCTGATTTCAAAAGGTTTTACAGCAGGTTCAGGTTATGGAGAAATATGGATAAGAGATTTTAATACATTTATCAATGCATCACTCGATGTTGGTTCTCCAGAGGAAGTGAAGCAAAAGCTATTATTATTCTTTAAATTTCAAGGCGATGACGGCAATATTGTTGATGGCCTTATTCAAAAATCAAAAGCTTCAGCGGGATATAAATACAGGTATTCAGCACTTGATACTAACTGGGCGGCACATAAAAATACAGTAGAGACAGACCAGGAAACCTCACTGATTCAGGCAGTAAAAAAATATATAGACAAAACAAATGATTATGCTTTTTTAAATGAAAAAGTTGGTGACGCAACAGTTTTGGAAAGAATGATAAAAGCGCTTGCATATTTAGATAAGGATAGGATGGTAAAAGAATATGGATTGATAAAAGGCGCTACAACAATTGATTGGGGAGATGTACAGCCTGAAACAGGGTGGGGAGTTGCCATCAATGATAAAACAAAGTGGGCTGTTGATATTTATGATAATGCTATGCTACTGATTGCTATGAATGATTTGATGAGCTTATTGGATAAAAACGATGCAAGAAAAAAGAAATTGGAGCAGAATGCGGTTACGCTAAAGCATAATATAAGGAAGTATTTATGGAATGAAAAAACTAAAAAATACATACCTCATATTTACCTGGATGGCTCACCTTTTCCAAAAGATTTTGATGAACAACAAATTTTGTATACAGGTGGTACCACCTGTGCAATTTTAGCTGGTATCCATACTGAAGAAGAGATACGCGAAATTAATAACCAATTTTTAAAAGCTGCAGCATCAGAGCCAAAGGCTACCATTGGAATTACGGTTCACCCGCCTTATCCCACCTCTGTTTTTCCAAATATGGCTGCGTATACATATCAGAACGCGGGTGACTGGACATGGTTTGGAGGAAGAATGATTCAGGCTTTAATACAAAATGGTTTTTATAAAGAAGCTTATGACGAAATGGTTCCAATGCTCGATAGAATATTGCAATACAATGGTTTTTATGAATGGTGGGATGTGAAAACCGGGAAGCCAAAGGGCTCTGGTGAGTTTCGGGGTGAAGCAGGTGTTTTGTATGATGCCATAAACATGATTAAGAAGTGGACAAAGCAAAATCGTTGAGTGCAACTTGTCTTATTTTTTAAAAGAAATATATTAATGCAACAATTAAAATTCCTTTTCATAATAATCCTGCTTGCGGGCAACGTAAAGATGCATGCACAGACACACCAGGTATTTACAGATATTGAACTACAACCTACTGTAGCTTATATCAACTATAAAGGTCATGAATGCCGCATGATAAGACTGTTATTTAAAAATGGAAAAAGTTATAGTGATTTAAAGGTAAATATTTCATTTAACGGATTATCTGATTCTATTTCTTTGCCGGCAGACGCCGCGGGCATAGAAGCTTTCGAAGTGCCATTGCCAGGACCGCCAATTGCAAAAAATACCCAGGCAAGTATAGAAATAGAATCTGCTGAAAAATACCTGGCTTCACGATGCATTGTTGAACCTGCTAAAAAATGGACAGTTTATATATTGCCGCACTCGCATGTTGACGTAGGTTATACAAATCTTCAATCTAAAGTATTGAAGCTTCACATGAATAATATTGACGAAGCTATTGCCCTTGCTGCAAAAACACAAAATTACCCCGAAGGCGCTAAATATAAGTGGAATACTGAGGCTGTATGGGTAGTTGACAATTATCTTAAAAACGTAGATAGTACTAAAAAAAGTTTGTTTTGGGATGCCGTTAAAAAAGGATGGATAAATATAGATGCAGCGTATGGTAATATTAATACCAGCCTGACAGATTCCAGGCAGTTAATGCAAATGTTTCATACAGGTAAACAGCTTGGAAAAGAACATGGTATAGACATAGAAACGATGTTCCAGGGAGATGTACCAGGTTCATCGTGGGGTCTGGCGGCGCAGGTTAACCAAACAGGAATTAAATATTTTTTATCAGGTCCCAATGCATCAGACCGTATCGGTACTACTGCCAATTGGCAGGATAAGCCTTTTTACTGGTTATCTCCTTCCGGTACTCAGAAATTATTATTCTGGCAATGTCAGCCTTATTCAATTGGATACACACTAAAAGGTTCTAAGATTCCTAATTTCTTTAAAGTAGATGAACCCAAGGCATTTTATACCGGCCATCCTTCAGACAACTTTCTTAATCCTTATCTATTTCAATACCTTAATAAACTTTCAGATGAATCATTTCCGTATGATATGACCATTCTTACCTGGGCCATGAGTGACAATGCACCAATTGACCCTGAGTTGCCTGATGCTGTGAAGTTGTGGAATGAACGCTATACTTCACCTCGTCTTGTTATAACCTCTACAAAACAGTTTTTTGCAGATTTTGAGAAAAAGTATAAAAACGAAATACCTGTGTTAAAGGGTGATTATACTGAATATTGGACTGATGGTGTTGGTTCTGCTGCCAAAGAAACAGCCATTAACCGAAATACATCTTCAGAGCTGCAACAGGCAGATGCTTTATGGGCAATTCGTAATAAAAGCCCTTATCCTAAAAACAAATTCGAAGAAACGTGGAAAAATATTTTATTATTTAGTGAGCATACGTGGGGTGCGTACAACAGTATAAGTGAACCGGAGAACCCGAAGGTTAAAGAAGAATGGAAGATTAAACAAAGATTTGCTCTTAATGGGAAAAAGCAAGCCGATGAATTATTGCAGCTCGCAACACAAGATGTGCAGGCAATATCTAACGCAATTGACCTTTACAATACCTCTTCCTGGACTAGAACAGAATTAGTAAAAGTTCCTGCAAATCTTAGTACTGCCGGAGACCTTGTCAAAGATATTCGCGGTCATAAAATCGTATCTCAACGTTTGTCTACTGGCGAACTTGCTTTTATGGCAACAGACATTCCTGCCCTCGCTAAAGGCCGTTATACTATCAATTCAGGTAAATCATATTTTAAAGGCAATCCTGTAAAAATTACTTCCAACACGATTTCAAATGATATTTATACAGTTGAATTAAATCCGCAGACGGGTACTATAAAAAAACTGCTAAGCAAAATTTCAGGAAGAAATTTTGTTTCGGAGGATTCTGTAACATTTAATCAATATCTGTATCTTTTAGGAGATTCTTTAAAAAACATTCAAACAAGCAGCAATCCTGTTATAACTATAAAAGAAAATGGGCCATTGGTAGCAAGTCTTCTTGTAAAATCGAGTGCGCCGGGCTGCAATTCATTAATGCAGGAAATACGATTAATCACGGGTTCTGATAAAATAGAGATTATAAACACAGTCGATAAAAAAGCAGTGTTGAAAAAAGAAGGAGTGCATTTTGCTTTTCCGTTTAATATACCCAAACCTCAGCTCAGGTACAATATTCCCTGGGCAAGTGTATTAAATGGTTTTGATCAACTACCTAATGCAAATAAAAACTGGTATGCAATGCAACGGTGGCTAGACATCTCTAATAAAGAATATGGAATAACAATTTCCAGTCCTGATGCACCACTATTTGAGATAGGAAACGTTACTGCCCACTTGCTTGGGGGATTGCATAACTCTCCCTTATGGATAAAAGAACAGCCAACCTCGTCTCGCATCTATTCGTGGGTGATGAACAATCATTGGCACACAAATTTTGTTGCTTTCCAGGAAGGTGTTGTCTCTTTTCGTTATTTCATAAAAGCACATGAAAAAGCTTATAACGCCTTCAGTGCAAATCTTTTCGGAATAGAAAATCACAAACCATTAATTGTAGCAAAGGCTGCAGGTAAAGCAGGTGAAAAACTATTTTTTTCTGTGAATGGTCATACCCACGTCTTTGTTGAAAGTATGAAACCTTCTGCCGCAGGAAAAGGTGTTATTATGCAATTAGTAAACACCAGTAATAGGGCTGAAAATGTTACGATAAATTCTCGTGCAGATAAAACGATACATATTTGGACAACCAATATTTTAGAAGAAAAATTAAGGGCAATGCCAACAACTTTTAGCATTAGTGGCAAAGACAACTTAAGTGTTAGAGTTGAAGAATAATAAGATGAAGAATAACAGAAAAAGAAGTTTCGAGTCTTTTAAAAAAATAGGGAGAAATACTAAAAGCATTGCAACTTTTTAATTTGGTATTCATTCTAACCGGGAAGTCATTAATACTTTTTTTAATAAAAAAACGTATATAATAAGAGTTTGAATAAGAATTAATTTTAAGTATATACAAGAACTCATTTTCCAATAATTATTTTTCACTTATACTTTTATGCCTGAGAATGAAATTAAAAATCTAAAGATTGATCACAAAAGCAAATTACCCTTACATGTGCAGGTAGAGGAATTGCTTCGCCAACTAATATCATTGCCAAAGTATAAAAGTGGTGCTTTTCTTCCCAAAGAAGTAGAACTCGCAAATCGTCTTGGTATTTCACGTAATACGATAAGGCAGGCAACGAATAAATTAGAGCATGAAGGTCTTTTAATCAGGAAAAAAGGAATTGGAACCACCGTGGCTATCCATTCGCCCTTGCAAACCAGTTTAAACAATTGGTACAGTTTTACTCATGAAATGAAAAGCAGGGGTGTTAATGTCATAAACCTGGATTTAAAACTTGAAAAAGTGAAAGCAAATGCGCGGATAGCAAACTTTTTAAACATCGCTGCAGGAACTGAAATAGTAAAGCTTTCAAAGCTGAAAGGGCTGGAAAATGATCCCATTGTTTATTTCGAAAGTTATTTTCACCCCCGTATTGATTTAAATTACGAAGATGATTTGGATAAGCCTCTCTACCAATTGTTAGAAGAAAAATATAGCATTCTGGCAGATCGATCCAGCGAACATATTAATGCCATTACCGATGCTGGTATTGCTAAAAAATTAAAAGTACCATCAAAGTCACCCATTCTGTTTAGGGAACGTGTTGTATATGATCCCGGCAACAGACCGATAGAATATAATTTAGGATATTACCGCTCTGATAAATTCACTTACTCCATTGAAATAAAAAAAGAAGGATAATTTTCATTCTTACCTTTACCTTCACTTTTTTAAAAAAATAGCAAGCCGTCGTGTAGCCTTGCAACGCTTAGTTACGGTCTTAATTATTTATCATAAAACCATTTTTTTAGAAAAAAATTTTTTTTTAGAAAATATGTTACTATGTTTGAACATGCAAATGGATCATTCTTCCTGTTTGCTCAATTTATATTCATTGACCTATGTACTTTAAAATTTCAACTGATCAGGATAAAACCTTTGTATTGAATTTTTTTTTGTCAGAATAACTTAATAAAAATTTCTGCTGCTATACCTTGAGAAAGTAATAAAAGGACTAATAAGAGAAGGGTTAACGCCTTTGTAGTCTACCTGTTTTTATATTCAATTATTCAATCTTTTAAAATGTGCCATATATGACTAAAACTACACTTCGAGCATCTTTTTTAAGTGCTCTGTTATTCTTGCTGTTTCAGCTCGCCGGAGCCCAGACGAGAACGATTTCCGGTAGAATTACTGATAGCTCAGGGTCGCCATTGAACAATGCTTCAGTACAGGTAAAAGGTTCCAAAGCAGGTACTTTTACCGATGCAAACGGTAATTACACAATTAACGTTACATCCGCTAATCCAAAACTGGTATTTAGTTATATAGGAATGCAGCCCCATGAGGAGGCTGTCGGTAGCCAGACGACCGTAAATGTACAACTCCAAAATGCAAATTCTGCATTAGGTGAAGTGGTGGTAATTGGTTATGGAACGGTAAAAAAGTCAGATCTCACAGGTGCGGTTGCTACAGTGAAAGGAGAGCAACTAATGGACAAACCTGCACCGAACGTTTCACAGGCATTAGAAGGTAAAGTTGCGGGTGTTGATGTAAGTATTAACAGCAATGCGCCGGGTCAGGGTGCGAAAGTGCGCATTCGCGGCATTGGTTCTATCAATTCAAATATTGACCCGCTTTATGTTGTCGACGGGGTAATTGGTGTAGATCCTAATTCAATTAATCCTAACGATATTGCCTCACTTGAAGTATTGAAAGACGCTTCTTCAACTGCCATTTTTGGTTCTCGTGGTGCTAACGGGGTTATTATCATTAGTACTAAGCGCGGCAAGCGTGGAGATACCCGCGTTACCTATGATGCAAATGTAAACATGACCGATTTGTATCGTCACCTCAAGACGCTTAACGCTGATGAGTTTGTAAAAATATATAATGAGTCTTATGCAAATGGAACCAAGTTTGATCCGCAGGGCGGAACCTGGACGCCACCGGTTGCACTTAATCATGCAAGCTTACCTTTACTGTTTGATCAAAATGATAAACCTCTTTATAATACTAATTGGGAAAGTGAAGTATATAAACCTTCATTCTCTCAAACACACCAACTTAACTTTCAAGGTGGAGGAGAAAAATCTGTGTACAGTTTATCTCTTGGTTATCTTGACCAAAATGGTTTGATGATAAACTCGTGGTTTAAGAGGTATTCAGGAAAGCTTACTTTAGACAATGATGTAAAAAAATGGCTGAAAGTAGGTGGAAGTGTTTCTGTAATTAAGAGCACCCAGCGATTGATTTCTGATGCCAACGGAGCTTTAAATGTACCGAGGATGGTTACAGAAGAAGTTCCAATTGTGCCAATAAAATATCCTGATGGAACCTGGGCTGGCAACTTTGATATTGCTGGTCTTGAGGGCGGTCCAAATCCTGTGCATATATCAGAAAACAGGTACAACTTAAACAATAACTTTCAGAGTACAGGTGATGCCTACATGCTATTTCACATTACCAAAGACCTTGATTTTAAAACAGATTTAGGCTATAATCTAAGCTCTCAAAAGAACAATTTCTTTTCGTCTTCAGATCTTCCGCACTTATCCCAGGACCAGGGAGGAGATGCTTTTGTAAGAAATTATACCAATACTTACTGGCAATCTGAAAACTATCTTACCTACAACAAGCAAATAAATGCTAACCAGAAAATGACCGCACTGTTAGGTGCTTCATGGCAGCAGTATAATCAACAATATGTAGGCGCAGAAACACAAAATTTTATTGATAATTTTTTCCAATGGCAGTACCTCGCTGCAGGTTCAGTGCGTGCAAATGCTGAGTCAAATGGTTACAAATGGGCAATGAATTCTTATTATGCCCGTATAACGTACAATATCGACGAGAAATATCTATTCACTGCTACTGGCCGTTATGACGGGTCTTCCAAGTTTGGTAAAAATAATAAGTACGCTTTCTTCCCTTCAATTGGCGCCGCATGGCGTGTATCTGAGGAAGACTTTTTAAAGGGTAATAACGTTATCAACAATCTTAAATTGAGAGCCAGTTATGGAGCCTCTGGTAACCAAGAAATCGGTCAGTATCAATCCATTCCTCAGTATCAGGCAAGTACTACAGTATTGAATGGCGCTAATCAGTCGACTCTGTTGCCTGGTTATATTGGCAACCCAAATCTTAAATGGGAAAAATCATTGCAGGGCGATGTAGGTGTAGAGTTAGGATTGTTTAGGAATCGTATTAACCTGGATGTTGATTACTACAACCGTACAACAAAAGATCTATTATTGCAAGCGCCTATTCCCTGGTCAGCAGGAGAACGTACTGCAAGTGTTTACGAAAATGTTGGTTCTGTAAGAAATACCGGTTTTGAAGTGAGCCTGAATACAGTTAACGTAAAGACAAAAGACCTTACATGGTCTACCAACTTCCTTTTTTCTACCAACAAGAACAAAATACTCAAGCTTAACCAGGGTAATGCTGATATATTTCCTGGCCCTAACTTTTTGGGTCAAACCAACATTTTACGTGTAGGTGAGTCTATTGGTTCTTTCTGGGGAATGACACGCATTGGAACTTATAGTGATAAAGAAGCTGCTTTAGCTGCAGAACATAACCTGAAGCCAGGTGACAGGAAATACATTTACAACGCAGACGGAAGCCCTTATTACAGCATTATAGGTCATGCTTATCCTAAGTGGACCGGTACATTTAGCAGTACAATTAATTATAAAGGCTGGGATTTTTCTTTTGATATAAGGTTTGTACAAGGTGTAAATACAGCAGCTACATTTAAACATTCAAGTGAAGACAGGCAAACTATTGCTAACAGTTTAGCAACAGTATTAAATCAATGGACTCCTGAACATCAAAATACTATGATTTCACAAGTTCGTAATTATAAATTTGCTCAAGACTCTCATTTTGATACATGGTGGGTAGAAGACGGCTCTTTCGTCCGCGGTCAGAATTTTATCTTAGGTTATAGTTTGCCCAATGCTGCAACAAGAAAACTTAATATAGATCGCTTACGCTTCTATGCCAGCGTGCAAAATCTGTTTCTCATTACAAAATATACAGGTTACGATCCTGAAGTGGATACATTTAATTCAGGTTATGGATCAAACAGTGCATTTTCTCAAAACCTGGACTTTTTCTCATATCCTCGTCCACGTGTTTGGAATTTAGGTGTAACACTTGGTTTTTAATCTGAAAAAAAATGTAAGCAGCGTTTGAATGAATTGATGGATAGATACTGCCTTAATTAAAAAAAACAAATAATTCGAAAATGAGAACAATAAAAAATCTAACTATAGCTGTCTGTATCTTGATGGTATGTTCATGTAAAAAGTTTTTAGAAGAAAAACCGACCAGCTTTTTAACTACAAACTCCAACCTGTCCAGCCCCAAAGTTGCAAGAGCATTGGCAAATGGTTGTTATACCGATTTGCAAGGCCTTTTGTCTGGCCAGCCTTCTTCATATGGAGGTAACACATGGAACCTGTTGGAATTTATGACCGGCAAAGCCAATAGTGATTTAGGACAAACAGGTTTTATTAACTATCAAAACCTTAGTTATAATCCTACTTCCTTTTATGTAGATACGTGGTGGCAACATTTGTATTTAGGAGTAGGGGCATGTAACCTTGCATTGCAACAAATTCCAAAAATAACTGCAGGTGGTTTGAGTGATGCAGATAAAAGCAATATGCTTGCAGAAGCTCATACCTTACGTGCCTTGTATTATTTCTACTTAGTAAGAATGTACGGCGCAGTACCTAACGTAACGACAGTACCTACTGATTTGAACTTGAATTTACCCCGGTCAGCAGCAAAGAATATATATGACAGTATTATTATTCCTGATTTGCTTATCGCGGAAAAATCTACTCTTCCATGGTCTTCACAAACCGGCCTGGTATCAATGGGAGCTGTGGAATCTATATTGGCAGATGTGTACCTGACTTATGCAGGTGCAGCCATAAATGGCGGTCCGGAAAATTATTCAGAATCTGCAAAACGCTCCAAAGCTGTTATTGACAATGGAGGTTATTCACTGTTTCCAAATTATACTGATATGAATAATCCTGCCAATAAAAATAAGGGTGAGTTTATACTCCAGGTGCAATATGCGGCGTCAGTTCCATCCACCAATCCGCTTACCGCGCTTACTATTCCCAATTATTCAGGTATTTCTAAGTATTCTGATGAATACGGGTCTGTTTACCCTACTAACCAGTTCATTGCTTCTTTTCCTGCAGGTGATAAAAGGGTACAGGAGCGCCAGTTCTTTTTCACTAAATATAAGAGTATTAAGTCTGCAGATACCGTAGTTTTCAAAAATCATTACATCTACAAATGGTTTGATTCTACTGCGGTGGTTAGCACAGCAAAGTCTGATCTTAATTATACCTTATACCGTTTGGCAGATGTCTACCTGATGTATGCAGAAGCATCCAATAGAGCAGAAGGCCATCCTAATGCTAACGCAATTGCTTATGTAAATGCAATCCGCGGTCGTGCCCAGCTTGCTCCCATCGGCAGCTTGTCACAGACAGATTTCGAACATGAAGTATGGTTACAGCGCTATTACGAACTATGTTTTGAAAATAAAATGTGGTTTGATATGCTGCGCACAAGAAAAGTGCATAATGATGTGACCGGTAATTGGGATAATTTTGTAGGACATACAACGGTTTTTGGTGCCACGTTTACTGAAAAGCAATTATTGTTTCCTGTACCAAAACAAGAATCAGATGTAAATCCTAACCTATTGCCAAATAATCCTGGCTTTTAATTCGACATAAGTGAAATAAACAACAATACTAACTTCAGCAGTATTAAGGGATTTTAACTAAGTTAGTTTGTAATATTGATAAAATGCTATAACTTATTGGCCGGTTTAGAGTTTCAAGACATACTCTTTACCGGCTAACAAGTTTAAAATAAATTAATTATGGAAAGAAGAAGTTTCATACAAAAGGCGGCAATGGCGACAGGAGGAATACTGATTATGCACGATTTGTTTGCGAGAAAGGCGGATAAACTGTATGGTTATAACAATATGACCTATACACTTGATACAGCCTGGTCTAAAACAAACGCTTCTCAATTTCCTGTTAACGATTGCCACGAAATGGTTCAGGATAAAAAAGGAAGAATTATTCTCCTAACAAATGAGACAAAAAATAATATTCTTATTTACAATACAGGTGGCAAATTGTTAGATAACTGGGGACACATTTTTCCCGGAGGACATGGATTGACACTTCACAATGAAAATGGTACCGAATTTTTGTATATTACAGATACTGTAAAACACCAGGTATATAAAACTACTTTAGATGGAAAGGTATTGCTTACCATTGATGCACCTTTAGATGCCGGAATATATTCGAAGCCAGAGGAATTTGTACCTACTGAAACAATTATTGATGATACTAATGGCGATATATTTATTGCGGATGGTTATGGTGCTCAATATATTCTTCAATATGACAATAAGGGAAAACTAAAAAATTATTTCGGAGGCAGGGGAGAAGGTGATGCTCATCTTGACAATGCACATGGAATTTGCTTCGATACACGCAATAATAAAAATGAGCTGCTAATTACCGACCGTACCAGGAACTGTTTTAAAAAATTCAGTAAGCAGGGTGAACTTATCGAGATAATAAAACTTCCGGGAGCTTGTGTTTGTCGGCCGGTAATTAAAGGAGATCACCTCTATGCAGCCGTACTCAGATCACCCAATATGGATGCAGCCGGAACAGGTTTTGTAACCATTCTTGATAAAAATAATAAAGTCATAAGCAATATCGGTGGCAGCGAGCCGAAATATGATAACGGTGTTCTCCAACCTATGAGTCAGACCGACAAAATATTTGTTCATCCTCATGATGTTTGTATTGACCGGGACGAAAATATTTATGTTGCTCAATGGGCGTCAGGCAAAGTGTACCCGTACAAGTTAACAAGAGCGTAAGGCTCTTATTGTTTAAAAACGATTGAAATTGTGCATATGGAATTTTTTAAAGCAATCTACGATTGGTTAATAGGATTCTTTGGAATAGAACAATTACTGAAGATTCTTAGATCAGGAAATTATAATTCTTTTCTTACTTACGATGGATTCATTTCTATTATCCGTCCACTCTTCCCCATAGTTCTTGTTCTTGAGATCATAGGGGCCCTATTGTACAGAAAATTTAAAGTTCTTCATTACAAGATACCTTTTTTCTCTTTTGTATTAAATGCTGTAATTGGCCGGTTTATTTCAATCGCAGCTGTCGTTTTTTGTATAGGTCTTTTTCAAAGATTTGCAATAATTAAAATCTCTTTTACCTGGTACTGGTTTATTTACGGCTACGTAGTATGGGAGTTTGGACACTTCATTTACCACTATCTCGGCCACAAAGTGCGCTTATTCTGGTGTCTACACTCTACACATCACGCGCCAGAAACTATGAACCTTTCTATTTCTTACGCTCATTTTTTTCTAGAAGGACCTTATGCCGACCTCATCAGAACCACTGTGTGCATATTGCTGGGTGTTCCCCCCGAGATGTTGTTCGTAATAATGTTTATTGATGGAGTTTGGGGTGGATTCATTCACATAGGTGAAGGCATGGTAAAAGATGGCCGTATTGGTTTTTTGCACAAATTTATCCTTACCCCTTCCCACCATAGGGTTCACCATGCAAAAAATCCATTGTACATGGATACCAACTTTTGCAACCTTTTAAATATATGGGATAAGGTATTTGGCACTTATCAGCCTGAGGAAAAGGATGTTCCGGTTGAATATGGGATTACAAGAGAAATGAAACGTAACAGTTTTCTGGATGCTTACTTTGGAGAAATTGGTGCGTTGGTGAAAGATGTAAGAAGGGCGCCGGGGATAAAAAACAAACTATTGTATATTATTATGCCTCCGGGATGGAGTCATACAGGAGACCATAAGACTTCAAAGAAAGTGAGGGGTGAATTTTTAAAACAGCATTTTCAGGAACATAAGATGAAAGCTATAAATACGCCCGCCGCCCCGGAAGCATTTCACCAAGCCGGGAGCTAGCAAATTTTTAGAAAATTCTAAATAAGAGATTTATTTCATTAACCTTTTTTGCAATCTCAGAATCATTTTTTTCTATAGTTTCATTTCTTAGATAAACTTTGAGACGAGCTATCGCGGTTTGAGCTAATTGCAGGCATTTAGGGTAAATCTTTTTTGCCTGCATTTGGTCATCGTCAAACATCTTGCGATGTAATTTGTTTGTAAGCAATACGATCACCTGCGTTTTACAATATTTCTAGTCAAATCTTTAAAACGTTACTAATATTCATAAGTAATTTTTTCTTTATTGCAATTAACTGATCGTATTCGAATTGTACGATTGATTTTGCTTTCTAATTTCACGGTAAACTTTTTATTTTTTGAATACCTGAAAATCCTGTTTATCTTTCCTCGCCTTTAGATAAAATTATTATTGAATTTATTGTAAATAATGTTTATCTGTTTTATAAAAGTTATGAAAAAGAGTATCAGTGGAAAACAAAATTAAACGTATAGCAGTCTTAACCTCAGGCGGCGATGCGCCGGGAATGAATGCAGCAGTCAGAGCAGTAGTTCGAACTGGTATTTATTATGGTTTAGAGGTGTATGGAGTTATGAGAGGTTACCAGGGATTAATTGAAGAAGACATCTTTAAAATGGAATCACGTTCGGTAGCTAATATCATTCAGCGAGGTGGCACCGTTTTAAAAACTGCACGTTGCAAAGAATTTTACACTTACGAAGGCAGGAAGAAAGCGAGTGAAACGCTACAAAAAAGAGGGATAGATGGATTAGTGGTGATTGGAGGAGATGGTTCTTTTAGGGGAGCTACCCTTTTAGGCCAGGAATTTGGCATTGGGTGTATAGGTCTTGCCGGCACTATTGATAAAGATATTGCAGGTACTGACTATACCATTGGCTTTGACACTGCTGTTAACACTGCTGTCGAAGCGATTGATAAAATAAGAGACACTGCTGATGCGCATGATCGCCTGTTTATTGTAGAGGTAATGGGTCGGGATGCAGGCTATATTGCGATTTATAGCGGTATAGCAACTGGTGCAGGAAATATTTTAATTCCCGAGCGAAAAACGGACATGGAAAGCGTAATAGCTTTTCTTGTGGAAAGAGAAAGAAGAAAAAAACTGGTAAATATTATTGTAGTGGCAGAAGGTGATGAGTTCGGCGGGGCGAATGAAGTAGCCAAATATGTAAAAGAAAGGCTGCCTAATATTGATACGAGGGTATGCATCTTAGGGCATATACAACGGGGCGGCTCACCGTCAGCTCTTGACAGGCTTATCGCAAGTCGTATGGGATATCATGCGGTTGAATCTTTAATACACGGGAGACACAATGTTTTTATTGGCATTCTTAATAACAGGCTAAATTATGTTCCATTAGATAGTATAGGCAAACAGAAAGGGCACATAAACGAAGAGTGGATAAAGATAATGAAAGTATTAGCCTACTAATGGTAAGAATCCTTTCTAAATAATTTTTTTTCAATTTATTCGTCAAAAAAATTTTATACAACTTCTGGCATCTATGCCTGTTAATAATGCATCTTCATTTTAATTCTTTATTAGCTGTAATAAATCATACCGTAAATAATAGCGAAAATCATCATCACTAAATATCTTTAAAAAACAATGGAAAGCACCTCAGTCTTAAAAAACACTGTCAAAGAAAACAAAAAAGAAAAAGCGGGCCTCAGTCCGATTGTGATAATCGGTTCTTTGTTTTTTGTCTTTGGTTTTGTTACATGGTTAAACTCTGTTCTTATTCCTTACCTTAGAATAGCATGTGAACTAAATAATTTTGAAGCTTACTTAGTTGCATTTGCTTTTTATATTGCTTACCTGGTAATGGCTATTCCTTCTGCATGGGTATTAAAAGTTACCGGCTTTAAAAAAGGAATGGCAGTGGGACTTTTTATTATGGCTGTTGGCGCACTCATTTTTATTCCCGCTGCTCTCTCACGTACATATATTCTCTTTTTGTTGGGGCTATTTGTACAGGGTACAGGTCTTGCAGTCTTACAAACCGCTTCAAATCCATATATTACTATTATCGGCCCCCGCGAAAGTGCTGCAAAGCGGATAAGTATCATGGGCATTTGCAATAAGATTGCCGGCGCTATTGCACCAATTGTCTTAGGTTCTATTGCTTTAAAAGATGCAGACTCATTAGTCCTTCGTCTTAAAACAATGAATGCGGTAGAAAAATTGCAGGAGTTAAATGCATTAGCCAGCAGGGTTATAGTTCCCTATATCTTTATCATTATTGTTCTTTCAGCTTTAGCTTTTCTTATTTTTAAATCTGGATTGCCTGAAATAGATACTGACAATGAGGATGAGGCTGTAGCGGCCGCTAATACTCATAAAACGAGCATTTTTCAATTCCCGCATTTATTATTAGGCGTTCTGACGTTGTTTTTTTATACTGGGGTAGAGGTGATGGCAGGAGATACCATTATTAGTTATGGCGCATCGCAGGGCATACCATTATCAACTGCAAAATTTTTTACTACATTTACCCTGGTAGCTATGATCGTAGGATATATCATTGGTATTATTAGTATACCTAAATTTATAAGTCAGGCTAAAGCATTAAAGTTTTCTGCTATTCTAGGTGTAATTTTCTCCCTCGCGGCAATTTTTTCTTCAGGATATGTTTCAGTTTTATTTATTGCTCTGTTGGGTCTTTCAAATTCACTGATGTGGCCTGCTATTTGGCCTCTCGCAATTGCGGGTCTTGGCCGGTTTACTAAAATAGGTTCTTCTTTTTTAATAATGGCAATAGCAGGAGCAGCTTTGCTTCCATTATTATATGGTCGGCTCGCTGACGTTTTCAATGGTCAGCAAGCTTACTGGATCTTGATTCCATGTTATCTTTTTATAGGGTATTATGCCACTTGGGGACATAAAATAAGAAGATAATATTTTCTCTATTGAATTTAAAAGTGAATAATTCAGTAGCGAATAATCTTAGAATTGTAAGCAGTACCTGTTTAATAAAACTAAAAAAACAACTTTAAAGTTGTTTTTTTAGTTTCCAGCCAAAATTTTCTAATCTAAAATTCTTTTTTAAAATTTTTTCTAATCTGAAAGTCATTATTTGTCGGCAGGTTCAGCTTTGGCTTCGTAATTAATGTGTTCTTCTGCTATTTTGGTTAATAATAAGTCTGCTTCTTTTTCTTCGCCAAGCGTTGTTCCCAGTATCTCAGAAACTTGTTGCATGCCTAAAGTTTTAGCCAGCTGTGCTAATCCGCCATAGGTTGCAATTTCATAATGTTCCACTTTCTGTCCGGCAAAGATTAAACCTACATCCCTTGTCGCCGTACCTTTTTCAGTTTCAGAAATAATTCCTTCTCCTTCCTCAATTATTCCTGCCATAGCTTCACATTTTTTTCCAACAGCTTTTTCTCCTAATATTTCAAAAACCTGTTCAAGCCGCGATACGTGTGTATTGGTTGCCTCCAGATGAGTTTCAAAAGCATGCTGCAATTCTGTAGAAGTGGCCGCTTTTTTCATTTTAGGAAGCGTTTTTACCAAATGCCTTTCAGCCCAGTAAATATCTTTTAATTCATCTATAAAGAATTCCCGAAGTAGCGAGTCTGATGACTTAACCGAGCCTGTTGATGATTTTGACATAATTATTTTTTTAATAGTTACTAAAATTTGATTTCTTACCTGGTATATCAAATAAGAAAAGACAATTGCTTTAAAAGAAAAAGCAGCAACCAAATGTTGCCGCTTTAGTTCGAAACCTCATACCCTTTTTATAAATTATTACTATTTGTATCCCTGGTCCTAAGATCTTCTTTTTCAAGATTTTCAACATCTACCTCAGTTTTACGAACTGTATCTTGTATTGTTTCTTTTCTTTCTTCTACTTCCTTACCTATGCTAACTTCTTCAACTACCCTCGCCTCTTTGTTCACTACGGGCACCTCTGCACGTTCTACCATTTCAATATCTCTCTCCTTGAAGTTTTCTAAATCAGCACTTGTTGCAGGCCTGTCTACAGTATTTCTTTCTACATTTACTCGTTCTTCTCTTAAGCGTACAGACTCTTCTACCGGGCGTTCTACAATTCTGCTGCGTACGCGTACTCCGCCTGTTCTGACTTCACGTTTTCCTACTTCGATGTTTTCTTCAATTATAGGAATCTTTTTTGTTTCATCACTTGTTAAGTCATTTCTTAAACCAGATTCTGTTGTATCTAGATTACTGGTAGTGCCAGTGGTACCTGTATAACCTGTAGAGCCGGTAACACCTGCCAAACCTGTTGTTGTATCAGTAGCCAGCGAAGAGTAATCGGAAGTATCTGTATTAGTTACCCCTGTACCTGTTGTACCAGAGTAACTACCAGTTTTGCTGTAACCTAATTTTGATGCATGTTCGTCTACATCTACTGCACCATTATCATCAAGTATATCTGCAATTGTTTCAGCTTCATCACTTGACTGTGCATGCACGGTTAATATAGATTGCGCACGGGAAGCAACCCTTGTGTATTTATCTGCATCATCGTCGTCATCCCCGAACAGGTTTTTGAAAAACCTTGAAATCCCGCTTTCATGCTCGTCTTCATGCCTTACAGCGGTAGAAGAATATGTAGAGTCGGTTGATGAATAAGATGAATTTGTACTATTGCCTGAAGAAACATCTATTCTGTCTCTCGTTATACCTGCGTCAATTAGTTCCTGCACAGCTTCCTGAGCTTTGGAAGAACTTTCGAAAATACCAATTACTGTTTGTGCCATATTAGCCTCCGTTTTTTTAGTATTTGAAAATTAAAAAATAAATAGTTATATATTAATTTGAGAAGGACGGCGTTATAATTCTTTTCGTGTTACGTTTACTTCTTCTTTTCGTACGGTTACATCCCTGGTCTCAGTTTTTTCTGTCTTTAGTTTTGAAATATGTATTTCTTCGACCAGCATTATTCTTTTCTCAATTACTGCTACTTCTTTCAAAACCGGAATTATCATTACATCTCCTTCATACCTTTGTGCAGCAGGCATTGTATCTATCAATTCGTTTTTAGGAATTCTTTTTATAACGATTTCTTCCTGCGTAAGAGGAATTTCAAAAGACTCTGTCGACTCATTTACTTTTTTTGATAGAGTTACACGGGCAGTCTCTATCACTTCTTTACTTACTTTCACTTGCTCTTCTACTACAGGAATCGTTATTTTCGAAACCCTTTCGAATGCATCTTGCTGAGAGTTTTCTGAGGATCGAAATTGTTCGTTTCCGTTATTCATGCCCTTAAACCTTATATAAGCATGCCAACATAAGTATATGGGTGTTTACCCGGCGCGTTTACAATAAAGGGAGAAACTGAAAGGAAATAAGTGTAGATAAATTAAGACAAAAATTAAGTGGAAATTTCACAGTGGTGGAACATTGAGAGTAGCTATGTTAATAGAATATTAATGATTTCATGAACTTTCTATTGTATGTGTTATTTACCCCTCATCTACTATGCAGTAGAAAATGATATATTATTAATGTTGATCAACATAAAGAAAACAATCTGTTATAAGCGAGAATGGAGATGAAAAATTAAAAATGACTTTTATTATTAAGCTCATTACCAACACAAACAAACCAATTTCTACTAAAATAGATTAAAGGAAACGACACACTTCCCAATTTGGTGTAATGTTTCAGATACCATAGAATCTTGATAAAAAAATAATAAATTGAAAAGGAATAGAACAGTTTTCTATTTGTATTGCTAACAGTCCTTTTTTTTATTAGACAAATTTCAGTAATCGCTTAAATCCTGATTCCGAGTCTAAGTTATTAATCATGTGTTCAACTATTTCACCTTCTATTTGCCATTTGCCAGACACAAAAACAAGAGTTACACCAATTTGTTCTTTTTTCCATTTACCTAACACCTTTCTTACCGGAATATCAAGTGGTTCACTTAAATTATAAACTCTTAACACTCCATCTTTATTTAGTCTCTTGTCATCTCCCTTTTGAATTGTGTACTTGAGATTTGCTGTTTGTTTTTTGCTTGTAATGTCTTTTTCTAGGCCAATTAGCTGCTTTGGGGAGTAACGCTGCTTTTTTAAAACACCGCCATTTGTCTGTAAGTTATCTGTTGTTTCTTCAATAAGGCACCCATCAACAGCATACAGTTTAAAAACAGATGTATCTGGCTTTCTTATTTTGGTAGCGGTTTTAGTATAAATAATCTCGTACAACTCGTCGAGCTTCACTACATGCTCATAAGTCATCATATTTTTTAAATCTTCATCTATCGTGATCTTCACCTTATTGCGTTTAATGTAACCTGACGCTGTATTTATGAAAATTTCTCGGGCCCATTCTTCAAAAGATTTATCACCTTTAAACCTGTGTAGGTTAACGAATAATTTCACAAAACCATTTTGTAGAATATCTTCAGCATCTGTTTGATTTTTAGCAGAATGAAGGCAAAGAGCAAACATTTTTGGAGAAAGCCTGTCGTAAAGTTCTTTTTGACTTTTCCTGTTTCCATTAATGCAATTGTCTATAAGCGATTTTTCAGACAGATTTAAATGGTGATTCATGGTTTTATTTTACTCTTCCCTCTATACATTATTAGTGCCAAAGTGTAACTTACTGAGTATCATTTGCTCTTATTTTTAAAAATGGCATTTTTGCTTCCCGGAAAGGGAAAAAATTTTCTTTTTAGGACAAATTGTCTATTCGGGACTGATATTTTGATAGATGTTTTTTAATTTTAAATTTTTATCCTCACTTGTAAATTATCCTAAAGTTTATTAGGGCTTCGCTAGATTATGAATCTTGATTTGACAAATAAAACTGCTTTGGTTTGTGGGGCTTCTCAAGGCCTTGGATTTGCGACCGCAACAGAACTTGCCCTGCTGGGGGCAAATGTTATAGTGGCAAGTCGAAATGAAGAAAAACTGCGGTCAGTAGTTCAGCAATTAGATACATCAAAAGGGCAGCATCATACTTATCTCACTATTGATCTTTCTGAACCTGAAACTGTAAGACAAACTGTTTCGGCGTTTCTCGCCAAAGGCAATGTTATTCATATTCTTATAAATAACGCCGGCGGCCCGCCTTCCGGCCCAATGATAGATACTGATGCTGCTGAGATCGAAAAAGCTTTTCGTACGCATGTAATAAGTAGTCATCTGCTTACGCAACTAGTGGTTGCCGGTATGAAAAATGAAGGTTATGGGAGAATTGTTAATATAGTCTCTACTTCTGTTAAACAGCCAATTAATGGGTTAGGAATTTCAAACCTTGTGCGGGCAGCAGTCGCCAACTGGGCAAAAACGCTGGCAAATGAAATCAGCAGTTTCGGTATTACAATAAATAATGTATTGCCCGGATTTACCAATACGGATAGAATTAATTATTTATTTGACAAACAAGCGGCGGAACAAGGCATAAGTAAAGATGATATCATGAAAAGTACAATTGCAGCTATTCCTGTAAAAAGAATTGGACAGCCTGCCGAGTTTGGAGCTGCTGTAGCATTTCTTTGCACACCCGCGGCAGCTTATATCAATGGAATAAATTTACCTGTTGATGGAGGAAGGACAGGAAGCCTGTAAACCCTAATGTTTTTGCTATTCGGCTAATATTCTTTTGCTGTTTTTAACCTACACATTTTGCTTTTTGATTGTATTTCCGGAATTATTCCACCCTTATCGTTAATTTAAAATTACCCTTCCATTCATCTCCTTGCATCAGGTTTTCCGCCAGGATTAATTTATAAGTTCCCTGTTGACGTAGCGTTCGTTTCAGTTCCCTGCCGAAAGGCCCGTCAGCTTTTCCATCGGGAGTAAAGACCTGGTTTATTCGAATATTAGCTGTTGAGTCATCAGGTATAATTGTAGCTGTTAACTGCTTTCCTTGCTTTACCGGAATGTAAACCGTTACAGGATGATTCATCCCCTTCATTTTACCATTAACTGTTACCCATGTACTGTCTTTCGGAAAACTAATGAGAATTGTGCTGTCATTTTTCTCGTCATTTCCAGCAGCCTCTTCATTCGATGTGCTGTTTTTTATCGTACCGTTTTCATTGCTAACGCTGTCGTTTTTTGTAGTAATACTGCCGTTAATTTCGGAACTGTTATTGGCATTATTACAGCCGACTAGTACTACAAACGCTATTACGGCTACTGTTTTCATGTATTATTTTAATATTAAGACTACTAAAATGAGTGCTAATATTATAATTGCTCATTTTATAAATAATCTCCTTAGATGTAAAAATACTGCCATGAAAAGTTACAGTAATAGTTAATAGTAGCGATCATCTTTTAACAAGTTTCAACCGAAATGGAAATATTAGCATTCACTGACCTCTAAATTTACAGGTTCTTTGGCTTCGAAATTTAAATTGAAGCAATAACATTTGATATTAAAATCTAATTTTGCAAAAATTTTTTTAGTAGGATTGTAAAACGGTTAAAAAGAGATAAAAAGGTCGAAAAGGATTTTTTTGCAAAAAAGTAAGAAGCAGTAATAAAAAATCTAAAGTAAATACTGCTTAAAATATCATTCATGCTTACACAGTCACCCTATATTTTATATTCCGACGGAAACGGAAACATTTTTGAAGACACATCTTTATATGTAACGGGCAGAAGCGGCTGGGACGCACTGCCGGTGCCTGAAGATGAGTGGATTGAATTGCCCGAAGGCGGACAACTATATGAATTGCCCGGACGGCGGGGAATTGGAATAGATGCAAAGACGGGTGAAATGCGTCTGTGTGAAAAAGGATGGGCTGTGGCTGCATTTATTCCTCCTGCTCACACTGGTTTTTATCTTGCTGCTTATGAAACAGCACCTGACGCACCGACACTGCCTTTGTTTTGTTATACTGCGGCTGGCTGGCTAAACGAAAAATTTTACGTTCCGTGCATACGTATTGAGCAGGACATAAGGCAGGATTGCGAAGGTTACGACCAGTCGGTAGTAGAGCAAGGAGTTGAGAAAGCTTTGGAAGCCTACCCTCACAATCGTTTGGTACAACATCTCGCGAATAATTGTGCACTTACTTACCAATGCCCTGCTGCCAGAAATTATTTCCTGGGACGGTGGGAATGTCCTATTCCTTCATCACCGGCATGTAATGCCAATTGTGTCGGATGCATATCCTTTCAGCCAGAAGAGGAAAGTATCGTTTCTACACAAGATCGCTTAACCTTTAAGCCTTCTGCGGAAGAAATTGTTGAATATACTGTTCCGCATTTGGAATCTGCGCCTTATCCAATTGTTAGCTTTGGACAGGGTTGCGAGGGGGAGCCGCTCCTGATGTGGCAAACAATCAGGCAGGCAATTATCGAAATCAGGAGACACACACCCAAAGGCAGTATAAATATTAATACAAATGGATCTAAGCCCGATGCTGTACGTGAACTGTGTAAAGTTGGTTTAGACAGTATACGGGTAAGTTTAAACAGTGTTCGCAAACATATTTATGAGCCGTATTATTGTCCGAATAATTATGCTTTTGAAGATATTATTGAAAGCCTTCGCGTAGTTAACAGCTTTGGTGGCTGGACAAGCATCAATTATTTTGTTTTTCCCGGAATGACTGACAGCGTAGAAGAATATGAAGCGTTGCGTAAAATCATCAAAGACACGGGGCTAAAAATGATACAGTGGCGGAATTTTAATATTGACCCTGACTGGTACTTAGGTAAAATAAATGTTGCAGATACTGGCGAATTTTTAGGGGTAAAACAACTTCTGGAATTAATACAGGAAGAATTTCCGCATCTTAAATATGGTTATTTTAATCCTCCGATGGAAAGGATTAAAGGAGATTTTGCAATGGATTTTGCACATCATTAAAAATGCAAGACTTGCTCTGCTAAAAAAGATACGCAAAACCTTTGTGTTATCTACTATTAGTTCCAAAACCTGGTTTCTTAAAACATGACTACCGAACTGATTCTTCTTTGTCTTGCTGCTTTTGCTGCCGGATTTATTGATGCAATTGTAGGCGGAGGCGGCCTTGTACAAACACCTGCAGGATTAATATTATTGCCTCTCTTTCCCGTATCTACAGTTATTGGCACTTTGAAAATTCCCGCTTTTAGCGGTACTGCGTTAGCTTCTGTGCAATACGTGCAAAAAGTTAAGATAAATTGGAAATTGATGTCAATAATGATATTGTTGGCTTTCTGCTCGGCGATTGCCGGTTCTTTTTTACTGAGCAAAGTGAATAATTATTTTATGAAGCCCTTACTACTGGTTATTTTAGTGCTGGTAGCTCTATATACATATAGTAAAAAGAATTTTGGAACACATACCGAAAAAGATCATTCCCTAAATCAGCAATTAATATATTCTTTATCAGCGAGTATTATTCTGGGCTTTTACGATGGTTTTATTGGCCCGGGTGCTGGCAGTTTTCTCATTTTAGCTTTTATTACTTTATTAGGATTTGATTTTTTAAAAGCAAGTGCACATGCAAAACTGATTAACCTGGCCACAAATCTTGGCTCTATTTTGTTCTTTGCCATAAGTGGACGTATCATTTTTGCCATTGCAATTCCTATGGCAGTTTGTAATGCTGCTGGAGGCTCGCTTGGCGCAAGACTGGCTATTGTAAAAGGCAACAGGTTTATTCGTGTATTCTTTCTTATTATTGTTATAGGCACTATTCTTCGTTTTGCCTATGATGTTTTTTTTAAGCATTCTTAAAATTGTATGTGTAAGTCCAATCTCGCTTGTGTCTTATCTTTTGCCAACCTGTAGTCCTCATATAAAAACTATCACACGTGCTACCTACAGCTTTAAATAGTATCGTGGCAATTTATTCTTAACCTTTTTTTATTTGGCTTTGTGCATTCAGCTACTGTAATCGAAGTAATTTTCAACATTAAAAAGAAACTATAGTGAGATAAATATATTTGTATGTCAAACTTTGCACACATGGCTCCTGCATTTGAAAGAGAAAAAAATATTAAGGCTGCAACATATACGGCAATAGTGTGCGCCATGCTGTTTGTAATTTTCTTTTTTGCAAAATGGACACTGCCACAAATAGCACAACCAAAGTTTGATGAAGGTATTGAAGTTAATCTTGGTAATAGTGATGAAGGATTAGGCGATGTTGCTCCGCAAGTACCTGGTGAACCTGCAGCAGCAAAGGAAGAAAATGCTACACCACCGCCTGCGGCAAAATCACAGCCGGCAGCGGCGGAAGAAAATATTAACGCAGACGAAAATGAAGCTGATGATGCTCCCGTTGTAAATAAAACAACCCCAAAGGTTGTGAAACACACAACGGTTCCCAAGGCTACTCCTGTTAAGCCTCGTGAAAATACCCAGCCTGTCGTAAGGTCTGCTGCTAAAACACAATCCAATTCGCAACCTGTCTCAAACCCAATACCCGCCCCTCCAAGACCAAAAGCTTTATATAAAGGTGGTTCTGGTAATGGTGCCGGTGGTAACGGAGCTGACTCCTACAATGGAGTACGTAACCAGGGAATTGCGGGCGGCAGAGGTGACCAGGGGAACCCGAATGGAAATCCTAATTCTGATAGTTATAAAGGAAATGCTTCCAGTGGCAATAGTGGGGTGCGAATTCGCAGTGGTCTTAGCGGCAGAAGATTTACACGTCTTCCGTCATTTGAAGATGATTTTAATGAAAACGCAAAAGTGGCTGTTGATATACGTGTTGACAAAAACGGAAATGTAATATCAGCGGTTGTTAATCCAAGAGGAACTACAACAACAAACGGAACAATTCGATCCATCGCCACAAGAAAAGCAATGCAGTTAAAACTGAATGCAGGTGAGGAAGACGAACAAACGGGCACCATTTTGTTCGATTTTAAATTAAAAGGATAAAATAAAATTTCCTACTATTTTTGTTACAAATCACGAAGGCTGCGCTTGAGCTTCTACAAAAAATTTTTCACCTCAGTTTGATATTATTCTAAAAATCTTTTCATAATAAATCCTTCAGAACCGTAGCTTTGCCCGCTACGGTTTTTTTATGCTCAATTATCAACAAACTATTGATTATCTTTTTCATCGCCTCCCTATGTTTAGCAGGCTTGGCCCTGCTGCTTTTAAGGGCGATCTTACCAATACAATTAAACTTTGTGAAGCTGTAGGAAATCCTCACTTACAATTCAAAAGCATTCATATTGCCGGCACAAATGGAAAAGGCTCTACGAGTCATATGCTTGCTGCAATTTTTCAGACAGCCGGCTATAAAACAGGTTTATACACTTCGCCGCACTTAAAAGATTTCAGGGAAAGAATTAAGGTTAGCGGTGAAATGGTAGAAGAATCGTTTGTAATAGATTTTACAGAACGCATAAAACTAATTATTGAAGAGATTGAACCATCTTTTTTTGAGATTACGGTTGCTATGGCTTTTTCGTGGTTTGCCCTGCAAAAGGTTGATATTGCCATAGTGGAGGTGGGCTTAGGTGGACGACTTGACAGTACAAATATTATTACGCCAGAACTTTCTGTAATCACCAACATTGGCTATGATCATATGAGCATGTTGGGAGATACACTCGAAAAAATTGCAGGCGAGAAAGCCGGTATTATAAAACCGCGAATTCCGGTAGTTGTAGGTGAAACATTACCTGATACAAAACCTGTTTTTGAACAAAAAGCCAAAGAGGCAGAAGCCCCAATATATTATGCAAATGAACTAAGATGGGTTCCTGAATGGAAACAGGAAAAACAACAACTTGTAGTAACCGTTGGTATAAAACATACCGATGAAAGAAAAGATTACCATCTTGAGCTTGCAGGATTATACCAGATAAAAAACCTGCTTACAGTGCTGGAGGTTGTTTATCGACTACAGCTTAGAGGCTGGAAAATAGACGAGCAACAGGTTGATGAAGCGCTATTACATGTAAAAAAACTTACGGGTCTTCATGGTCGTTGGGAAGTCATTCATCACAATCCTTTTACTGTTTTAGACGTTGGCCACAACCAGGACGGTATCAAGCAAATAGTAGAGCAATTAGAACATTGCAACTTCCAAAAGTTGCATATTGTTGTAGGTTTTGTAAAAGATAAAGACATCGAAAAGCTGCTTTCATTCATGCCGAAATATGCCGAGTATTATTTCACGAAGGCGCAAATACCAAGAGCATTGCCTGAAAACGAATTAGCAGATAAAGCAAGAAGATTTGATTTAGACGGTAAAACATTTCAAAGCGTTATGGAAGCTTTTCAAAATGCAATTGACCACGCACATAAAGATGATATGATCCTTGTTTGCGGAAGTGTTTTTATTGTGGGCGAAGTTGACCTAAGCCAGGCTAAATGGTAAATTGATTTATTTAATATGCAATCAACAGTAATTAAATGAATAAGCTTACATAGCAATTTATCTGAAGGAGGGAAGATAACTTTTGTAAACTCCGTTTTGAAAATATTGATATACTTCCTGATCAATTATTAAGCAATGCTTTTTTAAGAATCTCTTTTTAAAAAGATTGTACTTAAAACTTAATAACTGCGATTTTGAATTTCCCTGGAAATAGTTAGTCTCACCACTTCTACAATATGGACAAATATTAAACTTTTTTAAGAATAATATCACAAACGAAATCCTTATCTAAATCATCTTTTCGTCCTTATAAGCGCTTCATTAAAAAAAATTAAACGATACTAACTCGGCATATTAAGGCGTTATACAACACAGCATCAAGTTGATGATTGAAAGATTTGAAAACATTTTAAAAGAAATTTGAATTTATGGTTTTAAAGAAAAAATTTTTACTGGTCGTATTCTCATTATTTTTTTTTACTTATTCAAAGGCGCAAATTGAGGTAGCACATTTGACTTCAAAAGGCTTTTCTGCCACAGGTTTTGGAGGCTTTCTAAATGTAGCTATACCTGTAACGGAAGGAAGCTCTGTAACTGCAGAAGCTGGTTATTATAGTTTTAAAGATAAACCAAATGAAAATCAAGTTCTTCTGGTTCCTTTTTTATTAGGCTACCGATATACACTAAATGGAAGTGGTAGCGGGTTTTACTTCGAGCCTACCGCTGGCTACAGTATTGGTGCGACCGATATTCAAAAAGACGTAGTTATAGACGGAAAGTTCGCCGAACAAAAGGCGGGTGGAATTACTACCGGATTGGGAACAGGCTATATTTTTCCCGGAAGAATAGCTTTTAATCTCGGCCTCCAATACAAGCGAGTTTTTGTAGCGGGTGACCCGGCCCTAAACGTCTTTTCATTTCGAATTTCCCATTCTCTTTCATATAGAAAAAGAGAAGATTAAATAACTTCTGTTTATATAGTTGTTAAACACTTCCTTAAAAATATTACCATTGAAATTACCATTGAATAAGCCCCTATTATTTAGCCTGTTTTTGATGTTCGTAACTAAATTCTCAATTGCGCAAAACGATACCAGCTATTATTACTTTTTAAAAGATGGGAAAGAAGTTAGCAAGGATAGTAGTTTTTACTATCTGAAATTATACAAATCGGATAATGAATGGTTTGGTCGGGAGTATTATAAAAAGACGAATAGTATTAAATCTGAAGGTAAGTACTCAGGAAAAGATGGAAAGACACCGGTGGGCAGTTTTAAGAATTACAAAGAAAATGGCGTTCTGGACTTTTCAGCTGAATATGCTGATGGAAAACTTTTGTCGAGAACATTTTTTTATAAGAACGGCAATAAGAAGTCGTGGATAACTTATAATGACAAGGGTGCTGACCAACAAAAAGGCTGGGACGAAACCGGAAAAGAAATTCGTAATTACACCGTGGAAAAAGAAGCGCGTTTTAAAGGTGGGGCAGAAGGCTGGAAAAAGTTTTTGCAAAAGAACATTAACGGGAATATAGCTGTAGATGCAAATGCACCAATCGGGACGCATGAAGTAACAGTTCAGTTTATAATAAACAAAGAAGGATATGTCAGTAATGTTAAGGCTGTATCGGTGCCGGCTGTATGCAAACCTTGTGGAGGAGAAGCCGTAAGTGTAATTAGTAATAGTCCTCAATGGGAGCCGGCAATACAAAACAACGAAGCGGTCATATACCAGGCAATTCAATACGTAAGCTTCGAGGTAGCGGAAGGAAGTAAGAAAAGCAAAAAAAGTTCATTACAGTAAAAAGATAAAAAGAGAAAGGGCGACAACGGCCGTTGTCGCCCTTTCTCTTTTTAAACCTTAAATCCATAGACTTTACAACTTTCCTGCTTAATCCTTATAATGTCGCCATATCAATTACAAAACGATAACGTACATCGCCTTTCAGCATTCGTTCGTAAGCTGTGTTAATGTCCTTCATTGCAATTACTTCCACGTCGCTTGTTATACCATGTTCAGCACAGTAATCCAGCATTTCCTGTGTTTCAGGTAAACCACCAATTAAAGAACCAGCAATGCTTCTGCGTTGAAAAATAAGGTTAAACGCAGGAACTTGTGCCGGCGTTGGAGGTGCACCTACGCATATCATAACACCATCTGTGTTGAGAAGATTTAAGTACATGTTGTAATTATGCTCTGCAGAAACGGTATCAATAATAAAATCAAAGTAATTAGCCAAACCTTTCAATTGTTCCGGGTCTTTGGTTAGTGCGAATTTGTGTGCACCTAACCTTTTTGCGTCAGCTTCTTTAGATGGCGAAGTACTAAGCATCGTCACTTCAGCCCCAAATGAAACAGCAAGTTTTACGGCCATGTGTCCCAATCCGCCTAAACCTAAAACAGCTACTTTATGTCCAGGACCGACTTTCCAGTGACGCATAGGTGAGTAGGTAGTGATACCGGCACATAATAATGGTGCAACACCTTCAAGCGGAAGTTTATCTGATACGCTTAAAACAAAATTTTCGGAAACAATAATGTTATTTGAATATCCTCCTTTGGTGACGCTTTGGTCAATTCTGTCAGGGCTATTGTAGGTCTGTGTAGGCATTTCCTCGCAGTATTGTTCCAGACCCTGCTTGCAATTGTCGCATTTCTGGCACGAGTCAACAAGACATCCAACTCCTACGAGGTCGCCCTTCTTAAATTTGTTAACCTGTTCTCCCACGTTGGTTACACGTCCTACAATTTCGTGGCCCGGTACACAAGGGTAAGTAGTGCCATGCCATTCGTTGCGTGCTGTATGCAGGTCAGAATGACAAACTCCACAATACAAAATCTCTATCTGAACGTCATTTGGCCTTAAATCTCTTCTTTCAAATGAGAATGGTGCTAACGGTTCCGTTGCTGCTTGTGCAGCATATCCTTTGGTTGGTGTCATACTTTAAATTTTTTGCAAAGTAAGGGAGTACAAACCGATGAATGTTCAGTTGAAAGAAATTAAGCCGGCAATAGTGGAAGAGTTAGGATGTTTTATAACAGACTCTTAAGGTTATTATTATTCGTTGTTTAATTTTCAGATTGCATTGAAAGAAGAAAATAGAACAGGCAGTACAAGTGTGCGACGCAACGGGAGCTCAATTCCTGTTTCGCTGCCGGCTCCCAAAACTATCTTTCCTGATTTTTATAGTAAATGCTTACAAACTTTATCTTCGCAGCATGATGAGAATTTTGAAGCTTTTTTTGCTTATAGCTTTTTTCTTTCACAGCTTAGCCACCTTTAGTCAGACACCACCCACTTTTAGCAGTGCTGACATTTACATGCAGCTAAAAAAATTAAACGTATTAGCAAGTGTTTTATATATCGCTGCACATCCTGATGATGAGAACAACACTTTGCTGCCATACCTGGCTAAAGAAAAATTATACAGGACAGGATATTTAAGTTTAACAAGGGGAGATGGCGGACAAAACCTGATAGGAAGTGAGCAGGGCATTGAATTGGGATTGATACGTACGCAGGAGTTATTGGCTGCAAGAAGAATAGATGGCGCCGAGCAATTTTTTAGCCGTGCATACGAGTTTGGATTTAGCAAAAATGCAGACGAGGCGTTGCGCATCTGGGGAAAAGACAAAATTTTGAGTGATGTTGTTTGGGTTATCCGTAAGTATCAGCCTGATATCATCATTAAACGTTTTCCGCCTGACAAGAGAGCGGGTCATGGACATCATGCTGCATCCGCAATTTTGGCTGACGAAGCATTTACTGCCGCCGCTGACCCTAACAGGTTCGCAGAACAATTTAAATATGGCGTAAAGCCGTGGCAAGCTAAAAGGATATTTTGGAACACTTTTAATTTTGGCGGAAACAACACTACAAGCGAAGACCAGTTGAAAATAGATGTTGGCGGTTACAATCCGTTGATTGGCGAAAGTTATGGAGAGCTAGGTGGCGAAGCACGCAGCATGCACAAAAGCCAGGGTGAAGGCAGGCCAAGAAGAAGGGGAGAAATTTTTGAATATTTTCAAACAACAGGAGGTAATGCACCAAAAAGCAATGACCTGATGGACGGAATCGTAACTGACTGGAAACGGATACCGGGAGGAGAGAAGATAGAAACTTTAATAAATGAAATCACTGCAAATTTCAAATTTGACAATCCCGCATTGTCTGTGTCCTCTTTGGTTACATTATATAATGCAATCAAAGCATTGCCGGAAAGCAACTGGAGAGATAAAAAGTTAGCAGAAACGCAGGATATTATTGAGGAATGTGCAGGCTTATTTACTGAGGCAACAACCAACAAGCAATTTGTAGTGCAGGGAGATGTACTTGATGTTACCTTGTTTTTAAACAATAGAAAATCTGTAAATGCTACAGTAAAAAGAATAAAGCTAAATGGTTTTGATACAACCTTTTCGTCTGTTCTTAGCCCTAATGAGATACTTACTATTAATAAGAAACTACCTGTTAGTTCCGATAAAAACATTTCTCAACCTTATTGGCTCGTTTATCCTCAATTGGAGGGTTCATTTGATGTAAGAGACCAGGAGTTGATTGGCAAAGCAGAAAATGACCCGGTATTTGAAGCAACTTTTACAGTCAATATTAGCGGTACAGACTTTATTATAAACAGACCGGTACAATATAAAGTTACAGACCTCGCAAAAGGTGAATTGTATGAGCCACTAGCCGTATTACCAAAAATTGAATTTAACTACGTAAAAGATAATTATCTCTCTTTAAACGGAAAGCCTGTAACCGCCCCGGTGCATGTAAGGACAAATTTTAAGGATAATCCCAATTATATTATAAATCAAAAATATTCTGATAAATGGGCAAGTAATTCGCCGTCTTTTAATTACGCGCCGGGCAACAATACAGAAAGTTACCTGGCAAGCACATTCACTGCTAAATCGAAAGAACTTAATACAACAGAAGTTATCAGCTTAAGCACAAGTGATGGCAAGTATGATGGCTTTACTAAAATAATTGCTTACGACCACATCCCAACCATTACTTATTTTCCTAAGGCAAAAACCAACCTGGTTAAGCCTGAAATAAAAATCGTGGGTAAAAAAGTAGGTTATATTATTGGTGCTGGTGATAAAGTGCCAGACGCACTAACAGCAATGGGTTTCAACGTTACCTTTTTAAACGAAGGAGATATTAATTCGGAATACTTGCAGCAGTTTGATGCTGTAATAGTAGGAGTGAGGGCACATAACATTTACGGATATCTCAGCACTAAAAATGATATTTTTAACCGTTATATCCAAAATGGGGGAAATCTTATTGTTCAATATATGAAGAGCAGCCAGTCTTCAAATGCTCCCAAGGTAGGTCCCTATCCTTTCAACGTTACCTCTACGCGTGTGACAGAAGAAAATGCTAAAGTAAATTTCTTATTGCCAAATCATCCTGCATTCAATTATCCAAACAAAATAACAGCAAAGGATTTTGAAGGTTGGGTACAGGAAAGAAGCACCTACCAGGCAGATGTAACAGATGAACATTACGAAAAATTAATAGGCATGAATGATACAGGCGAACAGGAAAGCAACGGGAGTCTTGTGATAGCCAAATACGGTAAGGGGAACTTTGCATATGTAAGTCTTGTACTCTTCAGGCAGTTGCCTGCTGGTGTTCCCGGCGCATATCGGTTATTGGCAAATTTAATTGCGCTTCCAAAAAACAAATAGTATGGCCCAACAGAACAGGCAGAGGAAAAAGATTGGTTTTGCAATGCTGATTATTATTGGTTTATTGTTAGGATTAGCCATAAAACACGTTGCAATAGGTTTAATAATAGGTTTGGTATTTGGTTTATTGGCAAGCGGAATGGTAAGCGGCAAGCATGATGAATAAGCGGTAAGATTTCAAATGTGGGAAGTACAATTAGTGAGGTTAATAGTCTTCTTCTTAATTATCACCTGACTCTGTCATTTTTTTTGGTACCGGCATTTGTTCTATGATGAGTCTTCGTTGCGACGCATTTCGTTCATCGGCAGAATAAGGATACGGCTTGTATAAAACTATGTTAATGGATTCAGGTAGTGAAATAAAAAGTTCTTTGCCCTCGATGCAATACAATTTAAAACGTAAAATTTGAAGCAGGAAAACCATAAAATACCACTTTTTAAAAAATGGAGCCATTGGTACATTTTTGTGATTTTGTTTTTAATACTATTGGTTATTTTTTTCACGTGGTTTACTAATTATTTTTCATGAGTCATATTGACTGGATAGTTTTATCAGCGACACTTATAGGAATAATAGCGTACGGTTTGTACAAAAGCCGTACCTCTAAAGACCTCGACGGGTATTTTCGCAGCAACCGCAGTTTGCCCTGGTACCTGGTGCTGCTTAGCATTATGGGTACGCAGGCAAGTGCAGTTACTTTTCTTTCAGCCCCGGGTCAGGCTTATACTGATGGCATGCGGTTCGTTCAGTATTATTTTGGGTTGCCTCTAGCTATGGTAGTGCTATGCATTACGTTTGTTCCATTGTTTAGCAGGCTTAAGGTATATACTGCCTACGAATTTTTAGAAAAGCGTTTTGACGTTAAAACCCGCTCTCTGACTTCTTTTCTTTTTCTGTTACAAAGGGGGTTATCTACAGGCATTAGCATTTATGCGCCTTCTATCATACTATCATCATTGCTTGGCTGGGATATTTTTCTTACCAATATTGTAATGGGTGGGTTGCTGATAATATATACAGTAACCGGCGGAGCAAGAGCAGTAGCTTATACACAGCAACTTCAGCTAGTAATAATCTTCGTTGGTATGTTTCTGGCAGGTTATATGATTGTTCATTTATTGCCGGAGGGAGTAGGATTTACAGATGCATTACGAATAAGCGGCGCTGCAGGTAAATTAAACGTAATAACAACGGGAAGCAGCAACGGCCATTTCGATTGGAATGATAAATACAATATGTGGAGCGGAATTATTGGTGGTTTTTTTCTTGCCTTGTCGTATTTTGGAACAGACCAAAGCCAGGTCGGCCGTTATCTTACGGCAAAGAACAGTACTGAAAGCAAAGTAGGTTTATTAATAAACGGCCTTGTAAAAGTTCCAATGCAATTCCTGATTTTGTTAATTGGGGCTATGTTATTTACTTTTTATCAATTTAAACCTTCACCGGTTTTTCATAACCTAAAAGTTGAACAAAAAGCGCAGCAAACAGTTTATAAAGATTCATTAGCTGTTATACAAACCATATATGCTGCAAAAAATAAAAAACAGGCAGCATTAAGCACAGATTATATAAATGCATATCGAGCTAATAATAGTGTAGAAACTAATACTTTAAAGGACAGTGTGGAAGTAAATAACAAACAATTAGATTCTTTGAGGGTAGCATATAAAGGATACATTAAAAAAGCTGTTCCGAGGGAGGATGATAATGACACCAATTATATTTTTCTTCGCTTTGTGATAGATTATTTGCCCGTTGGACTTGTTGGCCTTTTGATAGCTATTATTTTTCTGGCTGCATGGGGTTCTATTGCTGCTGCATTAAACTCACTTGCTTCATGCACTATGATAGATTTTCATCGCCGATATCATAATGCTCATGAAGATATAAGTATTGAGCAGAGTAAAAAAGAATATCGCCTGTCGCGTTTATATACTTTTGGTTGGGGTATCTTTTGTATTATCGTAGCACAATTTGCCAATCGTATGGGAAGCCTGATTGAAGCAGTAAATGTTTTAGGTTCTCTTTTTTATGGAGTAATTCTTGGTATTTTCCTTGTTGCTTTTTATATAAGGTGGGTAGGAGCAAAAGCAGTTTTTTGGAGTGCAGTTGTATCAGAACTGGTAATTATAGCTTTATTTTTCTTAAATCAAAATCAAACTATAAGTCTTAGTTTTTTATGGCTAAATGCGGTAGGTGCTTTGCTGGTGGTTATATTTTCCCTTGTACTTCAGCCTCTAATAAATTTCCAAAAAAAGAATTTAAGAAATAGGATTTAGTGAGCGAATTGTTCTCATTAACCTATTAAGCTAAAAATCTTAAAAAAGTAATCAATCTCTATAAGCATTATAAGTAAATAATAATATAAGAGAATAACAATTACATTTAATAGAGTTGTAAATTTTTTACATTAACAGCAATGAAATCTTCTTTATCTGATTCGCACAAAGAACATTTGTAATTAACGGGTAAATCGTTAAAAGAAGTGCCGGGTGCAATATTGTTTTCAGCATCACCATTACCTTCATCAAAAATTGTAAAGCAATGTTTACATTGATGCACAATTTTAACAGGAGTTATATCTGAGACGTTATTCGCAGGAAGATTAAAGCTTTCAATAGACAAGGTTTTTTCTTCACTTTCCCGCTCGTAAAAATATTTACATAATGAGACCAAATATGTTCCCAAATGTTCTTTTTCAACATCTTTCCTGAAAGAAATAAAATTGGAAGAGTTAGGATTGAAGTTGGAGGTATATAAAATTTCAAAGCGTTCCAATGCTTTCAATCGTCCGGGATTTTTTACGTCTTGTTTTCTTACAATTATAGAACCAGGCATGCTTGAAAAAGGTCTGGTCTTTACAGCAAAGCTTAATCCATATGTTCGCACATCTTCTTTGTCAAAATAACGTATGATATGTCTTTTAAGTTGTAGACCATCTTCACAATTGTCTTCAATCTGCCAGTTCAATTCGTTGGCAGCGTGACGAACATTTATCCGGTATTTACCAAGAGCATAATCCCATAAATTTCTGTCCTTAGTTTCAATTCCTTTTATAATAATGCTCTTCCATGGCGTCGTATACATTTGTCCAATTTTTGTCTTCATGCAAATTGAGCAAACGTCTGATAAAAACTGAACGGGGAACGCTTCTTCCCGTCGATAAATCCCCAGCCAGTAATTGTTGTCATATTTGTTAAAACCTTCGTAGTAAGGCAATGAAAATTTTGGTAATTCAAGTTCCCTTTCTATTTGTTTAGAAATAAATGGTAATGTTTTTAGCTGTTTGTATAAGTCCCTTTCATTCGCAACATGTTTTGAAGCCAAGATTTTTTCGACTTGTTTTGCTACGGCAGCAATATCATTTGTATAAACCAACTCGGGAAAACAGTAAACCTTTTCTGTTTTAGGAAAACGAACATATAGATACCAAAAATGACTCGAAGCAGAAGAAATCCAGTTGACATGGCCTGTAAAAAACGGAACAAAGGTTTGATTGCTATCGGTGATATTGATTTTAACTTTAGGAATATAATCAAATGAATTAAAAATGTCTTTATAAACACCTTCACGAACCCACGTATCTGTAGTAAAAATATCAACAGCAGGGTAGGAGCTTACGATGTTAGGATGTGCTTCTTTTTTTCTTGCGAATTCAATATTATTCTCCACGCAAGCATGGCTGAAAGTTGGGAATTGTTTTACCGGAATGTCAAGTAGTATTTGTTGCCTTAATCCAAAACGTACATTATTTACTTTAGCCAATGCGGCAATTTCGAGTACTTTTTTGAGGTAACCGGGAGAAACAATTCCTCCTGTAAAATTGATATATATAGTTTCTGTTGAAGCCATGTAAAATCATTTAGTGATAAATCGTTAAGTAATAGGCCAATAGCGAATGGTTGGCAGTAAAAGAGCAGTTTATCGGTTCTTGTCTTAATTCCATCTTCGTCCGTCCTCACGCTCTTACCGTTTTTAAAACATCTTCCTCAAAGGTTCTCAATTCCCCTTTAGGGGCGGAGGGGCTTCTATCAAGTATTGCCTGCACTTCTGGTCGGCAGCTTCCGCAGCCCATGCCTGCTCCTGATGCTGTGCAAAGTGCTTTTAGTTCGATGCAGCCTTCTTTTATTTTATTCTCAATATTTCCTTCACCAACACCTCCGCACGAGCATACGAGTTTGCCAATTACAGGTTCAGCTTTTTTGCCGGAACGCAACAATTCAAGACGTTTTTCTGATAATTCAATTTTATTTTGAATAAGGTCCTTATATTCTAAAAATTCTGTTTTATCTCCAATTAATATTGCCCCAACTAATACATCGTTGTGAATAACACATTTTTTATAATAGCGCTTCGCTTTGTCAATAAAAACAACTTCTTCGTAATTGGGGTCGTTTGCAGGAGCTTCAGCCAATCCCAATGAGCATAAGTCTGTTCCATGCATTTTTAAAATGTTCATTAATAAAGAGCCTTGGTAATAATTGGAGATATCTCCGCTTAAATGCCTTGCAACAATTTCGGCCTGTTGTTCTGCTGCTGCAGTTATTCCATATAAGAAACCTTTGAATTCTGCAATTTCACCAATTGCATAAATATCAGGGTCGTTTGTTAAAAGATATTCATTTACCACCACGCCACGTTTGCATTCAATTCCTGATGCACGGGCGAGTTCAATATTTGGAGTGGTTCCAATCGCTATAACAATTGCCTGGCAATCTATTTCCCGCCCGCTTTTTAATCTTATACCCGTTACGGTTTGTTTGCCAATAAAACGTTCAATTTCATCATTGTAAAAAATATCAACGCCTTTATCGGTTAGTTCTTCGTGTAACAATTGGCTTCCTAATGCATCGAGTTGCCGGTCCATTAGTCTTGAAATACGTTGAATAACCGTTACCTCAACATCAACTTCCCGTAATGAAGCTGCTAACTCAATTCCCAACAATCCACCACCAACAATAACCACTTTACCTTTTAAGGGGTCTATGTGATTTTTAAAGTTATCTGCATCAACCCGACTACGCATAGTAAAGATGCCGTCCATTGGTGGAATGTCTCTTAGCATTGTTGCACGGCTACCCGTTGCCATTAATAAAACATCATAATTATGCACAATACCATTGCTATCTGTGACACGTTTATTAGGTCTGTCAATATGCTCAATGCTTACACCTCTATGTAACTTAATATTAAAATTATACTCTTCTTCATCTTTCATTTTTACGAGCTGTTGCCATTCCTGCACTCCGCTTATATAATCAGGCAACATTACTCTGTTGTAAAATGGGAAGTTCTCTTTGCTAAAAATCTCTATTTCATCCTCGGTATTAATTGCGCGATAGCTTTTTACAAAACCATACGCTCCGGCTCCGGCACCAATTACAATAATCTTTTGTTTAGCTTTTTTGTATTGCTGTACCTGAACAGCAGAAAACTTAAAATCAGGTTCTTTCGAAATGGGGTCAACAAGATTGTTTGTAAGATTATTTGCCCTGTTTAAGTCGCTGTTTAAAATCTTTCCCCAATGCATTGGCATAAAAACTACTCCTCGTTTTATATCGGTAGTCAGTTTTGCTTTAACCCTTACATTACCTCTGCCGTTAAATACTTCAACAATATCATTTTCATCTATATTTCTTTCTTCCGCATCATCGGGATGTATCTCTAAAAACGAATTAGAAATATGTTGTTTCAGCTTGTTTACTTTACCAGTTTTGGTCATCGTATGCCACTGGTCTCGTATGCGACCTGTTGTTAAAACAAGTGGTAAGTCATCTGCAGTTTGTTCCGATTGATTGACCTCATCAACAGTATGAATAATGGCTTTTTTCGAAGGAGTATAAAATTGTTTATCAGTAAACAATCGTGCAGTACCGAAGCCTTTTTCTTTTCTTGTATAAGGATATTGAACACTTCTTTTTGCTTTTAAAACATCATAACTTAAGCCGGTAATATCAATATTGGTTCCTTCGGTTGTTCTGCAATGCTCTGCATAAATCTCTGAAGTCGCTTTGTAATTAAATCCATGAAAGCCCATTTTTTGAGCAAAGCGACAAATGATTTCCGCATCAGGCAACGCTTCACCCGGTGCATCAACTATTTTGCTCAATAATGCAATTCTTCGCTCTGCATTCGTCATGGTACCTTCTTTTTCTGCCCAGGCAGCAGCAGGCAACACAACATCGGCATATTGTATTGTTTCAGGTTTGTTGCTTACATCCTGAACAACTACAAACTTTGCCTTTCTCAATCCTTCTTCAGCGATTCTAACATCTGGCAGGCTTACTAACGGGTTTGTTCCCATTATCCAGATAGCTTTCAACCTGCCGTTATTAAGTGCTTCAAACATTTCGGTTGCAGTATATCCGGCTTTTGATGCTATGGTCGTGCCGCCCCAAAATTTTTGCATAAAAGCGCGGTCTTCTACCTTGGCAAGGTTGCGGTGAGCAGGAAGCATGTTTGCCATACCACCTACTTCTCTTCCGCCCATTGCGTTTGGCTGACCAGTTAGCGAAAACGGACCGCTACCTGGTTTACCAATATGACCGGTAATTAGGTTTAAATTAATTAAGCTTAAATTTTTATTTACACCAATTACGCTCTGGTTCAATCCCATCGTCCACATCGTAATAAACCCTTTTGCATTACCAATGTATAACGCTGCTTCTCTTATCGCTTCTTCCGGCACATCGCATATTAGTGCAGCTTCTGCAATAGTTCGTTGCATTACTTTATCGCGGTACGCTTTAAATCCTTCTGTATTATTTTTTATAAAATTGATATCAATGTCTCCGTTCTCAATTAACACTCTACCTATCGCGTGATGCAATACTACATCTGTTCCTGGTTTCAGTTGCAGGTGAACATTTGCATAAGAACAGGTTTGTGTTTTACGAGGGTCGCTTACAATAATTTTTAGGTTGGGATTGTTGGCTTTCGCTGCTTCAATTCTTCGCCATAAAATAGGATGACACCACGCTGGATTTGCGCCGGCAACAAAAATGCAATCAGCCAGCTCAAGGTCATCATAACTAACAGGAACACTATCTTCACCCAAACTCATTTTATAAGCTGCAACCGCACTGCTCATACAAAGGCGGGAATTAGTATCAATATTGTTACTGCCAATAAAGCCTTTCATCAATTTATTTACGACATAATATTCTTCTGTAAGACATTGTCCCGACGCATAAAAAGCAACAGAATCAGGGCCATATTTATTGATAAGCGTTTTAAAAACAGCTGCCGTTCTTTCAAGAGCGCTGTCCCACGACACCCTTTGGCGTTGCATATTTTTATTGTAACGCATTTCAGGATACAACAACCTATCGCTTTGGTCCATCACGGTATAATGCAGGTTCATCCCTTTGCTACAAAGCATACCTTTATTTACAGGATGGTCCTTGTCACCTTCTATGTGAAGCTTGCCGTTACGGTCTTTATGCAAGATTACTCCGCAACCTACGCCGCAATAGCAACATGTTGTTTTAAACGTTTCTGCCATGATAAAACAAATAAATCTTTAATTATTTGGAAGCAATCGTTAGTTCTCTATTCCGCATTGTTGTGTCACTCACTTGTACTGATGTGCTATAAGCGTCATCGCAATGACGATGATACCTACGCTACCGCCACATCTGCTTCCAGCATTACCTCTTCTGCTACAACTTCTTTCTTGCTGACAAATCTTGTTACTAACACAACTGCTGAAATAGCAACAACGATGTAGCCGATATAAGTGAAAGCTTGGGCATAAGAAATTGTTTCTGATTTGAAAAGGAAGCCGAATAACATTCCCCCCAGGTTACCGCCCGCACCAACGATACCGCTGATAAGACCGACATTTTTTTCGTTAATAAAAGGCACAATTCCGTAAGTAGCGCCGTTTGCCATTTTAAGGAACAGAGCGAAGCTTAACATGCTTACGATAGCAAAAACTAATGTACTTGCTTGCGCAAAAAGTATAAGACCTAAACCTTCAAGTAACAACACTGCAGCAAGCAATAAGCCTTTACCCCGCATGCCAAATCTTTTACCTGTTTTGTCTGAAACGATACCTCCAAGAGCACGGGCAAACAGGTTCATCATGCCGAAGATTCCGGCCCAAAAGCCTGCACTTGATTGAGATAATTTGAAAGTATCAACAAAGTGAAGTGAGGCGACATTATCAAAAGTTATCTCCATACCGAAGCACATGGCATAAGCGAAAGTTAGTGCCCATATTCTCCAGTCTTTTAAAACAGACCAATCAGTTTTAGCACGTGATTGCTTACTTCTGCCGATTTCATCGTAGTTGCCTTTAGGCGTATCTTTTGTGTACCTCTGGTATAAAAAAGCAACAACCAGCATCATTACGCCCGGAACAATCATAGCATAACGCCATGCTTCACCTTTTGTAAAACCCATACCTACAATAGTTGCAAAAATGATTGGCATAACCATGTTTGTAACTCCACCTCCAAGGTTACCCCATCCGCCTGCAACAGCATTGGCAGTGCCTTTTATATTTGATGCAAACATCATAGAGGTGTGAAACTGGGTGATTACAAACGAAGCTCCGATGATGCCAATAGCAGCCCTAAACAGTAAGAATGTTGTATAGTCTTTTGAGAGACCTACAAGAAATACAGGTAGTGAACCAAGCAGTAACAAACGAACAGCGGTTTTACGTGGTCCCCAGCTATCGCAAAGTTTACCGATAATAAGGCGTGCAATTATAGTTGAAGAAACAGAAACGATAATAAGATTACCAACTTGTCCTTTTGTAAGGTGAAGGTTTTCGCGAATGGTTGGCATTAAAGGCGCTAATCCGAACCAGCCAAAGAAACACACAAAGAACATGAGCCACGTTGTGTGGAAGCTCTTCATTTGTATGCCTTTCAGGCTAAGTATATTTAATTTTGTTAGTGGTTGTTGAGATGTTGGAACAGACATAAGTTGATGTATTACGGGTGTATGATTTTTGTTGAGGTTATGGCAGGCAACCCGTTTAATTATTTGAAGAGGAAATCTGGTTTAATGTTTATCATTACGTACGCCCAGTTTGCGCTTGTTTTTCCGTTTGTTACGTTTTTAATAGTTGCAGAAGTGAGTAGTGGAGTTGCAAAAAAGTGTGCATATCCTGCTTCTATGCCAATTTGTTTTGTGAGTGTGTATGAACCTGTTATGTCTAATTCCTGTCCAAAATTCTTTTTGTTATCGCCGGTACCAATGCTGGTTGCACTGCTGAATTGATGGAGGTCTGTAGCGAGTGAAAATTTATCCGATGCTTTATACTTTGCTTTTAAATAATAATCTGTCAATCCTCCTTTACCAAACGGATTTGCTGCATAGAAGTAATCCATCAAACCCCAGAACTTATGTGGCGTTCCATACAAAGGGTCAAAGGTGTTACTGGTAGTTCCCTTAGAACCTCCTGAAGTGTAATCAACGCCAACACCAGCATTAATTTTTTTACTAAAACCATATTGGGCGAACGCACTTAATAAGACAGCACTTAATTTTTGCGAAGTAGCAGTTTTGCCAAACTGGTAGTAAGCAGAACCGGTAACGCCTACTTTATTAAATGTGTTATTTACATAAAAGCCAGTTGTTGCCCTGCCCCAGCTTCCCTGCTGGTAAGTCTTGTTATTCACACTGTCTGTACTGTACTTGCTAAATTGGTCGGTAAAGAACAAAAACGAAGCATTTCCATTTTTTAGCTTTTTCCCGACATACAAAAACTGCATGCTTTTATACATTGTACCACCGTTGGTGCTGCTGGTATAGTTTCCCGCAGGTGTACTATTATAAATGGTTCCTGATACATTTTCCTTGTTTTGATTAAAAGCAGCTGCTAAGTGAACCATCCAGCCTTTTGTTTCATATTTTAAAACTGCTGCATCATGCCGGCGACCTTGCTGCAGCCAATCCAGATTTCCTATTAATCTTTGGTCGTCATAAACAAGTTCCTGTCTTCCTATTTTAAGGCTTAAGGCTTTGTTCTTTACAATTGTATCTGTCAACAATATTTCCGCCCATGCTTCATGAAGCAGTAGGCTGTTGTTGTCTGCTGTTGTGGTGCGGTTAATGGTTGAAACATCTTGTCCCCACACACGTACGTCCTGCAGTGTTACTCCAAACTTCAAACGGTACATGTTGTAGCCAACGTTTAACCTGGTACGTTGAGATGTAAAAAATGCAGGGGCAGCTCCTGTAGGTAGCGGTGACCCCTGTCCGTCTCTTAGTTCAGTTCTTGTTCTTAGCTGCGCCGATAGCGAAAGTTGTGCATTCGTTCGAATACCTGCTGCCGAACAAATGAGTACGGTAGCAGCTGGAATGATAGAATGTTTTTTCATTAGTTTTGTCCGGGTTTTAAGTGAGTGTTTTTATTTAAAACTTAAGTCCGGCAGGTGGCAGCCTGTCCGGGCTTCTTTTTATACGCATACTGTTTCATAATGGTCTTCTTCCTCAGACACACCTATGAACACTAAATCGTCTTCAATTTTTACGGGGTACGTTTTAATCTTGTAATCATCGCCACTCATGCAGCGGCCGTCAATTAGGGAGAAGTTTTTCTTGTGAAAAGGACAGGCAATCTTGGGCTCTCCTTCAAGAGAACCAATCATGCCGCGGCTTAGAGCCATCTGCATCCGGTGGGGACACATGTTTTGAGAAGCGTACCATTCACCACGACGAGTGAAGTTGAACAGAGCAATTTGTTTGTGTTTATATTTCACACAAACGCCTCCGTTGTCTGGCACATCATAAGTTTTGCAAGCGGGAAACCATGTAAGGTTTTCAGTAATGGGATTATTCATTGTTATGAAATTTTAAGGTTATGAACAGTTATGGCAGTAACATTCTTTCCTAAAATTCCATATGGCAGGCTGGTCGTTTGAAGGCAATCAAAAGCAGGCAAATCGTGAGGATAAAAAGGCGTTTTAAACCTTTTTATGAGAGATATTTATAATAAGAATTTTTATGAACCAATCATTTGTAACTCTGTCGAAACATCCGTTGCGTCGCACTCTTGTACTGTTAGCACTACCCCCAGCCCCTAAAGGGGAGTACAGAAAGTCCTGAACGTGTCTTCTAGTTTTGTCTTAAAGCCCCTTTAGGGGTTGGGGTTTCCACTCCGTCGCTTTCTTCTGTTCTCTCAATGGTTCAAATTTTATTGTCGGGTCTTTTTCTTCTGGTGCGTTTACAAAATGAGAGAAACGTTTTTGCAATTCCGGATTTTCTACAACAGCTTTCCATTCGCATTCATAACTATCAACAAGTAGTTGCATTTCTTCTTCCAACTGTTGACCAATACCCAGGCTATCATTTACAACCACATTTCTTAAATAATCAATTCCACCTTCCATTTTATTTAGCCAGGTTGCGGTACGGGTTAGCGGGTCTGCTGTTTTTATATAAAACATAAGAAATCTATCAATATATTTAATACAGGTTTCGCTGTCTAAATCAGTAGCAAGTAAAAGAGCATGTTGAGGCTTAGAACCGCCATTGCCACATACATAAAGGTTCCAACCCTTTTCTGTAGCAATAATTCCAAAGTCTTTAGATTGTGCTTCAGCACATTCACGAACACAACCTGAAACTGCTGACTTTATTTTGTGCGGAGCGCGTAAACCCCGGTAGCGTTCTTCAATTCTTATCGCATAGCTGACGCTGTCGTGCAAACCGAAGCGGCACCACGTAGAACCGACACAGCTTTTAACTGTACGCAAGGCTTTACCATAAGCATGGCCACTTTCAAAACCTGCTTCAATCAGTTCTTTCCAAATGGCAGGCAGGTCATTTAAGTGGGCGCCAAATAAATCAATACGTTGACCGCCTGTTATTTTCGTATACAGATTATACTTCTGAGCAACTTGCCCGATAACTATCAGTTTTTCAGGAGTGATTTCTCCACCTGGAACGCGTGGTACAACAGAGTAAGTTCCACCTTTTTGAATGTTAGCTAAGTAACGGTCGTTGCTATCTTGTGCAGTATCATTTCCTTTCTTCAAAATCATTTCATTCCACAAACTTGCAAGTATAGATGCAACAGCAGGTTTGCAAACTTCGCATCCATCGCCGTGACCAATTTCATCTAACACTGCATCATACGATTTCAATTGTTTCACTTTAACTAAATCGTACAACTCTTGTCGTGAGTAACTAAAATGTTCACACAATACATTGCGCACATATTTTCCTTGCGACTTCATGGTATGCACCATCAGGTCCTTCAGCATAGGAACACAACCGCCACAACCTGTACCGGCTTTGGTGCATTTCTTTATTGCGTCAACACTTTCGCATCCCTGTTCAGTTACCGAATTACAAATATGCCCTTTGGTTATTGCTTCACAGCTACATATTAATGCATCGTCAGGCAGTCCTGCTACACCAGCACCGCCTTCCCCTTCAGCGCCACCTCTTGAACCAAGTATTACATCTTCAGGATTTGGAGGTAAGGCAAGTTTGCTCTTTGTGGTTTGCAGTAACATATTGTATGCCTCTGCATCACCTATCAATACACCGCCTAAAAGATGTTTACCATCTTTAGTAATATTTATTCGTTTGTAAATACCTTTCATTGTGTCCTCAAACACAACTGTCCTGCAATCCGCCTGAGGTATAAAAGGGTCACCAAAGCTCGCTACGTCAACGCCAATCAGTTTAAGCTTGGTGCTCATGTCATATCCCGTAAAAGTTTTTTCTCCACCTGCAAGCCTGGTTGCTACTACATCAGCCATTTCATAACCCGGTGCAACCAGTCCGTAAATCATTCCTTTATATAATGCACATTCTCCTATAGCAAAAATGTGTGGGTCGTTTGTTTGCATGCGTTCATTTACCACAATGCCACCACGCTGCCCAACTTCTAGACCTGCAAGCTTTGCAATTTCATCTCTTGGTTTTATACCGGCTGAAATCACCAGCATATCCACATCTATATGTGTATCATCAGAAAATCGCATTCCGGTAATACAATCATCACCAAGTATAGTTGAAGTATTCTTACTAGTATGTATTTTCAACCCAAGCGCTTCCAGCTTTGATTGAAGTATTTTAGACCCTGCATCATCTATCTGCCGAGGCATCAACCGTGGGGCAAACTCTATGACCTGTGTATCAGTTATTCCTAAATCCAACATAGCCTTTGCAGCTTCCAGACCTAACAAGCCGCCACCTATTACAGCGCCTGTCTTTGATTTCTTAGCATACTCAGTCATCATTTCCAGGTCCTCTATAGTCCTGTATATAAAGACACCTTGTTTTTCCACTCCTGGTATGGGTGGAACAAAGGCAGAGGAGCCTGTGGCTAATATTAAAAAGTCATAAGGAGCAGTAATTCCGTGAAGTGAATGCACCGTTTTATTTAACCTGTCAATACTTTGTACGGGGTCGCCGAGGTGAAGTTTTATATGATTATCTGCATACCACTGTGCAGGAGCCATAGATAAGTCTTCTGCGCTTTTGCCTGCAAAGTATTCACTTAAGTGAACCCTGTCATATGCAGGTCTTACTTCTTCACCAAAAACTGTTATGGATAAAGATGAGTGAGCGTTAAACTTTGCTACCAGTTTCTCGCAGAATTTGTAGCCGACCATACCGTTGCCAATGATTACAATTTTCATAGCGTTAGGAGTTTAAAAATAATTTACAACAATTAAAATGGCAAGCGGTAAAACATATTAAAAAACAGTGTATGTGATCTTTTTTATTATTTTTATTACAAAATCAACTGCTTTTTGTGATTTATATCATAAATTTACACAGTTTTTTTTTACAAAAGCACTTTTTTTAGTTCTTTTTATAAAAATACTTTACATATTTTAAAAAATAATATGAAAAAGAACTTAATTTCATTAGTTGGTGCGGGTCCGGGAGACCCGGAATTGATTACCTTAAAAGCAATAAAAGCAATACAGAATGCAGATGTTATATTATATGATGCATTAGCAAATGATATATTATTAGAATATGCCTCTCCAGGTGCAATAAAGCAGTTTGTAGGAAAACGTTTTGGATGTCATGCTTTATCTCAAAACGAAATAAACAACCTGATAATAGAGTATGCGATATCACATGGGAGGGTAGTGCGTCTAAAAGGTGGCGACCCGTTTGTATTTGGTCGTGCTATGGAAGAAATAAATGCTGCCCGCGAAGCGGGAATTGAAGTAGAAGTTATTCCGGGCATTTCCAGTGCATTAGCGGTGCCTGCTTCTCAGATGATACCATTAACATGTCGCGGTATAAATGAAAGCTTTTGGGTAACAACAGGAACAACTCAGTCAGGAGAAATTTCTGCAGATATAAAACTCGCCGCGCAATCAAGTGCTACTGTTATTATATTAATGGCGATGAGCAAGCTGGAAACAATCATGGAAATATTTGCAGAGTTTGGTAAAAGTGAAACTCCGGTTGCCATTATTCAGGACGGTACAACAGCAAAAGAAAAAATGGTAATAGGTAAGGTGAAAGATATTTATTACCGGGCTCAATATGCAGAGATATCTAACCCGGCAATTATTATGGTAGGAGAGGTAGTTAATCTTCATCCTACTTTAATAAAGGAGTATGCAAAATCGCAGGTTGGTAAAATGGTTTTATAATTATTTTAAAAAGTTACGGCCACTAAAAGGCGGAACTGAAAAATTATACATTCTTGCTTCCAGTGTCTTTGCCGCTTTATATGTATACGCTATCTTTCCTTAATGAAGAGGAATAAAAACAACTGTGACCTCAAAAGCTGTTCTTTATGCAGAGGTTGTTTAAAGGAATGGTTGCCCGCGCTGGATATTAATAGAAAAACATATGATTTTAAAAAAGGCGAATTACTTTTTAAAGAAGGTGATGAGGTAACCGGTATTTACTTCCTGGTTTCAGGAAAGGCAAAAGTGCACAAAAAGTGGGGAGAAGATAAAGAACTTATCGTGCGTTTTGCAGGTCCTGGCGATATCATAGGGCATCGGGGCTTAGGAAAAGAAACCATTTATCCCATCTCAGGTACAGCACTTGAATCGGTTAGTGCGTGCTTCATCGACCTTGATTTTTTTCATACTACACTAAAAGTGAATTATGAATATGCTTATAACTTATTAATGTTTTATGCTGAAGAATTGCAGGAATCCGAAAAAAGGATGAGAAACCTTGCGCACATGTCGGTGAAAGGCCGCATTGCTTATGGACTATTAAAACTGAAAGAAAAATTTGGTGAAACAGAAGAAGGTTTTTTTGCAATAAGGCTTAGCCGACAAGACTTGGCTTCATACGTAGGTACCACATATGAAACTGTTTTCAGAACTTTGAATGAATTGGCAAGTGAGAATATAATAGCTGTAGCAGATAAAAATATTTCAATACTTAATCAGCAAAAGCTAAATGAAGTTATTCATTTTGGATGAACGCTGCTAAACCAACAATTAGCGAGTCCGCTGCTGTTCCTTCACTCCTAATTTCAAATTTTGGATTATGTTGCAGCGTTTTTGATGAGTGTTCAATTCGGCTTTTATTTTTCACTTACCTGTGGATCTTTTTCTTGTTTTTTCTTATCGTACACCTTTTTTATTCCGTATCCGATTCCTGCTGCAACAAGCAGGCTGACACCTCCATCAAACGGCACATCCGCATCATTTGTATCATTGTTACCATCTCCCGGATCCGTCGGAGTTCCACCTTGTGCTATCAGAATAGTCGGTATAGTAATCATACCTATCACTAATGCCAGCTTCAATTTCTTTATCACTTTTTTCATCTATCTAAATTACGTTATTAAGGGATTCTCACTTGTTTTTTTATTTAAAATATAAAACAAATCCTATTATTTAAAAATCAATGTTTTAGTAATGCTTTTATCTTTACTGGTTATTGCCAGCCTATACACGCCTTTAGGTATTTTCCGCCCGGGTATTGTGTACGAGGCAGCAACTCCGGAATGTTCTATGATACCTTCATATACCTTTTGTGCAAGGTTATTATAAATAGTTACAGAATACTTTCCTTTTTCAATATTGCCTAGCCGCAAGTTAATTACATTTCCAATTACAGGATTAGGAGATATAATAATCCCTTCATTTTCCTTGCTTACTTTAACGTTGATTATTTCAGAGTATTTTGCTTCGCCTGATTTTTCTACTATTTTTATACGATAAAAGTTGTCTCCAGCTTTTGCTGTTGCATCAAACCAATTATACATTTCTTTAGTAGCGTTATTACCTTTTGCATTTATACTGATTGCGAGCTCAAAGTGCTCTCCATCCGCTGATTTTTCTAATTCATACCTGTTTATATTTATTTCTGAATGTGCTGTCCAGTCCACTTGTATTCCATCACTTTTTTGGTAAGCCTTTACATTAGTAAGAGTTACAGGCAATGTATTATTGGTTTTAAATACGATTGTAAACCTGTCAGTTGCATAAGAAGCTGAGATGGCAGTATCTATCGTAAATGGTATTAAAGTTACCGATGACAGGTTGAGGGCCGTTTCCTGGTGACCGTATGCATCTTTTAAAAATGCCTGCACGGATGACGAAAAATTCATTCCGTCAAGTTTCAATAAATATGTTTTTTGTCTTAGTTGCCACATTTTTAAAGCTATAGTATCATTGGAGGTTAAGGTTGGGCGACCTTCAATACTTAACGCAATCCCCTTGTGATTAATAGCGATGTTTTCATCTATGTTAGTAAATTTATACGAATCCTCACCAGCAATATCTCTTGGGAAACTATCGTCAAAATAAACAACGGCTGCATCAGCGGTGTGTTCACTTCCTCCTTCATTATTTAATAATAACTGAATTGATAATTTGGGTACGACAGAAACCGGCCTGAAAACGCGACGATTGACACTGGTTTTATTAGCTTCTTTAATTGTTAAGGTAGGATTAATTGAAGTAGAACCGAGAGAATTTGTTTTTTGGGTTCGTACAAAAAACGCCTGTCCTGGTTGTATATTTTGATCAATTTTTGATCCCGTTGGAACGGTGGTATTATAAAATCCGTTATAGGTGGCGTATGCGCCACGAACATTCAGGTTAGGATCCCACGTGTAGTAAGTGGTTGAAACGTCTTGCTTCGCTAAGGCATTCCAGTCTATTGCAGAAGCATATGGATTTCCTACAAAAGTGTAATTACCTTCCACCTGGCTGATAGCAGGTGAGAACGTTCCGGTAAAAAGTGTACCCTTTGTTCTTAAAATAGTATTGGTAGGCGCAGGAGTATTTGTTGTCATATCTATACTTCTGTCGCCTCTTACCATGAGTGAGTAGGGACTGCCCGCAGACAAAGTACCGTTGGTATTGGGAAGAGAGTCCCATCGTTGGCTTGACGGATTAAAAGTAAATAATGAAGGGTTATTAGTAGCAGTCGGATCAAAACCATTAGTTGTACCACCTCTCCCTGTAATATTAGTTCCATAGCCGGGATTAGGATTTATCCTCGTAGTTGTGTTAGGATTGGTAGCACCTTCCATCCAGTTTGCTTTAAGGCTCGTAGTGGTAGTAACGGAAGGAGATAAAAAACGAAATGATCTTTTTGCAGGAATAAAACGCTCAATAGTAACGTTGGTTGCATTTAACAATGCAGAAGGACCGTCAGTAATTTCACCAATCATACCGGTGTTTGCGGCACTGCTGTGTATAATTACAGGACGATTCTGAAAATCCACTTTTGCTCCTGAATTTATTTTTAGGACAACCGTAGTATCAATCACAACCGAATCGGCTGTGGGTAATACTGTAACTAAGCCGCCTGTCACTGTTTTAATACCACTTCCTTTTAATAATAAGTTTGGATAGCCACTTTGAGGTGTAATCGTTTGATTCCCCTTGCGATTATAAACAATAGTTGATTTAGGATCAATTGAAAAGGTTTCAATATTTTTAAGCGCAGCTGAGTCGTTTCCTGCAAAACCACCTTTTACTCCGGTTAAAAATGTAGCGCCTGCTTCTAATATGAACTTTTGGTTTCCTGCTAAGCCATCTATTTTTAAACCACTGTTTTCAAAAATTCCTCCTGTTTTAACTGTAAATGATCCTCCATCAGCTAACGTTGTAATGCCGCTAGAGTTAGACACATTTGACCCGCTGACTTCTATATTAAAATAGGTTAAAGGTGAACGAATAGTTTCTTTTGTAGCTCCTGAATTTGTAAATTCTATTACACCTCCTGTTAAATTATAACTACCTGCAATGTCAGGCTTTGTACCGGTCCCTCCGACTTTAAAGCGACCGCCTGTCATCGTGAAATTTGTGCTTGAGTCGCCAAAGGTTTTATTGGAAGCATCTGCAATAACATTATCTTTAATAGTTACCATGCCTTTTGGATTGCATGTAGGAATTGTTTTAATTCCGCTTCCAGAAAAAATAAGATTTTTATAATCATCTCTGGAAGTAACAGCCTGGTCACCAGCTCTTCCATATTCAATGGTGCTGGCAGGAAAAATGTTCACTACAGCTCCCGGAATCGAAGTATTTACTCCGGTAAAACCCTGTGCATCCCTGGTAATAAAGGTTCCATAAATATTAACTGTTGGAGAACCTCCTCCGCTGACCTGGCTTTCACCTCCGGTGTCAAAAATTGAATTAACATTGATATTGAGTGTCCCTCCACCATTAAGCTTTAGATGATTAGTTCCGTTTAATTTGAAAGTGCAGCCAAGCGCAATGTTTACAGCTCCTGAAACAGAAATATCTGAGCCTACAGAAGCAGTTTTAACACCATTGCCTGAAATGAAAAGATTATTGTAAGTGAGAGGTGTTACAGCCTGGTCACCGTCCCGGTTATATTCAACAGTAGAAGAAGCGGATACACTTACGGTCAATCCTGTAGCAAAAGCTGTATTAATTGCTCCAGTTAAACCATTAACATTGGTTGTCTTGACTGTGCCATCAATTTTGATTTTACTGTTACCATTTATGATATAATTTCCTAAAATTAACGTTCCTGCATTTGTAATACTCCCAGTTCCCCCATTAAAGTTATTAATTGTTTTGTCAGAGGTGAGGTTCAATGTAGTACCACTATTTATCATTAACCCATTATTATTTAATTCTAAAATTCCGGCACCACCTAATTTAGCTGTAGTCCCATTAATGATAAACTGCCCTCCATTTACAGCAGTCACCCCAACTTTACCGGTTCCTGTAATTCCATTTCTGAAAGTCTTTGAACCATTTCCCTGGAAGCTCACATTTCCGTTTGCTTCTAATAAACCATTAATAACAGTTGCGTTACTTCCCCCGATTGTGACAGGTTGTGAAATGCGAAAAATTGGAATAGCGGATGATTCGGCAAAATAGGTAATTCCTTCGTCAGGATTAGACGGATTGTTCCAGTGAAGGATAGCGCTGTCACTCCAGATAAGATTAGATGCAATGGAGGAAGATGTATTTGCATAATTGCTGGGATTACCATTATTATTAACCACCTCTAATATACCCCCACCACGTATGTCGAGAGTGGCAGAACCTGTAAAAGTTGGCAAAGACGAATTGGTACCTATATTGTGTTTAAATATACCACCACTTTCGACGGTAATATCAGGCCCTACACCATTATTAACAGTTAAAACAGATGCTGCAGGAGTCGCCAACTCTAAAATACCACCGGTTGTTACCACTACCTGGTCCACTGCTGCACTTTTGCTAATAGTTATACTATGACCGCTTCGGATTGTTATAGTATTAGCATCAGCGGTAGGTGCCAGGGCAGAAGGTGTCCAGTTATTAATGCCATCTGGTGAACTTTCCCATGTATTGGCAGCATCCCACGTTCCTGACTGAGCAGAACGAAAATAATCGTTTGGTGAAGTTTGCGCCCAACATTTTTCGCTGTTTAATGAGCAAATCAATAAAATTGTAAAATAGGGGATAAGATGAACTTTCGTCATATAACAAGCATTCGTTGTGAATTAGTAGTAGTAATTGCGGAGACTGGATTATTACTAAATGAAAGTCTTGTTATAGAAAATTGGGTAAGTATTGGAAGTGTTATGTGCAACAAAAATGCCAAATAGGTAAAAATAGCTTAGACGTTGTTGAATCAAAAGAGGTATGGTAATAGAAAGCGGGTAAATTCCCAGTGCATTTTTTAAGGGGTAAGTAGGTGAATGTAAAATAAATTCTACATAATGTTTCACAAACCTTCGTTATCCGTTTATATTTATTTTTTCTTAAAGAGCATGGTTTCATTTTTTTTCAACGCCTAGTCCCGGGAAATTTCTGCCGGTAATTTTTTTGGATTTTTAATGCGCAGTTGTTTATTTACAGCTAATCTTCCAAAAACTACTTCAATATCATTTTTAGAAACTCCAAACTCTTTCGCTAAAAATTGTACAAGATGGTCGGTCGCTTTGCCTGCATTTGGCACTTCTGACACACTGATTTTCAGTTGACTTCCCTTTACTTTACCAATAGCATCCCTTTTAGCGGCAGGAGTTCCGAGTATGTTAAGTATAAGAGTATCTCCATCCCAGGCATAAAAAGAGTTCATTTTTGTAGCGCTTGTGCTGGCAGCTTTTTTTATCTCTTTTGTAACTTTCTTTTTTGCCATTAGTTGATCGCCATTTACATACCGGTTTTTAAAAAAAGACAAATTTTTTTATCTAAGTGGAAGTATCACTTAAGTACTTGTCGGTGTATAAATAAAAATAAATGCTTTTGTCAATTCCTTAAAAAGTAACGTTAACCCGTTTTTCATTTTTTTTTATAAAAGATGTAGAAGAAATACTATTAAAAACATTCATAATATTTTTATAATTGAAATGTTCTTCTAAAGCCCTATAAGTTGAAAAGGGACATGTAAATTTTCCAAAGCCTGCTGCAGTCTTTCCTTATGAGTATCAGTAATAAAAACCTGGCTTTTACTTTCGACGCATACCTTGTGCAAAAGATTTTGCATTCTTGCTGCATCCAGCTTTTCAAAAACATCATCCAGTAATAATATAGGCGCAAATCCTTTGGCTGCTTCCAATGCTTCAAACTCTTTCAGCTTCAATGCAAAAAGCAGGCTTTTTCGTTGTCCCTGGGAAGCTATGTTTTTAAAATTTTCGTCATTGAGTTTCAATTCTATATCATCTTTATGAATGCCGGTAGTTGTGCGTTGCAGCATGATATCTTTTTGCCTGGAAATTGCCAAAAGCTTCTCAAAATCATCTTCCTGTAACTGGCTGTTGTATTGTAATACTATAGGCTCGTCTGTTCCTGCTATTTGCAGGTAGCTTTTTGAGACGGATGGTAAATAATGTTGCAGGAAATTTTTCCTGTAGTTAAAGATGTATTTGCCTGGCTTTACCAATTGATCATTTAAAATCTCAAGCAATGCTTCGTCTAAATAACCCCTATCAGTCGCAGACTTCAATAAGCTGTTTCTCTGCTGAAGTACTTTGTTGTAATCTATAAGACTCTGCAGGTATTGGTGGTCTAACTGGCTAAGAAGCGTATCAATGTATTTTCTTCGAATTTCACTTGTTCCGGTTATCAGTTCTACATCATCAGGAGCGATCATCACGGCAGGTAACCTGCCAATATGTGCGCTAAACCTTTTATATTCTTCTCCGTCGCGACGTATTTCTTTGCGACTGTTTTCTCTTATAATGCATACAATTTTTTCCGCTTCGCCGTTTCTTAAAAAATTTCCTTCTATACGCATGCCCTGTAAGCCCCTTTGTACAATATTGCTATCTGTTTTACTGAAATAGCTTTTTGTAAAGCATAGAAAATAAATAGCATCAAGCAAATTAGTTTTTCCCATACCATTGTTGCCGTAAATACCTATTACATTTTCATTGAACTGAAAACTCTGTTGCAGGTAGTTTTTAAACTGGTACACGAATATGTTTTGCAGATGCAGCATTGAAGGCTGCAAGTTAAATGCATACAATTATGTATTTAACCTTAAGATTGTTTTTCGATAATTAATGTTTATAAAACAAGCAAAGAAGCACTTTTACAAGGAGAAGGCCATGCAACTTGCGCTACTACTATTAACATAAAATAAACTAATATTTCGTTCTCGTGAAATATGCGTTCTCCCTTAATATTATTTTTGGTTCTATTCACCTATATTTGCCGCTCAAAATTTTAGACAAGTGCCAACTAAATTTTCAAAAGAAACATATCTGTACTGGTACGAGTTGATGCAGCTTATCCGCCAGTTTGAATTAAAGGCAGAAGAAAAATATAAAATGGCAGGAAAAATCCGTGGATTTTTTCATGCTTTTGTAGGTCAGGAAGCACTAGCTGCGGGTTGTATGACCGCAACAAGGCAGGATGACCCTTTCATAACTGCTTACCGCGACCACGGTTGGGCCCTGGCAAAAGGTGTATCTCCCAACGCATGTATGGCCGAGCTATATGGTAAAGCTACCGGTGTCGCCAAAGGAAAAGGTGGCAGTATGCACTTTTTTGGTGTGGAGCATAAGTTTTTTGGCGGACATGGTATTGTAGGTGCTCAGATAGGAACCGGCGCAGGACTGGCTTTTGCTGAGCAATATCGTGGTACTGATAATGTTGTCTTGTGTTTTTTTGGTGATGGTGCCGCTCGCCAGGGTATTCTTCATGAAACCTTTAACATGGCAATGTTATGGAAGCTACCTGTAATTTTTATTTGCGAAAATAACCATTACGCAATGGGTACTTCTGTCGAAAGAACAAGTAATGTAAGAGATATTTATAAATTGGCTGATGCATACGATATGCCCGGAGACATGGTAGATGGTATGGACCCTGAAACAGTGCATGATGCCGTAGCCCGGGCAGTAAAAAGAGCACGCGAGAAAGGTGGGCCGACATTGCTGGAAATGAAAACTTACCGGTACAAAGGCCACTCAATCAGTGATCCGCAAAAATACCGCCGTAAGGAAGAACTGGATGAATATAAAACCAAAGACCCTATAACTCTTGTTACCAAGCACATACTTGAATACAATTATGCGACACAGCAGGAATTAGATGCAATTGATGCAAGAATAAATGAAGTGGTGGAAGAAAGCGTTCGTTTTGCAGAAGAAAGTCCCTGGCCCGATGAGAGTGAGTTGCTGAAAGACGTTTATGCTGAAAAAGATTACCCTTTTATTCTTGATTAACAGTAAACAGTTTTAACTGTAGCTGCTAACACAAAAACCCTTAAAAATTTAAAGTTTTAAAATAATTATTAAAAATGGCGGAACAAAAAGTGCACGAAGTTTCTGAAGTTGGTGAAGGCCTTGAAGGTGCAAGAGACTTTTGGGAGAAATACAAGAATATAATTATAGGTATTTCAGCGGCAATAATATTAATTGCAGGGGGCTGGATTTTGTACAAAAACTATATTGTAAAGCCTAAAGAGGAAAGAGCTTCTGAGGCTATGTTTAAAGCCGAAGAATTTTTTCGCAATGATAGTCTTAAGTTGGCTCTTAACGGCGATGGTCAAAACAAAGGTTTTTTAAACGTAATTAAAAATTTTGATGGTACAAAAGCTGCAAATCTTGCTCATTTCTATGCAGGTATTATTTATTTAAAAACCAATGATTTTAATAACGCAGTAAAATATTTAAAAGATTTTTCCACAGACTCAAAGCAAATTCAAATGATTGCGTATGGTCGTCTAGCAGATGCATACAGCGAACAGGGCAAGAAAGATGATGCGGTAAATAATTATAAAAAAGCAGGAAGTTATTTTCCAGAAGATGAGGCAAATTCTTCAGAATTTTTATTTCGTGCAGGCTACCTGCTCGAGGCAATGGGTAAAAACAAAGAAGCAGTAGACGTTTACAAAGAAATAAAAGATAAATTTCCAAAAACAGAAAAAGGCTTTTCAATTGATAAATATATTTATCGGTTAAGTGTTGAGAAAAACGATTTTAGCGTAAAATAATATATGGCTACAAAAGGAAATATTGTATTAAACGAAGGCATCCCAACTATACAGGATGCCTTCGTAGTTATTGTAAAAACGGAATGGAACGCACACATCATAGACCAGCTTGAGGAAGGCTGTGAAAACGTATTCAAGGTTAATGGCGTACAGTCTCAGACGGTCGTTGTGCCGGGCGCTTTTGAAATTCCCTTTGCCATAAAAGATTTTCATACAAACAGCGTAAGAAAACCAAATGCATATATAGCGCTCGGAACGGTCATTCGCGGCGATACGCCCCATTTCGACTATGTGTGCAAGGGAATAACAGATGGTATAATGCAATTAAATCTTTCCCTTAATGTGCCGACTATTTTTGGTGTGCTTACCGTTGAAAACGAACAGCAGGCACTCGAGCGGGTTGGTGGCATTCACGGGCATAAAGGAGAAGAAGCGGCAATTACAGCAATTAAAATGATTGCTTTGAAAAGAAGTATTCAACAAGTTTGATATTTTTTCCTGTACTGAGCTTTTGAATTACTATTAAGCCCCGGTTGCGTCGCACACTTGTACTTTTAGTAATTTTATTTACCTATTTAGCATTTTTAAATTTCCCTTGTGGATGGAGCGCCTTATGAATGTTCAAATATTTATTCCTTGTTTTGTAGACCAGTTGTTTCCGCAAACTGCATTCAACATGGTAAAAGTGCTCGAAAAAGCAGGATGTACAGTTTCTTATAACCCTAACCAAACCTGCTGCGGTCAGCCCGCATTCAACGCCGGTTTCTGGAACGAAAGCAAGGCGGTATGTTCTAAATTTTTACAAGACTTCCAGGATGCAGAATACATAGTTGCGCCAAGTGCCAGTTGTGTTGGTTTTGTACGCAACTATTATCATACATTATTCGATAATTCATCTTCTCATAACCGGTCGATAAAGCTTGGTGAAAAAACTTTTGAATTCAGCGAGTTTATGGTAAAGGTTTTAGGTGTAGATAATGTAGGCGCTGTACTCGAAGGAAAAGCAACCTATCATGATAGCTGTGCAGGGCTACGGGAATGTAAAATAAAAGAAGAGCCACGCCGTCTTTTAAGCAAGGTAAAAGGTTTAGAATTAGCCGAAATGGAAGATGTGGAAACGTGCTGCGGTTTTGGCGGTTCCTTTGCAGTAAAATTTGAATCAATAAGCATAGCAATGGCTGATCAGAAAGTGACTCACGCATTAGAGACAGGCGCAAAATATCTCATTAGCACCGATCTGAGCTGCCTGATGCATCTTGACGGGTACATTAAAAACAAAGGCTACAATTTGCAAACTCTACACATAGCAGATGTTCTCGCAAACGGTTGGTAAGGCGTAAGAAAAATGCAAATAGCGAAATCAGAAATGCAACATGTAAAAGTTGAAATAAGTTTTACATCAAATAACTTCCTTTATTAATTTTCAATTTTAAATTCTTTTATATGCATTGGCTAGTCAAATCCGAACCATCTAAATACAGTTGGGAAAAATTTGTTGAAGACAAACAAACTCATTGGGATGGCGTAAGAAATTATACGGCAAGAAATAATTTAAAAGCAATGAAAAAAGGCGATCAAGTCTTTTTTTATCACAGCAACGAAGGGTTAGAAATTGTCGGCATTGCAAAAGTGGTCAAAGAAGCCTACCAGGATCCTGCAACAGATGATACCAATTGGGTTGTAGTAGACCTGAAGCCGGTAAAAAAATTAAAAAAACCTGTCACTCTTAGTACCATAAAAGCCGATAAACGACTTGACGGTATTGCGCTTGTAAAGCTTGGGCGGCTATCTGTTTGTCCTATAACAGATGAAGAATGGAATATAATTCTTGAACTCGGTGAAATGAAATGAATTATAGCCTTTGGCTGTACGCTTGCCTCATTCTGAAAGTTAAATACTCCTGTTTTAAAGATTGTCTTTTTAATTCGCCATGCTTATTATAATACTTTGGAGTGTAGCAAAGGGTTTCATATTTGTAAGGTGAATTATAGTAAGTTCAATCTTTCGTTTTATTCTGCCTGCAATAAATATTAAATAAACAAATTGAGCTGTAATCGTTTTCATGTCAGTTAATTTTCGTGCAAAAGAATAGATAAGGAAGGCGACGAAAAATGCAAAAGTGACAAGTGGTAAAAGTAAATGTGATATAAAATCACATACTTAATGAGATTGTAACTTTTTGTTTTTGTTGAATGGAAAGTCAATATCGTAAATTCGCATCCAATACATGAATAATGAGTGCAGAAAAAATAAAGACCGAAGAAAAGAGCCTCAATTTTTTAGAAGAAATAGTTGAAAATGATCTGGCAAGTGGAAAGTATACAAGTATAATGACTCGTTTTCCGCCCGAACCAAACGGCTATTTGCATATAGGTCATGCAAAAAGTATTTGTCTCAACTTTGGGCTTGCTTTAAAATACGGAGGCCGCACAAACCTGCGTTTTGATGACACCAATCCCGTAAAAGAAGATATTGAATATGTCGACAGTATAAAGGAAGATGTAAAATGGCTTGGGTTTGAATGGGCAAACGAACTCTACGCTTCTGATTACTTTGAAACTTTATATGAATATGCCGTAAAACTTATTAAAAAAGGTTTAGCGTATGTAGATGATAGCTCTCCTGAAGAAATTGCAGCACAAAAAGGTACACCAACCGAGCCGGGAAAAGGTAATGAATATCGTAACCGGAGTGTGGAAGAAAACCTTGATTTATTTGCAAGAATGAGAGCCGGTGACTTTAAAGATGGCGAAAAGGTTTTAAGGGCAAAAGTTGATTTAGCTAGTCCAAATATGCATATGCGTGACCCGTTAATGTATCGTATCAAGCATGCAGATCACCATCGAACCGGTAACGCCTGGTGCATATACCCCATGTATGATTTTGCTCATGGGCAAAGCGACAGTATTGAACATATCACTCATTCCATTTGTACGGTCGAATTTATTCCACACCGCGAGTTGTATGACTGGTTTATAGAAAAGCTGGAAATTTTCCCCAGCCACCAATATGAGTTTGCAAGATTGAATATGACATATACGGTCATGAGCAAGCGTAAATTGCTCGAATTGGTAAATGATAAAATAGTAGATGGATGGAGCGATCCGAGAATGCCAACAATTGCAGCTTTAAGAAGAAGAGGATACACGCCTGAAAGTATTCGTTTGTTTTGTGATAAAATAGGGGTTCAAAAAAGAGAAAACCTGATAGATTTAAGCCTGCTTGAATTTTGTGTGCGAGAAGATTTAAATAAAAATGCTACCCGTCGCATGGCAGTTCTTGACCCGATAAAATTGATTATTACCAACTATCCTGACGGACATGTAGAAGAACTAAGTGGTGAAAATAATCCTGAGGCGGAAAATGGTGGAGGAAGCAGGCCAATACCTTTTTCTAAAGAGCTTTGGATAGAAAGAGAAGATTTTATGGAAGATCCTCCAAAAAAATTCTTCAGGCTTGGGGTTGGATTAACAGTAAGGTTGAAATATGCGTACATTGTAAAGTGCACTGGTTTTAAAAAAGATGAAGACGGAAATGTAACTGAAGTGTATGCAGAATATATTTCAGAAAGCAGGAGCGGGGCCGACAGCAGTAAAATTAATGTGAAAGGAACAATACATTGGGTAAGTGTGCAACATGCATTAACTGCTGAGGTACGCTTATACGACCGGCTTTTTAAAGTTGAAGACCCATCTAATGAAGAGGGAGATTTTAAAGAATACATAAATCCTGATAGCCTTCAAGTGTTGCAAAAAGTTTATATTGAACCAGCCTTGGCTGCAGCTTTCCCGGGCGAACGATACCAGTTTTTAAGAAAAGGATATTTTTGTGTGGATGAAAACAGTACTAAAGAAAAGCTGGTTTTTAATCGAACCGTAGGGTTGAAAGATACGTGGGCAAAGGAAGCTAAGAAGGGATAAGTGTTCGATCGATTGTTTAAAATTGAATAGTATAATTTATAGAAATTAAAGGCCGGCAATAAGTCGGCTTTTGATTTATTTTATGTGTATGAGTTTACAGGAAAAATTTATTCAGCATCTTAAGCAATTCTCCTTCATTCAACAAAAGCAAAAGCAATTGTTAACCATAAGTGGAGGAGTTGACAGTGTAGTTTTATGTGATTTAATGTTTGCTGCACAATACGATTTTGTTATAGCACACTGCAATTTTCAACTAAGAGGCGCCGAGAGTGAAAGAGACGAGCAGTTCGTGAGAAGTTTAGGCAATAAATATGGAAAAGAGGTATTGGTGAAGAAATTTGATACCGATAAATATGCAACAGAAAATAAAATTTCAATACAAGTTGCGGCCCGGGAACTACGGTATCGTTGGTTTTATGAGGTAATTTCCGGCAATTTTTCTACTCTCAATCAAAACATCCCAACTGACGACTCATCACTCACAGCTACACATTTACAACTCCGCGCTCACCCAATTCATTACATTCTCACTGCTCATCATGCCAATGATAATATTGAGACACTGCTAATGAATTTTTTTAAAGGAACAGGTATATCAGGGTTGCACGGAATTTTACCTGTGCAGGGAAAGATAGTGAGGCCATTATTGTTTGCTAAAAAAGATGAATTGGTTGCTTATGCAATGGAAAATAACCTGCCTTTTGTTGAAGACAGTTCAAACCTTTCTGATAAATATACCCGCAATTTTTTCAGGCATAATTTATTTCCTATGCTAAAAGAGATTTATCCAAATATTGAGGATAATCTTTTAAATAATATTCAACGGCTGACAGAAGTCGAAGAGCTGTATAAGCAGTCTGTCGAGAAACATAAGAAAAAACTGCTTGAATATAAGGGGAATGAGGTGCACGTGCCCGTGTTGAAGTTGCAGAAAACATCACCTCTTTCAACAATCATATATGAAATTATAAAAGATTTTGGTTTTACTTCAACAAGGGTGCAGGAAGTTATTGAATTACTGGAAAGCGAAACAGGTAAATACATTTCATCTTCTTCGCACCGTATCATTAAAAACAGGAATTGGTTGATTATTTCTCCTAATCAATCGACGGAAGCGACAAATATTCTAATAGAAGAAAAGGATAAAAAAGTTATGTTTAGTGATGGTGAATTAAGTCTTGAAGTTATTGAGAGTTCAACTTTTCAGATACCTTCCTCTAATAATACTGCTGCATTGGATTGTGCTGAAATTTCTTTTCCCCTTCTATTGAGAAAATGGAAGCAGGGCGATTATTTTTACCCGCTGGGGATGAAAAAGAAGAAAAAACTGAGCAGGTTTTTTATTGATCAAAAGCTGTCAAAAACAGATAAAGAGAATGTTTGGGTTTTGGAAATGAATAAAAAAATCATTTGGATTGTCGGACAAAGAATTGATGACAGGTGTAAGATACAACCTTCGACTAAAACAGTTTTGAAGATAAGTCTCCATAATCTTTGATAGAGGATTCTGTGAATGAGCAATTTGGAGAGAATATAAAATGAAAGAAATATATCCTGCCTTTTTATGTTGCCTTATTGCTCTGGGAAAAGCACAATAGATATTCTGACGATGAACGTAATGCGTCGCAACAGAAGCTCAACCGAAGATTTTTTGCCGCTACCCAAAAAACTACCACTTGACTATCAGCTTCAAATTTAATAATCTTGGAGTAAGCCTGTTTGGAATTGTGAAAGTATTGTTTGCAAAATCCTTAATAAGTAAATAACTGATAGTGTTTGGCCTGTCGATAAGATTAAAAATTTCAAGCGTAGCCCAAATGTTATCAAAGCTTCTAAAAGGGCTGTGGCTGCGTCGATTTGATTTATCACTATCAAGCAGAAGAGCGCTAAAACCAAGATCGACCCGAATGTAAGGGTCAATAACTAACGCGTTTCTGTACTTTACACTTCCCGGAATGTTATAGGGGAGATTACTTCCGTACAAAGTATTAAGGTAAACCCTAAAGTTTTTATTTGTACTAAGGTAATCCTGGAAAAACATACCAAAAGTTATCATCCGGTCCGTGGGACGACGCAGGTATCCAATATTCACAAGAGTGCTGTCAACAGGCTTGTTTTCAGTGTCTAAAGTATATTTGTAATAATGGTCGTTGTCGAGGTTCTCTCTTGTGCGCATAAATCCGAGGCTTACCCAGCTTTCTGCATCCTTTACCAGTTCTCCAAATAGCCTTATTTCGGCTCCGGCAGCGTACGCTTTTGCCATGTTCTCACCAAAATATCGCAGCCTTACATTATCTATATCGTAAGGCACTACGTTCCACATGCTTTTGTAATATAGTTCCGTGGTTATTCGTCCGGGGCGTTGCAAAAGTTTCAAATTATAATCAAAGCCTCCACTCACTTGCCAGCTTTTTTGGGCTTTCAGGTTTTCATTGATTGTTCCGTTATACCGGCGCAGCTCACGATAGAAAGGTGGTTGATCGTAAATGCCTGCCGACGCGCGAAAGATGATATCTTTCTTCCAGTTTTTTGGGGTAAAAGATAATCCGGCTCGTGGAGACAGCAAAAATTCTTTGTTCAAAGTATTGTAATTATACCTTATGCCAAATTGCATGGTAATATCAGACGAATCCTTGAATTGAACATTATCCTGAACAAAACCACTGAAACGGTCGATAGTCAGGTCAGCATTATTCTTCAATACATTATTCAGCTGTAAAATATTTGTAGAATGGGGTAGTGAATAGCCGGCAGAATCATTGTATTCCCATTCATTCAGTTTATCTGAAATCTGCTGTCTTTCTATGCTGTTTCCAAATTGTATAAAATGTTTTCCTTTATCTACACTTCCCTTTATTGAAGCATTGTACACCTGTATGTTAAGTTTATTTCGCGAAAAATTTTGGTAAACACCTGCACCAAGCGGATTTACAATTAAACCATAGGTCGCCTGGCTCTTATCAAAATTTCTTTCTCCAAAAAGATAAGCACCGCTTATGTCTACGTTTTCAGCCTCGTCGTTTTCAAACCTGCTTAGCATACCTTTCAAACGAAAGTTCTTTCCGGGTTGCCATGTAGCAGAAAATCCAGCCATATTTGTTGAATATTTATCTTTTTCCTGGCCTTCAAAAAAAATATCTAAAGCCAGGTTTTGAGTAAACAGCGGGGAGAAAACAGCAGAGGACAACTGGCTTTCCTGCGGAAACAAAGTGAATTTACTCGCTGACACATTGGCCAATACTTCAAGCAACCATTTGTTATTAGGTTGAAAAGTTATTAGTGCCTGTACATCTGAGGAGGAAGGAATATAATTTCCTTTGGTCTCCTGGCTGCTAAGCAGGTTGCGATTACTCCGGTTACGAAATCCTAACAAATAAGTTACTTTTTCATTTTTTGAAGTCCCTTCCAAATGCAGTCCTTGCTCAAGCAAACCTATGTAGGCAGAACCGCTAAAATTCTTTGGTCTCTTGTAAGTTATATCAAGCACGCTGCTCATTTTATCGCCATACTTAGCCTGAAAGCCTCCGTTGTAAAACTTTACATTGGCGGTCATTTCAGGGTTTATAAAGCTAAGGCCTTCCTGCTGCCCACTACGAACAAGGTACGGCCTGAAAACTTCGAAATCGTTTACATAAATAATGTTTTCATCATAGCTTCCACCCCTTACGTTATACTGGCTGGTTAATTCGTTATTGCTTCCTGTAAAAATTTTAATGAGGCTTTCAATATTTCCTAATGGCGATGGATTAAGTAAAGCTTTTTCAGCGTCTATGTTTATTCGCCCTGCTTCCGTTCGCGGCCGGCTATCTTTTACGGTCACTTCCTGCAACACATTTGCCTGAGGTTGCAGGTTAACCGTTATATTTTCCTTTTCTCCTTCTACCAAATTAAAATTTCGTTGAAAAGTTTTATAACCGGTGTAAGAAAATACAAGTGCAAGTGGTTTGCCCGGAGTGACCGTTATAGAAAACTGACCAGAATCATTTGTGGTGGTTCCCTTTTCTTTTCCCAGTACGCTGATACTTACATTAAAAAGAGGCTTATCGTTTTCGTTAACTACTTTTCCAGAAATAGTTGCTGATTTCTTTTGCGCAAAAACAGAAAAGCAATTACAAAGAAAAAAAAGCAGAAGGTAAGTATTTTTCATTCTGTGTATGTAAGTATAGAAACGAACTACAGTGTGGCAACAATAAAAAACAGCAAACAAACTTATCTTTAAAATCCCAACTATCCCAAAAAAATACAGGTCTGCTAGAAATACTTCTCGGCAGTTAATCCAAATGTAATAAGCAGTGTCTCACTGTTTGTCTTTTGGTTCCTGTTATAATTTGTGGCGGCAGTTAAGTTAAGCCATTTTCTTAATTTAACAGAAACACTGTTAATCGATTTGATTATATAATCGTTGCCGTCAGACAGTGAGTTTTGGAAAAAATTAGTTCCGTCGAAAATTATGATGTCCTTTATTACAAACCTGTAGCGAAGCCGGAATGAATTTCGAAATAAACTGTAAGAGTTGTTTGTACTGTCATTCAATTTTAAATTACTGGTTTCGTATAAAATTCCATCGCTTACATTTAAAAAAGCAGTTGTTGTATCGATAATATTGTAAGCACCTCCTACACCTGCCTGTAACCGGTTATTTATTTTTAACGAATAGCTTTTGTCGTAATTAGCGAGTCCCCAATAATAAAAATTCGACGAGGTTTTATATAAATTAAAATCAAGAGTTGAGTTGAAGTCGTTATTTGTCAACCTGTTTTGTTGCTCTCCGTATATCCAACTGTTAGTACTGTTGAGGCGTATGTTTTTCTTGCTGATATTAAATCTCAGTCCATTAGTTAATACATACGAATTGCCGTTATTGGTTTTATTTATGATACCTGTTGATGCAAAGTTTACATAGTGGTGAATGGAATCGTTGAATTGGGAAAATGTCATAACACAGGAAAGCATAATACATACAAATACAGGTAAAATTTTTACAATCATCGGCTTTATGTCAAATATTAATCAATAGACAGGGTAAATTTTTGGCTAAAGATAATTGTGGATTGGTTAATAACTTTATCCATGTTAAAATTCTGACGGTAAGTAATAGCTGTATTAAAGTGAGATTTCACCGTGTACAAATCTAATAAGTCGCGGGGCAGGCAACGGTTTTGCCAAATGAAGGTTAAAAAGAAAATGCATAAAATTTTCGATTTTCGATTTTCCGCTTTTTAAGGTAGGTTTGCCAGTCTTTTTAAAAACCAAAACTTGATAAATGATGGATCTCTTTTGTTAAAAGCAAAATATTTTCATCTTTCTTTTTAAAAAATAAAAAACCAAATGAATTTCAACAAAATCAACAACATTGTTGGATGGATTGTCTGCGTTATTGCCTCTGCCACCTATATACTTACTGCTGAGGCGGGAGGAAGCTTATGGGACTGCGGTGAATTTGTAAGCAGTGCTTTTAAATTACAGATACCTCACCCACCGGGAGCGCCATTATTTGTTTTGATAGGACGGTTTTTTATTATACTTTTTGGAGATAATCCTATGACTGCGGCAAAGGCAGTAAACATTATGAGTGCCCTTGCAAGTGGATTTACCATTCTTTTTCTTTTTTGGACTATTACTCACTTTGCACGGAAAGCTTTGCAAAAAGCAGGACAGGTTTTAAGTCAAAATGAAATTTTTGCAATAATGGGTGCAGGGGCAGTTGGAGCCCTTGCCTACACTTTTAGCGATTCGTTCTGGTACTCCGCTGTTGAAGGAGAGGTATACGCATTAAGTTCTTTTTTCACAGCCATTGTATTTTGGGCTATTTTAAAATGGGAGCACGCAGTAGATCATGAGGAGCAGACAGGAATTAATGCAGACCGATGGATAATTTTTATCTTCTTCATGATGGGCTTGTCTATAGGGGTACACCTTTTAAATCTGTTGACAATACCGGCTATAGTAATGGTATATTATTATAAGCGTTACAAAACCACAACAAAAGGTCTTATCTGGGCTTTCCTTATTGCTTGTGCTGTTACCGGCTTTGTACAGAAGGCTATTATTCAATATACAATAGAAGGTGCAGGCATGTTTGATATTTTTGCTGTCAATAACCTTGGCCTGCCATTCTTCACTGGCTTTATTATCTTCTTCCTTATTTTGGCAGTAGCTATCTGGTATGGATTGAAGATAGCAAGAAAGAACGGTTGGGGTTTTTTACGTTTAGGCTTATGGTCAGTTGCGTTTATGCTTATTGGTTATAGCACATACATTACTACTATGATACGCAGTAATGCTGACCCTGCTGTAGATATGTATAACGTAGATAATCCCATGAGTTTAGTGGGTTACCTTGGCCGTGAGCAGTATGGTGATTTTCCTTTGCTGTATGGTCAGAAATTTACCGCCCAGCCAATAGATTATAAAGAAACCTCAACAAAATATATAAAGGCGAATGGCCATTATGTTGAAAATGGCAAAGACGGACATTATGTCTATGATCCTTCACAAATGATGCTGTTTCCACGGGTTTGGGATGCTAGCAATGACCAGAATCACGCAGACTATTATGCCCAGTTCCTGGGTATTGGCAGAATGCAGGATGGAACTTATGAAAGAGATCCGGACTTTGCCGATAATATTAAATTTTTTGTTGCCTATCAGACCTACTGGATGTATTTCCGCTACTTTATGTGGAATTTCTCCGGTAAGCAAAACGATGTGCAGGGTGTTTTTACCGGTAACGTGCGTGATGGAAACTGGATAACAGGTATTCCATTTATCGACAATACGCTTTACGGCGATCAAAGCCTTATGCCTGACAGCAGTAAGAACAATAAGGCTCATAATAAGCTATTCCTGTTGCCTTTTATTCTTGGTATTCTTGGATTAATGTATCAAAACAAAGCCGATAAAAAAGATACTTTTATTGTTTTCCTGTTATTTTTCTTTACCGGAATGGCTATTGTGCTATACCTAAACCAGGCGGGTAATCAGCCCCGTGAAAGGGATTATGCTTACGTAGGTTCGTTTTATGCTTTTGCCATCTGGATTGGTTTTGGAGTTTTGCAGGTGCGAGAGTGGTTGTCCAAAACATTGAACAGAAGTATGGCAACTAATATTGCTACGGTTGTATGCCTGCTTGCTGTGCCGGTGCTTATGGCAGCACAAGAGTGGGACGATCACGATCGCAGCAAAAAAGAATTGGCGAGAGACCTTGCAAAAGATTACCTTGAAAGCTGTGCACCTAACGCCGTACTTTTCTCCTTTGGTGACAATGATACTTACCCTTTATGGTATGCCCAGGAAGTTGAAGGGATAAGACCTGATATACGCGTTATTAATTATAGTTTGCTGGGCATCGACTGGTATATTAACCAGTTGCGTTATAAAGTAAACCAGAGTGATCCGATAGATGTGATCTGGACAGCAGACCAGATACAAGGCAGAAAAAGAGACTATATCAGATACAACGATAAATCAGGCTTACCAGGCAACCAATATTTTGACCTGTACGACATGATGAAAAACTACGTTGGAAGCGACGATCCTTCTAAAATGATGTCATCTGGCGGCAGCGACATGATCAATTCTTTCCCTGTGAAAAAGGTGTCAGTGCCCGTAGATGTAAACCTTGTAAGGCAAAATGGAACGGTTAATCTTACTGATAGCGTTGTGAAAGAAGCGAGGTTTGATATACCGAAGAATATGCTTATGAAGAATGACCTTGCAGTTTTAAATGTAATTGCAGCCAACAAATGGAAGCGTCCTATTTACTTTACAGCGGCTTTTGATGAATTGGGATTTGGTCAGTATTTGCGTAAAGATGGCTTAGCTTATCGTCTGGTTCCTGTTATCGGTCAGCAGATCAATACAGATTGGATGAAAGACAAGCTGATGAATAAATTTGCTTTTGGCAATGCAAATATTCCGGGAGTTTATTTTGACGAGGAAAACCGTCGTCATCTCAATACAATCCGCACTGCTTACGCTGAACTTGCATTTGACCTGACTGCCAAAGGTAGAAAAGAGGAAGCTCGTACAGTTTTGGAAAAAGCCGATAAAATGATGTTGCAGGAAAATTTTCCTTATGGAATGATCAGCCGTGGTAACATGCACAATAGAAACAGCATTTCTTTCTTAGAAGCCTGTTACCGGTCTGATGATAAAGCTCTTGCTTCCAAAGTTTTAAATTCTGTTAGAAAAGATTTGCAGCAACAAATAAAGTTTTATAATTCTTTAAGCGGAAATAAAGCTGAAGCAATGGCATACGATAAGAAAAATTCCGAGGATTATTTACAGGCACTTACCAGCCTGGAACAAATGTACTCGGGCAAACCTTTCAGCTCCACGAATAGAAGAGAATAATAACATTGTAAACCCGGTTGTACCGAAGGCTAAACCAGACGCAACAACTACTGATACCAATAGTTCAAAGTAATGGTAGCTATAAATGGTCTTTATTTCTAATTGTTGAAATAAGTATTGCTAATATTCATTTCATTTCTTTAAAAAGGTTCTGATCTAATTGATCAGAACCTTTTGTAGATTATGGGGAGATTTAAAATGATATTAAACTAACATTAGATAGCACGTACCACCCGGTTGAAAAAAGAACCTTTTTTAATTTTTTAACCTTTTCCCGGTGTCGTGCTTCTCTTGCCTATACGTTTACTATTATTGATCAAAATGAGGCTTTTATTATAAATATTTTTTTTACGATAGAGAAGCTGTCAAGTTGACAAGTTAAAAAACATTTGCTTGCAATTTTCTATAAATAAGGACAATAGTGGTTGTCTGAATGTCTTTTCATGCGTCTAAAAACCGCGTTAATTGTGGTTCAATGTTAAACTTTATTTTGGCTTACATGTTGTACTGATAATATCGCTTTTATTTGCGAAATTGTATCTTATGTTAGGACATCGATTTACAAAGTTTGACCCTGATGCAAATGGGAAAACGAAATTTGAGCAATTGCTCAATTTATTTATGCAATTGCTGACTTACACCAATGGTGATGTGGGCGAGGCATTGCAATGGCTAAACCAGCTCGACAACCAATATGGATTTACCGACGATGAATATGGAATGGGAGATTTCATAGACGAACTGAAGGAAAAAGGCTATATAGACGAAAATCCTGTTAATGGCACTATTTCTATAACTGCAAAAACAGAACAGGGCATAAGAAGAAGCAGCCTTGAAGAAATTTTTGGCAAACTTAAAAAGTCTAAAGAGGGCAATCACAATACTTTTAAACCCGGCAATGGAGATGAAACCAATTCTGACACCCGGCAATTTCAGTTTGGTGATACCATGGAGCAAATTGACTTTACTGAAAGCATTCGCAATGCACAGATAAACCACGGTATTGAAAGCTTCAACATGCAGGAAGATGATCTGAAGATCAGGGAGACTGATTATAAGAGCCAGACATCTACTGTTCTCATGATAGACATTAGCCATAGTATGATCTTGTACGGTGAGGATAGAATAACGCCGGCAAAAAAAGTGGCAATGGCGCTAAGTGAATTGATAACAACAAAATATCCTAAAGACACTTTAGATATTGTCGTTTTTGGAAACGATGCGTGGCCTATTGAAATAAAAGATCTTCCTTATTTGCAGGTTGGCCCTTACCATACAAACACTGTTGCCGGTCTTGAGTTGGCAATGGATATTTTAAGAAGAAGAAAAAACCCTAACAAACAGATTTTTATGATAACCGATGGAAAGCCAACTTGTCTGAAGATTGGCAAACGTTATTATAAAAATAGCTTTGGATTAGACAGAAAAGTGGTTAACCGTTGTATTAACTTGGCTGCACAATGCAAAAAGCTTAAAATAGTTATTACCACATTTATGATCGCGAGTGATCCTTATTTGCAAAAATTTGTTACTGAGTTTACCGAAACGAATAATGGAAAAGCTTTTTTTGCCTCTCTTGATAAGCTTGGAGCTTTTATATTTAAAGATTTTGAAAGCGGAAAGAGAAAAACCGTGTACTAAGCAGAGCCATGATTGAAAGAACTTTTTTGAGAATTTTACCAGCTGCATTTTTTAGAGATGTGGATTGTTGAAAAAAATTCCAAAAAGTACAAGAGTGCGACGCAACGATGCTGCATTGAAAAACCAAAGTTGATTACCAAAAAAATATAAATGGATATTACAAAAATTAAAACCTTAGGTGACTTAAAAAAGATTGGTTATAAAAGAAGATCGATTAAGGAAGAAATACGTGAGAACCTCATAGGAAAAATAAGGGCTAAGGAAAATACATTTCCGGGAATTGTAGGCTATGAAGAAACGGTAATACCTGATACAGAAAGAGCTTTGCTTAGCCGCCACAATATTTTATTTCTTGGTTTGCGCGGACAGGCAAAAACAAGAATGGCCAGGCAGATGGTTGACTTATTAGATGAATACATACCAACCGTAGCAGGAAGTGAAATAAATGATGATCCGCTGCTGCCTTTGAGCAAATATGCTAAAGATTTAATTGCGCAACAGGCAGACGATACACCAATTCACTGGGTACATAGAAGTGAGCGCTACGGTGAAAAGCTGGCCACACCCGACGTAAGTGTTGCTGATCTGATCGGAGACATTGACCCTATAAAAGCTGCAAATCTCAAGCTAAGCTTTGCAGACGAAATGGTGATACATTATGGAATAATTCCACGTAGCAACCGGGGTATTTTTGTTATAAACGAATTGCCCGACCTGCAGGCAAGAATACAGGTTTCGCTTTTTAATATTTTACAGGAAGGTGATATACAAATCCGTGGGTTTAAATTGAGAATGCCGCTCGATATATTGTTTGTTTTTACAGCAAATCCTGAAGATTATACAAACCGTGGCAGCATTGTTACTCCGCTTAAAGACCGTATAGAAAGCCAGATACTTACTCACTATCCAAAAACTATTGAAACTTCTTTAGAAATTACTGAGCAGGAAGCTGATGTGCTGCAGGAGCAGTTAAATAAAATAAACATAAGCGACCTTGTCAAGCGTTTGATAGAGCAGGTTGCTTTTGAAGCAAGAAGTAATGAATATGTTGATAAAAAAAGCGGTGTAAGCGCCAGGCTTACAATTGCGGCTTACGAGAATGCTGTCAGCAGCGCCGAGCGAAGAGCTATTATTCACAACGAAAAACAAACGCAGGTTTGGATAAGTGATCTTGTTGGGATCATACCATCTATAACAGGTAAAATTGAATTGGTTTATGAAGGTGAGCAGGAAGGTCCATACCAGGTGGCGGTGAACCTTTTGGAAAAAGCTATACGTACACAGTTTATTCAATATTTTCCTAACCCGGAAGCAGCTAAAAAGAAAAGAAACACCGGAAAACCAGGTAGCCAAACCAAGTTTGAAGATGAAAATCCTTACAAAGGCATCATTCGCTGGTTTGACGCTGGTAATTATCTCGATCTTTTACTTGACAGTACTGACGCAAATAAATTTAATGCTTTATATAAGGTGGATGGCTTGAATGCTTTTGTAAAGAAATATTATCCGCAGGCAAATGATAAGGAAAATGCTTTGTTGATGGAGTTTGTTTTACATGGATTATCGAGTTACTCATTAATAAGCAAAAAGATGTTGGATGGTAAAATTCAGTTCAAAGATTTAATGGGAAGTATGATGAATTTCGGCGAAATGAATTTTGAAGATGACCTGACTGAAGATGATTTTAAATAAAATTATTTCAACGATTTTTTTATTTTGGATTAGTGGCTGCCTTAAAAAAAGGCAGCTTTTTTTCTGTCTTAGAAGTTGTGACCAAAGCCGATGTAATAAGAAGTAACATAATCCTTTTTATAAAATAATGGACTAATACCACCGCGGAAAAAGAATCCCCCTGTTGCCGGCTGATATCTATATCCTGTATTTAAATGATATATTATTCCACTTTCTGTACTCTTAGTATCATCAAAAATATCACTAGCCGATCCTGTTATAAATGTTGCTCCTCCCGCCACCTCAATAAAGTGCGATTTGCGGCCAAAAAGATAGTTTAAAGAAGCAGGTACGGAAATTATGGCGACGCCTGTTCCTCCCCAAAAACCAACTCCTGCAGCAAACCCGGCTCCATCTAGTCGTTTGCTAAAACGCCGGTCGTAATTTACTGATAATATCGGGGCCGAACCACCTATTTGAAAATACACTGCCTGCGGAGGTCTGTCTGTTACGATCACTCTTTTTTCTTCATCTGTCTTTTTTAATCTTATTGTGTCTTTTTGGGCAAAAGCAGTACAAACACACATTATACATTCAAGCGTAAGAATGATCAATTTCATGGGTTAGTAATTTTTTAAAATGATCGTAAACTCTTTAAAGAAAAAGATAAAGTTTTTATTTTCTACATACAATTTTAGTTCAAGTAAAATATCAGCTAGTCTTCCAGATAAACATTTAGAACGACTTTTTAGAAGAAAAATTTCAGAAGAACCAAAATTATAGTCGGTCACATAAGCCAGTACCTATATCTTTGATAATGTCTTTACCACTGTCTGACCGTTTGCAACCTTAATGCAGTGAAAGAGTCAAAGCCGGAAAATTAAAATCAACATAAATGGACATATTTGTAACGATTGCTACAAAACGAAAATGTATAATTGAAAGAACTTTAGGATTAATTGTATTCTTCATTTCATCAACTACCCCGGGATTTTCTCAAAAACAAACGCTGATAAATATAGAAACTGCTCACAATGCCATTGTGTTGCAGGCTGATACAGGCAACAGGCTTGGCGTGATATATTTTGGTGAGAAACTTAAAAAAGCGGCCGAATATCAAAGCATACCGGCGATGACCAAAAGACAGGCAGATGTAGATTATTCGGGTATTTTTCATTCGGCATATACTCCTGCCGGTTCACGTAACCTGGTAGAACCTGCGATACAGGTTACTCATGCTGATGGCAATACTTCTCTTGATCTGCAATATGTAAGTCATTCAACCAAAAAAATAGACGATAATGTTTCTCTTACAACTGTGTTACTTAAAGATCCGGCTTACCCCTTTGAAGTAACATTGTATTACAAAGTGTATCAGAAAGAAGATGTGATGGAGCAATGGTCTGTTATCAGGCATAAAGAAAATGGAAATGTAATGCTCCAAAAATTTGCTTCCGCTAACCTGTTTTTTTCGGCAAATCAATATTGGTTAAGACAATATCATGGAGACTGGGCAAGAGAAATGCAGCCGGAAGAAACACGTTTGACACCGGGTATAAAAGTATTAGACAGCAAATTGGGTACTCGAGAAAATTTGTACCAACCGCCAAGTTTTATGGTGTCATTTAATAGTCCTGCTACTGAAGATGAAGGTAAAGTGTTGCTTGGCTCAGTAGAATGGTCGGGTAATTTTAGGGTTGACCTGGAAGTGGATCCGCTAAATGATCTTCGGCTGATTGCTGGAATGAATAATTTTGCTTCAGAATATTCTTTAAAACCTTCAGAGGAATTTACCACACCGGCATTTTTATACACATATTCAGTAAAAGGAAAAGGAGAAGCGAGCCGAAACCTGCACGACTGGGCTCGTGAATACAGAATTTTAAATGGGAAAGGTTCAAGAGAAACATTGCTTAATAACTGGGAATCTACTTATTTTGATTTCAATGAAAGCATACTGTCAGAACTGGTGAAAGACGCAAAGAAATTGGGCGTTGATGTATTCTTATTAGATGATGGATGGTTTGGCAATAAATATCCGCGTAATAACGATCATGCAGGTTTAGGTGACTGGCAGGAAAACAAAAAGAAATTACCGAACGGCATCGGATACCTGGTAAAAGAAGCACAAAAAAATGCTGTGAAATTCGGTATCTGGGTAGAGCCTGAAATGGTAAATCCGAAAAGCGAGTTGTATGAAAAACATCCTGACTGGGTTATTAGAGAGCCGAATCGTCCTGAGCATTTGTACCGCAACCAGTTGGTGCTTGATTTGAGTAACCCAAAAGTGCAGGATTTTTTGGTAAGCATATTTGACACCTTGTTTATAAAAAATCCTGGTCTTGCTTTTATTAAATGGGATTGTAACGCAGTTATTTACAATGCTCATTCTGCCTACCAGCAAAAGCAATCCCACTTGTACATCGACTATGTAAGAGGCTTATACAAAGTGATGGAAAGAGTAAGAGCAAAATATCCTAAAGTACCAATGATGCTTTGTTCGGGCGGAGGAGGAAGGGTTGATTATGGCGCCCTTAAATATTTTACAGAATTCTGGGTAAGTGACAATACTGATCCGTTAGAAAGAATTTTTATGCAATATGAATATTCTTATTTTTTCCCCGCTATTGCACATGACAATCACGTAACGGATTGGGGCAAGCAGCCCCTTAAATTCAGAACAGATGTAGCCATGATGGGTAAGCTGGGGTTCGATATTGTGGTAAGTAAGCTAAACGAAAATGATTTAAAATTTTGCCAGCAGGCAGTTATCAATTATAAGTCAGTAAGTGATGAAGTGTGGCATGGTGACTTATACAGGCTTATGAGTCCACGGGAGAACGATTTTGCATCTTTAATGTATGTAAATAAAGACCGAAGCAAGGCGGTAATGTTTAATTATCTTGTAAATAACAGGTTTGGTGCAGGCAGCACGTTGCCTGTAAAACTTAAGGGACTTCAGGCTGATAAAAAATACAGCGTTAAGGAAATAAATATTTACCCGGGGACAAAATCTACCCTAGAAGAAAATGCTGTTTTTTCCGGTGATTATTTGATGACTATTGGTTTTAACCCAAATGTAAACGTGAGAAGAACAAGTGTGATACTTGAGATAAATGAAGTGAAATAAAATATTTTAGGTATAAAAAAGTCGATCACAGATAAAATAGTTGAAGAGTGCGACGCAACGATGTTTAATAAAAGTTATGCTGTTGGGAGCCAAAAAGATCCTTCATTATTTTAATGTGACTGATACTTCAGACACAAATAACAATATTGCTGTTACAATAAATTTATAGAAAATGACACCAGTACAATCACCTTTAATTGATAAAGTTTTAAATACATTTCAGACTTTATATAAGGAAGAACCCATTATAGTAAGATCTCCAGGACGGGTAAATATTATTGGTGAACATCTTGATTACAATGATGGCTTTGTATTGCCTGCCGCTATAGATAAGGCAATATATGTTGGTATCAGTAAAAGAAATGATGAAGTGATACATCTTCATTCTGTTGATTATAATGAAAACTTTACCGTATCACTAAATGAAGTACGACCAACAAAAACGTGGACCACTTATATACTGGGAGTTGTCGATCAATTAATAAAGAAAGGTTATAAAATTGGTGGGTTCAACCTCGTCCTCGACGGCGATGTACCTGTTGGTGCCGGACTTTCTTCTTCTGCGGCAGTTGAGTGCGCCACTGCATTTGCTTTAAACGAATTGTTTTCGTTAGGTATGGAAAAGATAGAAATGGTAAAAATGGCTCAGAAAGCAGAACATGCATTTGCCGGCGTAATGGTGGGAATTATGGACATGTTTGCAAGTATGTTTGGAAAAAAAGATCACGTTATAAAACTCGATTGCCGTTCGTTGGAATATGAATACAAACCTCTGAAATTGGAGGGATATAAAGTTGTTCTTTTTAATACTAACGTAAAACATTCACTTTCTTCTTCTGAATATAATACAAGGAGAAAGCAATGTGAGCAAGGCGTAGCGTGGGTAAAAGAACATCATCCTGAAGTTACGGCATTGAGGGATGTTAATATGGATATGCTTAATAAGTATGTATTGACAAAAGATGAAATTATTTATAAAAGATGTAAATATGTTGTAGAGGAAATAGACAGACTACTAACGGGGTGCAACGACCTGGACAGGGGTGATATAAAAGGATTAGGACAGAAAATGTTTAGAACGCATGAAGGGCTTAGCAAAGAATATGAAGTGAGTTGCGTGGAATTGGATTTTTTAGTAGAATCTGTAAAAAATAATGAGTTTGTTTTAGGTGCAAGAATGATGGGCGGAGGATTTGGTGGGTGTACTATAAATATAATAAAAGAGGAAGCCATTAAAGATCTGCAGGAAAAACTGAGTAAGGATTACACTAAAGCAACCGGATTAGAGTTAACTACTTATATAGCACAGATTGAAAGCGGAACTGAAAGAATAAGATAATAATTTTTTTTAGTTCATTTGTTCATTGCTAAAGTTTAAAGGCTGGCTTCTTGCTGCAATACAGCAACTAAAAATTATTATTTCTAAGCGACGAGTACTTGTACGTTTTATTATCTGTTCGAAGTAAGACGAGAGCAGTTTCTTTGTCTTTTTACCTATAATATCTTCTGTTGTTTCAACTTATTCCACTGTTTAATAAATAATAGGAAAAATTTTTAATAATTAAAACAATTTTTATACAATAAGTTCGTTATCATGTAACCAACACGTTGTGTTTGTTTTACTGGCATTGTAAACTCATTTTATTTTGAACCTGAAGCACTAACAAAATACTTTTAAAGTCTTTAAAAAAATCAATTTTTGATGAAGTCATTTTTTGAGATGTTACAGGATAAACAATTCATTGTTGTAGATGATGATGAGCCTACGCTGTTTTATAGCAGTGCGGTAATAAAAAAGTTTTTTTACTTCAACCAGTTCACCGGATTTAAAGATCCCCGTAAAGCAGTTGAGTATTTCGAGAATACGTTTCGAAAGGATCCTTCTGAAACACTTGTTTTACTTGATATAAGCATGCATGAATTATCTGGTTGGGATGTATTGGACAAACTACAGCTGCTGCCAAAAGACTTACAAGAAAAACTTTCAATTATCATGGTGTCTTCCTCCATTGATCCGGCAGACAAAATAAAAGCGAATGACTATACTTTGGTTATAGGATATATCGAAAAACCATTGAGTATAAAAAAACTGAAAGATTTAATGGATGTAAGACAAAGAACAATGAATGTGGTTAATATCGGGGAATGGAAGGAATAAGATAATGTACCTTTTAAAGATACCGCGCAGCTTTCGAACAATAGACATTATTTCTCCCCGAAAAGTAGATTTCCCTAGTTAGATTTCCTCAATTTATATAAGATTGAAGTAGCAAAACAAATATTGCAGTTTAATAGATCAAGTATTGTATATTAGGGTCTTTAAGTTGTTCACAATAACGTCCTTGCTATATGAAACAGTGCCTTTGTCTTGCAGCTTATTGTCTCCTTTTTGCCTACAATTGCCGGTCACAACAAATAGTCTCTGCGGCTAAAGAATTTATAAACACCCTGGACTCTGCGCAAAAAGCCCGCACGCTTTATCCCTTTGATACTGATGAAAGATATGCCTTCCATTTTTTTCCGATAGAAGGCAGAAAAGGTGTTCCATTTAATGATCTTAGCGCTTCACAAAAGCAGGCTGCTAATAACCTGATTAAAACCTGCCTGAGTGAAAATGCGGCGAAAAAGGTTAATCAGATCATGGGGTTGGAAGATGTTTTGAAAGTCATCGAGAACAGAAAAGCAGATGATCATTACCGCGATCCGGGAAATTATTACTTAATAATTTTTGGATTGCCCACAGATAACACAACATGGGGCTGGCGACTTGAAGGACACCATGTATCTTTCCATTTTTCAGCAAAAGATAAAAAACTAGTTGCAGGGACCCCTGGATTTTTAGGCGCTAATCCTGCGGTTGTGCCCAGTGGACCGCGTAAAGGCATGGAAGTTTTAAAGGAAGAAACAGCAAACGGTTTTGCATTGCTTCATGCACTAACTAAAGAACAATTAAGTAAAGCAATCATTGATACTACTGCTCCCGGTGAAATTATCACATTTGTAAGCAGGAAAGCGATGATTACCCATCCCGCCGGTATTCTATATTCTGAGATGTCGCCACAACAACAAGAACAATTTTTACAGCTGGTTAATGTTTATGTGCACAGGTACACAAAATTATTCGCCGACCAAATGTTGAAGGAGATACAACAGGCGGGATTGAACAACCTTCGTTTTGCCTGGGCCGGCTATACAAAACCCGGTGCCGGTAAACCTTATTATTATCGTATTCAGGGGCCAACGATTATTATTGAGTATGATAATTCGCAGAATAATGCAAATCATGTCCATAGCGTTCTAAGAGATTTAAAACATGATTTCGGCGGAGACCTTTTATTGGAGCATTACAAATCAGACCATTCTCAATAGCTAAAACTTCTCCTTAAATAATATTGATATCAAAACTAAAAAAAGCAACAAAAATGATTAAAATGAATGTAAGAGCTTATAAAAAAACAGTATTGCTTGTTGGTTGCTTTTTATCAGTTATACTAAATTGTTCTCCACTAATCGCCCAGGCGAAAAATGACAAACCTCTTCGTTTAGCGGTAGTAGGAATAACCCATGGTCATGTACCATGGATATTGGGAAGAAAAGACAAAACGGATGTTTCACTTGTAGGAATCTATGAAACGGATACTGCATTATGTCATCGCTATGCCAGCCAGTATAACCTGGGCAAAGATCTGTTTTATACCAACCTTGAAAAAATGCTGGATGTTGTAAAACCTGAGGCGATAGTAGCATTTGGCTCAATATACGAGCATATGGCAGCGGTGGAAGCTTGCGCTCCACGCGGTATACATGTAATGGTGGAAAAACCTCTTGCCACAAATATTACTGATGCTAACCGAATGCAGCAACTCGCAAAGAAATACAATATTTTTCTATTGACTGATTTTGAAACATCATGGTATCCCACCACAGAAAAAACTTACCAACTGGTTAATGACAGCAATTATGTTGGAAAAATGAGAAAAGTTGTGATACATGACGGCCACCAGGGACCGAAAGAAATTGGTGTAAATAAAGAGTTCTTTAAATGGCTTACAGATCCTGTACAAAATGGAGGAGGAGCTCTTATTGATTTTGGTTGCTACGGTGCTAACCTGATGACTTACCTGATGAAAGGGGAGAAGCCTGTTTCTGTAACAGCAGTTACGCAGCATTTTAAACCCGCCATTTATCCTAAAGTTGATGATGAAGCAACTATAATTGTCACGTACCCTGCCGCACAGTGTATAATACAAGCCTCCTGGAACTGGCCATTCGGCAGAAAAGATATGGAAGTATATGGTGAAACAGGTTATGTAATTACCGCTAACAACACCAATATGCGCATGCGAAATTCAGAGAATAATCCAGAACTAAATATTCGGGTTTCGGCAAAAGAAGTGCCTGTGTACGAAGACCCATTTTCTTACTTTGCTGACGTTGTTCATAAAAAGATCCCTGTACCTAGTAACGGTCTTTATTCTTTAGAAAATAATGTAACGGTTGTAGAGATTTTAGATGCTGCAAGAGAATCCGCAAGAACAGGTAAAACAGTTAATTTAAAACAATAATCAAAGACATTGGGATAGCATGCATTTATTTCAATAAATATCCTCGAGCCCAGTTCTTGAACTTAACTCTTCAGTCCCGTTTGTTTCCGTGTATTATCCTCACGTTTCTGTCATTGTAAAAACTTATGTAAGCTGTTGATGCCGGCCTACTTTACCAGGTAATGCCTAATCTTCACAATTAGATATTTTTGGGGTAAGGGAATTTCAAAAAATGCTCCTGACAATTTTATTGAATTTGGAGTTTCCTGCAGGCTGCCAAAATAATAAAAGAAATAATTATAGCTGCATTTTGCTAAAGTGTCATTTATTTTTTAATAAAAGATTAGGCCATATTTTTTACAGTTACGTTTCGGCTTCAGCAATTTGATTAAGATAACAAGGATTAAAAAGAAGTAACTTTATATATAATTCAAAGAGGTTAAGATTGTATGATCAAAGCAGATAAAATACACAAGGAAAAAGTTATAGAGATTTTATCAGAATGTTTTGAAAACAATAAAAGTGTTAACTATGTTGTAAAACAGGATTCCAAAAGAAAGGAAAGAATAAGGGATTTGATGGATTATTCTTTTGAAGCATGTATTGACGCTGGCGAAATTTATATTACTGATGATTTAACAGGTGTCATTATTTGCAGCAATTCTGCTGATAAATTGCCGATTTTGGAAGAGGCCTTACTCACAGTACAATTTGTATGGAAAGTAACTGGCATTGAGGGTATTAAAAAGGCGTTGCGGAGAGAGCAATACATTAATCAATTTCATCCTAAGGACGAAGAGTTTATTTATTTATGGTTTATAGGATTGAAAAAAACAGAACAGGGCCAGGGAGTAGGTTCGGGAATGTTGCAAGAGATAATTAACAGAAGCAACAATGAAAAAATACCCATTTACCTTGAAACTTCTAACGAACAAAATTTAAATTTCTATAAAAAACATGGGTTTGAAGTATATCATATTTCGCCTGAAGAAATGTTTGGCTTCAAATTATATTTTTTACGACGACTCCCTGATGCTGTAAAACAGTAGATGATTTCAGTTCTATAAAGTTTCCTTTAACCACTTGTAAAATTCCCTCTGCCATACCAAGGCGTTTTGGGGCTTCAAAACCCAATGGTTTTCATCGGGAAGATAAAGTAGCTTGCTTTTTATACCTCTTAACTGAGCTGCCTGGAACGCTTGTAAGCCTTGCTCTATTGGTACGCGAAAATCTTTTCCGCCTTGTACAATAAGAATTGGCGTGTTCCACTTATCAACATAGTTACTGGGGTTGAACTGAGTGAAACTTTTTTGAGCTGTTTTGTTATTTTTCTGCCAGTAGTAACCTCCCATTTCCCAGTTAGTGAACCACAATTCTTCGGTAGTGCCACTCATGCTTTTTAAGTCAAATACTCCATCATGAGCAATGAAGGTCTTAAAACGATTGTTATGGACGCCAGCGAGATAATAGACAGAATAACCTCCATAGCTTGCGCCAACGCAACCTCTGCGGTTTTTATCGATATATGCTTCTTTGCTTGCATCGTCTATTGCAGAAAGATAATCTTTTATCACTTGTCCGCCCCAGTCTTTGCTAATGGCTTCATTCCATTCTTGTCCGTGGCCATACATACCACGACGGTTAGGGGCCACTATGATATATCCATTAGCTGCCATGAGCTGCATATTCCAGCGAAACGAATAGAATTGTGTAAGAGGTGATTGTGGACCGCCCTGGCAATATAATAGAGCCGGGTATTTTTTAGCCGAATCGAAGCCGGGAGGAAAAATCATCCAGACAAGCATTTTTTTGCCATCTGTAGTCGTTACATATCTTCGTTGGAACTTTCCCAGTGAGATCTTGCCATAGGTATCATCATTTACATGCGATAGCTGTTTCATGTTGCCATTAGTAAGGTCAACGGTGTACAGTTCAGCAGCATGATTCATATCGGTCCTGGTAACTACCATGGTATTGCCTACCTGTCCCACAAGTTCGGTTATATCAAAATCGCCGTGAGTTATCTGTTTTACTTCAGGCACCTTCATAGTCAGTCCCGGGTAATCAACCACAAACAATTGTAGTGTGCCATCAACTGGTGCGTAGAAGTAAATATTGCGCCCGTCGAGACTCCACTTAAAACCTTCGACGGTTCCATCCCAGTATTGTGTCAGGTTTATCTTACTGCTGCCGGTATTTACCATTATATCCTGCTTGTCAGCTTCATAGCCTTCACGTTTCATACTAAACCACGCAAGCTGCCCTTGTGAAGAATACGCCGGAGCCAGGTCATACCCTTCCAACCCTGCTGTAAGATTAGTAGTAACGCCTGTAGTAAGGTTGTAAGAAAAGATATCAGTATTGGTACTTAATGCATATTGAGTGCCTGTCTTTGGCTTAGTCACGTAAATAATATTTCCATTCGCCGACCATATAAAATCTTCTTTTCCTCCAAACGGTTTTTGCGGACAGTCATAGGGCTGTCCTGCCATAATATCTTTGCGTTCACCGCTTTTATCGACACGATGATAAAATACATGACTAAATGCTCCATCTTCCCATTCGTCCCAATGCCGGTAACCAAGCTGGTCATATATCTGCGCGGTCGACTTTGCCAGGTCGGGATAAAAATCTTTTCCAAATACTTTTCTCAATTTTACATCTTCAGCTGTAAGAATGTATTTCCCATCTGGAGATATATGTTCATCTTTTACATAATCGTTACTGTCAGCAATTTCTTTTGCTGTACCACCTTCTAAAGAAATCAGGTACGTTTTCTTTTTGCTCTTATTTTCATCAACATTTGGTGTGCTTACTGTAAATACAACACCCGTACTGTCTTTGGTAATACCAACGCCACTGACACGCCCAAGAGAGAGCAGCAGCTCTGGCGTCATCCTTTGCTGTGCAATTGCCGAAATGAAAATGCAGGTAAAAGTTGTAATGAATATAATTTTCTTCATTTTAATAACATTGTTAGAACCAAGATTTTTAAGATAAAAAACCGGGTCAGATCGAAATCCGGCATCGCAATTTATGGGTTTTGAATTCTCTAAATAAAATTATTAAAGTACAAAGCAAATTATCACTTTTAATCATCAGAGACATAGCTGAATAAAAAACAAAAAGCCGAACACATACAGTATCCGGCTTTTGCTGTAAATATTATTTTCAACTTATTCCGCGATCTGTAGAGAATTAAACAATTTATCTCTTAAAGCTGCATCTTCACCTTTTTTGCCTTGCTTATAAATCATGGTAATACCAAATTGTTTATAAAATACTGTTCGTTGGTGTACGGTGCCTTTATACCCATCTTTGTCTACATCGAGGGTCATGTCGTAAGAGGCATATTTGTCTTTGTACTTTCCTCCTTCGTTTTTTACAAGCTTTACTCCCGGTTGCATAGAAATTCCAGTTTCCATTTGTTGCTTAAACGCATCGGTGCCCGCTAGTTGCTGCAGCATCTGCTCAGTTAAGCCAAAGGTTGAATAGTCCAAAGCAAAAGCATTTATTTCAGTACTGTCTGCTAACACTACTTTTTGCATAGAAATTCCATTGCTTTTATCTTCGGTCGCCGTTCCGGGAAGACTAATAGTTACTTTATCCATTAGTGTAATCGTTCTCCAGTTATCGGCGATCGTTGTGAATGAAAACAAAACTATCAATGCAGGAAGAAGAAATTTTTTCATGTTGTGTTTTTGTTGTTTTTACAAAGGAATGTAATAAGCGCTGATAGCGCAGCAAAGTTTTGTTAAACGGCGAGGGACTAACTTAATCCTATTTCTATATTGTGAATATATTTTTTAAAAACATTAAAATGATGCTTGAAAAGATGGAGGCAATTTTTTAATTAAACCGACAACAACTTACGTCGTTAGGCTGTTGCCGAAAGCAGAACGTTTGAAAAACAAATACCAGTTTTTTTAATAAATATTATGTAGATAAATTTAAAATAAACCGAACAATTTCGTAAGAGCCTCTTTGCACTATACGTTTAATAAAGGTTGTGTTTGTAATAAAAATCTTCTTTGTAATCCGGGTGCAATCCCTTTCGATAATTGTCTCCATTATTTTTGTAACGGATGAAGCAAATGGTTTGTTTCTCACATCAAGATTTAATTCAAGGCTCGCATAGGCGCTTAAATCGTTTACGTTGAATGAGCCTATAGTTACAAAATGATTGTCGACCACCATCATTTTAGCATGTAAAACAGATTTTTGATATTCGTAGATCTCAATATTATTTTTATGCATCCAAGTATACAGGTAACGTTCTGCATGTTTAGCAAGCATTACATCTGAAATTCCTGCAAGTATTACTTTTATTCTAACTCCTCTTTTGGCAGCCAGGCTTAACCGATTTCTTAAAACCCTTCCAGGTAAAAAGTAACTACACATAATGGTAATGGTTTCTTCTGCTTGGTTAAACCAATCAAAATACGTTCTCCAGACCTCATAGGTTCCTTTAACCCAATCATTTCGTCTAATTCTTACTGAACAATCTTTTTCTTCTGAATAATAAGGTACTGCAGGCAATTGAACATCTTTACGAGTATTCCAATCAGAAACGCAATACTTATAGAGTATGAACGCTGCTTCACCTTCTACATATAAAGCATAGTCGAGCCAGGCAGAAACACCATCGATATCATTGTATCGGTCAGCAAAATTAATTCCACCAACCAATGCATATCTTCCATCTACAACAACCACCTTTTCATGCATTCTTCGCCCAAAATAAAAATGAGTGCTTTTAAATAAGGGTTCAAAGTATTTAAAGTGTACACCTTTATCTTTTAAATTTTTTATGAATTCTTTCGACAAACTTTGAGAAGCGTAACCATCAGCAATCAAAAAGACAGCAACTTTTCTTTCTGCTGCTTTAATTAATTCATCGGCAATGCCTCGTCCGGTCGTATCATCATCCAAAATATAAATTCTTATATAGATTGAGTGCTTTGCCTTTTCAATCAACTCTTTTAAAAAATTGAAATACTGCGAGCCTCCTTTTATTAGTTGTATCTTATTATGTGTGGTATAATGTGAATTATGTTTCTTGTTTGGGGACATGCCATTGTAATGCTATAATCATAAAAATAAAAGCTATCGCAATAAATTCAAATGATACAAATCATTGTCTTATGTGACACGCCTCATTCATTAGACTTAATACTGCTCTTAACTTTAAATGAATTTAAAAACGATTGTATGATTTTAGCTTCTCCCTCCATAGATATTTCAAACTATGGTCAATATGCAGAATGGTTAATAGTTATGCTTATAGTAGCTTTTGGTTTTCGTTATGCAAGAAAAATTGTCGTTTTCGTTTTAGATACAATGTACCGGCTTTTTATTCAACATAACCCACCAGCTATATAACTACACAATTATCATAATTCCATTTGGTTTTTCTGATAAGTGGATTCGCATCAGAGAGAAATAGATTTGTGATCAGAGGTATTTTACAAGCTTCTTTCTTTTTTTGACTTTAAAAATTTTTATATGAAAAATGATAGTGTAGTCCAGGAAGACGTTCTTAATGAATTGAAATGGAACCCTTTCTTACATGCTGCTAATATTGGTGTTTCAGTAAAAAATGGTGTCGTAACACTTTCAGGTGAGGTGGACTCTTATCTTGAAAAAGTTGAAGCTGAAAAGGCTGTGCACAAAGTAGCTGGTGTAAGAGCAGTTGCTTTGGATATACAGGTTGGTATTTCACCGGGAAACTTCAGAACAGATGCCGAGATCGCTGAAGCTGTGTTAAATAGTTTGAAGTGGCATACCTCGATACCTGAAGAGAAAATTGTAATTAAAGTGGAAAATGGAATAGTTACATTAGATGGAGAAGTTGATTGGGCTTACCAGCGAGCATCAGTCAAAGACCTGGTCTCAAACCTTGCCGGTGTAAAAAGTGTAATCAATCTTATAACTGTAAAACCACGAGTAGCTCAAACAGATATAAAGGAAAAAATACAGGATGCTTTTCGACGAGTTGCAACAGTAGATGCTCAACATATATCTGTTGAAGTAATAGGTAACAAAGTATTGTTGAAAGGAAAGGTACGTTCTTATGCAGAAAGAAATGATGCTGAAAACGCAGCCTGGTCTGCTCCCGGTATTATTGAAGTTGACAATCGTTTGGAAGTTGTGGACCAGGAGGAATATAGTTTTTAGGTCTGTTAGCTGGTTTATAAACAAATTGCACAAGAATTATTTTGCTTTTAAGAATATTAGGAGATTGATTATCAGTAGAAACCGACAGATATCCCCCGTAGTTTCAATCATTAAATACTCGTTATGGAAACCTTATTAATTGCCACTGATTTTTTGTCTGTCAGCCACAATGCCGCTGCGTATGGAGTTAAGTTAGCTGCACATTTAGGTGCTGATGTAGTTTTATTTAATGCTTACCAGTCTATCATTTCTCCTAACGATACAGTAGTGGTTATACCCGATGAAGAGGTACGAGCGGCAAGTGAGTCTCGCTTACAACATGAACTGAATTCCCTTACAATTCCAGAAGGGGTTAAGGTTGAAACACTTGCAGAACAAGGTTGGACGACAAATGCTATTTTATCGGCAGCGAAAAAGGTAAATGCGAAATGGATAATTGCAGGTATAAAGCAAAGTGGCGTTACCGGCCGTAAATTTTTTGGAAGCACAGATACTGAATTAAGTCGCCATACAAGTTGTCCTTTAATTTTGATTCCTGACGGTGCTAAGTTTACTGAGATTAAAAATATTGCTCTTGCAAGTGATCGCGAGGATGAAACAATGATGAGGCTTTTAGATCCTTTACATGAGTTTGGTCAAAAGTTTGGCAGTAGAATGTTCGTGGTGCGGGTAATTAAAAAAGAAATGGATGAGGTAATGGAAATACTTATGCGTCCATCATTGATTGAAAGCCATTTCAAAGACCTTAAACCTGTTTACGAATTTGAGGTGGATAACAATGTCGCGCATGCTATGAACAAATTTGTAAAAGAGCACAATGTAGATATGATTGTTATGGTTAAGCAAGATCATCCGTTTTTAGAAAGACTGTTTACTAAAAGCAATACTAAAGAAATGATATTTGAAGCCAATATTCCTTTAATTATTTTGCCTGGTAAATTAGATACTGCTTATCCTGTTGATGAAGAAAGCGCACTGTCCAAAAAACAATAGTTAAGGTTCTTATTGTAACTCACAGGTTAATTCCCTCAAATGAAAAAAATACTCGTACCGATCGATTACTCTGAAGTTTCTATTAATGCCTTTAAATATGCTTTACGTTTTAATGAACAATACAATGCGAGTATATTCCTCCTTCATGTATTTGACATGCCATTATTAACAGAACATGAAGAAGTCGCACCGTATGAAAATTACGATTCCTACAGGCAGCAGCATAAGGATAAATTGCAGCAGTTAATCAGCCAATATAAACAGAATTATAATTACGAATTTGAAGTATTTACTACGGCGGGAGGTCATTATATAGAAATACAGGACTTTGTGTTACGTCACTCGGTTGACCTGGTAATTATTGGAAATAAAGGAATGGGTGGCATGAAAAGGTGGTTTTTTGGAAGTGTTGCAAAATACCTGCTTACACATGCACGTACACCTGTTATTTCTGTTCCTGTTACCGCAACATTTTCTCCCTTCAAAAGTATTTTGCTTGTAATTGACAAATATGACTTTCTTACTGATTTTAATATCGATTTTTTAAAACAGGTTTGTGAACAATTTAAAGCTACACTGAAAATTGGACTTATAGAGAAGGCTGAGGAAACAAACGAAAAATATGAGAAAAATTTTTTAAACTGGTTGGATGTTACGTTAAATGTAGTGCCCACAATTATAACGCTTGAAAGCGATAACAATATTGTTGAAGAAATTAATGGCCTTGTACAAAAAGTTCAGAGTGATCTTATAGTTACTGTTCCCCATCCGCATACGTGGATAGACATTTTATTGCTCGGAAAATTGCAAGATAATATTCCGGTTATTTGTGAAAAGCCAATTATGACTTTACCAATAACAAGCGGTGATGAAGCGGAGTGATCATGCATTTGCCAAAGCTCTGTCTAAATGTACGTACCCTCCATCAACATGTATCAATTGCCCGGTTGTATGACTCGATTTTTCGGAAAGTAAAAATGCTGTAGTATTACCGATTTCTTCGATGGTGGTCATCCTATTTCCTAATGGAATTCTTGAGGTAATTTCTTTTAATTTTTCTTCAGGATTGGGTAAAGTTTTTATCCAGTTCGAATATTGTGGTGTCCATGACTCTGCAACAACTATTGCATTTACTCTTATTTCATATTTCAATAACTCAACAGCCCATTCACGGGTTAATGCATTACGTCCTCCATTGGCAGCGGCATATCCTGAAGTATTTCCCTGGCCGGTTTCTGCAGTTTTAGAGCTAATATTTACAATAGAACCCTTAGATTTTATCAATTCAGGTAAAGCATAATGAACCATCAGGTAGTAATGAACTACGTTTTTATGCAAACTTTCAATAAACTTTTCATAACTGCCATTTTCCAAACCAACGCCGTCGTTGTGGCCCGCGTTATTTACCACTCCGTCAATGCGGCCATATTTTTCTGTCACCATTTTTACAGCCTTTTCACTTTCTGCCGGAATATTTAACTCACACGGCACCTGGAAAGCTTCTTTGCCTTCGGCTTTCAATTCTTCAACCAATCGTAAATTATCAGTTTCAGATCTGCCAATAATTACTGGTATTGCTCCTTCAGCGGCCAGTACCCTAACAATGCCTTCACCAATTCCCTTTGCACCACCTGTTACTATTATTATCTTATTGCGTAATTGTAAATCCATTTTTATTTACCTTATTTATACTTCAGGTTAATTTGAAGCCTGTTACTTTTAGATAAATTATCAGCTTTGTTGCACGATAAACACCTTAAGGCTTAAAGGCCCATGCGCACCAATTACTAATGATTGCTCGATATCGGCAGTCTTCGACGGACCGGCAATAAATACTCCGTATCCATCTTCATCTATTGTTATCTTTTCATATGCCTTGTGCATGTTAGCGACTATGTCTTTTTGAGCAATAACAATTATAAGGTTTTGACAAATAAAAGGTATTAATCGATTTAAAATGTCTTTTTCCCTTACCCAGATCGCGCCGTTTTCGGCAACGGCAATATGCCCGTTTATTAAAACAGTATCAATCGTTTCTAAATTTGAAGCATGGGAATGACTATAAGTATTTAAATTATAACCTTCTAATTCAGTGACACCTTGTATAACACTTAACCCTTTTGCCTGCTGTTCAAGTAAGTAATCTTTTACGGTTTCAAAATCATTTACTATAGTACACATTCCGCCAATGCCTGTAAGCGTTTCTACAAATTTTGATTTTAAGTCTATATCAACATCAAAAGATTGTAAATCAGGTAATGGCGTTAACGTAGGTCTATTCTGCTTAATAGATGCCAATATCTGTTCTCTGCTACTCATGCTTCCGTTTTTTTTTATACCATTCTGTAAAACTTTGTTTGGGTGGTTCAGGCAATTCCCGGTGTTTGTACCAAGGGTTGAGCTTGTTGTTCACTGACCATGGCATAATACGCATCATGCCACGACCAATCTTTCCACTTAAAGAATAAATTGTGGGACTTGCAAGAACAGTAGCCATTACCTTCATCGACGCTTTTTTCGCTGTGCCGCCATAACCTTCTTTCATAAGTATTTGCCGCCAGTTCCAAAGTTGTTCATGTATATTTATTTTTACAGGGCAAACATTAGTGCATGAGCCGCAAAGGGTAGAAGCAAAAGGCAAGTCAGCATTCTTTCGCATGTCAAGATTAGGAGCCAGGATAGAACCAATTGGCCCTGCAACGGAATTGTGATAACTATGGCCGCCGCTTCTTCTGTATACAGGACATGTATTGAAGCATGCAGCACAACGGATGCACTTTAAAGAATTTTTAAAATCCTTCCTGCCTAATTGATTTGCGCGGCCGTTGTTAACAATAACGATATGCATTTCCTGTCCTTCTTTTGGACGGTGAAAATGACTTGAGTAAGTAGTAATTGGTTGACCTGTTGCGCTTCGTGTCAATAATCTTAAAAATACGCCAAGATGCTCTGCTTTGGGAATGATCTTTTCAAATCCCATACATGCAATGTGTATTTTATTGGCATGAGCGCCGAGGTCGGCATTGCCTTCGTTGGTGCATACAACAAATCCACCAGTCTCAGCCACCGCAAAGTTTACTCCTGTTATAGCAGCATCCGCAGTTATAAATTTTTGTCGTAACACTTTTCTTGCAGACCGTGTTAAATATACTTCATCTTTATTTCCCTTTTCTGTATTAAGATGTTTGTGAAAGGTATTACTAACGTCTTCTTTTTTTAAGTGAATTGCGGGTAATACAATATGGCTCGGTTGCTCTTCTCTCAGTTGAACGATATATTCACCTAAATCAGTATCCACCACTGAGATATCGTGGTCGCGTAAATAATGATTCAGCTGGCATTCTTCGGTAAGCATAGATTTGCTCTTAACCACGTTTTTTGCGTTATGCTTCTTTAAAATGCCATGAATAATCCTGTTATGTTCATCTGCATCATTGGCCCAATGTACAGTTACACCATTTTCATTCGCTTTTGTTTCAAACTGTACCAGGTATTCATCCAGGCGGGAGAGCGTATGGTCTTTTATTTGCGATGCGAGATCTCGCAATGCTTCCCACTCTGGTAACTGGTGCGCTGCTTTATCTCTTTTTGCACGTACAAACCACAGAGTTTCATCATGCCATGTTGCCCGCTGTTCATCCTGTAAAAAAACAGACGCAGCCTTGCTATGGTCTTCTATTGTTTTATTCATTGTGCATTTAATATTTCTGCAAAGTGCAATACTTTTATGTTGCTCTTTTTTCTTTTTAATATTCCTTCCAAATGCATGAGACAACTCATGTCACCTCCTGTTATATATTCTACATTGTTGTATACATGTTCCTTTACCCTGTCTTGTCCCATTCTAACAGATACAGCTTCTTCAGTTACACAAAAAGTACCGCCAAATCCGCAGCATTCATCTAACCGCTTTGTTTTTAATAATTGTAGACCTTTTACCTGGCTTAGCAATTGTTCGGCTTTCGAAAATTCCGGTTCTACTTTTTCGCTCATTGAAGCTAAATGTAACATTCTTTGTCCGTGACAACTTATGTGCAAACCAACTTTATGAGGAAAAGATGCATTAATATTTTTTACCTGTAACACATCAGTTAAAAACTCCGTCAATTCATAAATATTCTTTCGAATTGCAGCAGCTTGTTCAGGACGTTTATCATCATGTAAATGCTCTTTCAAATGTAATACGCAACTTCCCGAAGGGCCAACAATATAATCGAAGCCGGAGAAGTTCGCGATAAAATTCTTATCGCATCCCGCAGTCATTGATGCAAAACCTGCATTGGCCATTGGCTGACCACAACAAGTCTGGGTTAAGGGATAAGAAACGTCGCAGCCTAGTTTCTCTAAAAGTTGAAGTGTGGCAATTGCAACATTCGGATAAAACTGGTCAACATAGCAAGGAATAAACAGCGCAATCTTCATTCTGGTTTTTTTCGTTTTTATAAAACTTCCTTCAAAAATCCTTAATAATCTTCCGTTTCAAAGATAGCTGTTCATCAGCTTCATACAAGAAATCAAAATTTAATATTAAAGGCTTACCCCTCTTTTCCATGGTATAAAATCATCCTGTCCTAACAATACTGCTTTAGGAGTCACTTCTCCGCTTGCAGCTTTAATACAATACTCCAAAATCTCTTCCCCCATCTCCTTGATTGACTTTTCACCAGTGATAACAGGTCCTGTATCAATATCTATAATATCACTCATTTTTGTTGCCAACCTGGTATTTGTCGATATCTTTATTACAGGCGTTATAGGATTTCCTGTCGGGGTTCCCAAACCTGTAGTAAATAATATCAGGGTTGCTCCTGATGCGGCTTTACCTGTTGTAGCCTCCACATCATTTCCGGGTGTACAAACCAGGCTTAGACCTGTTTTGGTGGCGGGTTCTGTATAATCCAATACGTCAACAACAGGCGATGTTCCACCCTTTCTTGCTGCCCCGGTTGATTTAATGGCATCAGTGATTAAACCATCTTTTATATTTCCCGGTGAGGGATTCATATGAAAACCTGAACCTACTTTATGGGCAAGTTCATCATATTCCTGCATAAGACGGATAAATTTTTCTGCCGTTTCTTTACGAACACACCGATCTATAATTTGCTGTTCTGCACCTGCTAGTTCAGGAAACTCCGCTAATAAAACTTTGCCCCCTAAAGCTACTAATAAATCTGAAGCATATCCCACAGACGGATTAGCGGATATTCCACTAAATCCGTCGCTGCCGCCACATTTTACTCCTATCGTCAGTGCACTTAAAGGTGCTGGCTCTCTTTTTGATTTGTTAGCTTCGACCAAGCCCGTAAAAGTTTTGCGGATAGCCTCGTAAATCAGTTGCTCCTCACTTTGCATCTTTTGCTGCTCAAAAGTAAATAAGGGCTTATTAAACGCAGGATTGCGTTTTTTTAATTCGTCTAAAAAAATATCAGTTTGAAGATGTTGGCATCCCAGGCTTAATACAGTCACACCTGCAACATTTGGATGATCAGCATAAGAAGCTAACAAAGTAGCTAGTGTGTTTGAATCCTGCCTTGTACCACCGCATCCGCCTGTATGATTAAGAAATTTTATACCATCAATATTTTTAAAATATCTTTCTGTACTAATAGAAGCGGAAGAATTGAGGTCAAGTTTATTTATATCAGTTCCTTCTTCATATGCTTCCAATAACTGGCGGGTAAAGCGGTTGTATTTATCAGACAACGCATATCCTAATTCTCTGTGTAAAGCTTCTTTAATGATATCGAGGTTCCTGTTTTCACAAAAAACCATAGGAACAAAAAGCCAATAATTAGCTGTACCGACCCTGCCATCACTACGTTTATATCCATTAAAAGTTCTATTTGCAAACTTTGAAACATCAGGAGGTTGCCATTTATAGTTTACTGCACGATAATGATATTCCCCGGCAGCATGTTTTGTATTAGCAGTTGTCATTACATGGCCCTGCTCTATTGCGTTTTGAACCTTTCCGACCAAAACTCCATACATATACACCTCGTCTCCTGGTGCTAAATCTCTAATAAAAATTTTATGCTTTGCTGCTACATTTTCTTTTAAAAGAAAATCAAGTCCATCATAAGAAATAAGGGTTCCAGCAGGCAAGTCCTGCAAAGCTACCAGTACATTATCATCGGGATGAATTTTTAAATAAGGCCTGGCCCTTGTTTCTTCCTTAATCATCTTAATAAAATTTTTTAATTTACAATATTCTCACTATTACCGTTAATTCCTCAAGCTGATCAATTATCTAAAACATTATTTTAACTAAAACTGATCCTTCGTTTATTGTCTTTCGAATCAACAACCTCTATATAGTTTACCAGTTTGTCAATCTCTAAAGCTCTTGCGGATTGAGATAAATAACCGGCTCCGTAATAAAACTCCTGCTTTCTTTTCTTACCATTTTTATAAATTATTTCTGCGTATACATCGCCGGGTTTGGCATAGAAAACTTTTTTAGTTTCCCTGACTGAAGGATGTAGTGCTTGTAAGCTATCAGAATTTGCGGCAGCAAGTATAATTTCGTTGCCATCTTTATCAAATAAGGAAGCAAGACTTTTCATATCGCCCTTAAGAAACAATCCGCTCGTGGGTGAGGAAACCGCGCTAAAGTTACCTTTACCATCGCCCTTGAGTAGTACGCCTAAAGAAGCATCCATGTGACCGTAAACAACTTCTGTAGAATGTGAATTGCCGGAAACGATTATATCGATATTTCCATCTTTATCAAAATCAGTTGTCATTATTCCATTAATGCATGAAAGTTGTGCCTCTGCCGGTAGAGGACTAATGCTGAATTTTCCATTCCCATTGTTTTTTATGATGCAACTTTCGAAAATGTCAGCCTGGTAATGTTTTGCTTTGGATAATTCATCAGCCTTAAATACTTCGTTTAAAGTGGCCTTACTATATGTCTCATAATTCCAGAATTTCTTCTTGAGTGTTGGCATTACGCGGAATAAATCATCGCGGTAAGCAAAAGGGTAGCGCCTTTTTTCTCCTGATTCATTTTTTATGTAACAAGATAATAAGGGCTCTTTTCTGTTACTGCCGTTAAAGTTATTGTAAAACAATTCAACAGGTTGATTCTTTGCCGGCTTGTAATCAATATTGGTACCCATATTCCCAACAACAAAATCCATGTCACCGTCGTTGTCTATATCTGCTGGATAAATGCTGTTCCACCAGCCGTTGACATTACTAAGACCTGTTTGTTTTGTTACATTAACTAATTTGCCTTTTTGATTTTTTAAAAAAACGGGTGGCATCCATTCACCGACAACAATTAAATCCATCCATCCGTCATTATCAAAATCGCTCCATACTGCCGAATTTACCATACCTATATTTACTAGTTCCGGAGCTGCTTCGCTTGTTATATCAACAAATTTTCCGTTTTCATTTTTTAATAAATAACTACGTGGAGACTCAGGGTACGAGCCGGGAACATTTGCTCCACCCCTGAATAAGTCTATATCTCCGTCTTTATCAAAATCTGCACCTACGACACAGCTGCCACTCGACACCGTTACCGGCAGTGATTGTTCGTTTTTAGTGAAATTCCCCTTATTATCATTGATATATAACCTGTCCTGGTATGCACCGGGCGTATTTTTAAATTCATTGCCTCCGCTGACAACATACAAGTCTTCATCACCATCACCATCTGCATCAAAAAATAAAGACCCCATGTCCTCGTACTTTGCATCCTGAAGGTTTATCTTTTTTTCTAAAAAACTGCTGTTTTTCTTTTGTATGAATAATGAACCGGCATTTCCGGCAGAACCTCCTATAAAAAAGTCAAGTCCATTTTCATTATCTATATCTCCCACGGCAATGCCTGGGCCTTTTCTGGAATATAACTTTGGCAGCAGAGATTCGTCGTTGAAGTCGTTATAGTCGTTCTCAATATGTTTGAAGTGAATATTATAGGTATCATTTACGTTAGTAAAAACTGGTTGGGTGGTAATATTTGCAGGTTCAACAGGTTGAGAGGCTTTGTAGTCAAGCTTTAATTGCTGATTAACTTTTACGTTTCTTATTACTTGTTCTTTGCCGTCTGCCCATGTAATTTTTAAAGAATCGATAGACGGATGCTTACCCAGCCCAAAAGATAGGGGAGAGGCCATGCTGGATAAATAGCCTCTAACTGGTGAGTAATAAGAATAAAATTTATCGTTGCCACAGTATACACTAATACTCGCGCCGACACCAGTTATATTTTTATCGCTGCCCTTTAAAGTGACCTTCAGAAAGTTATTTTTATTTTTATTATCATTTTCAATATTTTCATAAATGAATGCTTCTTCATTAATATTATTGGTAATTAAATCCAAATCGCCATCATTATCTAAATCGGCATAAGCAGCACCATTGGAATAAGAAGCATTTTTAATTCCCCATTCATCAGTCATATTTTCAAAGGCCAGGGTTCCTTTATTTTTGAAAATATAATTTGAGACCTTAACACCTTTTAATTTATTAAATAGTTCTCTTGTTCTTTTTATTTTATCTTCTGCAGACCCAAAGGTGTTATTATCAGCATTATAACTAAGAAAATCCAAATCTGTGATATTCTTGGCGAATCCATTGGTAACATAACTATCGCGAAAACCATCGTTATCAAAATCGGCGAGTAAAACGCTCCAGCTCCAGTCCGTGGCGTGCAATCCTGCAAGTTGAGCAATATCAGAAAAATGAGTTATTCCCTTTGCATCTGTTCCTTGGTTTAATTGTAGCGTGTTGCGCATATATTCGTCTACATAACCTGCTTTTTGACGCAAAACAAAGCTTTCATAATCCGTCCTGGCAATCATTGTTTTTCTACGTTCGTTATTTTCAGGCAGCATGTCCAATACCATAATGTCCGGTTTCATGTCATTATTAATATCGGCTATGTCCACACCCATTCCGTTATATGTTTGGTGGCACATGCTTTGCGCGGCAGATTCCCTAAAGGTTTTATTTCTTTGATTAATAAGCAATTGGTCATTTGGCATAAAATCGTTCGCAGCGTATATATCGGGCCATCCATCTGCGTTAAGGTCATCTATGGCAAGTCCAAGCCCATATCCTTCTTCTGTTATACCTGCCTGCTTTGACACATTTTTGTAAAACGGATGACCCAATGAGTCTCCTACATTTTCGTAAAGGCGGTCTACTGTTACCCCTCTTGTAATGGGGTAAGACGCAGGATTTACAAAAGTTTTCTCCACCCCGTCCACATCATTTGTGAGCAAATACATATCCAAATCTCCATCACGGTCATAATCAAAAAAAGCAGACTGAACACAGAAAGAGCTGTCAGCAAGTCCGTAGCCCGCTGCTTCCTCTCTGAATGTTATGACGCCGTTGCCTGCATGCTGGTTGATGAACAAAAGGTTGTGATGATTTTTGCGATTTGGTCCTGCGACATTAAGATATATATCCATCCATCCGTCATTGTTTATATCTACGACTGATACCCCCATTATCCAGTCATGTGTTGACAAACCTGAAGCAGTTGTAACATCTTCAAACTGCATTTTCCCTTTGTTGAGATACAGTTTGGAAGAAACCATGTTAGCTGTGAAAAATACATCCTGTAAACCGTCATTATTAAAGTCAGCCACGCCTACGCCTCCTCCATTGTAACAGTAGTAGTAGGTAAGAATATTTACAGAATCATTCTCGGTAATGATATTGGAAAAGGTAATCCCTGTACTGGCTGACGATAATTTTTCAAAAAGCCTGTTGTTGCTTTGTTTGCAAGCCGAAAACAGGATTGCAACAATAATAAAGTAATAATGTAAAAAACTTTTTTTCATGATGCCAAAAAGCAGTGTTGAAATTTACTCCAACACTACTAACAAAGATTTGCTAAACTGCTTAATTCAATACCAGCTCAACAACAGGTATTTCATAACGCGGCTGCTGTACAGGAAGTGTCAACACAATATCATCGTTCTGCTCTTTATATTGTAACTCCGAATTGTCGTGAAGAAACTGGGCGTACTTGATTTTGCCTTTGTATCCCGGTAAGTTTAGCGTACCAGTCGATGGATAATCATACAAATGTACATACAAACGTTTTGTCGCAGGATTGTATGTCAGCTTATCACCGGATGGTGCTTGGTAGTTTTCCGGAGCATAAGTACAGTTATAAATTGATTTGCTGTTAGCATGCATCCATGTTGAAAGGCTATCAAGCGCATTATTAGCGCGATAATCAAACTCGCCACGTGCGGTAGGGCCTACGTTTAAAATGAGGTTACCACCATTGCTGGCCGATGTAATTAGTAAGTCAAGCAACTGGCGGTGTGTTTTCCAGGTATTTTCGTCGCGGTAATAACCCCATGAACCGGAGAAGGTCTGGCAAGTTTCCCAGGTTTTTCCCTTGTATTTTTCAAGTTCTTTTGAACTTACCTGTTCAGGTGTTACAAAGTCAGCACCATCTTCGTAGTCATTCAAATCAAGACGATTGTCGACAATAATTCCTGGTTGAAGTTTTCTTATTTGTTTTAATAAATCAACAGAAGCCCAATCGTCCTTGCCTTTGCCGTACTTTCCAGGATAAGAAAAGTCGAGCCAAAGAATATCAATCTTACCATAATTAGAAAGCAACTCTGTTACCTGGTTGTATAAATACTTGCGATATTTTGCAAAATCCTTTCCTTTATTTAGTCGTGCATATGCCGTATCGCTGTCTTCAAGTGGTCTCTGAGGATGCACTTTGTCAATTGTAAAATCAGGATGATGCCAGTCAATTAAAGAATAATAGAAACCAATTTTTATTCCTTCCGCCCTGAAAGCATCTACATATTCTTTCACCAGGTCACGTTTAGCTGCAGTGTTCGTTGCTTTGTAGTTCGTGAATTTACTGTCGAACAAGCAAAAACCTTCATGATGTTTGGTTGTCAATACCGCATATTTCATTCCTGCAGCTTTTGCTTCTTTTGCCCACTTTTTGGGTTCGAAATGATCAGGATTAAATTCATCAAAATATTTCTGATACTGTTCGTTCGTCATACGTTCACGGTTTTTTACCCATTCGTGTCTGGCGGGCAAAGCGTATAAACCCCAGTGAATGAACATTCCAAACCTGGCATCTGTCCACCACTGCATCCGTTTTGCTTTTTGTTCCGGTGTTTCATGGGTAATAGAAGGTTTGGATTGTGCCACAACTGGTTCTGTAAAAATTGAAAGACAAAAAAGTAAACACAAAGACAAATTCGATAGTTTTTTCATGTAGTATTTATATTTTAAATCGTTGAACGCTATTTCGTTTTTTGTTGATATTATAATAAATCCTCTCGTCTCTATTTGTATCAAAAGGCAGAAAAAATGTAATCATAAGAAATAATAAACTCTACCTGCTCAATTGCGGAACAGGTCGTTGAAGAGTGCGACGCAACAGCGGCCGAAAGCAGTACCGCAGTTTGATTCATAAAAAGAATTTATTCAAATATTAATATCCATTATTCTGTTTAAGTTTTGGATTGGCACTTATATCATTTTGAGGTATAGGCAGATATTCGTGTTTGCCTTTAATAAATACTCCGCCGCTGTTAGATCGATATTCCGGATGGGCGATAAAGACATCAGCCATAATGCCCCATCTTAATAAATCAAAAACACGTTCTCCTTCAAGTGACAATTCGAGTACCCTTTCTTTTCTTACAGCCTTGCGAAAAGCATCCTGGTTCAAACCGGGAGTAATGTCTGGCATATTAGCTCTTGCCCTAACCCTATTGATGGCTGCATAAGCACTTGCATCAGGACCAGTTGCTTCGTTTTGAGCTTCAGCATACATTAATAAAACGTCGGCTAACCTAATCATTCTGCGGTTATTGTTGGCATAACCCCAACTACCCGGTGTAAGGGAACTTGTTCTGTCGTAATTGAGATATTTGCGTACCCAGATTTTATTCCTGTTAGCACCGTTCAATGCTGTTCTGAAATCATCCTGATAAACTTTAGCCCCAGGGTAGTCCCACACGATTGTTGCGTAAGCCCGGGGGTCTATTTTGTCATCTTTGGTTTTTTGCTGCAAAAACAAGTCAAACACCCATTGGTTTACCGTTGTTGTTCCCTGGCTGGTATATCCTACAGGGGCAACATCCGGCTCCCACGCCTGTCCACGGATCGGGTTGGGAGTTCCGCTGGTTCCCCAGTTTCCTGTTGGAGTGCTTTGGTATTGCAGCTCCCAAATAGATTCACTATTGTTATTTCCGGATTCTAAAAAGTTATCCTGGTAGTTTGCTACTAATTTATAGAGATTTGGCTTATCAATTATTTTCTTAAATTCTGCTGCAGCCTCCGCCCATTTTTTAGTATACAAATTTGCTTTACCGAGCATAGCAGTTGCTGCGCCCCAGGTAGCACGACCTATATCTTTTGCATCTACTGTTTCAGGCAAACGGCCTTGCGCTTCTTTAAGATCTGATATAATGGAAGCCCATACCTCTTCCTGTGGAGCTTGTTCGATAAATAAATCGTTCACTGCTTCAATAGGTTTTGTAATAAGCGGAATGTTCCCCCACATGTTGAGGAGGTAAAAATGAGCGAACCCACGCAGGAAGTAAGCTTCTCCTAATATCCTTGATTTTTCAGCATCATCCATTTGAATATTAGGCACATTGAAAATGACCGCATTAGTGCGTGCGACAATTGCATTTAGTTCTCCCCAGCCTTCACTTACCCTTCCATCTGTTGGCTGTGCCAAAAAAGAACCTACGTCTTGCACGCCTGTACTGGGAAAAGGATTTACGTCATCACCTCTCTGTATGGTTAAAATAGCTCCCAACATTCTGCCCCACCCTTGTATACTGGTTAAGGGGCCGTAACATGCAACTAACCCTTTTTCTGCATCATCTGCTGTTTTCCAAAAAGCCGTTACGGGTAATTCGTTAGGGTTGGTGAGATCAAGGTTCTTCTTGCTGCAATTCTGCAATAAAACAGGAATAGCAAACAGGCATATTGGAATAACTAAAAATTTAGACAGTTTGTATTTCAAAAATGTTTTTTTCATATAAGCTCAATTTTTTAAAATGATAAATCAATACCTGCACTAATGAGTTTTGCTTGTGGATAAGCTGAAACGTCGACACCTACACTAAATAAACCGGTAAGATCACTACGACCAACTTCAGGGTCATAACCCTTGTATTTGGTAAATGTGAGCAGGTTTTGACCACTTACATAAAGACGTGCATTCGAAATTTTTAATTTTGTTATTACTGATTCAGGAAGATTATAGCCAATATTGATATTTTTCAGCCTTAAGTACGAACCATCTTCGACGTAAAAAGAAGAAGATCTTTTATTGTTTGCAGGATCGATGAAAGAAGCCCTTGCTATATCCGTATTTGTATTTTGAGGAGTCCACGCTCTTAACACATCAGTTACCTTTCCGCTTCCATAGTCAAAAGTATATTGCCAGGCTCTTTTCGCGTCCCATATTTTGTTTCCGGCTACACCCTGGAAAAATAAGTTAAGGTCGAAATTTTTGTAGGATGCGTTAAAGGTCAAGCCATAGTCAAATTTAGGAAATGGGCTGCCCAGCCACGTTGGGTCTTTGCTAAATCTGAAATCACCTGGTCTTGCATCAGTTCTTCCGTCTTTTGTAACCTCATCCGCATTTTGATATATACCTAATACCTGGTAGCCCCAAAAGCTTCCAATTGGGTGCCCGACATCGGTTCTGGTTGCAGTTAAGCTTTCCTGTGTAAAGCCGCCGCCAATTATTGGGCTAACTCCATCTCCAAGACTTGTTACGTTATTTTTAATAGTGGTAAAAACGCCTGTAAGAGAATATTTAAACGCATTTTTTGACACTGGCTGATGATTATATGTGACAGCTACTTCAAAACCTTTGTTATTTACCGAAGCTGCATTTTTAGTCAGGCTGCTTCCTGCACCTCCATAAATAGGAATGGGAATGCTGGCAAGGATGTCGTATGAGCTTCTGTCAAAATAATCAGCGGTAATAAGAACTTTATTCTTCAGTAAGCTAATGTCTGTACCAATATCTGTTGTTCGCGAAGACTCCCATTTTATATCAGGGTTAGCAAAATTAGTCAACCCAACACCGTTTTGCACGCCACCGGCAAAGTAATACCCAGCATTTATATTGAGTGTAGAAGTAGTGATATAGTTGGCAATATTTTGAGAACCCAGCCTTCCATAACTTCCCCTGATTTTCAAATCGCTTATGATGCCGTTTTTTGGAAAGAAGCTTTCCTCGCTCGCTCTCCATCCAAGAGAAAAGGATGGATAGTTTCCGAAAGTATTGGTTGGATAACGGAATTTTGAAGACCCATCCCGTCTTAAAGTTGCTGTCAATAAATACTTCGACTGGTAACTATAGCTCACCCTGCCCAGAATTGACATAAGCGCAGCTTCCTGCAAGCTGCCGCTTGCGAGCCTATTTGCGGCAGCATTTACAACCCTCAACAAATCTGAAGGGTAAGTGTCAGCTGTGGCTCCCACGCTTCTGGAGTTGCCTTTTTGATAGGTATAACCAGCAAGTATGTCAATACGATGATCACTGATAGCTTTGCTGTAATTTAAGGTGTGTTCCACCAGAGTGGTAAGGCTGCGGGTAAAGCTCTCATTCAAAATAGATTGATCCTGGCTTGCCTCCTGCGACGTACTCATAAAAAATGCAGGTGAATAGTCATAGGCGTGATACACAGAATAGTCTACACCCATATTCAACTTATATTTTAGTCCTTTTATTATTTCATACTCCAGGCCTACATTACCCAATGCCTGGTCTGTGGTATACCGGTTATCATCGAGGAGAGCACGGCCGTACCAGTTAATAATCCTGTTTACACCGGCAGCTGCAGGTTCAAGGCCAGCAAAACCACCTAATTTTGTACTATCATAAACCGGCATAATAGGCAATTCTGCTCTTTCCCTTCCAAAATAAGTATTGGGATTATTAACAGATCGTGAAATAGACAAAGCTTCTGTAAACTTGAATTTTCCTTTTGTAAAAAATGAATTAGCTCTCAGCGCGTAACGCTTAAACCATGAATCTACTACGATTCCTTTCTGATCAAAATACTCTCCTGATACAAAGAATTTAGAATATTGCCCTCCTCCCGAAACACTTAAATTATAATCACTTAAGGGCGCTGTACCAAGCGATAAAGATTGCCAGTCCGTATTGATATTAGGGTTAAACAGGCTATCATTTAGCGGGCCACGAGGTGTGCCGTCATTGTCATGGGCCTGGTTGTTCCAATCGGCATATTGCCGGGCATTTAAAAACTTCAGCTTATGAGTGGGGCTTTGTGAACCATATTTTGCACTGAAATTAATTTTTATATCCCCGCTTGTTCCGCTTTTCGTTGTAACCAATACCACACCGTTTGCAGCTCGGCTACCATATATAGCTGCTGCAGAGGCATCTTTCAATACTTCTATAGATGCAATATCGTTAGGATTTATAAATGCCATTGAGGAGGCAATCATTCCATCTATAACGTATAATGGTTGGTCATTACCAAAAGTTCCGGAGCCTCGAATTACAATAGCTGGAGCCTGCCCGGGAGAACCTCCACTATTCTGTACCACTACACCAGCAGCTTTTCCCTGTAATAAAGCCGATGCGTCGGCTGCAGTTCCATTTTTTAACTCATCTCCTTTTACGCTGGCTACGGCGCCTGTTATGTCTCGCTTACGTGCAGTACCATATCCTATCACTAACACATCTGACAAAGATGTACTGGCAGCTTTCAACTGAACCTGGATGTCCGTTTTGCCCGACACTGGTACTTCCTGCGTTTCCATACTTATATAGGAAAAAACCAAAGTTTTAACTTTATCAGGCACATTTATCGAAAATGTACCGTCTGCAGAAGTGATCGTAGAGAGAGAAGACCCTTTATCCTTAACGGTAACACCTTCAAGAGGGGAGGTGTCAGGGCCCGTAACTTTACCTGTAATCTTTTTTGTTTGTGCATTCGCAAACGTGATAAGAAATAATGAGATGAATGCAAGAAGCAGTTTTCCTGGCAAGTGCATAATCGTTTTAATTTAAGTCCAAACTTAATTTCTATTATTAACATTTGAATAACGTATCTTACTCCTTTTATAAACTTTTTTACCATAAACCTTAAATATTCCCATTAAATTTATTTAAATTTTCATAAGCTATGTTTATAGGGCGACTTTCAAAATAATTAATCAGAAAGAGTATCAAGACCATTATCAATTAAGCCTTTTAACTAAATTTGGTGTAAGTGCTATATCAGAAGACATTCTATGAAAGCAGAATTAGTTGTTGACGCCCCTATAATGGGACAAAAAAAGATTTGGGTCAAAAAAATTTATAAGCCGTACTTCGACCATCCATTTCATTATCACCAGTTATGCGAATTGGTATGGCTGCAAAAGGGCTATGGTAAACTGATAATTGGTGATTATGTAGGCAATTTTTCAGAAGGAGAATTAATACTTAAAAATGCAGGGCTTCCTCATTTATGGAGATGTGATTCTGCTTTTTATCGACAGCAGGAGGATTTATATACAAAAGCTACTACCACTTATTTTCCCCCTTCTATTATACCCAGTATTACTGATGATGCAGAATGCATTAGCCGGTACAATAGCTTGTTGATCAAAGCTGAGCGCGGTTTGCGTTTTTACGGACAAAGTAGAGAACAGATTATAGAACTGGTAGCCAAAGTGGCCAATACTGAAGGCCTTGAGCAACTGGGATATTTTTTACAGGTTATTGATATCACTACAAAGACAGAAGAGTTTGAATATTTAGCCAGTATTGGTTATAAGAACTCGAATAATAACCAGGATATGGACCGCTTCAACGAAGTTTACCAGTTCTTACTTAAAAATTTTACTTCTGACATTATGTTGAGTGAAGTGGCTACTATTTGTAATATGGCGCCGAATTCTTTTTGTCGATACTTTAAAAAAAGAACACAAAAAACATTTGTTAGATTTCTGAACGAGTTAAGAATTGGTCATGCCTGCAAACTATTACAAAACCAACATCATTCCGTGCAGAACATTTGCTATGAATGTGGTTATAATAATCCCGTAAACTTTTTTAAATTTTTTAAACTTATAACTAATAAGACACCGCAGGAGTATCGTCATCACATAACAAAAATGCGGTTGGCTGAAGGTTCATGAAATCGGCTTCTTAAATACTCTGAAATCAGAGAAGTAGCGAAATATTGATAACCCTTTTGCATGCTTGGTATTTTTTATCAAGTCTTCTACTTGCGGTACATGCTAACTGTTGTTTTTATAGAGAACCATCTACTAATTAGCCTTTAAACAATAGCGGCTGTCCTTGGGGACAGCCGCTATTGTTTAAACATGATACGATTATCAACACTAACTACGAAATCAAGTACTTTTCGTTATACTTATTTTCGTAACCGTATCCATAACCATATCCAAAAGTACCTTTTATAAATCCCCTTGGTTTAATGCCATTAAAAACAATTGCCAGGTTTTTCAATGGTTTAAATCGATTGGTTTCGTCAAGTGTTTTAATAAATGCTTTCTCAGTATACTTATGACGAACAACATACAACGTTAAGTCACAGAAATCTGATAAAATGTACGCGTCAGTTATCAGGCTAACCGGTGAAGAATCTACTACGATATAATCAAATTCTTCTTCAAGATAATTGAACAACTCCGTTAATTTCCCTCCTAAAAGGAGTTCGGTAGGGTTTGCTTTTGTAATACCTGACGGTAGTACATATAAATTTTGAAATTCAGTTGCTTCAACGATTTCATGAGGATTTATGTCCTCCTCTAAAAAGCCTGCAATACCTGCAGAGTTTTGTAAATTGAATATTTTAGAAAATTGTGGATTTCGAATATCCATGTCTAAAAGGACAACTTTTTTACCAGAACGCGAGAGGCTCAAAGCGAGGTTAGCACTTATCAAACTTTTGCCTTCACCAGGAATGCTTGATGTTACAAGTATTTTCTTCTTTGTATTTGTCTTACTAAACAGCCCTGCCGCAGCCCTTAATTGTCTAAACTGTTCCTGGAATACACGGTTGTTTTGTCCTTTTAAAAACATGCCTTTTTTCTCTTTGAAATAAGATATTTCTCCGACAATAGGAATGCTTGTATAGTCTTCTATTTGTGAACGGAATAGTATTTTACCTGTAAACATTTCTTTAGCAAGTACAACCCCCATACTTACTATAAAACCTACCATAACCGCAATTATGTATATTATACTCTTTTTAGGGCTTACCGGTTCGCCTGCCGCCTGGGCTGATGCAATTATTCGGCTATTATCAACATTTGAAGCATAAGCAAGTGCTGTTTCCTCTCTTTTTTGCAGCAAAAAGGAGTATACGTTGTTTTTTACAGATTGCTCCCTGCTTACATTTACCAATTCTCTTTCTTTTTGCGGCAAAGCCTGCAAAGTTGAATTATAAGTATTATTGCTAGCTGTCAGGTTATTTTTTCCTGCCTCAAGATTTGTTCTTTGATTGCGAATATTTTCTAATATACTGGGCCTTATTCTTTCTATTTGGGTGGCGATAGACTGAACCATAGGGTTGTTTTCACCTGTCGTTTTCTTCAGTCTTTCATAATCAGTTTCTAATTGATAAAGATTATCTAACAATTTATTTAATACAGGATCATCTATACCTAAAGTAGAGGGCACAATTCCTGACGAATTGTTTTTACTGTTTACATATTTTTCTACCTGGTTTAATACCTCTAATTGTAAATTTACCTGCGCAAGTTTTTGATCGGTATTGCTGACATTTTGCAAATACAATTTTCCTTGTTCACCTAAATCAGTAACTCCCTGATTTGCTTTATAATTTTGAATTTGTTTCTCTACTGAAGTTAATGCCCCCGAAACAACACGCAATCTTTCGTCTACAAACGCAATCGTATTTTTAGCCAAATTATTTTTATATTGAATATTTGCATTTTTGTAGCTGTTCATCAATGCGTTCAAAACATCCTCACCTCTTTCCGGCACCTCATCTGTCATGTAAAGGTTTATAACACTTGAATTTTTAGTGGTAGCAAAAACTGTCGTATTATTGAGAAGCGAATTTGTGACCTTCCTGGGTGGCACTAAAGAAAAGTACAGAGGTGCTGTAGCCGGGTAATAATACCTGGGATTATTTGTAAACTTGATATTACCGTAAGGTGTAGCCACAAACTGGTTAAGTGGATACATCTTGGAGTTTATAATAACAGATTTCTTGGTTGAATCGTATTTAAAATAAATAGAATCAATTTCTTTAATATTTTCAGGGTTATCCACCTCAATAGAAATGGGAGAGGATGTATAAGCAGAAGCAGGAGGTCCGAATGCGTCGTCTACAAAAACAGGCGCATATAAGCGCAAATTTGTTACAACATCATTCATTATCTTTCTCGAATGCAGTACCTCTACTTCATTATCCACTACTTTATTTGAAGTAAGTAAATTCAGTGATTCTTCTATTTTGTTTTCATCAACACCTTTTTTCTCATCATTGATTAATATAGTGGCAGTTACACCGTAAACAGGATTAGTGTAAGCAATATAAGCCCATGCACCTGCTATAAAAATTATAATAAAGAATAGAAACAGTGGCCAATAAGGCAAATACTTATAAGTTACTTCTTCTATAAAAGAAGATTGTGAATTTTCAGTATTTTGTTCATTATTCATCGAATTGCTATTTATCATTTTATTTTCAATCTGTATAATACAAGGGTTATCAAAGTTAAAAAACTAAAAACCAAAGGAAGAATTTCTTTCGTTGAAGACGTTGTAAAAGCTTTTGTTTTATTTGGCTCTGCATATACAATGTCATTAGATTTGAGATAGTAATAAGGTGAATTAAAAATATCTCCCGAATTTAAATTAATCCTTTTTAGTAACCTCTTACCGTTCTCCTCTCTTATAAGTAAGACATTTTCTCTTTTTGCATAAAGGGTAAGATCTCCTGCCATTCCTATTGCTTCCAACAGAGAGATTTTTTCATTGGGTACAGTTACAACCGTCGGATGGTTTACTTCACCTAGTACAGTTACCCTGTAGTTCAGGAAATTTATTACCACTATTGGGTCAATTAATAATTTTTTATCCTCCAAAGTTTTACGCAGAAATTCTGCCAATTCTGTTTTAGTCAGTCCTGCTGCCTGTATTCTTCCCAGCAATGGAAATTGAATTGAACCGTCCTGCTCTACCAGGTACCCTGTTGCATTTCTAACGGTTGTTCCGTTTGTAGGCGTTGAAGAGACACTGGAATTATTAAAAATTGCGGTTGCCTCTGGGTTTAGGCTGCTTACAGTAATACTTAATAAATCATTTGGAACTATAGTTTGCTGTAATACAGGAGTTTTGCTATCATAAATTCCCTCCGGTTGGTTGTTGAAATAAGCAAGCTCCCTGCTGCTTTTACAAGAAAAAAGAAAATTTGTTATAAAAATAAAAAGTAATAATAACTTACAATAATGAAAAATGTAGTCCTTCATAAGGTTATATAAATAGTGATAACAGGTTAATTTGTGATATAAGTAAGGTGATTCAGAAAAAAAAGGATATTTTGATAGTGAAACGCGAAAATATCCTGAATTATTTTAATCGGCAAGATTTTATTTAATTTTAAGATTTCCATAAAGTGGCTCATCTTAAATAAAAAGTTTATATAAAAAATCATACTTTTAATTAAATAGAACTGTTTTTGTTTGTATTAAAAACAATATTTTAACATCCTTTATTTCCTTTTAATTGTATTAAAAAATGATTCGTTATTCTTTAAAATCGACGATTTCAACCTACGAACATCAAGTCAGTTAATGGTGATTTGCAGTAAAGATGGCAAGACATGAAAAAAGGTTGCACAAAAAAATGTGCAAGGTGAATTTATCAATAAGGATATAATTATTTTTTTATAATTATAATTTTTTATTTATTCAAATAATATGCAAATATTTGTTATGTAATTGCGCTAATTATTAAAGAATCGCTCAGAAAATATAATTAAGCGTTTAAAATCAACGTTAGGAATACTTTGCTTTATAACAGAAACTAAGACGAGGTAAAAATTTAGTTTAATTATTAAATTTTAAAAGCAACTTTTTATATCTGATATCCTACTTATTGTAAAATATCCTTTATTGTGATATTTTATAAAGATAATCCAATTCTATATCAATTTTTAAATGAAATGGCATGGTTTTACGGAGAACGAGCAGGCTGTGTTTACCTGATCGCGGGAGATATACAAGAAAAATGAAGCAGCAAGTATTAAACGAACATTTATTTTTCATTCAATTTGTAACATAAATAATTCATTTCTATTAGATGGAGTCTTATTTATGTAATAAAATAGCGACAAAAAAGTTTAAAATAGAACCAGAAGAATGAGAAAAATGTGATTTTAAATCAAACAGAGAAAACAATTTATGACCTTTGGGTTCCAAACATTAAAAGAAGAAACTAAAAAGAGACATTTGAATGATTCTGATATAGTAAAAAAAAGACGTTCTTTTTTTCTAAAAAATTCTCTATCTGGCTTCCTTCTTTTATGTTGTTTAGTAATTTATATTTTAAGCATTTCTTATTTTCCAAGATCTGCAAAACAGATAACAACTTTAAAGGTAAATTTTCAGGATTCTGGATCAAATGCACCAAGTGGTTGGCTTAGCGACTTTGGACAAGCTTTTGGAATTCGCCGCGGCGCTGGTAAAGATAGCAAGTACATTTTTGGTTGGATAAATAAAGCTGATAAGAAACCCCTTGACTTCACTAAAAACGGGTGTAGAAGAAATTCGCCTTCCGATATCTTGTTGGCTACTTCTATCAATATAAACGGGGATAGTAGCAAAAATTTTGACGGCAGTGCAGTCGAAGGAGTATGGGAAGCACAGGTTGCAAACGGAAATTATGATGTTACAGTTACTGTTGGCGATGACTCCAAAACTGACAGTAGGAATTGTATAAATATAGAAGGTGTAAGTGCAATCGCGAACTTTGTACCGACCGAAAGGGTGAAATTTAAATCTGCTACAGTAACTGTTACTGTAGCAGATGGTTGTTTAACTATCGATGGTACTGGAGGAAGAAACACTAAATTAAATACCGTTAGTGTTTATCCGTCTGATGCTAAAAGACCTTATATAGTGTCTGTAAACCCAGATAACACTTCTGTAAATGTTACTGAAAATACTTCCCTGTCTACAAATGTTTTGAAGTTACCTCACGGTGGAATCAATAACGCATCCATTACCTCGTCATCCGTTTACCTAACCGAAGAAGCTACAGGCGCTGTAGTACCTGCTCATGTTAATGGTACCGGGGAAGGTGATGCAATAACGCTAGTGCCGGATTCTACCTTAAGACTCAATACTACATATAGATTTACTATTACTGCGGGGGTAAAAGACGTAGCTGGTTCTTCGTTTATTCCTTATTCCAGTACATTTACTACTGCTGCAAGTTCTTCAAGTGCTCTTAGGGAGGTTCAGTTTGATAAAATCGAAATGCAAAATACCAAAGGGCAACATTCAACTCTTACCATTGGTCCCGATGGAAAATTATATGCTTTGTCCATAGATGGAGTTATAAAAAGATTTATTATAAATCCGGATGGCACACTTCAAGATCCTGAATTGTTATATTCCCTGCAGGATGAATATGAAGCAAGAACAAAGAGGTTGGCAATCGGTTTGACTTTTGATCCTTCCGCCACTGCCTCTAATTTGGTAGCATGGGTAACTCATAGCTCATTTGTCTTTCAAAACGGTCCCGAATGGGACGGAAAATTAAGCCGTTTAAGTGGCCCTAAGCTGGAAAAAGTACAGGATGTAATAGTACATCTGCCAAGATCTACAAAAGATCACGTAGCAAACAGTATTGCATTTGGTCCGGATGGGGCATTATATTTTGCGCAGGGCAGCAATACCGCGATGGGTAGTGCTGATAATACCTGGGGATCAAGAGAAGAAAATTTACTGTCCGGTTCAATTCTCAGGTTAGATATTTCGAAATTATCAAAACTCCCCCTTGATGCTAAAACGGCAGAAGGCGGCGGTGATTATAACCCATATTTACCCAACGCACCATTAACAATATACGCCTCAGGTATACGCAATGCGTACGACCTGGTTTGGCATAGCAACGGCTGTCTTTATGTACCCACTAACGGTTCCGCAGCAGGAGGAAATACTCCTTCCTCGCACAAAGGTGTTCTAAGGCCAGATGGCACTCATTATAGTGGACCTTCTGTTCCAGCCTTGTCTGATGTTAAACAGACTGAAAAAGACTTCTTGTTCCGGGTTGTAAAGGGTGGTTATTATGGCCATCCTAATCCATTACGTGGAGAGTTTGTGATGAATGGTGGCAATCCTACTCCTCTAATAGACCCATCAGAAGTAAGTTATTATCCTGTAGGCACGTTACCTGACCGCAACTGGAAAGGTTTTTCTTTCGATTTTCATAGCAATACCTCTCCAAACGGTGCAATAGAATACAAGAGTAACACATTTCACGGTGCTTTGAAAGGCAAGCTGCTGGTGGTGAGGTACAGCCAGCATGATGATATTATGACGCTTACCTGCGGAGGTGCAAATAATGACATTATAAGTGCAACTGAAGGTTATGCAATCAAAGGATTTTCTGGCTTTGTTGATCCTTTAGATCTTACTGAAGATACAAAAAACGGTGACATATATGTTTCAGAATTTGCCGGAGATGGAAGGATTACGCTTCTCCGGCCCGGAAATAAAAATGTTGTGGCTAAAAAATAGTGATTCTTATTTTTTAATTTTTTTTCACATAAGTACTCCTAGTTGACTGGCTAAAAGAGAGATCTGTTGAGATGAACAGCACCTATTTGAAAATGGACAACCGGGAAATGATTTATTAATACAACTTTCAGCTGGTTACTTCAGAAACAATCACTTTTTTCTGTTCTTTTGAAAAGTTAACCAGGATCACACCGGCAAGAATTACGGCTAAGGCACCAATTTGTTGTTTAGTGATAGCTTCACCTGCAATCAGCCAACCTAAAAAAACAGCTACCACCGGGTTTACGTACGCATAAGTGCCAACAAGAGAAGGCGGTCTTACGCTTAACAACCAGATATAAGCCATATAGGTTATCAGCGATCCCATTATAATAAGGTATAGCAATGCAAGTATAGATGGAAGTGAAACACTGTTTACATCAAATCCTTCCTGTTCATTCGTAAGTAACCCCGTTAATAAAGCTACAATACCAGCGGCAAGCATTTGCACTGCAGCTTTCATAGTTACAGATGCCTCTACCTTTTTGTATTTGGAATACAAAGAACCAGTTGCCCAACCGATTGTTCCAGTTATAAGTACGAAGAAGCTCAGCAATTTTAATTTATCTCCAAAGAAATCTATAGTTCCTTTTCCTGCAAATAACAACAGCACTCCTATAAAGCCGGTAATAAAGCCCACAATAATTAGCTTATTTGAAAAGTTTGATTTCCACTGCCGTTTATCAAGCAATACAAACCAAAGCGGTACTGTCGCCACAACAATGGCTGCAATTCCTGTAGGTAAATATTGCTCGGACCATGTCACTGCGCCATTACCCATGAAAAGCATAAGTATACCTCCAACGCCAATAGTGGTAAATAATTTTAATGATGGTGTTTTTTCTCCCTTTATCACGCACCAGATATAAAGTAACAATCCTGCTACGAAAAACCGGGTTCCCAGCATAAAAAATGGTGGAATACTTTTAATCGCAATCATGATACCTAAATATGTCGATCCCCATATTACAAACAGTGCAGCAAAAGCAGTTATTATTAATACTTTAGCAGGTTTTTCCGGAGTAACGGTTTCTTTCATAATCTTTCTCGATTGTACAATAACAGCTTTTTCAGTTTCGTGAACCGCCCGAAATTATGACACTATTTCTTTATACTATGGTTTAAAATAATTTTTCAAATGCTTTAGTTATCATGACGATGCCTCCGGCTTTTTGCTGGGATGTTTTCAGGTATAAGTCTAACATTTGTTTGCAAACTATTACTCAAACCCTCTGCACTTTAAACTGCTCTTTGATTTGTTATGTCAGTTACTTGTTGCCGAAAATCAACTATTCCTGTGAATAATTAAATATGGTCGTTACATATCCTATCACCGTTATGTAAGGGAGGAAATGCTAAAAAGTTTGATTAATTTTATAAATTGACAAAAATATTTTCGTTTCAAAATTGAAAAAACCTCAATGAAATTAGTTTCCTATTTAAAAGAAGGAGGAGACCAATTAGCCCTGTTGATTGACAATTATTTATTTGATACCAATTCTTTACACCGCTATTTACCCCGTAATATGGCTGGCTTTTTAATAAATTGGGAAGAGAACTTTCTTCTTGCTTTAATAGCTGAAAAACTGTTAATTGAGGGAAAAACAGACAAAAGCAATGGTATTCCTTATAACAGTGTTAAGATCCTAGCACCTGTTCCACATCCTACTTCTTGCAGAGACGGGTATGCCTTTAGGCAACATGTTGCTGCTGCACGCAGGAACAGGAAAGTAAATATGATTCCCGAATTTGACCAATACCCCGTCTTTTACTTTACCAATCATAATTCAATACAGGGTCCCGGAAAAGTTGTATGCATGCCCGATCATTTTCAAAAACTAGATTTTGAATTGGAAGCCGCGATTGTTATTTGCAGGCGGGGAAAAAATATTAAGGCAGAAGAAGCTGAAAAATATATAGGAGGTTTAATGATCATGAATGATGTAAGTGCGAGACAATTGCAGATGGAGGAAATGGTATTAAACCTCGGCCCAGCTAAAGGAAAAGATTTTGCAACATCAACAGGTCCTTTCCTTGTTACCCTCGATGAACTGGAGCAATTTGAAGTGGCTGCAAAAAATAATCATAGGGGTAAAAACTGGAATTTGCGAATGACCTGTAAAGTAAATGGCCTTCAGGTGAGTGAGGGGAATTTAAGTGATATGGATTGGACTTTTGCAGAAATAATCGAAAGGGCGTCATATGGCGTTGATCTTTATCCCGGCGACATAATAGGCAGTGGCACAGTCGGGACAGGCTGCTTTCTTGAATTAAACGGAACGGGAAAACTAACAGATCAAAATTACGAGGAGCAGTGGTTAAAAGAAGGTGATCACGTTGAATTGAAAATTGACCGGTTAGGAGTGTTGTCCAATACAATTGTAGCAGAAGATACGGATTACAGTATCTTAAAAAAGAAGATTTTGTACAGCGACACAAAGCCAAACTAGAGATGATATTTAGTCTGAAAGATTTAAGCACTTTAGAAAAGCAATATTATCTGCAACATGTAATTGCTCCGAGACCTATTTGTTTTGCCTCTACAATCGATAAAGAAGGAACTGTAAATCTCAGCCCTTTTAGTTTTTTTAATATGTTTTCTTCCAATCCGCCCATAGTTATTTTTTCGCCTTCAAGACGGGTCAGGGACAATACTACAAAGCACACATTGCAAAATGTATCAGAAGTGCCTGAGGTCGTAATTAATATAGTTACTTACGACCTCGTACAGCAAACCTCACTAGCAAGTGGTGATTATCCGAAAGGTACAGATGAATTTATTAAAGCAGGTTTTACAAAAGAGGAGGCAGCAATAGTGACGCCCCCGATGGTTAAAGAAAGCAAAGTGAAGCTGGAATGTAAAGTACTTGAAATAAAATCTTTAGGCGCCGAAGCAGGAGCCGGCAATTTAGTTATATGTGAAGTGTTGTATTTGCATGTAGACAATAGCCTTTTGACAAAGGAAAAGAAGTTTATACAAACGAAACTCGAACTGGTCGCGCGACTAGGGGGTGAATGGTATTGCAAAGTATCCAGTGATAATTTATTTATTGTACCAAAACCAAATGTGTTCCCGGGAATTGGAATAGACACATTGCCTGAAAATATTCGTAACAGTAAAACTCTTACTGGCAACCATTTAGGGAAACTTGCCACGGTTGAGAAAATCCCTGATGCTGATCCCGCTTTTCAAAATAATTACCTTAAAAATATTAATTCCGATTTTATTAACACGCCTGAAAGCCAACTACATTCCCTTGCTGCAAAACTTTTGGATGAGGATAAGATAAATGAAGCCTGGCAGTGCTTATTACTATTAAACTCTTTTAAGAAATATTAATTTTTTTGCTATCAAAAAAGAAAAGAAGGGCGCATCGTTTTCGGTTGTTATGTTTACTTATGGCATCAGTATAGTTTACCCTTTTTTGCATTTTTTTAAAATGAGTTGGAACGGTTTTTAAGGTTTATATAAAAGATACAGACTATTAAGAACTAATTCTTTTACAAAAAAAATTAATTATATGAAAAAGGTTATCGATTTTCCTTACAAATTATTTTTATCCTGTTTGCTTATTTTTACTTTTTCATATTCTTTCGCTCAAACCTCTTCTGATACTATAAAGACAGGTAAAGCTAACGATCCGATGGTGGTGAATCCGGGCAAGGCAAACGATAGCATTGCAGTTAACCCCGGCAAAACAAATGATCCGATGGCTGCCATGACGGATACAGGTTTTATAAACAAAAACATTATGGATAATATGATGGAGATAAAACTTGCTAAGTTAGGTCGCGATAAAGGAACGTCACCGGCGGTTAAAAAAGTGGCGGCTTTAATGATATCAGATCATACAACAATACTTAACGACCTTCAAAAACTTGCTGAGAAAAAAGAGAACGGACGAAGATATGGCCACATGCAAGATATGCCTTCGGCTGATATTCCTGCCGGAAATGATTTCAATACAAAATGGGCATCTGCGATGCTAACGATGCACGAGGCAAAAATTGACGAACTGGAAAAGTTTATAAGCGCGACCCGCGATGAAGGTATAAAAGATGCGATAAGCAAAGCCTTGCCAAAAATAAAAGCGCATAAAGATTTACTGGCAAAAATACCAGGAGCCAAAGTAACTGAAGAACCAAACTCTGTAATACAATAAGAAGAAGGATGTAATGAAAAAGCGGCAAATCGCCGCTTTTTCATTTATTTCTCGATAAACAATTTTAGTGCAGTGTCTAAATGAACATTTTTTGAATAAGTAGTTTTGTGCGGCCAGAATATTTACCTGCTTGAAGCTACACTTTTATTTACATTTGAAACTTCTTCCAATTCACCTCCTTCCACTCTTACGATAAGATACTTTTTATTGTCTTCCAGGTTTACTACCCATATGTCTCGGTTGTCTTCCTGTACATTTATTGCTTTTATAATGTTGTAGTCAATATAGTTTGATTTTACTAATTTTCTGACTTCAGTTGGAAGATTTTTTTCACCTCCGTACTTTATATGGTAAACGATAGCTCCGTTTTTATGAAACAGAACGCGGTTATTAAGATCAGCTGTAATAAATTCAACCAAAAAATCTTTATTGAGTTTAGACCATTTTGCGTTTTGAGCATCTGGGAAAGTGGCTTTAAAGATGTCAGAAACCTTTTTACTGACGTTGGTTGTAGATGTTACAGTAACATCTGGCAGTGTTTTCATACCAGTTTCCTGGGCTGGTAAAATATTTACAATAAATAATGCTAACAGGAAACAAGAGAGTTTGTAGATTATATTAGCTTTCATTTTTTAAAAGTTTAGTTTATGAAGAATAATTGAATCTGGTATTAAAAATATAATAACGTTTATTTATTTCCGACATATAATGAGTAACTAGCAATTATTGGTGATTAATTAAACGGTTTGGGGCAGCGGTTGGTAATTGCACTATCAATGTTTGCCAGGCTGCAGCTTTTTTAGTAACATTTCTTTATAGCTTCGAGACACATTTATATTAGTGTTATCACTCATAATAAGAATTCCACCTTCGCCTTTTATATATTTCTTTACTTCATTCAAATTAACAATGTAAGAATGGTGGACTCTTATAAAAGGGTGGCCCTCAAGTATGTTTTCTGCTTCTTTTAAAGTGCGGCAGACTTGCAGCTTTTGATGATCCTTTAATACGAAATTTGTATAATTGCTATTAGAAGTGCAGTAGATAATAGATGACACAGCAACCATTTGAAGACCTTCTATAGTCGGCAATGCCACTTTCTCAATTGCATGTAGCTTTTGATGCACTTTTTGCAAGATAGAATCCAGCTGCTCGCGTGAAAACTTTGTTTCTATTTGTTGCCTCGCTTTTTCAACAGCTTTTTTTACCTCAATAGGGCCGAAGGGCTTTAATAAATAGGCGATTGCGCCAGAGTTGATGGTATTAACAGCATTATGATCATCATAAGCCATTAAAATCAATTCAAAACAAAGGGGTTTTACTTTATCCAGTAATTGAAATCCATTCATGTCTGGCATTTCAATATCTAAAAAAAGTAGTTGCGGCTCATATACTTCTATAGCCTGCAAAGCTTCTGTAGCTGAATGAGTTACTGATGCAATTTGAATGTCGCTCCAATGCTCTTTTATCAAAGCTGTCAACATCTCACACCAATGCTCCTCATCATCAACGATAACTGCCTTTATCATTTCCATCTCATTAATACTATTATAAAAAATACGGGGGTTTGTGTAATGATTATCTTAAGTGCATTAAAAGCCTGCTATAAGTAATTCAGTTAATACTCATATCTTTTAATTAAAGAATAAACTGTTGGAATTGAAAAAGGGATTTAGCTATGATAATATATTTAAAATAAAGTCAATATAAAATTAAGACATTAAAATTATAAATCATAGAAATTGCCGTTGTTTTTGTTTGATTTGTCTATAAGATTTTGACGAGGCCCAGGTCAGGATATTTATGTCTAATACTGGGTATCGGAATAGCTGGCGAAGGCAATCTTTTTACTGTCGGGCGACCAGCAGGGTGAATTAATTGTACCCTGGCCTCCGTATACATACGCGATAATTTTAGGTTCACCTCCTGAAACTGGCATGAGTCTTAAATATACCTGTCGGTAAGAAGGGTGTCCGCTCGGCGAGGCATCATCTTTTGAATAAGATAAGAAGACAATCCATTTACCATTAGGCGAAACATGTGGAAACCAATCATAAAACCCCCCAGCTGTGACCATTTCCTGATCGCTACCATCAGGCTTCATCCTCCAAATGTGCATACTGCCTGTTCGGTTGGAACTGAAGTAGATATATTTTCCGTCAGGAGAATATTCGGGACAGTCATCCATTCCACGAGTATTGGTAATACGATACTCTTTACCTCCCCTCGCAGAAATTTTATAAATCTCAAACTCCCCTTCACGGCTTCCGGCAAATAATAACATTTTTCCATCCAGAGACCAGCAATGCGGAAAAGATGGTCCTTTTTTACTAATTCGTTTCGGATGTCCCCCACTTGCAGGCACTGTATACATGATGGGGGCTTCCGTTTCTGTTGGCCGTATACAAATGCCCAACATCTTGCCATCGCACGACAGCACATGGTCGTTACTGTTGTTTTTCATTCCTGCAGTATTAAGCAATGTGCATTTTTTTCTAACCAAGTCAAAAGTGTACAACAGACCTTGCTTTCCATAAATCAAAGTGTTCCCATCTTTTTGCCAAATTGGAGCATGAATTGAACTCGTATCGCTGTAAACAATTTTGCGATTTCCCGTTTCAATATCAAGGATTTCGAGATTGCTTCCTATATCAGTTCTGTATATCGATAAAATTTTAGGTACAGGAATTGTCAGACGAATATTGTTGTAAATACCTTTTTCAACTTTATCCTGGTTAATTGAACCAATAAATAATCCTACAAAAACATCATCACCCAGGTTTAAATTTGTTACCTGTCGTGTTATAAATGGTTCACCAAATTTCGCTACCCTTATTATATAGTCATTGCCATCTCTCTGGAGTTGAATAACATTTGCATTCTTCAATGCATACCGAACTTCATTAATGCTGTCGTCAGGGTCTTTTACATACTCTATAGAAGTCTCGCCTTTTTCATCTATCGAAGCACTAATGTTAGGGGAATTTGCATCAAGGTTTGTACGTATCATACACCCTAACCTGGTCGATAAATTTGTATCCCTTGCCAGTAAGTTGACTTGGGCATAAATAATAAAATCTCCTTTAATTTGTTTCCAAACGAAATGAATTGGATCTTGATTTAGCAACCCGTTATTAGTTGCAGGACTCAATATTTCATATTCATCAGTTTCTGTGTCATACATTGCTACACCTGGCTGTATTACTTGTCCTATATCTGTTTGTCCATCAAAAATACCTACACCTTTTGCCTGAGAAAACACAAATATGTTTACAAAAAGCAACAATCCTAAAAAAAATAACGGTGTAACCACTACAGTTCCACTTAATTTCTTTTTCATAAAAGATTCAATAAAATTTGAAATAGGATTTTTCTTACAATGAGGGGGAGATGATGCTATATTAATATTTATTAATATGATGCTAAAATAATTTAAAATGTTTAAAAAAGCAAGGGCCGTAAATTGAAATGAATAAACAAAAAGATTATGATGTTGAATATGAATAAGAAAGAGATGAAAGTCGGAAAAAGATTTTTATTTGTTCGTATGAAAGAAACAAAAACCTCCTACCTTTTTAGAGATAGAATTGGCTATTAAGAAGTAAGTAAAACCACAGGTAAATGAAAGGTCATCTTATATTCTTCCAGTAAAATGAATTTGGATTTATATTTGCAGGAGTCGTTCTGTCGCTGCCATTAATAACATGTTTTTCCTTTCTTGAATTTATTGTATTTATTAAGCAACTAAATACTTTTTTAATTCATCTTTTATCTTTTTAAACGATTGTTTGTAGTATTTAATAACTATTAAAATCTAATTAAATGGATAAAGAATTAACACCAGAACATCAATTTGAAGTAATCAAATTTTTATATCAGTTCAAAGAAGATAATAAATTTTATAGAATAGATAAAAACTTATTATCTGACAAATCTCATGAAGAAAAGTTTCGTATCATATATACTTTACGTGATAATGCGTTAATAGCAACCGACCGAGAGATTTATTATAATCACTCGGCTAAGCGCTTTCTTGATTATAGTAACACTAGTGACGAGATTAGAGCGAGAATACTTCCAAAAGGAATTGAAGTAGTAGAAGCTTCTTCAGAAAAATAATTTTTTTACAGTCTTAATATACTAAAAGCCCGATTATTGACGGGCTTTTAGTATAAATTAAAATTACAACAAGGTAATAGTAAGCTTTTAGGTTAAAATTTCCATCGTACAAATGCTTCCATAGCTGCATATTCTGCAAGTCCGAGATTATTGTATAATTCTGCTGTTGCCCTGTTCCTGTCTTCAGACCGCTGCCAGAATTCTCTTGCATCACTACCCTGAAAAACGACTCCATCTTTTTGAGATTGATGCTTGAAAATTCCAAATTTCTTCTTTTGCACTTCGTCAGGACTCATTGGAACAGCCATTTCTATTAAATCAATATCCCATTCTGCCCACGCACCTTTATAAAGCCAAACCCAGCAATCCTTCATAAATTCCTCGTTTTTCAACCGGTTAACGGCTTCAAAAATAGCGTCGAGGCAAACCTTATGTGTTCCATGCGGATCAGCTAAATCTCCCGCGGCATACAGTTGATGAGGTTTTACTTCTTCAATAACGTCCATTACAATCTGGTAATCCTCTTCACTCAATGGTTTTTTTTCGACCTGTCCGGTTTCATAAAAAGGAAGGTTTAAAAAGTGAATATTCTCAGGTGGCACACCTACAAAACGACAAGTATTTTTAGCCTCGCCTCTTCTTATAATACCTTTTATATAACGCAGTTCTTTAGAGTCCTGTTCGCCACTTTCTTTTTTCTTTAAAAACTCTCCTGCCTGCCTGTAGATATTAATTACTTCGTCATTTTTAATATTAAATTCTTTATTGAAATCTACTACAAATTCAATAAAACGAAGCGCTTCATCATCTGCAACTGCAATATTTCCCGATACCTGGTAGGCAACGTGCACCTCGTGTCCCTGATCTACCAGTCTCTGAAAAGTACCGCCCATAGATATAATATCATCATCAGGATGTGGACTAAAAATCAAAACTCTTTTCTTAGCAGGATTAGCACGCTCGGGCCGGTTTTTATCATCAGCATTTGGCTTACCACCCGGCCAGCCGGTTATTGTATGCTGCAGCCAGTTAAACACCTTTATATTGATATCATATGCCTGTCCGTAGAGCGCCAATAATTCACTTAAACCATTTTCGTTGTAATCGTTATTGGTGAGTTTTAGTATGGGTTTACGCACAGCCAGCGCCAGGTGAATTACAGCTTTTTTAATCATCGCTACATCCCACAATACGTTTTCTATCAGCCACGGAGCTTTGCGACGGGTTAACTCTGCAGATGCGGCCTCATCAATTACTGCCAATGTATTGCTATGGCCCTGCAAGTATGAGGCGGGAACAAATTCTGTTACAGGACCTTCAACCGCTTTCTGAATTATCTGGGCTTTATGCTCTCCTAAAGCAAGTAAAACAATTCGTTTTGCTTTTAAAATAGTACTGACACCCATAGTGATCGCTTTTTTCGGCACATTGGCAAGTGCGCCAAATTCTGAAGTTGCATCAGCACGGGTTACAAAATCGAGTGTGATAAGGCGTGTGATAGAATTGATGTGAGAACCAGGTTCATTAAAGCCAATATGACCATTGCTTCCTATGCCAAGCAACTGAAAATCGAGCCCGCCTGCTTCCTCTATTTTCTTTTCATAATTATCACAATATACTTTTACCAACTCCTGAGGCACTGTGCCATCAGGTACATGGCAGTTTTCGGCAGCAATATCAATATAATCAAAAAGGTTTTCCTTCATATACCGACGATAGCTTTGCATAGCTTCCTGCTCTAAAGGATAATATTCATCTAAATTAAAAGTTACAACATTTTTAAAACTGAGCCCTTCTTCCTTGTGAAGCCTGATCAATTCTTTATACACTTTTTTGGGAGTAGAGCCTGTTGCTAACCCTAACACTGCATTTCTTCCCTGGGCATTTACCTGGGTAATAATGTCTGCAATTTCCCTTGCGACAGCTACAGATGGTTGTTCTGAATCTTTGTAAATAGCTGTAGGGATTTTTTCAAATGATATGTGCTTCTTAGCAAGCATTGTGTCTGCGGTCATGTGAGTTAGAATTATTCAATTAAAAAATGTAAATAGACTATTCGTTTCGTTGTTATAAAACGCAATATAATATATACCAACAGCATGGGAGTGAAACACGGCAATTTTTAGAAAAAAAATATGTGGCAGGAGGTAGTGAATCGCTTATTGAGAAGGAAAATAAATACAGGAAAACATATTTTTTCAAAGAAAAACGTCTTGCCTGGTCTTTTATATTTTACAGCACAATTTTATTTTTTCTTATTAACGTTTGTAATTGCGGAGAATTCATAGTCGTTTCATGAGGGCTACAACTTTATTTTTCCAACACCCGCTTTTTTTATTTTTGAAATTATTTTTGCTGAAATCGCCAGTCCCATCTGTTGGCCGTTTTCTATAGCATCGCGAAAATGAATTCCTCCATATAATCGCGATATCGCAGCCTCATTTGCAGCAAGGCGAAAAGATTTGAAGGAACGCGAAGGCAATTCAAATAACCGTTCAGAATCATCGGTAAAATTAAAATTATCGCCAAGCAGGTAGGTAAGCACTTCTGCAGAAGCTACAGAAATAACGCTGTGACCGCTCGGATATTCAGGGAATGGTGGTGTTTGTAAAAGAGGCTCCCACCGGGCATTAATGTACCTGTTTATATAAGTCTCCGGGCGAATTCGGTTACTTCTATATTTTTCATCCCAGCAGCTTATGAAGGCATCCATAAGAGTAACAGATAAAACCGTGTTAAGCAAAATGGCTTTGTCAAAACTTAAATGAGCTTTATCCGTCGCTATTCCGGCAATACTCATCCAATGACCGCCGGGACTGATTTTTTTGAAACCAATTGACATATGGCCTGCTGTTGAAACCGCAAAAGGGTTGCAATCCCAAAAAGCCGCTACTTCCAATTGTTCTTTTGTTGCACTTTTTGAGATATCATATACTTCTTTTGCCAGGTTGTAAAACAAGCTGCTGCTGTCTTTACTAAAAGCAAGCGCAGATTTTGGTATGAACTCATTACAAGAATCAATTATCATAGGCCGTATTGTTTTCCAATGTGGTTCTACTGCTTCCATATAGGTAGGCGGTGTAGGATACCAATGGGCATCATCACGAACTGGCCGGTAACGGATTTTTGCGCTCAATTCGTTGTAATGATCAGTTCTTGAAAAAGCTACTATTCTTGATGCAACTTCCTTAGCTACAGATACGGATGCATTAATAACAGCTGTGTCTATTTTATACTGACGAAGTGATGCTAAAAATTTTTCTTCGTCATCACTTAAAATGTACCCCGAAGGAAGCATTAACTTTCCTGTTTCCAATATACAGTACACTGCTGCAACTTTGGCATTATACTTACTTATAATGGTTATAGGAATGCTTTTATAATCTTTTATAAAAGTTGGTAAAGGTGGTAGGGTGGTATTGTTTTGTGAAATGATCTCATAAGGTCCTAACATGCAGTAGGCATAATACCGGCTGGCAGCAGGTGGATTGACCACATCATGCATCATTACCTGGGACAATGAAAATACAGATGATGATATTTGATGAGTAAGTAGGTCAGGTACTTTTTGCGCAACAACAACGTGGGTAAAGAATAAAAAAATAGTTGCAATACGCTTCATTTAAAAATTTTTAAGGCTCTTTATAAAATTGCAGATAATCATCACAAATACCAATAAACAAATACTTCTGCTTGTTAATAACTATTTCTTCAACAGACTTCACATCACCCTTTACGCATAACCCCGATCTTGTCTGGTCAATATAACTAAAATTTCCTTTACCGTCACCTTCTAACAAACAACCGTAGTTGGCATCTACGCTTCCAATCTTAAGGCGGTTATCTGAATGATTGCCAAATAGCAGTAAATCTTCTTTTCCATCGCCTGTGAAGTCTTTCGCTATTATATTATTAACTACTGAAAATTGCGCCTGCAAGGGTAGGGGACTTTTTTCAAATTTGCCGTTTTTATTAATAAAAACTACACTGCGACTTTCAGTTGCTGATAACTTATTTGCCTTAGACAATTCATCTGCTGTGAAAATTTGTTGTATCGTAGCGTCAGCATAATTTTTATAAGATGTAAACTTCTTCCGCATCGAATACATCTGCTCATTTAATTCGTCTCTGCTGACAAAAGGATAGCTAACGCCTTTTATGTAACAGGTGAGGAAAGGATCAATAGAGCCGTTTTCATCAAAATCAGCATAATATAAATCAACAGGCTCTTTATCAGAAGCACGTATTTGAGTGTTGTTACCAAGGTTTCCTGCTACAATATCCTGCCACCCATCACCATTTATGTCAGCAACAGTAAGTGTGAACCAAAAGCCGCTTTCAGGTTTTGAAAAATAGTTGTTTGTTTTATCAACAAAGCCTGACGCAGTATTTTCGAAAACCATAATTGGCATCATTTCTCCGCATAAAATAAGATCCTTTTTGCCGTCTTTATTTAAATCAACCCATTTTGCATCTGTAACCATTCCTGCAGTTGCAAAAGGAATATCGACAGCAGTAAATTTACCTTTTCCGTCATTTTTCAGTAAAAAGCTTTTAGGCGCAACAGGGTACATCCCAGGTATCACTCTTCCTCCAATAAAAAGATCTATATCCCCGTCACCATCAAAGTCGCAGGGGCGCACACACGATTTACTGCACGCACTCATGTCGGGCAATGCATCGGTGGTTAAAGTAAAATGTCCCTTGCCATCATTTATATATAACTCGTCCTGGAGCGCCGGAGTATTCGGCTCAAATACTGAATATCCTCCTTTTGCTACATATAAATCCTCGTTTCCATCATTATTCGCATCAAAAAAGACAGCAGCGGAAACAGCGGACGTATTTTCATCACTGATGCTAACGTTTTCAAGAGGCTCAAATTTACCCCCGGCCTTTTGTATGTAAATTCTTCCAGGCTTGTTTTTATCTCCGGTAATAAAGAATTCCTCCATTCCATCTTTGTTCACATCTCCTTTAGCAATAACCGGCTCCGTCTGCGAATACATAAAAAGCATTAATGGTTGCCTTTTAAAATCATTTTCACTAAAAACATCATGTTTATAATTAATAATACTATCAGTTTTTACAAATAACTTTTTTGACGGCTCATTACTTTCACTTTTCGACCTCTCATTTTTGCTATTATTGTTTATCGATAATTTTTGGTTAGCGGAGATATTTGTAAGTATCTGAGCTGTATTATCAGGCCAGATAATTTTAAGAGAGTCAACCTTTTTACCATCGCCTAATCCAAAATTGAGTATTGTCGAGACACAAGATAAATAACCACGATTAGGGTTTACTTCCTGGTACTGCACATTGCCGTTATTGTATACAACTACTTTTGCACCTATTGCCGCAGTGTTTTTTTCTTTTCCTTTTAACTGTACCGATAAATAAGAAGTCTTTGACTGTTCGCGGGACATGTTCTGGTATATAAAAGCATTTTCATTAATGTTGTTTATTACGAGATCAAGATCTCCATCATTATCTAAATCAGCATATACAGCGCCATTAGACATCTTGGTTTTATCAAAGCCCCAATCTGCCTGTTTGTTTGAAAAAGTAAGATCGTGATTGTTTTTGAAAATATAATTTTTGAAGGGCGTTGTAGGCATTGCTTTTACAAGATCCATTAAAAGCATTGGCTCACGATCTATTATCTTTCTTACCTTGTAATCTCCCCAGTACCTTAAGAAATCTTTGTTGGTGTAGTCTCGCAGATAGCCTGTTGTTACAAAAATGTCTTTATATCCGTCATTATCAAAATCGGCAATCAGGGGACACCAGCTCCAATCGGTATTCGATATTCCGGCTAAGCGGCCTATTTCGCTAAAGGTGCCATCGCCATTATTTAATTGAAACATGTTGCGCATGTATTGTTTGTACAGGTTTTGACTCATCATCAAATCGAAAGCCTCATAATTTTCCTGCAACTGCAATAGCTTCTGGCGGCGGTTGTCCTCGGGTAACATGTCGAGAGTAATGATATCGGGGAGTGCATCATTGTTTAGGTCGGCAATATCTACACCCATTGAGAACTCTGATAAGTGCCGGAACCTTTGCTTGGTCTCATCACTAAAAGTGCCGTTACCGTTATTTATATAAAGATAGTCAGGCTCATTGTAGTCGTTCGTTACATAAATATCCTGGAGCCCATCTTTGTTGACATCAGAGATAGCTACTCCTAATCCGAAAGTAAGGGGATTTTGGTAAATACCTGCTTTTTTAGAAACATCAACAAAATGCCCTTCCTGGTTCTCGTATAATTTATTTCCGGCAAGTTCATCAGTCTCTTTTCTGAACTTATCCAGCTCCATGTTATCATACTTCTTGACGTTGTGATTTAAGAGAAACATATCCAAATCGCCGTCATTATCAAAATCGAAAAAAGCAGCCTGGGTGCTGTAACTTGGATCGTCCAGTCCATATTCTTTTGCTTTCTCGACAAATTTTAGGTTACCCTGGTTTATAAACAATTGATTTTTTCTTAACTGCTCCGACAATTTTCCTGAATAGCAAAGGTAAATGTCAAGCAATCCATCGCCATTTACATCGGCCATGGTAGCGCCTGTTTTCCATCCACCCGGCTTGCCTTCCAAGCCTGTTTCTTTGGTGATATCTTTAAACTTCATTCCTCCAAGATTGAGGTACAATTTGTTTGATTTGCTGTTTGCTGTAAACAAAATGTCCTGTAATCCATCGTTATTAATGTCACCCACTGCGACTGCGCCTCCGTTATATAAATATTCATAAGCCAAAACATTCAGGCTTTCGTCTTCATTTATAGGGTTTGTAAAATTAATGTTGGTCTGCTGTGGGGCTAAAAATTGAAAAAGAGGTTGTTGGGCAATTGTTTGGGTCGCTGCAAGAGGTAAAAGAAAAATAATAAAAAGTATATGTAAAAATTTGTACGAAGGTTTTATATAGAGATGTTTTTTATTAACGGGTAAAAAAGGGACTGATTTCATAACCATTCAAATTTATCGAATCTTTGGTTTTGCAAGCAATAACTGAAGCTACAGAATTAATGGAAAATATAAAGTGAAAATTAAAAAGACAGAACATTTCTGTCCTGTCTTTTTATAGAAAAATATTTGAAGTGTTATTTATCCCACCAAACCCTTGCGCTCCAGGTGTCGCCACCTGTAAGCCTGCTTGCAGCGTCTTTGTAAGCCGCAGGGTTTAGAGAACTTTCAGACACGGGGTAAATTTCCCTACGCGGAATTTGGCCGCCAGAAAAATTTCCAGGATATTTTACAGGTACTAACTGAGGATAGCCAGACCTTCTCCAATTGCTCCATGCTTCAACAAAATTGAGTAAAGAACCATCGGTGGCCCAATACTGTTCGTTGATTTGTTTTAAAGAATTTTCGGGAGAAGATACGTCCAGCGGATGTGCTGCGGCATAAGCGTTAGCAACAGGGGCGCTGATCATTGCATCGGCACCAAGAGTTGCCAAAGACTGTAGAGCACCGACAACAGCATTCTGATAATGTTGTTGAGCAGATGTGCCACCAACATTCCAGCCTCTTACTGCTGCTTCTGCCAGTAAAAGTTCAGACTCGGCATAGGTTAATATAAAAATCGCCCCGCTCCGGTTCCTATATAAAGACGACCTTGGACGGGAGTATTTTCCTATCGGTGTAACATCAGCGCCTGCGCCTGTACCTCCCGGATAGCCAGGTGATTTTGTTATATCAGTAGCTCCTTGTTTTAAGTCATAACCGTTTGGAAGCCCTAACTGAATTGCCGGATCAGTGGAACCGGGTGCATCACTTTGATTAGCCGCAAGTCCTGCATTTGGTACTTCTGCTATAACCCCCAGTCTCGGATCATTATTTGTTCTCAGGTAGTCAATATAAGTTTTGCTCCATCTTACCTCGTACACGTCTCCAGCTACAGCCAGCGCACTTGCATTACCATTTGTATAACCATGAGGATCGTCAGCAAGTAAATATGCATCATCTGCAACACCAGCCAGAGTACCACCTGCAGCTGCTTTTTCAGCATATTTCTGAGCGGTGGCAGCATCTACTTTTGTTAAACGCATAGCTAACTTCAACATCAACGAATAACCCAGTTTTTTCCATTTGACTATATCTCCCTTGTAAGAAAAAGCATCGGATGTAGGCAAAGGTTTGGCGGCATCTAATTTTGCGATAGCGCCGTCCAGATCATTCAACATCGAGTTGTAGATATCCTGTTGTTTATCATAAACAGGGTTATTCACTCCTGTCTTTGCCTGTAATGCCTGTGAATAGGGAATGTCGCCATACACATCTGTAAGATATTGCATAGACATTACTTTCATAATAGTGCCATAACTATTAAGGTTAACAAGTTCAGGATTGTCTTTGGTTAAATTCTGTAATTCATTCGCGTATCCCGCAGCTCCGTAAACAGTGTTCCATGAACCTACTACATAACTGAAAGTGCCGGTTGTTTGCACATATTTGTCTGCATTATCATAATAGTTAGCAGCTCCTGACGAGGTTGATGCAAATATTTGAGCCCACATGCTTTGAAACAATATAGGACCGTTATACCCGGTGTTTCCGTTGGCATAATTCCACTGAATACTGGGCAGCAGCAGATTTGCATCGAAAGAAGAGGCCGTAGCCTGCGTTGGGTCTGTGTTAACAGCATCGAAATTTTTCGTGCAGCTAACTTGTGCCAGAACCAATACAAAACCAATATATACTAGTATTTTTTTCATGATTTCTCTATTTGAATTTAAAGTTGGCGTTTATTCCAAATGTTCTTGTTGAAGGAAGGCTGGTGCCTTCTATACCGGCATATGCTACGTTTGATCCGAAAGAAGCTTCAGGATCTATGTTATCCGTATGCTTTAACAATGTAAGCAGGTTACGTGCTACAAGCGATAATGTAACAGAGCGGAATACCGGAACATTTGCAAAAACCTTTTCAGAAATATTATATCCTAGTGTAATCTGGCGAAGTTTTATATAGTCTCCATCAAGTACGCTTATTTTCTGTACATTTTGTGCCAGCGCCTGGTAATAACTTTGAGCGCTTGCTGCGGTTGTGTTAGGAGATCCATCTTCGTGCACACCTACTGTAATGCCTGTTTCCCTGCCCTCCAGAGTCATTTTGTCAAGACCACGGTATACAGTATAAAACTTAGTTGCTGAAAGAATTTTATTGCCGTAATTATAATCAAATAAGAATGAAAGATTAAAGGACTTATAGGTAAGTTCATTATTTACTCCACCGTATAATGTTGGTAATACACTACCCATTGGTATTACATTTCCTGATTCGGGAAGACCTGAAGCATCTACAACTATATTTCCTTTGGCATCATACTTATAATCATGAACCAATATCTGCGGACCAGGTAAGCCTTTTATAAACGCGGTAGTAGCTGCGCCATGGTTTGGACGATTTGTACCTAAAGAAACATTATTTCCATTTTCGTCAGTTTCAAGAATTTTATTTTTAACGTTTGTCATATTTACCGTAATGTTCCAGCTAAAATTCTTTGCCTGCACAGGCGTAGCAGACACCTGTACTTCAAGCCCACGGTTTAGTGTAGAACCTGTACCAACTACTGTACTGGAGAAACCTGTTGATGTACTTAAGTTGGCTGATTGAATTTCGTTTTTTGTTTTACGGTTAAAATAAGAAACATCGATACCTAAGCGGTTGTGAAAAAACTTAAGTTCAGCCCCAACTTCAGCCTCAGTTAGTGTAAATGGCTTTAAAAATAAATTGGGAAGATTGCTGCTATAGTTACCGGTCGGGATACCATTGAGAGAATTACCTACGCCATAATAAATAGAGGTTTGATACGGGTTGCCTGGCTCTCCACTTGTTTGAGCAAATGAAGCACGTATTTTACCAAAGCTTAGATCTTTAATATTTGTCAACTCAGAAAAGACAAAACTTGCAGACACTGACGGAGTAAAGATGCTTCTGTTGCTGCTTGGCAATGTAGAATAAGCATCGTATCGGCCGGTTGTATTTAAGGTAAGAATGTTTTTGTAACTAAGATCTACAGTGTAATATGCTGAATGCACCTCCTTTTTAGAAAAACCATAAGATCTGCCATAATTAACCACATTACTATAACTATACAAGTAGGGTAGTACAAACGGACCACCATTTACACCGGTTCTTTCAAATTGATTTTTTCTAAGATTGGCTCCTACAGCAACATCCAGACCTAGGTCTTGTGTTATGTGTCGTGTAGCTCCGATTAATCCGTCGATATTTAACTCTGATGTTTGCGACTGAGATAAATCGTTCAATCCTCCTTTAAAGCCTTGGCTATACGCAGTTCCCCATGGAGTAACGCTAAAGGCGCGGTCGTTTAGCAGATCATAACCCACACGACCCTGCGCATACAACCAATCGGTTAGAGTGTAACGTGCAGTAACAGCAGATATTAATCTTTTTCTGCTTAGATTGTTAATATACTGGTTAACTACAAACCATGGATTGGTTACATACTCATCATCACTATAACGGGTTTCGCGACCATTATTTGCCGGGTCATAACCAGGAGCCAAAATTGCTTCATTTATATTATTTGCAAGAAATAGCCCATTATTTGCATTCATCGGGCCATCACTCAACTGTGGACGGTTTTTAGACTGTTCGTCTATGTAGTTTGCTACCACATTTATTTTCAGCTTATCTGTGACTCTTTGCTCTAAATTTAAATTAGCTGTTTTTCTGTTAATACCGCTGTTTCTAATGATAGATTTGTTATCTAAATTAGACAGAGATAAACGGAAAGATCCTCTATCGCCTCCGCTGGTAACTGCAACTGTATTGGTAAAAGACGGCGCGGTTCTGTAAAAGTTGGCAATATTGTCTTTATAAGGAGAATAAGCGTAGGTTTTACCATCGAATTGTATAACCTGTGATCCATCTAATTTGGCACCCCAGCTTAACCGGCCTGTGTTTTGTGCTTCTGCTGCGGTTGTTGGCTTGTTGCCATTCTGCCCCTGGCCATATACATACTGGTAATCTGTATAATTAATGGCCTTGTCGATTGAATAATTTGTATTGTAGTCAACAGCAAAATTACCTTTTTTGCCTGTCTTGGTTGTTATAAGTATGACGCCGTTAGAAGCTCTTGAACCATATAATGCAGAAGCAGACTGACCTTTTAGTACGGTCATGGTTTCTATATCATCAGGGTTTAGATTACCAATGCCATCCCCGTTATCAGAGCCGCCCCACTCACCTGCGTTGCCGCGCTGGGTATTATCTATGGGAACGCCATTTAGTACAAAAAGCGGAGCGCCCCCTGAGTTCATGCTCGGCATTCCTCTTAAAAGAATACGGGCAGTACCACCAGGTCCGCCGTTAGTGCCATGCACATTAAGACCAGCTACACGACCAGATAATGACAAGGCCACGTTTGTCTCGCGGGCTTTGTTTAAAAGATCGCCATTGACTGTTGTTACTGCGTATCCGACTTTTCTTGCTTCTTTGGAAATGCCTAATGCTGTAACAACAACTTCCTGTAATCGCGCGGAGGACACACTAAGCTGAATGATTAAGTTATTGTCGTTAGGATCGACATTAATGGTTTGTGGTGCGTATCCCACAGAAGTTACCTGCAGACTGACACTACCAAGAGGTGCGATCAGAGAAAATGTTCCGTCAGCACCGGTGACTGCCGTGGTGTTTTTACCTACAACTTTTACCGTTGTTGAAGGCAAAGGTCTGCCAGAAGCAGAATCCCTTACAGTTCCATTTAGCTGTCTGGTCTGTGCAAAACCCACACAACCTACCAGCAATAAAATAAGAAGGAGTTCGAGTTTTTTCATTTTGTTTTTGGTTTTATTAATAAAAAAGTAAATGCGATTTTATATCTTTTAAATCTTGATGAAAGAGGTAAGCAACAATCGATGGATTTTAAGATTTGGTTTTCAATGTCTATATTACTAGCATTTTATTTCTAAGTAATAAATCAGGATAAGGGCTTTAATGAAAAAAAGCTAAGAGAAATCAACTTCAAAGGCAGGTAATCAAACTTCTTAATTCTTATTTCTTTTTATGGTTGAATAAAAGCGAAATAAACTTTTAATATTACATTTTAAGGTTTTGTAATTCATCAAACTCACGAGGCATCAAATAGTATCAAAATCAGTTGATTGATTCGAGTACTTATTCTTAAGTATCTTTTACTATTTAATCACTTACTTTTTTATACTACTGGTTATAATAGACAAGAAACTATCATTTTCGCTGCATATATTCTTTCTGCACTTATTATAACTATTTATAAAACCATTATTTTCAAACTCTAATAATTATAAAAACAAACATGATGTTTTACCATATAAAAAATCATGTTTGTTATTCAGATAAACTCTTTTTAATTCTTATATATCATTTCTATTTCTTATCTAAAGTAACCTAACACTTTAAAGTCTCGTTTGTTACAATAACTAATAAAATAATTATAACTACGATTTACTTATTTCACGTCCCAGAAAACTTTGGTTGTAACATTATCCGAGCTTTTTACCGTCTCGTAGTTGGCTGTGTTTAAAATTCTTTCGGTCGAAGGAAATAACAATCTTTCCGGAACGCTGGGTGATAGGGTAGAAGATGGATCTGCTGGAAAATTGAGCACAGGATATTTTGTTCTTCTCCATTCGGCCCAAGCATGTTGTGCCTGCATGACGTTAAAATCTATCCATTTCTGGGTAGCAATTTTTTTCAGGTTACTTTGCTGATCTGTGCCATAGGCTACGGATGCATCAGTAAGAAAAGCGCTTATCTGGGCATCGGCAGGCATTGGATCATGAGATGTATAATTGCTGATGTTATTTATGTAATAGTAATACTGTATTGATTTCTTAATGCCATCTTCATACGCTGCTTTTGCATCGCCACCTCCCCATCTTTCAAAGGCTTCTGCTTTCATAAAGCTGACTTCTGATGCAGTAAGAATAATACCAGGGAACATGTTATTTTCAGTAAATGTTGTGGAGTCATAGCGTGAGAAGTAATTAGCAGTTGTAGAGTCGCTTACCCGTGATGCAGTCCAGTTATTTGGCACACCATGATACTCGCCATTTTTATTTGCAGTAAAGTATACCGGTAATCTAGGGTCATTAGTAGGCGCCATTACATTATCTACCATATATCCCGGAGCCATAGGGTTTACGCCAAAGCCGCTTCTTATATCATTGCTGGTTGATACCAGATTGCCTGTTAGTTTTACCTGTACATTTTCATCAACCGTCTCAACTAGCGGGTATTGAGTAGGATTGCCTAATATTTCCTGCGCAATGCCTTTGGCTGTATTTTCATCTGAATACGAAGTACGCATTGCCAAACGTAAACGAAGCGAGTTTGCATACTTTCTCCATTCTTCAACACTTCCGGCATTTAAAAAATCAAACTTCTTAAACTGGTTTGAATAAAATACGTCAGGGTTTACGGTAACAAGATAATCTGAGATACGTTTTAAATCCTTTAAGATAAAATCATATACATCTTTTCCTTTATCATATTTTGCTAATACAATATTACCTGTTGCGTTTAATTGTCCTGCGGTAGAAAAAGGTATATCGCCGTACATATCTACTATTTGAGCAGTTTGATCATAGAGGTAAATACGCCCTGTTTCTAAGAACAACAGGTAGCCATTTTTTTCAGCAGTATCTGTAAGTCCATTATACAGTTTTTCTACTTCTCTATACCGGGCCATGGTTCCGGTATAGTAATCGTTCCAGCGGTCTTGCGTATAGTTTACCGGCTGTTCATAAATCTTTGAACCATTGGTGTAGCCGATTGTCTGGCTGTATTCGCCAAGTACCGGAATAAGGAAAGTATATAGATTCCAGTAACGAGGTATTACCCGAGCATTATCAAACATTCCGGCATACAAACTCCCGATGCTGCCTTGCACCGCGGTTTCGGGGTTATAATAATTATTATTAAAATCCGATTTTTTGCAACCGCCAAGTATAAGCCCTACCGATGCAAAAAATACTAATTTATACTTTATTAATTTTTTCATTTTTTAATCTTTTTGATCAATTACTACTTTTTAAAATGATACACGAATACTTGCACCGTAAGATCTTGAGGCAGCAGTGCCGCCACCAACCATCGCCTGTGAAACGAAGCTGGTACCGACGCCTTCCTCAGCATCTAAATAGGGTAGAGTTTTGTAGAAATAGAACAGGTTTCTGCCATACAAACTGAATGTGAAGTTTTGCATGCTCAACTTCGATTTGATTTTTAGCGGCAGGGTATAGGATAATGATAGTTCTCTTAATTTGACAAAATCATTATTAAACACAGCTGCTTCATAGGTACTGTAAGAACCTGAACCCGGCCATGAACCCCAGGTGTAAGTATTTAAATAATAATTCGCTGCTTCAACTACTGCTTGATTAGCCTTGCCATCGCCCTGGTTTACGCCATTTAAGATAATACCATCGTGAAACACTTTCTCGCCACCAGGTCCTGTAGTTGCATTTGCTGCAACCTGTACATTTTTGCCATTAGCATCTACGTAATAAGGAAGGCCACCATGTTCAGCGTCGCGGCCGGCAAGAGAATTTTTATACAAGCCTGCACCTGTAGCATATAAAAGAGAAGGAGAAACAACCTGTCCACCCCAGCGAAAATCAACCAGTGCGGTTAAATTAAAGTTTTTATACGTAAAATTATTAGTAAATCCGCCAGAGCCTTTAGGTTGAATGTTTCCCATTTTAACCTGGTTATCAAAATTTATATCGTAGTAGCCGTCGCTGTTGATAACGTATTGACCTTTTTCGTTGGTTCTTCTTTTATAACCAACTATGTCACCGGCTGCCTGGCCCACTTCTGAAACAATAAGCAAAGAGCCGTTATCTATGTTAGAGTTTGTCAACCTGTCTAAACCTGACATCAGCGCCACTACCTTATTGCGGTTGAAAGAAAGATTTAGCCTGGTATCCCACTGAAAATCTCTTGTGCGAAGAGGCACTCCATTTATCGATGCTTCCAGTCCGTAATTTTTTAAAGTACCTACGTTTACTAAAATACCAGTTGCGCCGGTAGAACCGGGAATAGTAAGATTTAATATCTGGTTAACTATTTTGTCATTGTAATAAGAAACATCGAAGCCGAGGCGATTTTTGAAAAACTTTGTTTCCCAGCCAAACTCAAGCTCGTGCTTTTCTTCATTTTTTAGATTATTATTACCGTAAGAAGAGCCAGGATATAATGTAGGAATACCATTAATATTTCCAGCAGAATATACAATATTAGAAACATATGGATTCGGAGGATTGCCAACAATACCCCATGCTGTTCTTAGCTTACTGTAAGAAACAAATGAAGGAAGATTAAAAGCATTGCTAAGCTCAAAAGCCGCACTTACACCTGGATAATAAAAAGTATTGTTGCCGGGATATAAAGTAGAAGTTCTTTCTCTGCGTAGTGTACCTTCCACAAACAGAAAATTATTATACTCTAATCCTAGTATTCCAAACAAACCATCTTTTACTAAAAAGCTTCGATAAGCATTTGCAGTAAGATAATTACTGGCCGATGCTTTCGTGCTAAACCAATTTTCTGTTGTTAATCCACCTGCGGTTCCTACAGAAGAGTAGCGGTAATCTTCTTTTCTGCCCTGGTATCCGACCGAAGCATTTAATTTTAATTTATTAATTAGCTGATGACTGTACGACAGCAGTAAATCGCCATACATGAAACTGTACCTGTTAGAAGAAGTAGAATAATTGCCTGACGGTCCGAAAGCGATAGGATATTCGTTTTTATCTTTTTCCTCTAAATAATATCCTGTATAATCAGTACCTATGCGACCACGCAAATTTAAATCTTTAATAATATTATAATTAACGGTACCGGAAGCTATTAAACGATTGGTAGTTTCATCGTAATTATTTTCTAATTGTGTCCATAAAAAATCCATGAAATCATAAGCACGAATGTTATATTTTAAAGCTTCTGCGGGATCTTTTTGAGTATCATTATAAGGAACATATTTATAACCTCTGGTGGTTTTGTATTTATTAAAATATGCATCCATGTAATCTACAGGGCTAAAAAATCCTCCATAGTTATTTGTAAGCCTGTCTATTTGCCGGGGCCTGTTATGTACCTTTTCATTTACATAACTTATTGCTATGTCTGTAGTTACTTTAGATGAAACTTTATAAGTGGTATTTAAATTAAATGTATTTTTTTCCTGTTTACCACCAATCTGGATTCCTTTATAATCGTTGCGGGTAAAAGACAGCCGGTAATTCATTTTATCCGTTGCATTGCTTAGAGCAATGTTAGCCGCCGAGTTATTGCCTGTTCTGTAAAATTGTTTCCAGTTGTTGGCGTGTGCCACATAGGGGCGCATTTGTCCATCCCACCAATATACCTCCCTTCCGTCTACTTTAGGTCCGAATTGGCCATAAGCTCTAAAAATAGGATAAACAACGTCTTTCCCATCTATATTTTTGTGTATCCAGCCATCCTCATCAGCTCCAAAGGAAGACATATTAGTACCACGGTCATAACCTGGTCCATATTCGGTCTGTAGATCAGGCAATACTGATGCTTGTTCTATGTTACCTGATAAATTAACATCAACTCCCAATCCTTTGTGTCCCTGGCCGTTTTTAGTGGTTATAACAATTACACCAAAGTTGGCATCGGAACCATATAAGGCTGATGCAGCTGCACCTTTCAATATGGTTACATTTGCTATATTTTCAGGATTAATATCTAATAACCCATTACCATTTATTCGTTGGTTGCCACCCCAATATCCTTCGTTGTTAGCGTCTCCATTTCTTACTACAACTCCGTCAACAACCATAAGCGGTTGCCTTTGGAAATTAATGGAACTTAATCCTCTTATCTGGATACTTACAGCACTCGTTGCTCCACCCGGGTTAGTGTTAATAGTTACACCAGGAGCCTTGCCGTATAATGCAGACGCAAAGTTGGTGGGAGCGGTTTTCAAAATATCCTGTGAACTTATAGTAGAGGTTGCATACCCTAATTTTCGCTGGTCTCTGCGAATGCCGAGAGCCGTTACTACAACTTCGTTTAAGTTTCCAACTTCGGGCCTCATGGTTATGTTCACCCCTGCATCACCAGCCGCTTTTGTTTCTGTTTTTTGAAAACCAACCGAAGAAAATTGTAAAACATCATTAGAAGAATTGACAGCAATTGTAAAATTGCCCTGAGCATCAGATACTGCCGTTTTTTTAGTTCCTTTTACTGCAACAGTAACACTTGGAATCCCTTTTCCCAAACTGTCGGTAACCGTACCTGAGACAGTTTTATTCTGGCTAAACGCTAATGTGCTTCCCAACAATAGCATCAAAAAAAGCCAGCACTTTGTAAATCTTTTCATTGTAGCTTGTTTAATTTAATGAATGGAGACAGTTTTTAAAATCCTGATCGTATGCAATCATGAATGCTTTTGCTAAACAGTCGAATTGTACAATCGAAATATAAAGTGATAGTATTTTTATAGTTTGGATTAATTATTTCAGTAAGTGATCGTCTGGCTCCGGAGTACCGCTTGTCTCTGTTCTTCTTTCAAAATTTTCCATTACAAGCGCTGCAGCTCCTATAAGTTCAGCGTGGTAACCCAATGTTGATATTTCTATGTTTGTATTCATCGCTAATCTCGGAATGCAGTGCTCATTCAAAGCCTGTTGAATGGGGGCCTGCCAAATCTTTCCTGCAAGCGATCCTCTGCCACTCAGTATAACTGTTTCAGGATTAAAAAGGTGAATTAAAATTGCTACTCCTCTGCCAATTTTATAACCCGTTTCAGAAAATAGCTCTGCCGCAAATTGGTCGCCTTCTTTGGCTGCATTCATTATTGCTTCAATGGCCTGTTCAAAATGTTCCATTGCCACATCTTTTAATACAGACATACGACCGCCCCTTAATCCTTCCTGCACTTTTTTAATTACTACCATCAGCGATGTTTCTGTTTCTAAACACCCAGTCTTGCCACAGCTGCATAGTATGCTGTTTGTAAAAAGTGGAATATGGCTAAATTCTCCTGCAAAACCATTGTGACCTTTAAAAAGTTCCCCGTTCAGTATCATGCCGAGGCCAACTCCCCAGCCTACGTTTAACACCATTACATTCGTTTTATTTCTTGCCGCACCAAAGCGCAGTTCTGCCAATGCTATCAAACGTGAATCATTGTCTATAAATACCGGTAATCCTATTTTTTCGGACATGTATTCTGTAACATTTTTGCCTGGGACACTTAAAAAGGTATAATTGATTCCCTTTTTTGCATCTACAAAACCTGGCATGCCAATTCCTACACCGGCAATTTTGTTTTTTGGAATTCCCGAATTGGTTATCACCTCTTCAATTTTTTCTGCTAAAACAAAAGATGCATCCGGATTTTTTGTCAATGGCAATTCAAATTCTTCGACCGGGGTTACAAAAGAGTTTTTCAGGTTCATGATTGCTATCCTCGACACATATTGGTCCATTGATACTGAAACAACATATAAAAGGTTTGGTACGATTGCATATGTAAGAGGACGTCGGCCTCCGCTTGAAGCGGCATAGCCTGTTTCTGTTATCAAACCTTCTTCGATCAGCTCATTCAAAAACTTAGAGATAACGGGGAGGCTTTTATCTGCTTTAAGACATAATTCTGCTACTGATAAAGTATCACTATAGTATAAGTACTTAATTATCTTCTTCTTGAGCTGTTGGTTTTTTTTTCCCATAATTAACAGGTATAATTCCAAAAGAAAACAGAAACTTTTTTAAATATTTTAAAAAGTATTTTTACTTCTTTAAAATTGAGATAAAGTTATAGGAAAAGATATAATAAGATAACAATTTTTTAAAAAAAAATTAATAATGCTTTAAGAAAAAGAAAAACCGAATTTCGCAAGCAGCCGTTTTTGAAATAGTAAAATAAAAGGAAGTATAAATCCGGTTGAGATTACAATCGCAATAAACCTTTTACTAATTCTATTCATAAAATATTGTAAGAAATACTATAATATGAAACAACTTTTGCTACTTTTTTGCTTTTCTTTTGCAGCCTTTATTGTAGAAGCTCAAACAAAACTTTCTCATCCTCCGCCTACAGAAAATAAAACGTCTCAAACTAAGGAACCACTAGTAGAAATGCCTTATAACAGGCTTTTGCAATCAGCAGGAAAGGTTGTTACCTATGGCGACCCTGATTTGGAAAATCATGCCCTCGACGTTACTGTTTTGCCCGACAGGAAAAATGTTGTTGTAGAAGACCGGTACGGCATAGCTATTCTCGACATAAAAACGAAGAAGATAACAAACAGATGGAGTTTTTCTGGTAATGCAGAATACAAAGATTTGATGAGCACCTACTCTGGTATTGCATCTTTTATTTATAAAAATAGCACGTATATAACATGGAGCGCCGTCGATAAAGGTAAAAATTTGTCACATGTTATGATTGCACAGTGGGATGGAATGTCTGTGAAAGGTATCACATCAATAGCGTTAAAAACGATTGCGCCTGCGGCTACAGCTTTGCCCAATCAAATCAACATCAGGTTTGAAAGTGGTATTCCTTATTTGTACGTAGTACTGAACGGAAACAATCAATTAATCAAAATAAATGTTGACACTAAACAAATAGCCTGGACTGCAGGTACAGGAGTTGCGCCTTTTGGCATTTGTATCATAAACGACAAAGCTTATGTTACCAATTGGGGAGGTCGCACGGTAACAGATACAACAATGGAATTTGCCGGTACGCCTTGGGGGAGGGCATACACCAACCCCGCCACAGGAGCAGTAAAAGACGGAAGCTTATCAGTAATAGATATAAGCAATGGAAGTTTATTAAATGAGTTGCAGCTAGGTCTGCATCCCAATGCTATTACCTGCAGTCCTGATAAACATTTTTTATATGTTGCAAATGGCAACAGCGACTACGTTAGTGTTATTAATGCAAAAAACGACAAAGTGGTCGATTCGATTGAAGTCGGTTTGTTCTCAAAACAATATAGTTATTATGGCAGCAGTCCAAATGCGCTTGTAATAGATGCTACGGGGAAAACAATGTATGTAGCCAATGGACTAGACAATGCGATTGCTGTAATAAATCTTGGCAAAAAAAACTCCTATAAAGGTATTGGTAAAACAAAAGTAAAAGGTTATATCCCTACAGAAGCTTATCCTTCGGGAATAGCTTTACTTAATCGAAATTTATATATCGCAAACCTCGAAGCAAAAGGTGCAAGAGTGCTTTCAGAACCGAAAGAGTTAGAACAAGCAAGCAGCACATTGGCCAATGCTTATACTATTCATAAAGAGCTGGCTTCTCTTAGTATTATTCCTTTGCCTTCTGATAAAGAACTGAAAAGCCACACTGAAAAAGTTAGGAAATTAAACATGTTTTACAGGATAGCATTGACCAATAGACTCCCAAGAAAAAACGTACAACCAAGACCTTTACCGGAAAGAATTGGTGAGCCATCAATATTTAAACACGTAGTATATATTATAAAAGAAAACAAAACATATGACCAGGTTTTTGGTGATATGAAACAGGGTAGAGGTGATAGCAGTTTATGTATTTTTGGAAACACTGTTACGCCCAATCAACATAAACTTGCACAGGATTTTTCTTTAATGGATAATTATTATGCATCAGGAAAGTCATCAGCGGAAGGGCATGTATGGGCAAATGCTGCTATGGTTCCTGATTATATCGAGAAAAATGTGCGCGCATGGTTTAGAAGTTACACTCACCGTCTTGCAGATGCAATGGCTTACAATAAAAACGGTTTTGTCTGGACCAATGCTTTGGACCATGGTAAAAAGGTGCGCATTTTTGGTGAAGCCTGTCTGACGAACTACGACGATAAAATGAAATGGGAAGATATTTATAATAAGTACACTTCTCAAGAACCTCTTGTTATAAAAAACACAACTACCATTGCCCGGATAAGACCTGTTATATCACCAGATTACCCCGATTGCGATAATATAAATTTTACTGATCAGCTAAGGGCTGACGTTTTTATAAAAGAATGGAAAAACTATGAAAATCTTCCGGGCGATAGTCTTCCCGAGCTGATGGTGCTTTCATTGCCAAATGATCATACAGCAGGTACGTCGCCTGGTTTTCCCATACCGAGTGCTATGGTGGCGGACAACGACCTTGCATTAGGAAGGATTGTTGAAACCATCACAAAAAGCCGCTTTTGGGATTCTACAGTTGTATTTGTAACAGAAGATGATTCTCAATCAGGGTGGGATCATATCTCATCATATAGGACAACCGGTTTAGTGATGAGCCCTTATTCAATTCTTAACAAAACCATTCATACAAATTACAACCAAACCTGTATGGTAAGAACGATTGAGCAAATTTTAGGACTCTCTCCTATGAACATTATCGATGCTACAGCCATGCCGATGTTTGATTGTTTTAGCGATAAAAAATCAAACTACAATTATAGCCGTATTCCCAACAAGATTCGACTTAATGAAATGAATAAACCATTAAGTTTATTAAAAGGTAAAGCAAAGATTTTTGCAAAATTGTCGGCAGATGCAGCTTTTAAAGAAGTTGACGGAGGCGACGATGATAATATGAACAGGATATTGTGGTTTGATGCAAAAGGAGATAAAAAGTACCCGGTATCAAAATAAAATTCTTAATATACTCGTTGGTACACGGAGTCTTTCTTCAGATAAGTTTGATTGCTCAACTGCCCAAAACACGTTGAAGCTGCAGGTACCGGGGATAATGATAGTAGGAGGATTGAAAACAGTTCTCGCATTAGCTACATACAAACAATTGGTAATGTATAACGCCCATCCATCTTTACTATTTTCAAAAGTAACAGAGTGGAGCAAAATAGAAAATAAGAAAGATAGTTTCAATATAACACCAGATAATATTGCAACTGATAAAGTAGTTGATTTTCTAAGCCGATAAAAGAAATATAGTTAAAGCCAGGTTAGGGTTGATGGTTGAGAAAAAACTAAAAATGATTTCCATAAAGGATGCAAACGCCAATGTTATCGTTCTTTTCTTCGCTTTAAGGTTCGTTCCCCTAAAAAGAAGTGAGGGCTTTTAAAAATAAAGTGTCGGGTGAATAATTAGATTAGTGACAATTTTTTATCCCATAATCAGAATGCCACTTCCTATAACAATTGCATCTTCAATTGCTCCGGTTACGGGTTCTTTAATAAAAGTAGATTTATCTAAATATTTACGAAGGTAAAAAGTGCCATAGGTAGCAGCTATGGCTGTAGCTCTCCCAATTAAAATGCCTTTTGCAACACTGTCTTTATTGGCAACAGAAATTATAGCACCGGCTAATGCACCTGAGGCTGCCCTTGCAATTACTTGAGGAGCAACAATTCTATTAGGGGTATTCGGAAGTTTGTCTCCTGCAATTTCTGCAACACCGAGTAATTTTGTAACGATTGCAGTAACAGGTGATTGAATAAAACGAAGCCTGGAGTTCGACAATGCAGAATTATGTTGTTTGCTTAAATAATGAGCAGCAATAGCCAGAGCGAAAGTTGAACGCATACCGGAAATGATACCAAGACTTATAATTTGACCAATTGTTTTTTCATTTATTTTTTTCATTCAACTTTATTTATAGGAGTGACTTTTGAATTTTTTCTTTTAAAATTAAACATAAAACAGGAGTTGTACAAACCAAACCAATTTCTCTGCATGTCGCTTGATTTGCAGCTTTACTTTTTTTCTTAACCAATAATTTTTTTAAAAAAGCACTGCAACTTTTTTGAGTTCATTTCACTTAGGTTAATTCGTAAATAAACCATAAAGATTTAGAGCAGTCATTATGCCCTAAATCTTTATGGTAGTAAAAGAGGTCTGCAGTAGAAAACTCCCAAAGAACGATTAGATTTATTTGTGTGTCAACATCATTTGTTTTGTTACTAGCAACTTCCCGCCCATACTTAAGGAATATTGATAAGTTCCCGCTTGTAATTGCCCTGCTTTTAATATTATTTGACCCTTACCTTTTTGAGTTATTGGTATACTTTTAATGATCCTGCCACTGAGATCGGTGATGTTCAAAACAGCATTAGCAGATTGTTGTGGTAAATAATAATTAATAACTGTATTCTCATTGAAGGGATTAGGATTATTCTGTTCTAACATCACAGAGTTTAATGAAACAGAAGTAACTGTTTTTCCAGGTACTTTATCATCATTAAGCGTTATACTCTGTTCTAATTTTGTCAGACGAACTTTAAGTTCTTCATTTTGAGATTTTAAATCGGCGATTGTTTTTTGTTGCTCCTGTACTGAAGCAATTAAAACCGGGATTAATCCTTCGTAATTCACCCCCTCAAATTTTTCTTCAGAACTTATTAAAGTCTCGTTTTCACTATATTCTGCAGGTTTTACTGCTTCTTGTACTAACTCAGGAAATACCTGTCTTACTTCATCCGCAATTAAACCCATTTGATTACCAGAAGATAATCCCATTTTTTCAATACCTGTCGTGTTGAATTGATAAGATGAAGGTTTTAGCTTCATTAATTGTTGTAAAGAATTCTTTAAAGGAGTTATGCCTTTTTTCAATTTTCTATCCGAAAAACGAAAGTAATTGTTTGCCCATACATTTCCCGCAAAGTAGCCAGCAGCCCTAAATGAACCACAGGCAGCCTGGCCATAAACCCCATACGCGTTGTTTGAGGGGCCTGCACAAGCATAACCGTAAATTCCATAACGATTACCGCCCGACCCTGTTGCCTGGCCATAAACACCATAACGAGTACCTGCTGTTCCCGAAGCAGTGGCATAAACACCGTAACCACGTCCAGTGTACGAACCGCCAAGATTTAGAGAATATGTTCCAATATATCCCCCGTAAGACAGAATGCCATAGCCATATCCCGGGTTATTAACAGAATACGTATAAACTCCGATGCGATGAGAATTGCCGCTAAAATTATTGTAAACACTTATGCCTCTGCCATAATCCCGGTTAATAATATCCAAAGGATAATTTGGCCCAACATTATTAGGACTTATTCCTATGCCACGGCAAAAATAACCATATCTCCATTTAATAGAATTAGTACCGAGGTCATATGTACATTTAGTTGCAGGCCAAAGGTGCTGGTTAATGTGGGTAGGTGCTATTAGATTACTAAGTTGTCTATTAGCTTGGGTTAAGCCAATTAGTGGGGCTATCATAAGCAAAATGATTGACCCTGAAAAAAGTGTATTTTTTTTCATAACGTAATTTTTAAAAATTGAAATGATTTCTGCTTTCTAGTAGGTTTCCGGGACTACCTATTGTAAAAGTTTAAAAATTAAAGTAAAGATATTGTGCAGAAGAGAGCATGTCAATCGCATTATCATGCGAGAAAACGTTGATACAAAAAAGAGTAGAGAGTAGTTTTTCTTTTAATGCCAATAATACTGCCTGAATGCAGGAATGTACGTTCAGTTTGTGATAAATATTTCGAATGTGTTCTCGCACAGTATTAATAGCTATGTTGCAATCATTGGCAATCATTTTGTAACTGTTACCTTTTGCTAATGAATCAAGAATAGCTATTTCTTTTATAGTTAAGTTAAACCCATTCGTTTTCGGATTATTGGTCTTCGTTATAGAAATGTTTCTTTTACTATATGAAAACTCAGTTATCCTTTCTGATTTTCCACTTTTAATGGTACAATTTTTCTTTCCGTTACCTGCGGCAGGTATTATATGAAATTGATTTTTCATATTAAAATATTTAAAAGGAAAATTATTCCTGGAAGCAAGCTTTTACTTCTATGTGTTAGTGGTTTGGATAGGTCTACATCAAGCTACTTACTTAGACATAAGCTGAGTTATAAAACTAAATAATATTATAATTTTTTTTAAATCTTTTATAATATTTATTTTCGGAAATTGGTTTCATGACAGGGGTGCTGATGAACAATTATTCTAAATTCAAATTTTAATATTCTTTCCACTCTTTTCATTACTTTCAATTTTCTTTTTTTTGCTTTTAAATTTTCAATTTAATGCTGGTAAAAACGTTTGGCAGTGCTGTATATGGTGTGGAGGCTATTAATATAACGATTGAAGTAAATGTATGTGAAGGACAGGGTTATTTTTTAGTGGGTTTACCAGACGGTGCAATAAAAGAAAGTCAGCAACGAATCGATAGTGCGATTAAAAGCAATGGCTTTAGAATGCCACGTATTAAGATTGTGGTAAATATGGCTCCCGCTGATATTAAAAAGAGTGGTTCTGCATTTGACCTTCCTATCGCGATAGGAATACTTGGCGCAAGCGAACAAATCGAAAATGCAGATGCGCTGAAAGATTATGTTATTATGGGCGAGCTTAGTCTTGATGGCGCTATTCAACCTATTAAAGGTGCGCTGCCAATAGCAATACAAGCCCGTAAAGAAGGTTTTAAAGGATTAATTGTGCCAAAGGCAAATGCGCGGGAAGCAGGTATGGTAAATAACCTGGCAGTGTATGGCGTAACTCATTTGCAGGAAGTGATTGATTTTTTTGCTGATGAAAATTCTTTAAAATCCGTAGACGTAAATACAAGAGAAGAATTCTTTAACTCGCAATACCAGTTCGAGCTTGACTTTACTGACGTAAAAGGCCAGGAAAATATAAAACGAGCATTGGAGATTGCAGCAGCAGGAGGCCATAATGCAATTTTGATTGGTCCTCCGGGAGCTGGTAAAACCATGTTGGCAAAAAGACTTCCTACAGTATTGCCTCCATTGAGCCTGCAGGAAGCTTTGGAGACAACAAAAATTCATAGCGTAGCAGGAAAGTTACCGGAGAATGCATCATTAATTAATAAACGACCTTTCAGAAGTCCGCACCATACTATCTCAGATGTTGCTTTGGTAGGTGGGGGAGGTGTGCCCCAGCCCGGAGAAATTTCTCTGGCTCATAACGGTGTATTGTTTTTAGATGAATTACCAGAGTTTAAAAGAACGGTACTTGAGGTAATGCGTCAGCCAATGGAAGAAAGACGTGTTACTATTTCTCGTGCAAAAATTGCTTTAGACTTTCCCGCAAATTTTATGTTGATAGCAAGTATGAATCCTTGTCCTTGTGGTTATTACAATCATCCCGAAAAAGAATGTACATGTCCTCCCGGAACTGTTCAAAAATATTTAAATAAAATTTCAGGTCCCTTGCTCGATCGCATTGATTTGCATGTGGAGGTAACGCCGGTATCATTTACAGAATTAAGCAATATAGCCAAAGGTGAACCTTCATCCGCAATACGTGAAAGAGTTATTAAGGCAAGAGAGATACAAACACTTCGGTACAAAGACACACCGGGAACTTATGCAAACGCCCAAATGAGCAGCAAGCAACTGCGCGAAATATGTGTGATTAACCAGGCAGGTGAAGGCTTGCTTAAGAAAGCAATGGAACGTTTAAATTTATCCGCACGTGCGTATGACCGCATTCTTAAAGTTTCCCGAACGATAGCGGATCTTGCCGGAAATGCAGAAATTAAAGTGGAACACCTGGCAGAAGCTATTCAATACAGAAGTTTAGACAGAGAAGGATGGGCAGGATAGTGAATTGAAATATTTAATCGTGTTGTTTTAACTGATATTTTCAAAGCTAACATTAGCGAAACTTTCCTTTTTAAATTTATGAAAATGTTGATGGCATAATTTAAGTACCTATATGAGAAAAGTTATAATTTCATAATTATGCAGGTAAAACAATACCCATTTTACATAAAAAGCACAGTCATTCTTTTCGGAATCATATTGGTTACATATTCATTAATCAATTTGAGGGATATACTTGTACCTGTCTCATTTTCCGTTATTATTGCCATCTTGCTCAATCCACTGGTTACGCGTTTTAGGAAATCCGGCATATCGCATGTTCTTTCTATCATCATTTCTATGCTTATTGCCCTGGTAGTTGTTTGCGGTATTTTGTATTTTCTTTCCTCTCAAATTGTCGGGTTTGGTGATAATTTACCGCTCATTAAAAGTAAATTTTCTTCACTGCTTCATGAGTTGCAACAATGGCTACAAATAAAATTTGGATTAACTATAAGTAAGCAGGTAGGATTTATTAATGAAGCTATGAATAGCAGCAAAGCAATTCTGGGTCAAACAGTAGGAACAGCATTAGGTACGCTGGGAGTCATTTTTTTATTGCCAGTTTATGTTTTTCTTATGCTGTTTTACAAGACCTTGATTCTAAATTTTCTGTATGAAGTTTTTTCAGAAGAAAACACAAAGCAGGTAGGAGACATTCTTAGTCAAACTAAAACTGCTATACAAAGCTACATGGTGGGTTTGTTGCTTGAGGCTGTTGTTGTGGCTGTTTTAAATTCAATCGCGCTATTGATTTTGGGTGTTGATTACGCGATACTTCTGGGTGTCATAGGTGCCATTCTCAATATGATTCCATACTTAGGAGGAATTATAGCTATTGCTTTACCGGTATTAATGGCAACAATAACCAAAGATGGTTATTCTACGCAATTAGGAGTGATTATAGCTTATGCCATCATTCAATTTATTGATAACAATATTTTGGTTCCGCGCATTGTGTCATCTAAAGTAAAGATCAATGCCTTGTTTTCTATATTAGTAGTCCTACTGGGTGGAGCTTTATGGGGGGTGCCGGGAATGTTCCTTTCTATACCGGCTGTTGCTATTTTGAAAATTATTTTTGATAGAATTGATGACCTTAAACCCTGGGGGAAACTATTAGGGGATGAAGTGCCCACGCGACATAAAGGCCAAATATGGATTCGCAGGAAAAAAAATAAATCAGTAGCAGAAGAAATGGTAGAACAATGATGAAAAGATTTTGAGGTTTTTCTGTGCGAATCACAATAATTAAATTACAGCAGTTCCAGATAACGCTATATCCTTTTTTGCTTCATATCTTCCGGAAGCAGAAGGCTTATGATAGACTCTTACAGAATGTGCGATAAAAGAAATTTTTTTCTGCGATAAAAATTCATTCGCCAACTCTTTCATCTGTATAAAATCCTGTTTTGAAAATCCGCACCACGAACGGCCAAGAGTCAAATGAGGATGATAATTTGTATTTTCCTTTTTATTTATTTCAGGTTGTTCAAAAAGTTCTATAGCCGGCATAAGCGCATTGTATAATTCTTTTAGCCCGTTTGATGAAACATCTATAAATAATACACGTTTCCCAAAATTGCCTGTTGTAGGTAGTTTAATTTCAAAAGGAGAAAAATTCGCGCAAATATGCTCAATTGCTTCGATCCATTTTGTTTCTTCTATAACTGTTACCGGCGCTCGAAGTGTTATGTGTGGTTCAAGCCGATTATCTCCAAATTTTTTTTGAATACTAACCACAGTTGTATAAATATCTTCAGGAGGAACAATTCCTATAAAATATTTCATAAGAGTAAAAATAAACCTGTGTAGTGCAACTACATTTTGTTGAAGTTTTATGAATGACAAACAAATTTATCTTTTCAAATAAATTATTTTTCTGCCTTTTTTGCCGCTACCTTTTTGGAAGCTTTTTTGTTTGACTCCGCTTTTTTTGCACCTGATTTTTTGGGAACTTTTTCACCTTCTTCTCTTGCTTCAGAGAGGCCGATCGCTATTGCCTGCTTCGGGTTTGTGACCTTTTTTCCGCTGCCGGTTTTAAGCTTTCCTTCTTTCATTTCGTGCATTACTTCTTCTACTTTTTCTCCTGCACCTTTAGAATATTTTGCCATGATAATAAGTATTGATTAATAATAAATTAATTAAATAAAAATAATGTGCCATATCTCTTTTTTTGAAATAAAAAATAAGTAGAAAAATGAATGCGGATAAGAATAAAACTTTTAGAAAAATCAGTTGTATGAAAACTGCCCGCAGTTTAATCTCGTAACTATCAGCAATACAATGGAAGGCCTTCCGAAATATTTTTAATTATCTAAAAAATTGGCTATGACAAAAAACGCAGCCTCAACAGAAAACAAAATACTTGTTGAGCAGGAAAAAGGAGTATTGAGTCTATCGCGTAGGAAATTTCTTAACTATGCAACTGCTGCCTCGGGAATAGTATTAGTGGCGGCAGGTTGTAAAAAAGACGATAACAGCATATTGAGTGAAGGCGTAGATTTAGGAAGTGGCGATGTAGGTATTTTAAACTATGCATACGCGCTGGAGCAATTAGAAGCGGCTTTTTATATACAGGTAATTGCTACACCTTATGCAAACATCACGGCTGATGAGAAAGCTCTTCTTACGGACATCCGTGATCATGAGATAGCTCATCGTGAATTTTTTAAAGCAGCTTTATCCTCAAGTGCTATTACTTCTCTTGAAGTTGATTTTAGCAGTATTGATTTTACAAAGCGTGAGAGTGTATTAGGTACTGCAAAAGCTTTTGAGGATTTAGGTGTTTCTGCTTACAATGGTGCAGGTCCTTTAATTACATCTAAAGATTATTTAACACTGGCGGGTAAAATTGTTTCAGTTGAGGCACGTCATGCTGCTTTTATCAGAGATCTTATAAATCCTGGTTCTTTTGTAGGCAGTGATGTCATAGATATGAATGGAATGGAGATTTCCAAGTCGCCCTCAATGGTGCTAAGTGTCGCAGGCAAGTATATCAAAACAAAAATTAACGCAAGTAATTTACCTTCTTAATTAATACAACAATGAATTTACTTAATATATTCGAACAGATAGAAAAAGCCGATCCTGAATTTAATGAAAGGATAAATCCACGCCGTGCAGCAATAAAAAATATGGCAGGATTTGGAACAAAGGTAGCAATGTCGGCATTACCGCTTGCATTGGGCAGTTTATTTCAAAAAGCTTATGGTCAGACACAGCCCACCGACGTAAATGCTATATTAAATTTTGCTTTGACATTAGAATATCTTGAAGCTGAATTTTACACAATGGGTGTAGCAACACCAGGTTTAATACCGGCAGGAACACCAGATGTTGCTGCTCTGACGCAGATACGCGATGATGAAAATCATCACGTTGCATTCCTTAAATCAGTTCTTGGAACAATTGCAGTTGCCAAACCAACCTTTGATTTCACAGCTAAAGGCAGCTTCAATCCGTTCTCCAATTATGATGTGTTTCTCGCCCTGGCTCAAGCCTTTGAAGATACCGGTGTTCGTGCTTATAAAGGCCAGGCTCCAAACCTCGTAGGTAACAAAACAGTACTGGGCGCGGCTCTTAATATACATTCGGTAGAGGCTCGCCATGCATCTCATTTGCGGCAGATGCGCCGGGCAAGAGGTGCTAACCAAAAACCCTGGATTACAGGAAAAGATCCGGGAGGTTTGCCGGCTGCAGCACAACCTATTTACAACGGAGAAGAATTAGATACACAGGCAACAGTTAAAATAACAGGAATTGTTGCCAACGGAGTGACGATATCACAAAGTGCAGCAACAGAAGCTTTTGACGAGCCTCTGGCATACGGAGATGTATTAACTATAGCTAAATTGTTTATTACCGGATAATCGTAAGAATTGATAGTTGAAGGGGTTCATTTGGCAGGTGTTAGAGAAAAAAGAGGCTTGCTTCATGGTATAGCCTCTTTTGTTTTTCACAGTTTGTATCTCGCTATTTTAATCATAATTTCCAGTAAAAAACAAGTGATTTTACTGGAAATCGTATTAGTTAAAAATAACTTAACTATCCCTATAATTTTGGCTGTCTATATATCCTCGTTTAACTTGCAGCCAGTTTCCAGAGATATTAAACCCTTAAATTCTCTGTTGTAAAGAAAAAACCATATTTCGCACCGTATTTTTTACAACGCTTATCCTGAATTTATCAGAATTCAATAAACAATAGTAAACCGCGTTAAACAAAAATGTCTATGCGTAAAAAAATATTCCTGTTTTTATCTTCCGCTTTTATCATTCATTTTCTTTTTGTTTTTGCCAAATCTCCCTCTTTCCATTCGATAAATTCACCATTTTCAGAGGTTACTAACAATACAGTAGCTTCTAATATATTACCTGCTGCTGAAAATGCAATAGCAAATGTTAATACTGTTAACAGCAGGTTAGCTGTTTATGATAGTCTTAACTTAGGTGATTTAGGTTTATCAAGGTATGCATTTGAGTATGCGTTGAAAGGGTTCAATTACCTTCTTTCCTCCGGAAAACTAAAAAATGAAGAAATAATATCGATAGTTGATTTTAGCCAGGCTTCAAGTAAAAAACGTTTATATGTTATTGATTTAAAGAATAAAAAAATTTTGTATAACACTTATGTATCTCATGGGAGAAATTCGGGCAGGGAAATGGCCAATGAATTTTCAAATGAGCCCGAGAGCAATAAAAGCAGTTTAGGGTTTTACGTTACCGGTGATACATATATGGGAAAGCACGGTTTTTCAATGAGATTATTTGGTGAAGAAAAAGGAATTAATGACAATGCGAACACTCGCGCTATTGTTATGCACTGCGCTGCATATGTAAGTGAGAGCGCTATTAAGATGCAAGGTTTTATCGGCCGCAGCTTAGGTTGCCCCGCTTTACCTGAAAATGTTTATAAGCCTATTATTGATAAAATCAAAAACGGCTCTTGTCTATTTCTTTACAGCCCTGATAAATTCTATGCATCTCATTCAGAAATTTTGAAAAAAGTTGCATAACGATATTTATAAATTTTTTTTCCGGAAAGCCTGTATTTGATATACAGGCTTTTTTAATTCAATGAATCTCAGGAGTATAGTTATTTTATTACCCATCCGAGATAGATCTATTCAACTTCTCTTGCGTCGCACTCTTGTACTGTAATAGATTTATTCAGTTTTTTTAAATCATTCATATAATTGAAAAGAGGTATAATTATGTTTTAAATCCAAACACTTCACTACCTCTGTTCTTAAAAGGAAACTGGTTGCAGATAATTTTCAGCAAAAATACCGATTTGACTTTTTGATACTAAAAGCATTCTCTTTCTTAATTGTCCTCTTTACTCATTGTTGCTAATATCGTCACACTTAATCCCATTAGTGCAATTACGGCAAAAGATAAACGCAGGCTAGCTATGCCTGCAAGCAGGCCTATTAGTGGCGGTCCTATTAAAAACCCGAAAAAGCTAATTGTAGATACAGATGCGATCGCAGTACCAGGTGATAAAATCTTTGATTTACCTGCTGCACTATATACCAAAGGAACAACAGATGAAACGCCAATGCCTACCAATAAAAACCCTGCAATGGCAGTATATAAATATGGCATTAAAACGGCGAGCAATAAGCCGGTCATTATAATCAATCCGCTTGCCTGTATAATACGTTTGAAGCCATAGCGAAAAGTGAAATAATCAGCAAAAAAACGGCTGAGTGCCATTGTACTCATAAAAGCAGTATAACCTGCACCTTCCAAAGAAGGCTTTGCGAGTATTACTTTTTTAAAGTAAATGCCACTCCAGTCGAACATAGCGCCTTCGCAAAGCATTGAGCAGAAGGCAATCAATCCGAGATAAATCAGAGATTTATGAGGCAGTGCAAACAAGGGAGGAGATTCTTTTGTTTGCCTGTCCTTAATTAAAAGAAAACGTGATGCTGCCAAGAAAATGCAAACTGAAAAAGTTAGTATACTCAAGAAATGATAGCCTGGAGCGATACCCATTCCGTTCATAAAAGTACCCACTGCAGCTCCTGAGAAACCGGCAAGACTCCATATTCCATGAAAAGATGCCATAATATTTCGTTTATACAAATATTCTACGCCTACCGCTTGCGTATTCATCGAAATATTACCCATATTGCCTACAAACCCAAAGGCAAAAAGTGCAGCAACCAATTGAGATGTTTTTTCTGCAAATCCCAAAGTAACCAAAATGCCTGCATAGCATACTGCAGCAATAGATACCACTTTTTTACTTCCTTTTTTTGCTATCAGCCATCCTGAAACAGGTAATGATAAAAACAAACCAACAGGCAGTGCAAACAATACGATACCCAATTGTGCGTCTGTAAGTCCTAATTTTTGTTGAATGACAGGAATACGTGATGCCCAGCTTGCAAAGCAAAATCCTAAAATAAAAAAAAATGCCGCTACACCAATACGGTGAGATCTGTTAGAATAAGGATTAGGTGTAGCTATTGCCGGTGGCGCAGGTACTGATAATGTTTGCATAAAAACAAAAGTGAAAAGAAATAAAGGAACAGGTAGGTCAAAGCAATAAGAAATTGCAAATATAAAGTGGAAAAGAGCATTTTGAGAGCGAGAGGCGACTTTTCGTCTTATGTTTGGTTTTCAATAAACTTAGCAACAGACCCAGCAACCAAACCTCCGATAGAATACAAAGCAACAGTCATTAACCGCGTTTGAGGAGTGCGGCTTGACGGAGCTTCGTCCAAGCCAAGAGGTTTTGGTAAATAAACGGCACCAATCCCTGCGGCTAGCCCCAACAAAGAACCTCTTAATATCACTTGCTTTTCATTTCCAAGTCCTGCAACGCTGTAATAAAGGGAGTTACTGACGATGTCTGCAGCCATCGTAGCTTTAAACAAATTTTCTTCTTTTGGCACTTTGGCATCAATACTTTCTAACGTATCTGACATGGCTTCCATACCTAACAAGTCCATTCGTGGTGCATCTTCATTTAATCTTCTGGCAGTTTCATGTATCACTGTAAGTGCAATGGCTCCGGCAATTCCGCCTCCTATAGCTGATAATAATTTCATTGGTTTTTTAGCAACAATTATTAAAAATACAATGCCAGCAACATCTAAAAACCCTTTTACCAATTGCAACGTTTTATCATTACCAACTAAAGTCTACTCTTTAATTCTATTGTGTTATTTCAACTTCGGTATCAAGTAACATAAGAACAGAAATAAATGCATGATATATTTCTCTTAACTTTATCGGGTCTGTAATTCCATGTTCTACATACAGTTCGAGAAATGGAACATTTGTTTCATTATCCCTGTTATGGTAAGTAATTCCAAAAGTAAAGTCACTAAGAGATTCAAAAATTTTTCTCACCAATTCATCAGAAAAAATTTCTTTTACCCTTAGCCGGTCATTTGTTTTTATAATTAATTTTTCATCAAATTCAGCAAATCCAATTTCTACGTCTTCCATTCCGAAAAATTTTCCTATCTCATCTGTAAAATGTTTTTCGTGGATGGCAAACCGAAAAACAGGTATGGTAAGTAACGCGGCAGTTAATGTAGTACTTTCAAACCCACTTTCAAAGCCTCCTCCTAAATCTATATCTATATCTAACACAACTTTTCTCTTTCCTTGCTCAATTACTGCTGAATATTCCAATGGATCAGGGTTTGCAAGAAATTGAGCATTTATCTTTTGCCAGATTTCCTCTTCTGTTTTGCCTGTTATTATTTGTTGTTCCATATACAAATGAAGGTTTTTAGTTTGATGTACTTTCAGCAATTGTTGTCTTAAATCTTACTTTTAGAAGAATATATTTAAGACATATTTATTACTACATGAAAGTACTTGTTTTTAGAAATTGTTTTAATATTTCTTGCAAAGAGTTTTCTTTTATATTTTCAGTTCATTGAATCCTTTTAAAAAAATAAATAACTTTTCAAGAAATCATGTTTCTTGCAATAAAAAAATATCCAGATAAATGATTACTGCAATAATATTTGACCTTGGCGGTGTTTTAATAGATTGGAATCCCGAATATCTTTATCAAAAAGTTTTTGATGATGAAAAACAGATGAAAAATTTTCTCGAGAGAATATGCACACCGGAGTGGAATGAAGAACAAGATGCGGGACGAACTTTAAAGGAAGCAACTGAGACTCTTATAAAAGAATACCCCGAACATGAAGAAAATATAAGAGTATATTACGACAGGTGGGAAGAGATGCTAGGTGGCGTTATTGAAGGCACAGTTGAGATATTCAGAAAACTAAAAGATAAAAGCGAATATAAATTGTATGCACTAACAAACTGGTCCGCAGAAACTTTCCCGATTGCACTCCAACGATATGAATTTTTGAACTGGTTTGATGGAGTGGTTGTTTCGGGCACTGAAAAAATAAGAAAACCTTTTCCCGAGTTTTACCAATTATTGTTAGACAGGTACAATGTAAAAGCAGAAGAAGCTCTTTTTATTGATGATAACCTAAGAAATGTGAATGCGGCAAGACAAATAGGGTTAGATGCTATTCGTTTTACAACTCCACAACAGTTAGCCGAAGAACTTTTAGCAAGAGATTTTGAAATTTAATAAAAGGTTTCTTTTACATTTTTACAAAATTATTCAACGGCTGCTGATTGTATTTTTACCGTGTTGTGTTACTTTTACAAACCAAATTGCCCGATAGTATAATGGTAGTACTGAAGATTCTGGTTCTTCCTGTTTGGGTTCGAATCCTAATCGGGCAACTTTTGTAAAATTAACTCCTTGACAATCAAATATTTGTGAAGGAGTTTTTATTTTGGGGTACAAATTGGGGTACAAATTTCAAAGAGAAAAAAACTTCTCTTTGAAGAGTAAAATCTCTGTTCCATCGCAAAACCCGTGACGCTTCGTGTCTTATTTATTCAACTCATAAGCCTTTTATTTGCTTGGGAGTATTAACATCTTACATTCATTTTTTCTCATCTTACTTCAGTTTTTATAACTTTAGTTTTAATAGGCGAATCAAGAGTATGAGTAACTGGGTAATACAAAATTTCATTTATAATTTCAATCCCTCCATTTATAATTATATAAAGTTTAAATGGCACCACTTTCGTTTTTGCAGCAAAGATGACCCTACCATTTCAGCAGCTTTGTATCTGGAAAATCTCCTTACTGAGGTAGCAATCGAATTGACGAAGGAAACCACAGTGAATAAAAGTCTTTGGCACTGGCAGCTGTAACAAAAATCCTGGAAAACATAGAGACAAAAAATCAAATGATGTTATTGTTTCAGAAAAAGGATGCATCTATTAAAAAGGAGGAGATAAAACAGTTTTTAAACAAAGTCAGCCTTTTAATGTATAACCCTCCTGCAAATTTCGAAGAGCCTTCAGCGGATGAAGAACCTTTATCTGCTGCAGACTTTCCTATTCGTACATATGTTATCGCTACACACTTTTACTTAGAAATAAATAATAATGAACTACACTATGAAACTCTTATACGTGACACCACTGCTCTAAAAGAATTTATTTCAGCCAAATTTAAGCTTAGCAAAATACCAGGCAGGATTGAGGAGATGAAGAACTTTTCTTATAAAAAGATTTTGCTAAGCAAAAGTGCAGTCAGTGCAAAAGGACAATTAATACCACAGATCAGGCAGATTGCACTTAATCCCGAAATGTTTGGAAAGGAGGTTTCTGCCTTTGCTGAAAATGTTTTAAAAGAGCATTCTGCCGTTAAAAAATAATCACTCCTACAAATTGCTTAAAAAAGGTATACCCTTGACCTTTTTTAAGGTATACCTTCCTTTTCTTTTACTTGATTTTGTTAGCAGATTTGCTTTCTAAAATCAACTATATGTCTACCTCCATTTTAATGGAGCAACACGACAAGATTAACCTCTACCTGGACAGAGATGAGGCCGGGATAAAGAACACTGAGGTAGCGATAAAGTGGGACACAAAGTACATTGACAAAAGTTCTTTGTACGAAAACTGTAAAGACCTAAATCACTACCTGGTTCTGCAAAGTCAAAACTTTAAACATAGCCATAGGTTAGGAAGGCATTTTTAAAAGTTGATATGGTTAATGAACGTCTCTAATTAATCTCTGGTTTATGTTTTACAAAAACCTGTATTAAAGTGCTTCTTAACGCACTTGGTTAAATGTCCGTTTGTAACACAAAGGATAATTTAACCCTTTCGCTCGGAACTCGCTTCGGGAAAGAAACAGAGGATAAAAATTTATAGATGAAATTGATAAAAAGTCAAATAGTGGGCTTTTCCAAAGCTCTTATACCTACTCCTAATTTGAAATATTTTCTAACGTGATAAATGAAATTGTGATGGAAAAAAGCAAAAGACAACGGGACAAAACACATAACGCTGAGGTTGACTTTGTCAGAATATAACCAGATAAATGATAGGTTTAGAGCAACCACCTGCCGCAAGCTGAGCGACTATATAAGAAAGGTTTTATTAGCAGGGAAGGTAACGGTACTAACGCGAAACAAATGCCTCGATGACTTTATGACAGAGATGATAAACCTTAGAAATGAGCTAAATGCTATTGGAAAGAACTATAATCAAGCAGTGCATAAACTCCATTTATTAGATAAAATTCCGGAGTTCAGAGAGTGGATTTTACTGCATGATGTAGACCATAAAATCTTGCTGAATAAGGTGGAACAAATCAAAAACCGTATTAATCAATTTGCAGAAAAATGGTAGCCAGGATAAAAAGAACGCAAAGTCTTTCGAGAAGTTTGAATTACAATGAAAAGAAAATAGAGGCCGGAGTAGCGGAGTGTATTCACGCGGTGAATTATCCAAAATACCTGGAGCGATTGAACTTCTACGAAAAGCTGCACCGGCTGGAGCACCAGGCCAAACTAAACGAGAGGGTAAAAGCGAACAGCGCTCACATCTCCCTTAACTTTCATGATAATGATGCTTTAAGCAAAGAAAAATTATTAGCTATTGCAGAAACTTATATGAAGGGAATTGGCTTTGAGCAGCAACCTTACCTGGTATATCGACACTATGATGTAGGTCATCCTCATATTCATATTGTAAGTACCAATATCCAAGCCGATGGCAGTAAAATAGAAATGAACAATATCGGTCGCAATCAATCTGAACTAGCACGAAAAGCTGTTGAAATTCAATTTGGACTAATCAAGGCACAAGGACGTAACCAAAAGCAGGAAAATGAAATCAAGCTAACTGCATAAAAATTTCAATATGGAAAAACACAAACAAAAAGAGCTATTACAAACGTTCTGGACGTAGTACTAACACAGTTTAAGTACACCTCTCTAGCAGAGCTGAATGCAGTACGAAGTTATACAATGTAATGGCAGACAGGGGAAAAGAAGATACCAAAATGTTTCAAAAAAGAGGATTAGTTTATACAGCATTAGATGACAACGGTAATAAAATAGGCACACCGATAAAAGCCAGTGCTTTTTACAACAAGCCAACCCTAAAGTATCTGGAACAAAAGTTTGTACAGAATGAACAGCTACGGCAAGAGCATCAGCGAAGATTAAAGACTGCAATAAAATGGGTGCTGGTGAAGGAAAAACAAACGTTAGGGGAGTTTACAAGAGCTTTGGCTCGGGAGGGTGTTAATGTAGTATTACGAGAAAGCAGCCAGGGAAATATTTATGGAATTACTTATGTTGATTTCAAAACGAAATGTGTTTTTAATGGCAGCAACTTGGGTAAGGAATTTAGTGCCAAAGGTGTATTGGAACAACTAAAGCCAGAACAAAAACTGGAAGTACTTGATGCAAGTCAAAAGCAATCAAGTTTTGCAAGGCAAACAAGCACGGGCCCAGTTGAAGATGATAAACACGGGCTGGAGCAAAGCTCTATTAACGTCAACTTTCACAACAATATTCTTCAGCAGTTATTGCAACCTTGTCCTTCCGCAAACTTTATACCCCAGGAGCTCCGACAAACTACAAAGAAAAAGAAGAAACCACGACGGGTGCATCTATAAGAAGCTAATTTTCCCATTATACTTGTAATAACCTGTTATTCGATCACAGCCTTAAACCGTCCATTTTTTATCGGCACTAGTGCATTCTGCCCGTTTATGGTAGTACCGCTGAATGTTCCTTTGATGGTTTTGGTGGTTACATCATAATCGGTAACTATGATATTGGTGATAGCGCCATTTAAGTTATAAGCCACTTTCCAGGCACAATTGACACAAATACCATTGTGAGAATAAGAGACTGCATTGCCGTCGTCTGTCGTAAAAGAACCGGTTTTAATGCCATCGGGAGGAAAAGTAAAACTTATCTCAAAGCTGGTGTCAGCAGGGTTGGTTACCTGCTTACACAACAAGACCAGGGTAGAAACCGGCGTAGTGAGATATTGGGTGAAATTAAAACTGCCTGTAAATGTTTTACCGATCGATACATCGGTGTACTGCCATGCGTTATCGGGCAGCAACTGGTATCATAGCAAACCGTAAAATTTGTATAGCTTTTATCAACAGGTGTACCCTTAGGTTTTAAGCGAATGACCTGTAAGCCGGTAGTATTAAACGTTCCGGAGTCTGCAAATTTAAAACGGTTCTGCAAATCCGTTGCAATATGATATTTGCCTTTAAGCGCCACGTTCACCTTTAGCTCAAGATAAGCGGTGTCTTTGTCGAGGCTCTTACTTTTAAAAAACTTGCCATGAATTGAGGAAGGCATACAGACGCCGCGGACATCTTTCAAAGTTCAGCCGGGCTTGTATTCGAAGCTATATTCTTTCGCGCAGCCCGTTGTAATCAACAATAATAATATTGAAAGATAAGTTTTGATTAAAAAGCCTTTAATATTTCTCATAATGACCTGCAGGAAAGATGATCAGCAAGCTTTCAGCTGGAAATGTAGTGAATTTACGCTTTTTTTGCTGCCACGGTTTGGTGGTTTGATGCCGCTTACCCTGGCCTTCGCACATGATCTTTAGAGGAGACCGCAGCAAAACGTAAGGAATAAGATTTCACAATAAGCAATAAGCACAAACTTTCGACGTTTCTGTAACACGTTATCTACAATATTTTCATGAAAGAATACTAAGAATTACGGCAGTTACAAGTGCTGTAATTATTCTCATTACCACCGTTTCTGGTTGCCTTGTTCCGACTTATATAGGAAAATCATCGTTGAAAGAAACACAGGCGGGCAAATCTACTATACAATACTCCAGCATATTAATCATAGGAGCAGGATCTACAGCTTCACTCTTATTTCTTGAAAATCTTTCCACCGAGATGATAAAGCTCTTCATCAGTCACAAGATACAAACGGACTTCACTTACATTGGTAAAATTCCGCGCCGCACGTATTTAAATCTAAATAACGTAGTGTCTTCCAAATATGATGCATATTTAGTATTTAATCCGATGGATACGTCTTACGTAGATACTCACAAAAGTGTTGCTGTCGTAGGGACGCCATTGCCGGGAGGCTACGCAGCAGCAGGTATGGTATTTGGAAACCAGTACAAAGAAAATTATTACGCGTCACTATATAGTCCTGTTGATTCACTTCACAACCTATGGCAGGGAGAACTGAGGGTGGACTTCGACTTTGCTACACCCAACAGGTATCAAAAAATTGCAGGTAATATATTTGACAAACTTTTAAAAAGTGGATTTATTCCGCAGACTAAAATGACCCCTTCGCGGAAGAGAGCCCGGCAGGACTTAACATTTTTAGATTTAGGTCATCTTTTTAACGACTAAACCAGCAACTTCATATCAGGACAATGCAAAAAAATTAATAGACAATTATTAATTTTAAGAGAGCAGCAATATTGCTGCCCTTTTTTGTAAATACCACTTATATGAACTATTTCAAAAATAGTGTTGAGGCAATTTTTTGTCTGTCCTGCCTGTTGATACATTTCACCTCTGTTTCGCAAACTCCTCCCGAAGCAGAGAAAAAAAAGTTCTGAAAATGAAGATCAATACAGATGCACAACGAACAGAGGGTTATATCTATAATGTGACAGATACAACCGTTACCATTTACCGCGATGTTGTTACTTATGGCGGTAATATTTCACCAAAGGATATACGCCTCAAGACCTTTAGTTACAATACTATAAACAGTGTTACGAGGGTAAGAAGGGGAAGTGTTGCAATAGCTACGTTAGCGGGCGCAGTAACGGGAACTTTAATAGGCTTAGCTACCTATCAAAAGCCGGAACCTGATGGATGGATTACTATCGATCTCGGCCCGAGAGCGTCGGCTGCGGCAGGAGGTATTTTCGGAACGTTAGCAGGCGCATTAGTAGGCTTAATAATTCACAATAAAAAGTTTAATATCAATAAAGACTTAAACAAATTCGACAGCTTTAAAACTTCTGTTCTCAGAATGGTAGATTCAAATAAATAAGTTTACAGGAAGCCTAAGTTCCCAGGCTGCAAAACCATGTATCTCCATTTTATTTTTATGGCACGATAACAATTTTACCGGTTGTATGGTGTGTCTGTATTTGTGTGAGTGCCGCCGCCGTTTCATCCAGGGTGTACACTTTATTTACCCATATTTGTAATTTCCCGGCCTCCACTAATGTTGACATGTGCAATAGTTGACTGGAATTAGGCTCAACAAAAACATATTGAAAATCGATTTTCGGGTCTAAGCCTTGCCCCTGGTGTAATATGGATACGAGCTTACCGGTATGCTTCAACGCAGATAAACTTTGCTGCAAGGTTTGCCCGGCGGCACAATCGAAAATCAAATCTACGCCTTCGGGACATACAGCCCTGGTGGCCTCACTGATATTTGTTCCGGTATAATCTATGGTCTCATCTGCTCCAAGTTCCTTCATATAGTCCTGGTTCTTCTTACTGGCTACGGCAATAACCCTTGCTCCTCTTATTTTCGCCAGTTGAATACCTAAGCTGCCAACTCCGCCTGAAGCGCCCAAAATCAAGACCGTCTGCCCTTCCTGCAGGTTACCCGCGTCGTATATAGATTGGTAAGCAGTTAGTCCGACGAGTGGAATGCCGGCCGTTTCTTCCCAGGGTATTGTACGGGGTGAAAATGCGAGGTAGCTTTCTGGAATAACGATATATTCAGCAAATGTTCCGAAATGTACCCACGGCCTTCGTGCATACGCGTAAACCTCATCCCCGACCTGAAACCTTCTTGCACTGAACCCTCTTTCCTCGATCGTACCACACATGTCCCATCCCGGTATTACCGGAAACCGGTATGGCAGATAGTCTTTCAAATACCCTTCCCTAACAGCCGCGTCTACAGGGTTAACTGCCGCCGCTTTGATTTTTACCAGTACTTCACCTTCTTTTATTTCCGGAATATCAATATTGCCGATTTTTATTTTTTCCACACCTCCAAACTCTTCGTAATAAGCAGCACGCATTTGTCTTGCCATGATGAATGTTTTACAAGGGGTATTGTTCCAAATGATATGCCACCTCGTCGAAAAACAAATTAATCATATATTAACAAAACTTGCCAACAATAGTTGAGCAGTACTGTTAATGAAAATGAAAGAAATTTTCTTTGACAATTACTGCACAGGAAAATGGCAACTACAAACCCTTTAAACGTACGTATACCCCTTTTACGTACATTAGAACTTATACGGCTTAAAAAAGGAGAAATCTATTCGATCTATTTCTTCTCAATCATCTATGGCTTTTTACAACTGAGTATTCCATTGGGAGTACAAATGATCATCAATTTTATACAGGCGTACACGTTCAGCACAAGTTTATGGCTGCTGATCGCCCTGGTGATCATCGGCGTTCTGATCAGCGGAATGTTTCAGGTAACACAGATGCGGCTGATTGAACGGATCAACCAGAAAGTATTTGCCCGGTACGGTTTTGAGTTTGCTTACCGTATCCCCCGCTTCGATATGAGAAGCGTTGACCATTACTATCTGCCCGAACTGGTCAATCGCTTTTTTGATACCGTCAGCGTTCAAAAAAGCCTTGGCAAGCTTTTGATCGATATTCCTGCTGCTTCAATTCAAATCCTTTTCGGCATTGTTCTACTTTCATTATACAGCTCAGTATTCATTCTGTTTGGGATTATACTACTGATGATACTTTTTTTGATTGCTTACTTTACTACAAGGCGCGGGATTGAAACCAATTTGGAAGAAAGTAATTATAAGTACAAAGTTGCAGGATGGCTGGAAGAAATGGCAAGGGCTTATAGAACTTTTAAATTTAGCGCTGATGGAAACCATCACTTGCGGCAGAGTGATCAACTGCTGGGCGGTTATTTAAATGCAAGGACTAATCATTTCAAAGTTTTGCTGATTCAGTATTGGTCGTTAATCGGTTTTAAAGTGATTATTACTGCCGGCATGCTCATCGTTGGCGCTGTACTTGCCATCAATAATCAGATTAATATCGGGCAGTTTGTAGCAGCAGAAATTGTTATTTTAATGATCATGGCTTCTGTTGAAAAGTTCATTTACAGTTTAGATACTATGTACGACCTCGTTATTAGTATAACCAAATTGAGTAAGGTCGTAGAAATGCCTTTAGAGACTAATGGAACCATTCCATTTCAAAGCGATGACACCGGGGTTGATGTAAAGGTAAAAGACCTGTCTTATAGCTTCAATAATTCTCAAAAGGTATTAGACAAGGTTTCTTTTCATATTCCGGCCGGCAGCAAGGTGTGTTTGATGGGGCAGGAAGGCGCCGGTAAAAGTGTACTGCTACGGTTGTTAACAGGCGCTTACACCGATTACAGTGGATCGGTTTTAGTCAATCATATTCCTGTTAATAACTACGATCTAAAAACGCTTCATAGACATACCGGTATCATGTTGAATGACCAGGACATTTTTCATGGAAGCGTTTTAGATAATATCACGCTTGGCAATCCTGTCGTTACGCTTCCAGATGTTACCAAGCTTGCCTCCATCATCCAGTTTGACCAATACCTGCCTAATCTTAGCCATGGTTATAATACTATTCTTGACGTTGCCGGTAGCAGGCTTGGAAAATCAACGGTACAAAAACTATTGCTCATGCGGGCACTTGTTCATAAACCGGGGCTGTTGTTACTCGAAAATCCCTGGACTGCGTTCAGTAAGGAAAGCAGGGAGAGCATTCAAAACTATATATTGAACGAAATGACGAATACAACCGCCATTATTGTGACCAACGACGATGCTTTTGCTGAACGATGCGACTGGATAATTGTATTAGATAAAGGCGCTGTTAGCGCAGCAGGTAAACCAAGTGAAATACTTTCATCAGTTAAGCCATACTAAGATGCAGGTTCTACAAGACATGATTGAGAAGGAAACGGGCTATAAAATAGAAAGCACCAGTAAGATATATTTTGGTGGTTATCATAAATGGCTTAAAACCTGGGCGATTGTTTTTATTGTGTTGCTGGTCGCAATACTTTTTTTACAGTGGACACAAAATATTAGGGCAACCGGTACCGTCACTACTTTGTACCAGGATCAACGTCCGCAGCAACTAAATGCCATCATTCCCGGTAAAATAGTGAAGTGGTTTGTGAAGGAAGGTGATTATGTAAAGAAGGGCGATACGTTGATCATGCTTGCTGATGTTAAGGACGACTATCTCGATCCTAATCTTGTTGCAAGAACACAGGAACAATTAGATGCCAAGAAACAAAAGATAAATTACTACGCTGATAAGGTGCAGGCTTCAAACGGTCAAATGACTGCATTGGAAGCAACACGGGATTTGAAAATAAGATCGCTACGGAATAAGATTGAACAACTAAAACGTAAGGTTGTTAGTGATTCAGTGGAATGGAGAGCTGCGATTATAGATAAGAATATTGCCTCCCAGCAATACGAACGCGCAAAGAGTATGCATAATGATGGTATCATATCACTCGTAGATTTTGAAAGAAGAACGGCTTCATATCAAAAGTCGCTGGCTGCCGAGACCGAAAAGCTGAATAAATACCAGAACACACTGCAGGATCTAACGATAGCGCAAATAGAAATCAATAGCGTACAACAGGAAACGACTGAAAAGGTATTGAAAACAAGAGGTGAGCAAGCTGCAGCCCAAAGCGAAATGGCGGGCACTGCAGCAGAAGTAGCAAAGCTTGAGAACCAGGTGGCAAACTACCGCATTCGCGGATCGCAGCGATGGCTGCTTGCTCCGCAGGATGGCCAGGTGGTGAATGCTGTAAAAGCAGGCATTAATGAGATCGTGAAAGAAGGAGACATGATCGTGCAGGTAGTACCGACAAGCATACGTTACGCTGTTGAAATATTTGTAAAACCGAATGATTTGGTGTTGGTTGATACGGGACAAAAGGTTCGCTTCATCTTTGACGGATTTCCCGCTGTGGTATTTTCGGGATGGCCGAAAGCGAGCTATGGCACATTCAGCGGGAAGGTAATTGCCGTGGAGAGATATCGTAACGACAATGGTTTGTTTAGGTTGCTGGTGGTTGAAGATAAAAATGATCGGCCGTGGCCAAATGATCTGAAGTTGGGAACCGGAGCTGTAGGTTTTGCACTGTTGAAGGATGTGCCGGTGTGGTACGAGTTATGGCGACAGATCAATGGTTTTCCGGCCGATTATTATAAAACAAACCAAAAGCAGTTGGCAAATAAGAAATGATTGCGGCATGCCACTCGGTTTTGGGTGACAGGCAGTTGTATTTCATAGCGTCATTGTTGGGTCGCACTACGTTCATCTGCATCTCTTTGGGCAGCCCAAACAGATTATTCCGGTGAATAAAAACGTCAGTTTCTACCGAAAAAAAACATTAAAAAACTCCTTTTCCTACATGAGCAGGCCGAACTATACGATGCAGTTGAAGGGTGCGACGCAACGGTGTTTAATAGTTATTCTAACGTTGGTACAAAAAAAATTCTTTCGATCATTTACCGGCCTTTTGCTATTAGCTCTTACCTCACCGTTCGCGGTTTTTGCGCAGCAACAGGTATTGACGTTAGAAAATGTTTTAGACATTGTAAAAAAGTATCATCCTGTAGCGAGGCAGGCAGCTTTAGGAGTTGACAGCGCAAGGGCAGCTCTGCTTGCAGCAAGAGGCGGGTTTGATCCTTCGATTTATGTAAACAACCAGCAAAAAACCTTCAACGGCAAAAACTATTACTTCTACACCAATCCCGAACTGAAAATTCCTACCTGGTATGGGGTTGATCTGAAAGCTGGCCTGGAAGATAACGGCGGCGAACGCATTACAAGAGAAGCAACGCAGGGACGAAGCAGTTATGTTGGTGTAACTGTTCCGCTGTTAAAAAATCTTGCAACAGACAAAAGGCGAACAACAGTTCAACAAGCAAAAATTACAGTTCGTCAAAGTGAAGCTGCACGCTTGAACGAGGTGAACAACCTGTTGTACGATGCCGCATCTGCATATTGGAATTGGGTAAAGGAATACGGGGTGTTTAAGATCTTTGAAGAGGCAGTGGCGATAAATGAGCAGCGTATAAAACTTGTTCGCGGTTCGTTCGCAGGAGGCGACAGGGCTGCAATAGACACGGTTGAAGCTTTGACGCAATTACAAAACTTTCAACTGCTCGCCAGTGAAGCTCAAGTCAGATGGATGACATCTGGCTTTGAATTATCGAACTTTTTATGGCTGGATAATGACCAACCGTATGAGCTCAGCAGTAACGTCGTACCGGATACTTTAGTGGATGGCGTAAAGATCGAAAACAACCCAATTCCTTCGTTAGAAGATATATTGTTAACAGCAAAAGCAAATCACCCAAAACTTCAGACTTACGATAGAAAGTTGGACGCATTGCAGGCAGAACGAAGGCTGAAGTTTCAAAGCATGTTGCCAACGCTTAATGTCAATTATAACTTTCTAAGCAAAGGGTACAAACCGTGGAAAGGGATAGGGCAAAACGTTTTTGAGAACAATTACAAATATGGGTTCGAGTTTGGCCTGCCGTTGTTGTTGCGGCAAGGCAGAGGTGATTATAAAACTGCAAAAATTAAAATTCAGATCAATCAACTGGAAAAAGACCAGGTAGGTCTTGAGATCGAGAACAAGATTAAAAAATCCTATAATCAACTATTAGCACTACGACAGCAGGTAAAGATCGGTGAGGATGCGTACGACAATTACCTGAGATTACTTAAAGCTGAGGAAGTAAAGTTTTCAATCGGTGAAAGCAGCTTATTTTTGCTCAATAGCCGTGAGAGTAAAGTTTTAGAAGCAAGGCAAAAGCTGCTGGAATTGAAAACAAAGTTTTTTAAAGAACTTGTTGCGCTACAGTGGTCGGCGGGAACATTGGGAACATGATGGCAACGGAGGGCCCACTTAAAGATGTGTTCCTTTTTACCTGTAATAATATTGTCTACGTAAATCTTTTCTTAAAAATTTCCGATAGTTCCTATAAAACAATTTCGTCCTTTATTGGTTAAACTCAAAATTATAGCAGTTGAAGCCGGAATGCAGCCCTTGTTAACTGCTTTCATATTTTTATGTAACAAAGTACCTCATGCAAGCCTTTTTTATTCAATACATTTTTCTTATCCTCATTATCCTGGCGCTGGTTATGCTCGCCAATAAGATTAAGATAGCCTACCCGATTGTACTGGTATTGGGAGGGTTGTTACTCAGTTTTACCTCCCTGTTTTCTGATAATACTATTGACCCAAATATCGTATTCTTTATTTTTCTACCCCCACTTTTGTACGAGGCAGCATGGGCAACATCATGGAAAGAGTTTTGGAGATGGCGGCGGGTAATAATGAGCTTTGCTTTTCCCATCGTTATCATTACCTCATGTGTCGTTGCGTTTGTTTCCAGCGCACTTATTCCTGGCTTTACCTTGGCATTAGGCTTTCTTTTAGGCGGTATCATTTCACCGCCCGATGCAATATCTGCAACAACCATCATGCGAAATGTAAAAGTGCCGAAGTCACAAGTAAGCATCATTGAAGGGGAAAGTTTACTAAACGATGCTTCTTCGCTGATTGTCTTTCGCTTCGCTTTGGCTGCAGTCATTACAGGGCAGTTTCATTTTGGTAATGCAGCAACCAGTTTTGTATTAGTTATTGTGATGGGTACCTTAATAGGTCTTCTTATTGCACTCATATTTTATGCTATTCATCGGTGGCTACCAACAACTTCAAATATTGAAATTGTTTTGTCTTTGATAACCCCTTATTGCATGTATTATGCGGCAGAACACTTTCATTATTCCGGCGTATTGGCAGTAGTTGGTGGCGGTCTTTTTTTATCCAGTAAACGGCAAAGCATGTTGAACTATCGCAGCCGTATTGAAGGCGTAAATGTTTGGACAAACTTCGTCTTTGTACTAAACGGGTTAATTTTTATGCTTATTGGTCTTCAGTTGCCATTAATTATACATCAACTTGGAGATATTGGTTTAGGCAGAGCTATTGCCTACGGTTTAGGCATCTGTTTCTTACTAATTATTACCCGGTTTATTTGCACGTTTGGAGCAAGTCTTTTCACAACTTTTATGAGTCACTTTATAACCGTTGCAGATCCCAAGCCCGGCTTCAAGGGTCCAATTGTTCTCGGTTGGGCAGGAATGCGCGGAGTGGTATCTCTTGCTGCAGCCCTTTCCATTCCGCTGGTAATTAATCAGGGGCAACCATTTCCTTACCGTAATCTGATTCTCTTCATAACCTTTATTGTCATTCTTATAACCCTCGTACTACAAGGCTTAACACTTCCCTGGTTAATAAGGAAAGTCAACCTCGAAGACAAATACCGGAGCATGACAGATGAGCAACAAGAGAAAATTATTCAAAAGAAAATGGCAAACACTTCGCTGCAATTATTGGAAGAGAAATACGGCAATGAAAAAGCAAACAATAAGCGCCTGAGTAACGCGAGTTGAGCTACTACAACTTACTCACCTGTTCATTATAATATTTTACTTCCTGTATCACTGAAGGGAGATTGCTGGGTTGATCTGTTGCATCCCGTTCGATGTAGATAGGTCCTTTGAAGCCTTGTTTTTTCAACTCCCTGAAAATAGCCGGAAAATCTATTACACCTGTGCCGACAGGTACATCAACTAATTTTGGATTATTATATGCTGCAATATCTTTTAAATGTATAGCAATGATATGGCCGCTCAGCTTCTTGATTGCATCTAAAGGCTTGATGCCACTCTTTGGCCAGTGACCAAGATCAGCACACACCCCAAAGTTTGGATGACCTTTGATAGCCAGCAGGGTAGTGTCAGGATTCCAGTAGTGGCTCATACCTTTCCAGTGTTCGTGAATGGCAACTTTAATTCCGTAGATGCCGGCAAGACTATCAATGCTATCCCACATATCTAATGGAGGTTCAGTTGTTACAAATTGAACACCTAATTGTTTTGCAGCTTCAAACTGCTTCTTCCATGCGTCGATATCCTTACCACCGGCCAGGTAAACCGACTCGCATTTCAATCCTCTTTGCTCTATGAGTGATTTCAATTTTTGAATACCTGAAGGAGATAATTGCATAAGCGATGAATCATTTAACTCAGGCAGAGTTTTGGTAAAGTTATTAGGCTCGATATACTTCAAACCTGCACTGTCAACCTTATCCAATGATTCAGCAAAACTGAAAGTATGAAATGTCCATAGTGCAATTCCAAATTTCCAGTCTTTAGCGGGATTTACAGCAGAGTTAGTGCTTTGATTTGACTGAGCGGAAGCAACAAAAAATAGTACGAGGGAAGCAAGTAGAGTAAGCGTTTTTTTCATTTGTTTTTTTAAAATATTTTTAAAGGTATTAACCTTTTTCTGATTATTTGTTTTTGGCATACAAGCCTTTTCAGATCCACATAATTTTATCCAGATGCTGTTGGTGAAGAACAGCAACGAGGGCAGAAAAATTTCCTCATGGTCTTATTGAATTTTTATTTAATTTATGTAGATTTACATACACTTTAAGCCAACTATCTACTATAATTTTTTGAAACTCTTCCAGGACATATTGTTGTAGCTGAAACATTAAATGGATATTCTTTCATTTTATAGGTATCTTATTAATCTCATACAAAAGTTAATATAACAGCCTATTCTCTCGCTCCCCTAGGAAAAATACTGATTAAGTATTAAGGCAATTCTTTATTTTCTCTTTATCCACTAAAACTAATATTATGAAAAAGTTTTTTTCATTCATGACAATTTTGTCTACCTTTTTAATTTCAGGTTATGCACAAAGTTGGAGTTTAAAGGGTAACAGTAACGCAAGTAATTCCTCTAAACTCGGAACTACAAATGGGCAGAATTTAAGAATTTACACAAATAACATTGAGAGGATTAGAGTTAACACTGTAGGAAATGTTGGCATAGGCACCGCTTCTCCCGCTGCCAAACTCCACCTTAAGGTAAACGGATTTGATGCTTACCAGGGTCTAGCTATTACCAATGCCAATTCGGGAGGGAAAACGCTTACCATAAATCAAGGCTCATTAGGAAAACTAAACTTTACTAATCCGGGTATTTTGGACCTGATGACATTGGATTTTAACAGTCAAAGGGTAGGCATAGGCACCACTTCTCCCGCTGCCAAACTTCACCTTAATGTAAACGGATTTGATGCTTACCAGGGTTTAGCTATTACCAATACCAACTCAGGCGGAAAAACGCTAACCGTCAACCAGGGTACACCAGGTAAATTAAACTTTACCGTTCCGGGTGTAGTTGATTTGGTGACAATGGATTTTAATAGTCAAAGGGTTGGCATAGGCACCTCTTCTCCCGGTAGCCGTTTACAAGTAGTAGCAGGTTACGACGGAGACGGAATATCCGTAGTAGGTTCTTCTTCTGGACCTAAGGATGCAGGATTCTCTTTAGGAGATAATTCAGGGCATTTCGGAGCTTTAGGTTTAGCTTCAGCAAACAATGCTTTTATGTCAGGTACTGTCCAAGGGGATATCATTCTTACTAATAGAAGCGGCAAAATTCACCTTGGCACAGGTGATGCTATAGGGTTTCCTGCGATGACTGTCGCTGGTGGAAATGTGGGTATTAATAATCTTTCCCCAGATGCCAAACTCCACCTTAACGTAAACGGATTTGATGCTTACCAGGGTTTAGCTATTACTAATACAAATTCAGGTGGGAAAACGCTAACTATCAATCAGGGTACACCAGGTAAATTGAACTTTACCGTTCCTAGTGTAGTAGATTTGGTGACAATGGATTTTGCCAGCCAGAACGTAGGCATTGGCACCACTACTCCTGGTTCTAAATTGACCGTAATTGGTGACATTTCTTGTTCAGGAACAGTCTTTCAAACAAGTGACGCCAGACTCAAAAAGAATATTCATGAGTTTGCAGATGCTATGGCTATTATAAATAAGTTGAAACCGAAAAGTTATGAATTTAAAGATGATAAAAAACTTGTATCACTTAATCTTCCAAAAGGAAACCATTATGGATTAATTGCACAGGAACTTGAAGGGGTATTGCCAAATCTTGTTAAGGAATCTACACAACGCCTGGGAGACATTAAACCAATAACTGATAAACAGCATTTAAATAACGAAAAGCCTGAAAGTAAAGTAGACGAACAAAAAGAAGCTCAAGTAAACATAAATATTAAAGCGGTTAATTATACTGAGCTTATACCTATCATTATAAAAGGAATGCAGGAACTTTCAAAAGAAAATGATGATTTGAAAAACGAAATAAAAGAGCTTAAATTGTTAATCTCAAAAAGCGGCAATAGTCCAGCAATCGCTCCTTTAGGCGGATACTTAAAACAAAATGTGCCTAACCCGTTAAACAGTAGTGCTATAATAAATTACTTTACCCCCTATAGCACTAAAAATGCTGAAATAACTGTAACTGATATGAGAGGTAGTGTGGTAAAAACTTTCGCCATAGCAAAGGGTGAAGGTCAAATAACTATTAGAAGGGAAGATTTGCCAGCAGGAACTTATAACTACACTTTGTATATTAACGGCAATAAAATAGAAACGAAGCAGATCGTTATAACCCCATGAGAATTAAATGAATGGCAAACTAAGAAGGAAAAAAAACGGGCAGGTAAACAAATTCTATAATATGAATTAAAAAGTAACGTGTTAGGATTTTACTTTTAGCCTTTGCATGTGTTCTTCACCTGCAAATAATTTTCCCAAAGATGCTGTTAGTGATAACATTAGCAGCACCAAATGAAGCAGCTAATAAAAAAACTCCCGTCGCAAAGGCAAACGGGAGTTTTTAAAAATGGAAACTTATTGTAGAAAGTTTTAAATCACGCTTCTACCAATTTCTGATAAGCTTTGTCAGCTTAACGCTTCATAATGCACAAGTAGCCAAACCATCTAATTGTTCTTCCCATAAAAACCTATGCTGCTATCATCTTCCCAATGTTCTGCCTGTCTACTTCATAGCCGTTATGGACTAAGGAAAACACCAAATGAGCCTCGATTAAATTCAGGATGACGACAAAGTCGAAAACAAAGCTTACATCACAAATTATCTTATTAGAGTTACTGTTCCCTTTACAGTCACCTTTTCGTCCATGACAATGCCTTTGATAAAATAAACGTAGGTACCTGTATCCACATGTTGCCCCTTATATGTTCCATCCCAACTGTCGGCAATATTTCTTGTACTAAAAACAATATTACCAAAACGATTAAAAATCGAAAATTCGCGTAAACTAATAGAAGCACCCGGAGGAATACGAAATACATCATTTTTACCGTCTGTATTGGGTGTAAAAGCCGACGGCATGTACAGTTTGTTAAGAACCTTAACCGCTAAGTCTTTATTTGCCGTGCAGCCGTTGTTATCAACAATAGTCAGATTAAAAACTGTGTCATGAGTAAGCGGAACGGTAGAGGATGTTAATGATTGAGGGGCCGTTAGCGCTGCAGTAGGGGTCCAGGCAACTGAAGTAACAGTTCCTGAGACTGTTGCATGCAGTTGAGCTACCTCTCCATACGCAACTGAAATCTCAGGCGGTAAAAACGTGATTACAGGAGGATCTCTAACTGTAACTGTTTCAGCGTTTGAAGCAACTTTTGCCGGGAAAGGACAACCCGGAATGTCTGTCGATAAAATACACGAAACCTCATCACCATTTCTAAATTCATTGTTAACAAAGATTGGAGAGTCGTTACCAATGTCATTGCCATTGACCTTCCATTGATAAAAGTTATGATCTCCCGGGTGTTGCACAAAAGCCGTAAAGGTAACAGGCGTACCCGGACAAATATCTAAAATCGGCGCGGCGATGACCAACGATGGTTCGGGATAATCAATTACATGTATACCTATTTTATTTGACGGCGCACTTGTACTGGTACGGCACCTTGAATCCTGGTCGATCGTTATTGTACAGCTTACTGAGTCGCCATCTTTTAGTGTACTTGTAACCAACGATGGACTTACTTCGCCTATCGGTTTACCATTTATTTCCCAGCTAAAGGTTGGGGCAGTGCCACCATTGGCTGTGGCGGTAAAAGTAACAGTTTCTCCCCTGCAAATTTGGGTCTTGCTTGGTGTTATTTCTATTTTGGGATGGATCATTGGATAAACGTAAATTGTCATTTGGGAAGTTGCAGACATTGAAGTTCCCGGGCAAGATGGAGTTGAAATAGTTAGAATACATTCCACACGCGAACCATTAGTTAATGAGTCTGTGGAATAATCAGGAGTACTATTTCCTACCGGCTGGCCGTTTACAATCCATTGATAGGAGGGCGTTGCGTTGCCATAAGTTGATTGGGTCGTAAAAACAGTTAGCTCACCTTCACAAATAAGAGGGTCGGTGTTCGCAATGGTAATGCTAGGGGTAATATCGTTGACAACATGCACCGTAATCGAATTACTCCTGACAGTCGTATCTACACCACATTTTGTCTTAGAACTATATTCACATACTACGACATCGCCATCTTTGAAATCTGCAGAAGTAAAATAGGTAGTATTCGTTACAACCGCATTGCCGTTATTCTTTTTCCAATGGTAGGTTCCATCCGTACCCTCATTTTTGGTAGCTGCATGAAATGTTATAGCAGTGTTGGCACAGATATCATTTTGATTGACGCTGATCGTAACAGCAGGAACGCAGTCAGTATCACCTGGAGAATTTTGGGCAAATAACTCGCAAGAGAAAACAGGAAATATGATGATCAAATATTTTAGCACGGGGCATAGGGAAAGTATATGGGAAGCAAGTTGCACTTTAAACGCATCTTCCCGGTTTGAGACACCTTCTTTGCATGATCGATTTATCTCAATAAAAATATTGTTGCAAGCCCTGACTAAAAAAGTAACAGGATAAGTCAACAATAAAAAGGCAAAAAAAGTTTCTTTCACTGCAGGCAATTGAGAGCTAAAAATGGTGCAATTAAGTTAAGAAAATATTTTATCATGAGATCATGTTTATAAAGTTAACTTAGGTAATACATAACTTCATGGGATTCAGAAAAAATGTTATGGTAGCTTTCTTGTTACCTTTTTTTGCCTTTTCTCCTTTGCAGGTGTTCTTCACCTGCAAATAATTATTATATAAATACCATAAAATATTGTCTCCTGTATAAACTCTATTTTTCGCCTTGCAGCTAAAAATTTTACCGCATGTTTTTTATTTTTACTTAGCTTATCTAAACCATCAACTATCCTAAAACGTTTTTTATGACAACTATCTCTATTGTTTCAATTCCTGTAACAGACCAGCAGGTAGCTAAAGATTTTTATATTAAAATAGGTTTTCAACTGATAACAGAAGCAGACATGGGCAACGGAAGTACTTGGGTACAATTAGGCTTGCCTGAACAAGCAATATCGATTACGCTGGTAAACTGGTATAAACAAATGGCGGCAGGCTCTGTGCAGGGACTTGTTTTAAAATCGGAAGATATTGAAAAAGAAGTAGCTGATTTAAACGCTAAAGGTGTTGAAGTAAAGGCGATAGACAATACACCATGGGGCAGATTTGCTTCCTTTTCCGATCCTGATGGAAATGGATTAACACTCTGGCAAGGATAATTTTTCCCCGGCACCAAATAAAGCACCTAATAAAAAAACTCCCGTCGCAATGGCAAACGGGAGTCTTAAAAATTGTAGATCTATTATAGAAAGTTTTAGATCACGCTCCCATCAATTCATTCGCTTTAGCTTGATTGATGATAACCGTATCATTATAAAATTCAACTTGTCCTGATGTTACATCGTACATGGCAGCCCCTATTCCAATCTTTCCATCTTCCACCATTTCCTTAAGAATAGTACTTCTGTTCAGTATGTCCTCAACACTCTTTTTTGCATTGATCATTGCGACATTTGCGACAAATTCGGCGTTGTTGGCGTTTCTGTTTTCTGTAGTAGTTGTCTCTGCTTCTATAGCTGGTTCTATTTTCGCCAGCAAAGCAGATAAGTGGCCCAATTGAACATGATCACATGCACCTTTTATAGCACCGCATTTAGAATGACCCAACACCAAAATAAGCTTAGATCCCGCCACTCTGCAGGCAAATTCCATACTTCCGAGAATATCATCATTAATAACATTTCCCGCTATGCGTATACTGAAAATATCACCGAGGCCCTGGTCAAAAATCAGTTCAGCCGAAGTGCGGCTATCAATACAACTCAGAACAGCTGCAAAAGGCCACTGCCCGTCCCGCGTGTCATTTACCTGCTCAAGAAGGTTACGGTTTACTTTTAGATTCTGAACAAATCGTTTATTACCTTCTTTTAATATATCAACCGCTTGCTGCGGAGTCATCTTTTCCTGCAGTTCTTGTGTGAGCGTTCTCATAATTTTAATTTTTCAAGTGCTAGTTACGAATTAATACTATTTTTTGATGAATATTTCTTAGTTACCTGCGTTGGACTTCGGGACAGAACTTATCCTCTTGTCGATACTCGTAACCAAAAAATGATGTTTCAGATTTAACGATGCAGTCAACTTTTTGGAAAATAAATTTAAGTAGAAATAAGTTAGTCCTAACAGTCCTTAAAAGGTAGAAATAAAAACTATCTGATTATTAACCCTTGAAAACAATTAGACATCTTTATAAAAAAGATGGATTTATTGATAGACGTAATCAAAATGTGTTTGTATTAGAAGCCTTATAACTCTTCCATAAATAATTAGCTGTTATGAAACGAGAAGACTTTTTGTCGCTCATTGGTTTTGGTTTTATCAGTTCTTCTTTCTTGTCAGCAAGATCTAAAGGATCTGCAAGGCCGGTAACAGATTGCAATGATCCCATTACACCGCCGGTACCGGAAGGACCTTTTTATAAAGATGAAAAAATGAACCGGTATGATATAACAGAAACAAAAAAAGGAACACCTGTAGAATATATATTTAAAGTTGAGGATGAGCATTGCAAACCTATCCAAGGTGCGATTGTTGACATTTGGCAATGTGATAACGAAGGTGTTTATTCTGATTTTAAACAAGAGAACACTGAGAACAAAACCTGGTTGAGAGGCTACCAGGTAACTGATAAAAATGGAATGTGCCGGTTCAAATCAGTCTTTCCCGGCTGGTACGAAGGACGAATTACGCATTTACATGGAAAAGTGCGTGTGAAAAACACAACTGTATTAACGACTAATTTTTTCTTTCCCAAAGAGATGGAGGATGAGATATATAAAAACAGTGCTTCATTATACCCTAAAGGAATAAATCCAATTTCTCTTAAAAAAGATATAGAACTGCGGGTTGATAAAGATGCAAAAAGACACGACGCACTTTTAATGAAATTGGAAAAAGATCATCAAGGAAATCTTACAGCTTCTTATACCATTGCTGTTGTTTAGCTTAGCAAGAAGAAGTTTGGATCCTGCTGATTTTCCTTTACGATAAATCTTGAAAAAATACCTTACACTTTACTTTCATAAAGGCACCTATATTCTATAAGTCGCCAGGGTTCATATGCGGCTGCAGGAATTATCTTACTTATTAAATTGTGTATACTCAAAATTACGACTGGCAAATGCATGGCGATTGCCGGTCTTTGTGCAGTTATTTCTGACTTTCGTTACTTTTATAAAACAGGCCCACAACCTTTCTGATCTTACAGTTAAATATGTTAAATCTTTTTTTATTTCCTGGCTTTGATAAGTTCATACTTACAGAGCATAGAATAATAATATTTAACACCAAGCTGCGTCAACACGTTAAATATCAAACAAATAATAATAATGGAAGAGCTATTTTTCCTAAAAAAAAATTTTTGAAATTCTACATTAAAGAGAGAATTTGGAGCTGTTTTTGAACGAAGTCCTTAGCCAATATCTATTTAAAACTCATTTATGCTTCAGAAAAATTTTACTGAAATTTATCCGCAATTAAAAAACAAGGTTGTATTAAATGTAGATGACAATGAAATGAACCGAATCGTTTTATCTAAGATAATGCAAAGTGTAGGGATAAAAATAATTCATGCTGAAAATGGTGATGAAGCTATTAAAAAACTACTGGCAGGATTAAAACCAGATGTTATTTTAATGGACCTTGAAATGCCTGTTATGAACGGTGTACAGGCATCAGAGTATATACGAGGTAAAATAGACTCAGAAATTCCAATAATTATAAACTCCGGCTCGGTATCTGCTTATCAAAGGTTTAAACTAAATCGTTTAAATATTGGCGATTTCCTGGAAAAACCATACAGCATGAATGACATTTTTTCAAAGCTTTATAAAAACATTGCTTTTTTAGTAGCTGATGAAGCTATAATAAAATGATTTCATAATTCTTTAAGTCCCTTCCTTTCGATAATCATCAAAGGAGTTTTTATTAATCGTTCAATTAAAAGGGGTGTATTGCCATTCTTCTTTATGCTTAAAATTTAATTGTATAAGATTTATTTATGCTCACGATAACTTCCTTTTTATCTTCTCTTCGCAATTCCTTATACCATCGGTTTATAGGATGTTCCTGGTTTATGCTATAATGCTTTTTAAGGAATTCCTTTAGTTGAGTCCAATATCTAAAATCCATTTGATATTGTATTCCTCTAAGTAACAGTAGAAAGAGTTTGCTGTGTTATTTTTAAAATAAACTTGCAGATTTGTCATATTAGTTGAATTAAATTAGTATTTAAAAAGAGGTTACTTTTTCATTATAATTCGTCGAACTACCGGGGGATGGAAGTAAAGCGATCTGTGGTTGTTTTAGATTAATTCAGGAGCAGTCGATTTTGTGAAGGCAATGATGGCACCGTAATAACTATTAGTTTGTAATGGAATAACAAATTTTATTTACATCAATTATAATAGCTTGTTTCTCTCAAAACAAAATTTGATTTATCTACTCTTTCACTTTTGGGTTTTCCTAATAACTCAATAGCACGTTTAATAATTTTCTTGAATTCACTAAAACTGGTTGGTTTTATTATATAAAATGCTGCCCCATATTCATCCGCTATTTTAATGTCCTTCATGTTTTGTGAAGTTGACCATATAACTATCGGTGTAGTAGGAAGCAGGTTATGATTATAAATATCCTTTAAACAATTAATTCCATCCTTTAAAGGCATATTCACATCCAGGAAAACAATGTCTGGATTAACATCCGTTTTTATATGTCTTAATGCAGCTATACCGTCTTGTTTATGAATGCATTTACAAGAAGGTAAATTATCCTGAAGCGCTTCTGTTAACATTAAAACGTCATCATTGTCATCGTCAGCAATTAAAATATTAATGGATGAATTTTTCATAAATGTCGGATGTTTATATTCGTTATTTATTTAATAATGGCGGCTAAGATAAGGATATTTTATATATATGAATAATTAAAATAAATTTATTCCTTAAAAAAACTAAACAGGGCAGTGTGAAGTTTAGCTAACAATCAATAAGAATTAAACTAAAGAGAAGGCAGTTTACAGTTATTTTCATTTATTGAAGCTCTGCAATTTTTAACAAAACCCATGAAACGGGAGGAACGAAATGCCTACTTCCTGTTGACCAAGTTGGTCTGCAAAAATGTTACTGTTAATACAAATTTTACTTTTGTCTTTATTGCGCTTAGATAAGCGCACTTTCCCACACCGTTAGTTATTCCTGATTAGCTTTTTGAACTTATTTTTATCGTTCTAAATTGGCTATTAATAGAGCTGTTAATTTTTTATATAAAAACTGGAACTAGGAAAAGCAGAAAGTATGTAAAAACTAAAAGCCTCTATAGTAGAGGCTTTTGAAGATTTTCATTTATGTGTTTTTAATGCTTTACACCTTTCAATTTATTTTTAAACACTTTTTCAAATTTGTCCAGTTTTGGTTGAATTACATAGCGGCAATATAGCTGGTCAGGATTAGTGTTATAATAATTCTGGTGATAATCTTCTGCTTCGTAATAATTTTTCAATGGCTCTATTCCTGTTATAACCGGCTTACTCCATGCGCCGGACTTGTTTAGTGCCGCTTTATACTCTTCTGCTAATTTTTTTTGTTCTTCATTGTGATAAAAGATTACGCTTCGATACTGTGGTCCCCGGTCATTGCCCTGCTGATCAGGGGTAGTGGGATCGTGTGTTTTCCAAAATACCTCAAGCAGTTCATCAAAAGTAATTTTTGCAGGATCATATACAATACGGCAAACCTCTACGTGACCTGTTTTTTTTGAGCACACCTGCTCATAAGTCGGGTTGGCAACATGTCCGCCACTATAGCCACTTGTTACTTTTAATACTCCATCAAGTTGTTGAAAAACTGCCTCAACACACCAAAAGCAGCCTGCTCCAAACGTTGCTGTATCGGTTTTTAGATTTGTCATACTTTTTAAATTTGCTGTCTTATAAGGAGATGACTCTAATTGTGTACAGGAGATAATAGATACTGATGCAACGAGATTGATAAATAATAAAAATCTTATGTGTAGAGCTTTTTCAATCATCTATCTATTTTTTTCAAGCATTTGAAGGAAAACACAAATGTAGTTTAACGCTATTGAAAGTAATTGGTTGAGCAGCAGTGTTAACAACAAGATTGATAAAAATACAGTTCCTTTAACATTAAATAAGACGGTTGAATCTAAAGGCTTTTTGCGTTCTTTGTCAGTAAAAATTATTTTGTACAAGGCTGTCTCAATAATATATGTTGTCTGCTTTTTATGTTATGTCTTGTTTTCGAGGGTGCCTGATTATTTTGATGGGGAGTTTGTTGACGGTGTGGTTTTAAAAGCAACATTTTCAGTAAAAGAAAAGCATCCTGTAATGACTGTATGTTACAAGGTTGGAAGCGAAGCATTTTTATATATATCTTATCAATGGAACATGAGGTCCTATAAAAAGGGCGAGCGGATAACTATGATCTATAGCCCTTCTAATCCTGAAATAGCCAGTACTTATACATTTATTGGTTATTGGATTACTTTGCGAGAAGTGTTTTTTACCGCTGTAATTTTCATTATTCTTTTTATTGCTGCAATGGTTATTACCGGTAAAAACAATATACCAACGTTGCCCGGTAATGATGATAAGAGAAAAAGAAAATATGACGTTTAAATATGAAAACAACTAGTCTCTCGCGTAAGCGTATCGTTTTCATCAAATGAGGCACAAAAATTTTAGTTAGTCGTTTCGCAGGAACTATAAAAAATAATTACAAGTAAACCAAGTGTGAAGAAAAAATGTTTATTTGATTCGAATTTAAATAAACATTTTAGCTGATTAAAGAATTAATATGAGAACAATATCCCTTTTATTTTTTTCAAACATTTTTATGACGTTCGCCTGGTATTGGCATTTAAAAGATAAAGGGATTCCTATCTGGAAAGCCATAATAATCAGTTGGGGCATTGCGTTTTTTGAATATTGTCTTACTGTGCCGGCAAACAGAATTGGGTTTGCCTCTGGCTTTAATGGCTTTCAGTTAAAAATAATCCAGGAGATCATTACCCTGGTTATTTTCAGCTTTTTTGCAGTTCTGTATCTTAAGGAGCCGTTTCATTGGAAGTACCTGGTAAGCTTTGCGTTTATTTTAGGAGCAGTATATTTTGCATTTAGAAAGTAAATAGGTTCTGCTAAGCAATCTTTTCAGATTACAGTTATTTAAGTTGGAAGAAGAGAAGTTTGTTTTCTCCTTATTGGTGACGCTGTTCTTTGTACATAAAAATACCAGAGCTTTCAGAACTCTCCTCATATATGTATTCATGCATAGGAGGAAAAAAACCAATAGGAATTTCTCCTAATCTGATATCATCTGAAACAGGAGGTTGTTCGTGTTTATATATACTCAATGACTTTTCAATCTGCAGTGTTTTGCCATCTAAGGGACCTCCAATAAATTTGGCTGCTTTCGTTTGTTTTTCCATTTAAACTTGCATTGTATTTAGAAGATATATTTAGACAAGGCCATCAAATTGATGATCCCGGTTTCTTAGCCATGCTCACTAAAGATTTCTTCAATTTCCCGTTTTGTAATATTATTTCCCCAATACCTTATGTATGCTTCTTCAGACACAGGTTTTTGTAGTGGCTTTGTTGCCGGGGCAACTTGCTTAATGGCATCAAGTAAAACAGGGTAGGGGCGATAACCGGTTATCATAATAGAAGGTCTGTTTACCGAACGCATAATCAAGGTTGGAAAACGTGTGATGTTTCTGCCTTGCACTTCATTTAAGTCAGTTCGAAATGCATTAATTCCATTATCGTTTGCAGTTAAATCCATAAGAAATCTTTCAGTGTCTAACATGCCTGGATATTTATTTGCCAATCCATCTGCAATCGTTATTAAAACTTCTTGCCTGGCTATATTTTTTCCGTGCAACATTACTGCCTCACGCAACATTCTCAGGTATTTTACTCCTGCATTTTGCGATTGCAATTCTGCACATTTTACTGCAATGCAGGCTGGATACGAAGATGCCGGAGGATCTTCAACCCAAATCTTGTCATACATCTGCATTCCTGACTTCTGGCCGGCCTCGTGCCAAACGGGTCCCATTTGCATAGGCCTGCTGACTGAATATACAGGATCATTATAATTTTGCCATGCTGGTAGAAGACCACTCATTACATAGCGATAAGAGATAGTATCATGGTACTCATATTGAAGCCTTCTCCATTGAGGCTCAAATGCCCAACTCCAACAACAAAGCGGATCGGTGTAAAAAGTAATTTGCACCTGATCCGTCTGGTCTTGTTTGACTTGACTGTTATTGGTTGATAAGTCCTGTGGTAATTCCATTAACTGTTTAAGTTAGTATTTTTCATTTCTACTGCAAGTACATCTTCACTCAAAGGCTTATTCCATTGCTGAGGACCAATAGGAGCAGCCATGTTTACCAGTTCACTTCGCATTTTACCTAGCTGCACTTCTGCGCTATCATTTTCTTTTACTGTCTTGTTTGTACCTGTAGCTTTTTGATCGAGCAAGCTGTTAGTCTCCAAAACATGCTTAATAGGATCTTCAATATATTGCCAGGTCTCACCTAATTGGGTACTTTGGCCCTGGTTCCATGGACCGCGAATTGCGTTTCCACTTGACAAATTAAAGTAAAGATTTCCGTATCGTGGATCACTTTGTAGTGTTCCCATTGGAAAGTTAGGTTTAATGGTTTCTAAAGCTGCCTCAAACATTTGGTAGTGTGCGACCTCTCTTGTCATTAAAAAACGAAGTGTTTCCTTTACAAATGGATCTTCCGTAAATTGTAAAAGATATTCATATACCATTTTTGCCCTTGTTTCAGCAGCTATATCTGAGCGTAGGTCTGATGTAAGATCTCCTTGTGCGTCACCATTTATATATGCGGCAGTCCAAGGTACTCCCTGGCTGTTTGTATATGCAGGTCCGCCGGCGCTCTGAACTAAAAACTGGGGTGCCACCATTGCCTGGTGGATCATGTTTTCTTTGGCAGCTTTGCCATCTAATAATTGCATGATTTCAGAATTTTCGGCAGCTTTTTTAAGGTCACCGTTTACTCCGGTTAGCAGCATCTGAATTGTAGCTCCAACAATTTCCAGGTGGCTAAACTCTTCTGTTGCAATATCCATCAGCAAATCATATTTATCAGGGTAAGGGTTTTTTGCGCCGAATGCCTGCACAAAATATCGTAGAGCAGCCGCTAATTCGCCGTTGGCTCCACCAAATTGCTCGAGTAGTAAAGTGGCAAATGCAGGGTCAGGCTTCGACACCCTTGCGTTAAACTGTAAGTCTTTTACATGGTAAAACATAAGAATAAATTTAATTTAATAAAGAAAAAGAAGCAGTAAAACCATGCCATCGACGAGGCAAGCTATTCAAAAAAAGGTGCGAGAAACTTATAAATGGATTATTGCTTGTATTATTTTGAAGCAGGCTATAAATAGATGCCCCGCTTAATGGATAATACAAGTATTTAAATAAGATATGCCTTAATGTTATTTTCTACAACTCTTTCCTAATTAGTTTTTTTGCTTATTCTTTTTATATATACTGTTGATAAATAGCAGCAATTTCTAAGTAAAATACAGATCTCGTGATTTACATAGACCTAAGTCTGACATACCCATCCTTACTCCAGAAGACAAAAATATTCGCAGGCGTAAAAGCTGCATCAGTGGCAGAATCCTCCCTACTTTTGCAGCCCATGAAAAATGTTAGCAAGAAAGAAAAACCACATTTGACGAAATTACATCTTTGGGTGATGACAATAACGACTGGTATGGTGGTAGCAAATATTTATTACAACCAGCCACTTCTTGCTGACATTTCAAAAGACTTTAAAGTTTCGGAGGCGCAAGGCGGCATGCTCGCTATGCTTACACAATCAGGCTACGCTGCCGGAATGCTTTTTACCGTTCCCCTGGGGGATATGTTTGAACGCAAAAGGCTTATAATGTTTCAATTTTTTATGACTATTGTTGCTTTGCTGCTTGCCGCGTGGGCGCCGGCGATTAATGTACTAATGGTAGCTAGTTTTCTCATTGGAGCTTTTTCTATAATTCCTCAGTTAATTGTACCGATGGCTGCACATCTTTCAGCTCCGGGTGAACGAGGAAAAACGATTGGTTTTGTTATGAGCGGTTTGCTGATCGGCATATTACTATCGCGGACAGTAAGTGGTTATATAGGTGCACAACTTGGATGGAGAGCGATGTTTCTGATTGCAGCAGCTTTAATGACAATATTATGGATAGCCTTATATTTTTTACTGCCCCAGGTGCATCCGGATTATACAGGAAGTTATAAAGGGCTTATGAAATCATTAATTGAGTTAATAAAAGAAGAACCGCTTTTGCGCATTTCAGCTATAAGGGGCGCTTTATGTTATGCATGCTTTTCCGGCTTTTGGACGACACTTGTTTTCTTATTGAAAGAACCTCAATATAATTTAGGGAGTGAAGTAGCGGGCGCTTTTGGACTTGTGGGTGCTTTTGGCGCACTCGCAGCTTCCCAGATGGGTAGATTGAGTGATAAAGGCAACAGTCAAAAACTTACTACCTGGAGTATTCTTTTGGTGGTACTTTCTTACATTATTTTTGGCTTTTCTGCAAGTAGTCTTGTATTATTAGTTGTCGGAGTTATTCTAATGGATATGGGGGTACAGGCAACTCATATATCTAACCAGGCTGTTATTTTTTCTTTACGTCCCGAAGCACGTAACAGGCTCAACACGGTTTATATGGTTACTTATTTTATTGGCGGGGCCGGCGGAACGTTTCTTGCAAGCCAGGCATGGCATATCTACAAATGGAAAGGAGTTGTAGCGATGGGTATATTATTATCTGTCCTATCGCTTATCATTCACCTCACGCTGGGGGATAAGGCGTATAAAAGAATTAAAGTTCAATTATAATTATTAGGAAAAATAAGGCGATTTTTAATTATCGTATTTTTATTTCCCGGAGAACTTACTTTACTAAAATTACGTGTAGACCTTCCTTATGGTTTTATAGTTGCCTGCGCCTCTGGGAACTGTAAAATAAATATTATCAGTTAAGGTCGTTTTCATTAAGAAAGTATTTATGGGGGAAAGACCATATTTATATTTTCTCTTGCAATTATTGAAAGTAATTATAATCTTTATTACAGAAATAATATCTAAAAGCAGCATAAAAGAGCATATGAGTAGAAAAAATCTGTTTATCTTAATTGTACTTTTCCCTCTGCTACATGGCTGTGTAGCATTAAACGAGGTAAATCAATATGCTGCTACATCAACAGCTGCATTAAGTAAAGTAAACGATATTGATTACACTTTCAGCGATTACTGCCTGCACGATTGCGAGTTACAACAAATCAGAAAAGGAGAAATAGATACACTTTTTAAGTGCGAATGCGAACAACAGGCCGGCAAAGCTGATGAAGCAATTCAAAAAATTCATTTTACCATTACATCGTACCTTACTGCTATACAGCGTTTAAGTGATAATAAAGGCTTTACTTATGATGTGTCTAATCTCACGGCGGCTCTTCAACAAAATCCTCTGTTGAAACTAACGGACGAGCAAATCGGGGTTTACAATTCAGCGGGAAATTTTATTGCCACTGCTTCAAGCATATTTTACAGAAAGAAAAAACTGAAACAATATATAGAGCGCGCCGATCCTGTTTTTCAGAGCCTTACTGAAACCTTTATTTTCCTAATCAATAACCGGTTGAGAGAGCAGTTGAGAATTGATTATGAGACGCGGTTGGCCAACATTAGCCAAATGTTGGATAATGCGAAAAATGACAAAGGATTTAAGCAAGTGGTTGTAAAGTTATATTTAGATGAAAGAACATATTATAAAAAGCATGAAACAGTCATTAATAGTTATGTTTCATTGTTGCGGACTGTTCAAAAAGGCCATCACGAATTGTTCTTGCAGCGAAATAATTTGAAGGATACAAAAATAAGAGGGCTTATAAAACGATATGCTCAAGATGCAAAAGACATACTTGCAAGTCTTCAAAAATAAAACACTTTTTATGTTAAACCCAGATACACAACAGGTATTTGAACTTTCAGACTATTTTCACCAATTAGGCAACGCGGTAGGAGAATATATACAACAAAATAAAAACTTTTTGGAAAATGATGAAAGAAATTATCTGTATGATAAGCAAATAGAACTATTGCAATTTGCTGGCAGAATTAATTTAATTGGTGTTACCCTTGTTTTTGACGAAGTGCAAGATGCATTGAAAGAGATGAATAAAATTACGGCAGATGTGCAAAAGACAATAAAAAAAGTGTTAACTGTTCAGCAGGCAATAGATATAGCAACTAGTCTTGTAGGAATAGGTACAGCAATTATATCGAGAGATCCAAAATTGTTTGCAAAAAACTGCGGTAGGGCAACCAGCTTGATCAGTGCCATAAACAACAAAAAGACATAAATTATCTTATATAGCTTTTTTTAGTGTATGAGCAAGCCTTTCTTTTCTTTCTAAGACGGGCACTTTAAATTTATTTTCTGGTGTTTCTGTATTCAATATAACATACGGAATTGATATAATTTCAGAAGCATATTCGGCTGGTAATTCTTTTAAAGTGTAGAATGCGAAAGACATTTTAAATTTGCCTTCAAGACTTGTCTTTGCTTCAACAAAAAAGTTGTCTATTTTAAAAAGTTGATAGTTTGCTTCGTTATCTACTTTTTCACTTACCTTATCTGCGTCAAAAATTAATTGAATTTTTTGATGTTCATTCAATAAATTAAAATTTTCAATTGTCATGGTTCGATTTCTCCCTTTTTCTTAATTAATACAAAGAATAATGCCGTTTTTTTTAACATACAATTTTGTATATCGCATATTAGAATGTGGGGAAATCAGTGGACGAAAAGAATAAATAATTTGACAGAAATGAGGTCTGTCCCAACTTTTATAAAATACGTAAGATAAAACGATCTTTTACCATCGTCTCTGTTTCAATATCGAGGTCCTTTACATTGCTACTTTTATAACAAGTGCTTCTTTAAATAATCATCCATCGATACATGACCGCTACCATACAATAAAACGTAAATAAGAAGCACAAGTACAACAATTGATAATAAAAGCTCGCCACCAGTGCCAAATGCATTCGGTGTCAGATTAAAATACAGGGCACCGATAAGAATAGGAATTTGCAGTATAACAGCAAACCTGGTGAGCAAGCCCAACATAATAAAAGCGCCGCCAAACAAATGGGCAAATGTAATATAACCAACCAGGAAGGTAACGGCAGGCCTTGCATTGCTTGACATTATAATCGCCTCTAATTGCTGGCTATGACTTACAAAATAAATTCCTTTTAGTAACAGAAGCAACCCAGTGACCAGTCGAAGCGCGAGGTTGAAGAAGGTGTAACGGAAATCGTTCGACTGATGTATGTATTGTGTGATACCCATGACAGTTGAATTTAATATAACAAAGTTAGTAAATAGAATGAATTAGAATAATATTAGAATTCATTTACTGTTATTTTACAAAGTCTTCTTTCAACTAATTTTGGCGAAAATTAAAAACCTGTTTTACTTAATAAAGAAGTGATAAAACTTTGATAAACATTGAAGTAGCCGATGTTATAAACTTCTTCCAAATACACTTTTAGCATTGAAAATCTCACATCTCATTTTTTTCTGCATTTTTTTTATCCTGGTTTTATTTTCCATTACAACTTACGTTAACTATAAACAATCTGAAAAGGTGAGGGAAAACGCCGAATTTCTTTCTATTTCCTCAGATGTGGTGAGAGAGAGTAATCAATTTCAGCGAAATATTCTTTACATGGAACGGGCGTTAAAGGGATATATGTTAACGGGTGAAGAGTATTTGCTTCAAACTTATCATTCGGCATCCATTCAAAATAATACTCTTTTAAATGAACTTACGGCTTCAATTCATTTCAATTCTACTCAACTAAAAAAAATAAACGAAATAAAGAGACTTTATAATGAGTGGATTGAACAGTTTGCTAAACCTATAATGGCGTCAAAGCCCGATACGTCGGCATCTTATCAGACTACACTAAAACCACAGCAATTACTAAAAGGAGAAGAAAAAATAAATATAGCATTGCAACAGCAATTTAGAGAATTGCTTAATGTAGAATATGCAAGCCGGGAAAAGAAAAGAATTATAATGGACAAAAACGAGCAAAAGACCAAAGTTATATCGGTGATACTAACTGTCTTTTCTATCGTTACCGGATTTATTATCGCTGTTTTACTTGCCCGCCATATTTCAAGGCGTATTTCGAAAATGGTTAAGATGTCTAATAGTATTGCTGAAGGCAACTATAAGGTAAATGTTGAAGATAAAGGAAATGATGAGTTAAGCGAGTTAACCCGATCTTTGAACCGTATGGCAGAAATGTTGGAAGAAACAATTTCCCTTCTTCAGAGAAAGAACAAGGAGCTGGACCAGTTTGCCTATATTGTATCGCACGATCTAAAAGCGCCTTTAAGAGGAATTGATAATTTGATTTCGTGGGTACAGGAAGATTATGCTAACCAACTGCCTTCGGGAGTGCAGGAATACCTGGATCTGGTTAAAGGGCGGGTAACAAGGTCAGAAAATTTAATACAAGGCATTTTAACTTATGCAAGAGTTGGAAAAGAAGTGAAGGAACATGAAGAAATTAAGCTTACTGCGCTGATTGATGAAATATTAGAAAATCTTCCGGTGAAGCAAGGCATACATATAAATGTTCAAAAGGATATGCCTGTTATTTATTCTGAAAAAATTCCATTAATGCAGATATTTACCAACCTTATTAGCAATGCTATAAAATATCACAACAAAGAAAAAGGTGAAATAAAAGTTTATAGCAAGGAGCAAAAGAACAATTATGAATTTTTTGTAGAAGATGACGGTCCTGGTATAGCAAGTTCTCATCAAAAGAAGATATTTATGATATTTCAAACATTGCAGGATCGGGATAGTTTCGAAAGCACGGGTGTTGGGCTGGCAATAGTAAAAAAGATTTTGGATGATCGAAAAGAACAGATAAAAATTTTATCTGAACCTGGTAAGGGTTCAGTTTTTTCATTTACCTGGTCAAAAATTTAATAGTATGAAAGTTATAAATATTTTATTGGTTGAAGACGACCATTTAGATGCCTTGGATATTAAAAGAACCTTGGATAAAATGAAGGTTATTTATAAATTGGAAATAGCAAAAAATGGTGAAGAAGCAATTAAATTATTAGAAAGTAAAGAAGCTTCTATGCCCTTGCCCGATGCAGTTTTAATTGATATAAATATGCCTCGTCTAAATGGTTTGGAGTTTTTAAGTATTATACGTAATAGTGAAGTTTGGAAAGATCTGAAATGTTTTATCATCACGACCTCCGAAGAGGAAGTAGATAAGACAGCTGCGGAAAAGCTAGGGGTGTCTGGGTATATAATTAAACCTTTAAAATTAAATAATCCGTCTTCGATGGATGTCTTCAATTTAATGATTGACCTAATGAATATGAAAGTTGATTAAATATTACAAAAACAAATACTATAAATAATGAGGCGGTATAATTTTTATAATATTAAAAACAAAAGATAGAAATTTATGACAAACGCACAGAAGGAAAAACTTTCTGAAATTTTAGTTATCGCAGGTCTCGCCGCATTTGCTTACTACAAATATTCTAAGCTTACAAGTGAAGAGAAAACTAAAATTGTAAGTGATATAAAAGACACGGGAAGAAATGTGATTAGAGAATTGATTCCGGAAGAAATTAAAGGTTTTATTCCGGGAATGAAATAATGTGGAGCAAAAACAAAAATTGTAAGATATCAGCAAACAATAGCAGTAAACAAATCGAAATAATTATTCAAAGTTTACTGCTACGGTTTTATTTGTTCTGGGTAAATTTATTGAAATCGCACCTCGGTTAAAAGAGTTGCCAGAATTTTTTTCCGTTCTCTCTGAAAAGCAAAAAAATCGTGTCAAGCAGCGCTTGACACGATTTTTTTATCAACTACTAATAAAATTAATTTCAGAAAAAGAACGATTCAGTTATTTTTTCCTTTTATTAAGCTCATCTCTTATGGCTATTGCTCTTATATAATCTTCCTGTTCAAGCACTTCATTTAGGAGGTTATTCAATTCTTCTACCGTTAATCCACTAAGATCGTCCCGGCTTCCGGGTTCGGCTGAAGGAGCTATTGATTTTTTCTTTGCAGCACCTGAGTCTTCCATCAATATTCCTGCACTCTCCAAAATGTGGTCATAAGTATAAACCGGGCAGCCAAAACGAACTGCTAAAGCGAGAGCGTCACTTGTACGGCTGTCAATTTCTATCGTATCATGTTCGTTTATGCAAACAAGTTTTGAGTAAAAAATACCTTCCTGCAGATCGCTTATAATAATTTCCTGCAGATCTACATTAAAAGCATTCATGAAATTCTTAAGCAGATCATGAGTCAACGGTCTGCTGGGTTGCATTCTTTCCAAAGCTACGGCAATAGCCTGCGCCTCATAACCGCCAATAACGATTGGTAACCGGCGAAGACCGTTTACTTCACCTAATACGACTGCATATGAGTGCGTCTGTGTTATACTATGAGATAAAGCTACAATTTCCAATTCTATTTTCTTCATACCTGCATTACTTCAGAATGTAAATTATGCGCAAATGTAAAGATTTAAGATTTTATATTTTTGCATATAGTTAATTGATCTGCAATTTTCTTCAAATTGTATTTAAATATAACAATTAAACCAACATCATCTGCCATTTACCTCTGCTATTTGTTTGCTACATTTGCACTCGTTTAAAATAATTGCAAACCCTTTATGATCAATGTTTTTTTTCCAGATGGTGCAGTCAGGCAGTATGAGAATGGTATTACAGCACTCAACATTGCCAAATCAATTAGCGAAGGCCTCGCTCGTAAAGTTTTAGCCGCAAAGGTAAACGGCCAGGTTTGGGATTTGTCACGTCCTATCACTACAGATATTGAACTACAGCTACTAACCTGGAACGATATTGAAGGAAAATCTACTTTTTGGCATTCATCAGCCCACTTAATGGCTGAAGCTTTGGAAGCTATATTTCCGGGTGTTAAACTTGGGATAGGCCCAGCAATCGAAAAGGGTTTCTACTACGATATTGATTTAGGCGACAGGCAGATAACAGAAGATGATTTGAGAAAAGTTGAAGTAAAAATGGCTGAACTAGCCAGAAATAATAGTATTTACTCACGTAAAGAAATAAGCAAGCAAGACGCCATTGCGTATTTTACCGAAAAAGGCGACGAGTACAAACTGGAATTGATTGACGGACTGAACGACGGGGAAATAACTTTTTATTCGCAAGGTAATTTTACCGATCTCTGCCGCGGTCCACATATACCAAACACAGGTTTTATAAAGGCTGTAAAGCTAACAAACATTGCCGGCGCTTATTGGCGGGGAGATGAAAAGCGTAAAATGCTTACCCGCATTTACGGTATTACTTTTCCCAATCAAAAAGAGTTGGATGAGTATGTTTTATTGCTTGAGGAAGCTAAAAAACGAGACCACCGCAAATTGGGAAAAGAACTTGAGTTATTTACATTTTCTGAAAAAGTAGGCTTAGGACTGCCATTGTGGCTGCCAAAAGGAGCTATGCTTAGAGAAAGATTACAGCAATTTTTACAGAAAGCACAAATTGAAACAGGTTATTTGCCTGTAATTACTCCTCATATTGGCCATAAGAATCTATATATCACAAGTGGGCATTATGAAAAATATGGCAAGGATAGTTTTCAACCAATAAAGACACCGCAGGAAGGTGAAGAATTTTTTCTAAAGCCCATGAATTGCCCTCATCATTGTGAGATTTATAAAGCAATTCCACGCAGTTATAAAGATCTTCCACTACGCCTGGCAGAATTTGGAACAGTGTACAGGTATGAACAACATGGTGAGTTACATGGACTTACACGTGTTCGCGGTTTTACCCAGGATGATGCTCACCTGTTTTGCCGCCCCGACCAGGTAAAAGATGAGTTTAAAAAAGTGATAGACCTTGTTTTGTATGTTTTTACCTCGCTTAGCTTTACTGATTATACTGCACAAATTTCATTAAGGGACAAAGACGACCACAGTAAATATATAGGAACAGATGAAAACTGGGAGATTGCAGAGAATGCGATAATAGAAGCGTCAGCCGAAAAAGGACTGTCAACAGTGATAGAGTATGGTGAAGCGGCCTTTTATGGCCCAAAACTTGACTTTATGGTGAAGGACGCTATAGGTAGAAAATGGCAGTTGGGCACAATACAGGTAGATTATAATCTCCCTCAAAGGTTTGATCTGACATATATTGGCGAAGATAATGGGAAACACAGGCCGGTAATGATACATCGTGCACCATTTGGCTCTATGGAAAGATTTATAGCTGTTTTGATTGAACACTGTGCCGGAAAATTTCCATTGTGGCTTGCTCCAACTCAGGCGGTTATATTACCTATAAGTGATAAATACATAGAGTACGCACAAGAAATAAGGATGAGGCTTAAAAAAGCAGATATAAGGATTGAGATAGATGAAAGAAACGAAAAAATAGGAAAAAAGATAAGAGAATCGGAAATGAACAAAATTCCTTATATGTTTGTAGTGGGAGAAAAGGAAATGCAGGAAGGAAAAGTAGCAGTAAGAAAGCAATCAAAAGGCGATATAGGAACAAAAACACTTGAAGAGGCAGAAGAATTTCTTAAAGAAGAAATACAAAGTAAAAGAGCTTTTGAATAATTTGCTATTTTTACCTATATCATTGTATTACATTTCAGAAAATATATTATTTCTTTTTGTAAGAAGGTTGATAAGAATTATAAGGCAAGATTTTTGATAATTACCCATAACTTTTGTGAGACAAAGACAGGTTTTTTTGATAAAGTTAATGAGAGAAATATCGTTATGGTGATTTTCTCAAATTAAAACAGCTGAGTAAAAAGTTGGAGCGGGAAAAGTATAAAAACATAAAAAATTATTATATAATTTAACAGCGTAGTTGTTGCAACTATCTCTCATGGATGATCATAACAGTGCTTGCAAAACTATTTTTTTTAAATAAAAAAACAATTCGTAAACAAACAACAATTAATGGCAGTAAACCCAGGTTTTTTTAGGGGAAGAAACCCGAATTTTCGAAAAGAACAACAACAGGAACACAGGACCAACAGGATGATTCGTATTCCTGAAGTAAGATTGGTAGGAGAGGGAATAGAACCAGGAGTATATCCTACTGAGCAGGCTTTGGCAATGGCCGAAGCACAAGGTCTTGATCTTGTTGAGATTTCACCAAACGCAGCTCCACCTGTCTGTCGCATTATTGACTACAAAAAGTTTTTGTACGAGAAGAAGCGTAAGGAAAAGGAGATGAAAGCTAACTCAAAACAAAGCGAGGTAAAAGAAATTCGTTTTACCCCAAGTACCGATGAACATGATTTTGATTTTAAATGTAAACATGCGGAGAAATTTTTAAAAGAAGGCGACAAAGTGAAAGCATATGTGCAGTTTAAAGGCCGTGCTATTATGTTTAAAGATCGCGGAGAATTGCTTCTTTTAAAATTTGCAGAACGATTATCAGAAATCGGTGTTTTGGAAGGCATGCCCAAAATGGAGGGAAAGAGAATGTTAGTCATTTTTGCTCCTAAGGGACAGAAGAAAAATAAATAATTTCTATTTTCATTATAAATTAAACAGTAGGTTCCCTACTGTTTTTTGTTGTACGATTATGTCTGCTGCAGATGAAGTAAGAGTAAGTTTTGCTGAAATGGAAAGTGTTTTTCACAATATTCTGCTTAGACATTCTTTTGACGTGTCTAAGGCTGCATTGTGTGCCCACATTTTTGCTGACAATAGTCTCGATGGAGTGTACACTCACGGAGTAAACAGGTTTGCTCGATTTGTAAAAATGGTAGCAGATAAGCATGTATTACCAGATCAGGAGCCAACCAAAGTATCAGGATTTGGGGGTTTGGAACAATGGAACGGCAATTTGGGCGCTGGCCCTTCAAATGCTGTATTTTGTACTGAAAGAGCGCTCCGTCTTGCAGATGAAAATGGAATAGGATGTGTAGCTCTTGCAAATACAAATCATTGGATGCGTGGCGGGACATACGGATGGAAAGCCGCAAAAAAAGGTTATGCATTTATTTGCTGGACAAACACCATTGCCAATATGCCTGCCTGGGGAGCAAAAGATAACCACCTCGGAAATAATCCTCTTATTTTAGCTATACCGAAAGATAATGAGGCTGTTGTTCTGGATATGGCTATTTCTCAATTCTCATTTGGAGCAATGGAGAAGTTTACAATGGAAAAAAAGCCGTTGCCAGTTCCAGGTGGCTACGATGAAATGGGCCAATTAACAACGGATGCACAAAAGGTTCTTGAGACTCAAAGGTCTTTGCCTATTGGTTTTTGGAAAGGATCTGGCCTGTCACTGCTTCTCGATCTTTTAGCTACTGTTTTATCAGGTGGAAAATCAACTTTTCAAATAACGGAACAAAAAATAGAATCTGCAGTTTCGCAGGTTTTCATTGCCATCAGGCTTACTTCTCTCAATAATTCAAATGCTATAAAAAGTGTTATCGATAGCATTATTGCCGATTACCATAGTTCTGCGCCAGCTAGTCCTTTTAACAAAATTTTGTATCCGAGTGAAAGGGTTTTAGCAACGAGGAAAAACAATACTGAGAAAGGGATTCCGGTAAATAAACGAGTTTGGGACGAGATTTTAGCATTGTAACTGCTGTTTAACGTACTTTTTCTAGGTATTAGTACTAGTTTATTCTCTCACAAAACAGGTTTTTATTAATTTATTAATTTTTATATATAATTATTTTATTAATTAAGAAATTAATTAATTTTACGCCCCTTTTCCTCCATTTGTTAATCCTTAAAACATATTCTATGTACATTCATTTTAATTACCATGGTTCAACCTATAAAGCCGGGCTGGCAAAGCAGCCGGAAGGAAAAATTATCGTACTGCTAAATGACAATAATTTAGAGAAGCAATTCGGCCCAGCTCTTCCTTTTTATATAAAAAACAGTGCGGTAAATTTCGATACTTTAAATCGTTCACATTCTGAACTATACGCTTTAAACAGTTCTATATCAAAAGCGATATCGGAGCAGTGTAAAGATCTTCTGGTAAAAAGTAATTGATGAACTGTCTTTTCATTTGTTTTTTTGTAATTAAAAAGGCCGCCTCTAAATTTGAGACAGCCTTTTACTTTTTACTGCTAACATTAAGCAGGTTGGGCGGCCAATGCTTTTTTACGAATAATATTTAATGCAGCGCCTGCCTTAAACCATTCAATTTGCTGCTCATTGTATGTATGATTAGCGCTTATAGTTTCGGTAGTACCATCTGCATGATGCAATACCACTGACAAAGGTGTTCCCGGCGCGAAATGAGTTAATCCTTCTATATCAATAACATCATCTTCCAGTATTTTATCATAATCTTCTTTATGCACAAAGGTTAGAGCCAGCATACCTTGTTTTTTAAGATTTGTTTCGTGGATGCGTGCGAAAGATTTTACCAAAATAGCACGAACCCCTAAAAACCGCGGTTCCATTGCCGCATGTTCTCTTGATGAACCTTCACCATAGTTTTCATCTCCTACAACTATGCTTCCGATACCTGCAGCTTTGTATGCTCGTGCCGTTGCAGGAACAGGACCATATTCACCGTTAAGCTGGTTTTTTACTTTATCAACACTGTCGTTAAAAAAGTTAAGAGCACCAATAAGCATGTTGTTTGAGATATTATCAAGGTGACCACGAAACTTTAACCAGGGGCCAGCCATAGAAATATGGTCAGTGGTACATTTTCCTCTTACTTTTATTAATAGGCGCAAACCCTTAATGTCAGTACCCTCCCATTGAGGAAATGGAGCTAGTAATTGAAGACGTTGAGAGTCCGGGCTTACTAATACTTCCACTTTGCTTGGGTCTTCTGCAGGAGCCTGGTATCCCGCATCTTCAACCGCAAACCCTTTTGGAGGCAATTCAGATCCTGTAGGTTCATCTAGCATAACCTGTTTGCCATCTTCGTTTAATAATGTGTCGGTAAGCGGGTTAAAGGTGAGATCTCCTGCAAGCGCAAAGGCAGTAACTATTTCCGGAGAAGCCACAAAAGCATGGGTTCCGGGAAAACTGTCGTTACGCTTCGCAAAATTTCTATTGAAAGATGTGATAATAGAATTTTTGCGGGTAGGATCATCAATGTGACGTGCCCATTGTCCTATACAAGGTCCGCAAGCATTTGCCATTACAACTCCTCCCATTGCATCGTAAGATTGCAACAGCCCATCTCTTTCAACTGTATAACGTACCAGCTCACTTCCCGGAGAAATCGTAAATTCTGATTTTGCTTTTAAGTTTTTCTCAACTGCTTGCCTGGCTACAGATACAGAACGGCTGATATCTTCGTAAGAACTGTTGGTGCAAGACCCTATTAATGCCACTTCCAGTTTTTCAGGCCAGTTATTTGATTTTACTGCTTCAGCAAAACGACTGATCGGCCATGCAAGGTCAGGAGTGTAAGGACCATTTACGTGTGGCTCCAATTCACTCAAATTTATTTCGATTACTTCATCATAATATTTTTTTGGAGCAGCATAAACTTCAGGATCAGGGCGCAGGTGATCAGTAATTTTATCAGCCATTTCTGCAATTTCAGTTCTGTCTGTTACTTTCAGGTAGTTGCTCATTTTTTCATCGTAAGCAAAAATGGAGCATGTAGCGCCAATTTCAGCACCCATATTACAAATGGTTGCTTTACCTGTTGCACTAATTCCGTCAGCTCCCTCACCGAAATATTCCACAATAGCGCCGGTTCCACCTTTTACAGTAAGAATACCTGCAACTTTCAAAATAATATCTTTAGGTGCAGTCCAGCCGCTTAATTTTCCGGTAAGTTTGATACCAATAAGTTTAGGCCATTTCAGTTCCCATGCAAGCCCGGCCATAACGTCGCTCGCATCCGCGCCACCTACGCCAATGGCAACCATTCCAAGCCCACCCGCGTTAGGAGTATGACTATCGGTACCTATCATCATGCCCCCGGGAAACGCGTAGTTTTCCAAAACAACCTGGTGTATAATGCCTGCACCCGGTTTCCAGAAACCAAGGCCATATTTATTACATACAGAAGCAAGAAAATCGTACACTTCCCTGTTTGTATTCATGGCTGTTACTAAATCTTCTGCTGCCCCGGACTTTGCTTGTATAAGATGATCGCAGTGAACAGTACTGGGTACTGCAACCTGCGGACGACCAGCCTGCATGAACTGGAGCAGCGCCATTTGAGCTGTTGCATCCTGCATCGCTACGCGGTCAGGTGCAAAATCTACATAGTCCTTACCACGTTCAAAATTGCGAAGCGGCATATCAGTGTGCAGGTGAGCAAATAATATTTTTTCTGCTAAAGTTAGTGGCCTGCCTACTTCCTTACGGGCTGCTTCAACTTTGCCTGGCAGTTCTTCGTAGACTCTTCTTATCATTTCTATGTCAAATGGCATATACAGGATGATTTACGTGTTAAAAAAAAGTTTAGCAAAATTACATCAAAACTATTCTTATTGAAAATCAGAATTATGATTATCAGATTATTTATTTACTTAAATTGCGTTAACAACTCCAATTTAGATATTAAAAACTATAGAAAATCGGTGTTATGAAAAGTATACGCGAAATAATAGAGCTACAGGCATTTGGGGTTTGCACGGCAATAGGTGAAAAAATGGGTATAGCCAGCAGCAGAATACGGACATGGTTCATTTATATATCTTTTCTTACTTTCGGTTCTCCATTAATCATATATATGGTTTTGGCTTTTTGGATTAACATCAAAAACTATATTTATTCAGCAAAAAGAAATCCTTTGCGCTATTTATAGAAAAGTAAAGATGCTAAAATTGTAAAAGCCAGTGATAAAAATAGAATTTAATCATACAGATTACGAGGAAATGCTACGTTATTTTGCCAGTGTTTTTAAAGGCAAACTAGAAAATAACACTTTGTATTTACCTCCAGATATTGGAGAAGGCTTTATGAAACTAATAGAGCTGCCTAATAATCTCCAGGGAATTGTTTCGGACTATACGGTCAAACAAGACCTTTTACTTAACAGAACAAAAATTAATAAAGATTTTTACACACTTCGGTTTGATGAAGTTATTATTCCGGATTCTGAACCTGCAGAAAACGGAGCGCAACCCTCTGTAGAATTAAGCCCTATTCGCACCGCTGTTTTTTTAGGCAGTACTAAATTTGACTGGATGTTTTTTAGTAAGAAAGGTACAAGGGTGAAAGGGGTAAATATTTTGTTTAGCAGAGAATGGCTTGAACAATTTTTGGAAGTAGAAAGCGTTGGTGATATGATAAAGAAGTATCTCAGTTTAAAAATGAGTGCTTTTAACTATGAACCAATGGATATGGAATACAAGCGAATACTTGCTGAAATAGTTCAAACCGACGTACATCCTTCCTTTGAGACATTGATAATTCAAAACAGGATCATGTTATTGCTCGAGAGATTCTTTACAAGAATTTTTTATAAGATGAGTGATATGCATTTTGACGTTAAATTGAGTAATGAAGATATTAATAGATTGAAATTGATAGAAAAAGAGCTTGTTAAAGACTTTACTTCAGATCCTCCGTCGATAAAAACTCTTGCCAGGAGGGCGGCGATGAGTCCAAGTAAACTAAAAAACAGCTTTAAAGAAATTTATGGACTCCCTATTGGTCAATATCATCAGAAACATAGAATGAATAAAGCAAAAGCTATGTTACTGAGCAGAAAATACAGTATAAGTGATGTAGGTGTAGAAGTGGGATATAGTAATTTGAGCAATTTTGCTAAGGCTTTTAAAAAAGCTTTCGACCAATTGCCAAGTGATCTTTTGGGTAGATAAAATCATTACTGTTGGAAATTTTAGATTTTATTTTTACAATATAAGTATCCTGTACACGAATATCATGATCCAATATGCAATTAGAAAAGCCTGATTTTACTGACCTATTACATATTATTGCAAATAACTTTAAAGCTAAGCCTGCAAACTTGCAGTTTACCGTAAATTCAACTTACGGAAGAGGTTACTTCTGGGCTGCAAAACTTCCCTCAGGTATTACCATTATAGTCTCTGATACCTGTTTAAAAGAAAATTTAATTATAGAACGCCCAGAAGGCGATAAGCATTATTTCACTCTTCAATTTAATGAAGAAGCTGCAGATGAAACAGACGTTTCAATAAAAAGCAAGAGGAATAACGATGAGTTTCAATCTTTTGTTAAGCTTAGTCATACACTGGTACAGGAAAGCTTTGTGTTTCCGGCGGTTAAAAGATTGCGATCGGTAAAGTTCTTTTTTAATACAAGTCATCTTTCATCTTTGCTTAGTAAAGACGCTTTTGACGTTATCATAAATCAACACTTTCCCTTAGAAATGAAAAGTGAGAAGCTTGAACCTATAGCTACTGAATACCGCGTGATGCTGGACGACCTTTGGAAAGATGACCTTGATCAGCCGTTAAGATTAAACTATATACAAAACAGGGTATTATTATTACTTGAAAAATATATTGTAAAGCTTCACACCAGAAGAGACGTACGCGGTAAGAAAGTTAAACGAAATGATGATGAAACCTTGCGGTTAATGAAGGTAGAAGCACTTCTGGTGAAAAATTTTTCCATTAATGCTCCTACGATAGAAGAGTTGGCACGTATATCGGCAATGAGCTCTACTAAATTGAAAAAAGATTTTAAGGCGCTATATGGTTTACCTGTTTATAAATACTTTCAGAAAAACCGCATGCTTAAAGCTAAATCTTTATTAGCGCTTGGTGAATATACAATTAAAGAAGTAGGGCAAATGGTAGGGTACTCAAATCTTAGTCATTTTGCAACTACTTTCAAAAAAGAATTTGGTTTTTTGCCTAGTGAAATAACAGCAAAAGATGGGATGCTTGTCTATAATAAATAAGTGACAGGCGGCTTACAAGTTGCAAGATGCCCACTACAAAGTGAAATGATATAAGCTTTGCTGAAACCAGTAACGTGTGACCGAGAACTCCCAATCTCTTTTACTCAGCTCACTACTGCCTTTCTTATTTTAATTAACTGCACCAGCAAATCTTCCAGCTTGCTTAAATGAAGCATGTTAGCTCCATCGCTTTTAGCTATTGATGGATTTGGATGTGTTTCTATAAATAATCCATTTGCGCCGACAGCTATTGCAGCTTTGGCTATGGTCGCTATTAACTGTGGATTTCCACCCGTTACACCACTTACCTGGTTAGGTTGCTGCAAACTATGAGTGCAGTCCATTATAACAGGCACATTATTGTTTTGCATTATAGGTATATTTCTGTAATCAACAACCAGGTCCTGGTAGCCAAAAGTATTGCCTCTTTCTGTCAGCATTACTTTTTCATTGCCAGCTTTTCGTATTTTATCTACAGCAAATTTCATTGCCTCACCGCTTACGAATTGTCCTTTTTTCACATTTACTATTTTGCCCGTTTCTGCCGCTGCAACCAGTAAATCTGTCTGCCTGCATAAAAAAGCGGGTATTTGTAAAATGTCTATATATTTAGCTGCCTGTGCAGCTTCTTCATGAGCATGGATATCTGATGTCGTTGGCAGACCAAAATGTTCACCGACTTTTTTTACAATTTTCATTGCAGTTTCATCACCTATGCCTGTAAATGAATTTGCGCTTGAACGATTGGCCTTTCTGTAAGAGGCTTTAAAAACATAGGGAATATGCAGCTTTTTGCAAATAGAGTACACGTCATTTGCAACCTGCATTACCAAATCTTCACTTTCTACTACACATGGTCCTGCTATTAAGAAAAAGTTTTGCGGGTCGTAAGACTGGTTTTTGAATAACTCCTGTAAAAACTGCATACTTGTAATTTTTTATAGTGAAAGGCAAAGGTGCAGAAATTGATCTGTAAGGCAAAAAGACAACAGATAAAGACTGAAACAAAAAAAGTGAAGGAATATTTAAGAGATAACCGTTGTGATTTTAATTAAGGAAAATTGCCTTCTAAAACCTTATTCCGAGATTTATTCCTAATCCTCTTAATCCCACTATACTGCCTGAAGTGTTAACTATTGCACCATTGCTATTTACATCCGAGGTGAGTTTTGTATACGATAGAGAGATACTTTCTATCTTTCTCTTAAGAGATGCCTGGTCGCTTTCTGATAAGTGAGATGTGTTAGTCAATCTACCGCTCTCTCCACCAAAACTTACACCTGCAATCCACCAATCGATGTAAAACTTTTCAGATAATTGCCAGCTGCTGCCAGCCATTATTCCACCTGTTATTGTTGTCAGCCTACCCGCAAATTGCGCATAATCTTTTCTGCCATTATTTGAATAAGCAATTGGTCCCTTAATTTTATAATTGCCGATTCTTGCATACGGCGCCAGGTAAAAACCGTGAAACGCTCCTTTTTCGCCAAAATAGTATCTTGCTTCAGGGGTAAAAATATGGGTGCCTAAACTAAAATCTCCAATATTTACATCAGGAATAAATATTTGCTTCTCTATATAAGATTTATAAGGAATTGAAGAATTTGGAACCATGCCATAGCTTAATGCCACCGTTATTTTTTCAGCTACCTGCCTTTCATATTGCACATTAAAACCTTTAAAGGCTACAGAAGAAAAATTAAGTTTTATTTCATTTTTTTTTTCGATTGTTTGAGCTAATGCAGGCAAGGAAAATAGTAAAGTAAAAAAACACATCAATTTTTTAAAAGCCATCATTGGATTTTTTTAAACTAAGAATCAAATATCCAGTGATTCGTTGCTTGTGCCAGCAATATCTGCCACTGTTTTATTTTCAAGAATTTCCAAAGATGCATCCCTGACCTGCAGCATGACCTTGTTAAGTCCACAAAAGTTTTCATCGCAATTTTTACATTTCGTATAAAAGTGAAGACTTACGCAAGGCAACAAAGAAATGGGCCCATCGATAAGACGCATAACGGTAGCCAATGTAATATCAGCAGGGTTTTTTGCGAAGAGGTACCCACCACCTTTGCCTTTTTTACTGTCAAGTATAGCAGCTTTTTTTAATTGCAATAAAATATTTTCAAGAAACTTTAGTGGAATGGTTTTTTGCTCTGCAATTTCTGCGATTAATATAGGCCTTTGTCTATCTTGCTGTGCCATGTACATTAGAGCTTTAAAGGCATATTGTGTTTTCATTGAAAGCATAAACAAAGTTTTAAAATTTAAAATTACCGTTAATAATGATTCGGATAACCGGAGAATTAATATTTTCAATTTTTAAAAAGACTTTTATGCACAAGCAGATTATTAATATAGCGCTTAGCTGCCTTGCTATTTTTTTAATGACAACAACTGTTCATGCCCAGTTGCCAAAGCCAGGCATAACGTTAGGGGGAAACTTGCTGTATGCTAAACCAAAAGGGAGTTTTAACCAGGCTTATCAATTAGGTGTGGGTGGAGAAGTGTTTGGAGGCATAGGTATGGGAAAAACGTTTGTAGTAGCAACAGCAGGATTTTCAGAGTTTAAAACACAATCAGATGTTCATTCTGGTACATTAAAATACACTCCCGTAAAAATAGGGTTAAAGCAATTTCTTCTGAGAAAGCTAATATTTATAAATGCGGATCTAGGACGGGCAACTGTAAAAAATAAAACTTTTAATGAATCTCGTTTTACGCGAGGCATTGGTGTAGGTGCAAAATTGCTTGGGCTGGAAGCATGCCTCTACTATGACGGCTGGAAGAATGTAAATGCAAGTGGTTTTTCAAACAGTCTTAATGTAAAAGTTGGGTGGAGCTTATCTTTATAACTAAACGTGTCTCAATTTTAAATAAGATAAGCAGTATCCGAATTTTATGTCTCTAAATTTTATTGCTAAGAGTAAAGACAAATAAATATTTGTTTGCGGACAAAATACCACCCTGAGAACAAGGCGGTCTTTTTTATGATTACGAAAGAAAAACTTGTTATTACTAAAAAGTTTTAATTTTCTTAAAGCATTGATTATAAGATTTGAAAAAAAAACGTCAAGTTTTAAGCCAAAAATTATATTTCTTTCAAAACAAAAAAATATAATTTTTGTTTTATAAATCCTTCCACATCTCCTTCTTAATGCATTATGTTTATATAAAAGCCCTGTTACAATCCTAGCACATCTTTCATACTAAAAATTCCTTTTTTACCTTTAATAAATTCAGCTGCTTTTACTGCTCCGCCCGCAAAACCTATTCTGTTATGAGCAGTATGGATGATTTCGATGTCATCGATGTCAGAAGTATATTTTATTTTGTGTATACCTGGTGCAGGATCTGTTCGAACGCTTATTATTTCAAGTTCTTGATGGTTATTTGAAGGATGATTTACCCAACCTTTCTTTGTTTGAATGTTTTCCAGTATTTGTTCGGCCAACGTAATTGCCGTTCCACTGGGTGCATCTTTCTTTTGCGTATGATGAATTTCTTCCATTTTCACGTCATATGTTTCGTATGCTTTCATCAACTTTGAAAGATATTTGTTCAACTCAAAAAACAAATTAACACCAATACTATAGTTACTTGCATATACCATAGCACTGTTTTTTGCTAAACAAATGTTTTTTATTTCATCCCATTTATCGAGCCATCCTGTTGAGCCGCAAACCACGGGCACTCCAGCGTCAAAACACTTTCTCAGGTTATCTGCTGCACTTTCAGGTCCTGTAAACTCAATGGCTACATCTGCTTTTTGCAAATTTTCAATAGTCATGTCTTCTGTATTGTCAATTGTAATCTTCAAAACAACCTGGTGACCGTGCTGCAAAGCAATTTCTTCAATTGCCTTTCCCATTTTACCATATCCTACTAAAGCAATATTCATGTGAATAATTTACGGTTGTACAACTTTTTATTTTTATCAAAGAAACAAAAAATAAGTAGAAGAATTATTCAAAAGGTAGCAGGTAAACTTTTTGAAGGAGATTTAAATCCTAGTACCAGGCTTACCCCTGTATTTCCATTTACCCTGATTATCGGATGTATTTTAAGCGATAAGTCTTCGCTTACGTTAAAATCTTTCAAATGCCCAAATACGGTTGCGTCCACTATATTGAGGCCCCATGTAATAATGAAATACAACGCGGAGTAATCGCGGTCGCGCCTGAATGCATTCCTGTATATTTGAAGCGATTGTGCTGAAAGAGGTTGTAGCTTGGGGTGAATTGATTTGAAGTGAGCCGAGTCATTATTTACGCGAATATTAAATGCGTCTCTTGTTCTTTTATACCATGTGTTGTTATAAATGTAAAAACCTGCGACAGTGCCGAGGGCACCGTACACGATAGGTATTTTCCAGTATTCTCTGTTATAAGCCTGTCCCCATCCTGGAATAATGAGTGAACGTAAGGTTGCTTTACCGGGATCATGTTTCGGAACAGTCTTAATGGTATCTCCTTTTACAACCTGTATCCCTGTATCTTTTGTAAATGCTGGGTTTTTAGTACTGGTCGTTGAGTCTGCAGGTATAACAATGCGTTTGCCGGTTTGTGCAAACAGATTACCAGCATGTACCAAAAGAACTGCAAATACAATATATACTGAAACTTTCATGATCGCTTAGGTTGCAGGCACATTCATTTGCTCCAATATTTTATTTAGTTCCTGCAGCGAATAATAATCTATACTAATACTGCCAAAACCTTTTTTATTATGCGCCAGCTTTACCTTTGTCGCAAAATGAGAAGCTAAATTGTCTTCTATGCGTTTGTATGCGGGCGGAAGTGGCGACTTTACGGAAGTTTTAACAGTCTTATCCTCGTTCTTATACATTTGCCTTACCAATTCTTCTGTTTGGCGTACACTCAGTCCTTTTTCCTTTATTTCGTTATAAATAAAAAGCTGTTTATCAACAGTATCAACGTTTACAAGTGCTCTCGCATGACCCATACTCAAGCTTCCGTTGCGTACGGATAGCTGAATGTCGGGCGGAAGTTTTAACAGGCGAATATAATTAGTAACAGTACTTCGTTCTTTGCCCATCCTTTCTGCGACCTGCTCCTGTGTAAATTCCAGTTCTTCCATCATACGCTTGTAGCTAAGACCTACTTCAATTGCATTAAGGTCTTCACGTTGTAGGTTCTCTAGTAGTGCAAGCTCGAGCAACTGCTGATCATTAGCGTGGCGTACATATGCCGGAAGGTCTTTTAGGCCTGCAATTTTTGATGCCCTAAATCTTCTTTCTCCTGTTATTAATTGATAATTTCCATTCGGTAATTGTGAAACAGTAACCGGTTGAATGATATCGTGCAGTTTGATAGAAGCAGCAAGTTCGTTGAGTGACTGCTCATCAAAATCGCGGCGGGGTTGTTTAGGATTAATAACAATTTTATCAAGAGGAATACGGTTGATTCCTGTAACTGTTTCTACCACCGGTGCTTTTAATGTACCTGCTGTAGTTTTTAAATCTGAATCTATATTCTGTAGCAAGCTTCTGATGCCTTTTCCTAAAGCATCTTTTTTATTTGGCTGGTTCATTTTTTGTTCGTTTCTGGCCTTTTATCTGTAAAAGCTCTAAGGGTTATAGGTGTCGGGATGAGGTATATGAGCAGCACTTATTGTAGTTGCTTAATGGTTTTTAGTACAAGAGTGCGACGCAACCAGTGATTCGCAAAGTTATAAAGACAGGACTAAAAAATATAATTGAAATTGTAAAGAACTAACCAGTGTCTAAACCCTTTACCCTTTTCCTTTTGTCTTCGACGGCACTTACTACTCTTGCCTTTCGGCCTCCACATCCAACATTCTTTCTTCCTGTTTAATTTTTGTCAGGTCGTTTTTTTGTAAAATTTCTTTTGCAAGATTTAAATAATTAACCGCGCCTTTGCTGTCAGAGTCGTATAATATAACCGGCTTTCCAAAGCTCGGTGCTTCACTTAGCCTTGTATTTCTGTGAATAATCGTACTAAATACCATCTCATCAAAATGCCGTCTCACTTCACTAACAACCTGGTTGCACAATCTTAATCGTCCATCATACATTGTCATTAAAATCCCTTCGATCTGCAACTCAGGATTTAACCTGTTTTGCACTATTTTAATGGTATTTAAAAGTTTTCCTAAGCCTTCTAATGCAAAAAACTCGCATTGCACAGGTACGATAACACTGTCTGAAGCAACCAGCGCATTTACGGTAATCAGACCAAGAGAAGGCGAGCAATCAATTACTATAAAATCGTATTGATTTTTTACTGCAGCCAGTAAATGTTTCATTACATTCTCTCGATTCGGATAATTTATCATCTCTATTTCCGCGCCGACAAGATCGATATGAGAAGGAATGACATCAAGATAAGGGATGTCACTTTTTAAAATAACATCGTTTGCAGAAGTGTTGTTTACCATGCAATCATACAGGCTGCTGGTAACATTGTGCAGGTCGAAGCCAACACCGGTAGTACTGTTTGCCTGCGGATCTGCATCTACCAGCAGCGTTCTATATTCCAATACAGCAAAGCTTGCGGCCAGGTTAATGGCAGAGGTTGTTTTACCAACACCTCCTTTTTGATTTGCTACACCTATAATTCTGCCCATGTAAGTTTGTAGGTTTCTATATATTCTGTTAAAAATCTTTAATTATAATTCAATTGTTTGTCCAATTTCCGGCAATAGTAAGGTTTTTCCGGCAGCTCTAAAAGCTGAGCATGCTTTTTCTGTATCAATTTTAATAAATCCGAAAGTATTATAATGCACGCCTACCACAACATGGCATTTAACAAAATCAGCAGCAATAATGGCATCATCGACATTCATCGTAAAATTATCTCCAATAGGTAAAATACAAAAGTTAAGTTCTGCCCACCTGGGAATTAATTGCATATCAAGCGTGAGAGATGTATCGCCTGCATAATAAAAGTTCTCGTCTTCAAGAAAAAAAAGAAAACCCATCGGGTTTCCTCCATAAGAACCATCAGGCAAGGCGCTGCTATGTTGGGCAATTACACTTTTAACCTTTCCAAATTCAAAATGCCAGTTACCCCCAATGTTCATTGGATGCGTATTTTCAACACCTTGTTTTTTAAGCCATTCGGCAACTTCAAAACCACACACCACAGTTGCTCCTGTACGAGTGGCAATGCTTACACAATCGGCAATATGATCACTATGACCGTGAGAAACAAAAATATAATCAGCCTCAACCTTTTCAATATCAATATTATGTGCAAGTTCATTGGGAGTTATAAAAGGATCAAATAAAATGATTTTACCTTTTATTTCAACCGAAAAACATGAATGACCATAACTTGTTAAAAGCATAATTGTAGGTTTTTTAAAAAGTTGATGGGAGACACCCGATTACGTTTTTTTTAATTTGTAAACGGATCATGATAACGAATGCCTCTTTACTTTTTGCGTGGCAAAAATACAGCATCCCTGAACAAATATCTTTTTAAAAGGTTAATACCAGATTTTAAGTTTTCAACAACAATAACATCAAGTGTTATTAAGTACGCCTAAGTTTACATTTATTTTGTAAAAAAAACTTTAATATGCGAAACCGGAGCGGCTGGTGGATGATAATAATAGTAATGCTTCTACTTGATTTCTACGTTTTCCAGGTAATAAAAGCATTGACTTCAGGAGTTACGGAAAAATCAAAAATTACTATTTTTTCAATTTATTGGACACTTTCCATCTCAGCTATAGCTTTTCTGCTGTTACTGCCTTACTTTAACACGGATACCTGGCCTAAAAGTGTACGTAATTATCTTTTTGCAACATTTGTAGGTCTGTTTGTTGCCAAACTTCTGGCAGCAATATTTTTTGTTTTGGATGATGCCAGAAGAGCAATTACCTGGGTATTGAGTAAGGTCTTCCCGGAAACTGATACCGGAACTAATACAAATGCGGGATGGAATCTTAACCGATCTGCCTTTTTAAGTTGGTTAGGCATAGGGGTTGGTGGAAGTTTTTTGGGAACATTCATCTATGGCTTCAGTAACAAGTACAATTACCAGGTAAAAAAAATACAGCTTGCATATAAAAACCTTCCTAAAGGTTTTAAAGGGTTGAAAATTGTTCAGATCAGCGATATACACTCCGGTAGTTTTGGAGATAAGAAAGCTGTACAAAGAGGTGTTGACATGATTTTAGAAGAAGGTGCGGATTTAATTTTATTTACCGGTGATCTTGTAAATGACCAGGCCGACGAAATGTTGCATTACAAGGACGTTTTCAGTAAAATAAAAGCACCGATGGGGGTGTTCAGTACGCTTGGAAATCACGACTATGGAGACTATGTTAGCTGGCCTTCACCTACAGCCAAGAAGCAAAACCTTGAAAATTTAAAACAGGTGCACAAGCAAATGGGATGGCAGCTATTGATGAATGAGCATGTTGCACTGGAGAGAAACGGAGACAGCATCGCATTGCTTGGAATAGAAAACTGGAGTGCATTGGCAAGATTTCCAAAATATGGTAGAATGGATCTGGCATATGATGGAACGGAAAGATATCCCTTCAAAATCTTAATGAGCCACGATCCAACTCACTGGGATGCAGAAGTCCGTCCTAAATATAGTGACGTAGATCTTATGTTGTCAGGGCACACGCATGGAATGCAGTTTGGCCTTGAAACTCCTTTTTTTAGATGGAGCCCGGTGCAATGGGTATATAAACAATGGGCAGGATTGTACGAAGAAGGAAATCAAAAATTATATGTAAACAGGGGATATGGGTTTATCGGTTATCCGGGCAGGGTAGGGATATTACCTGAAATAACAGTAATTGAATTAGTGTAAGAAAAAGGCTCTCCATTAATACTAAAAACAACAATTATCTTTTTTTATTTGAATTTATTTTCTTTAACGAATATTTTTATTGAAGTGAAGTACAGTTAATTGTATTGGCATAACAATTGTCCTTCTGCTTGAAAAACAATGATATATGAAAAAAATCATCGCTTCAGCCATTCTTTTAATTGCTCTTGCGGGTGTTGCTAATGCTCAAACGTTTAGTATCGGCGGAAAAGCTGGTGCTAACCTGACAAAAATTACCGGAAAGGCTTTTAAGGAAGAATACAACCTTGGCTACCAGTTGGGTATATTTGCAGAAATTGATCTAAGCAAAAAATGGGGTATACAACCTGAATTGCTTTGGAACCAGGTGAATACTCATCGTGCATCAGGCACCAATCCAATATTGAACAACTGGCAAGACAGTACGGGTACTATTCAGCTAAGATATCTTACTATTCCAATTCTCTTACGTTATAATATCGGTAACCTGGTAACCTTACATCTTGGTCCTCAATTTGGCATATTAAGCAGCAAAGACAAAACTTTGTGGAATAATAGTAAGGAAGCATTTAAAAGCGGTGATTTTTCTATGGTAGGAGGGCTGCAGCTCAATTTGAAAACCTTTCGTGTTTATGGAAGATATGTTGTCGGCTTAAGCAACATTAACGATGTAGGCAACCAGGACAAATGGAAGAGCCAGCAATTACAGGTAGGTGTTGGTATAAGATTATAATTCAAAGTACTTCTTTAAAAAATGTGTTGCATTGTCCTTTGGGCAATGCTTTTTTTATGCTTTTTATATAGCTGTTAATATCACTTTTCAGCTATGGCATTAATATTGAACCATTGTATATTTGCAGGCTAACTATAAGAAAATATAAAGAGGCAATGACAATCTGTCCTCTAGAAATAAATTATGACTCAAAAGAACTTTTTTTTAGGCACAGACGATGACACTGATTTTATCCCGATAATTCCTTTGAATGAAAATGAAAACGACAGCGATAAAATAATTGATATTCCGGGTGATATTCCCGTTTTGCCGTTAAGAAACACTGTATTATTTCCAGGCGTGGTTTTGCCCATAACAGTGGGACGCGATAAAAGCATAAAGGCGGTAAATGATTCATATAAAGACAATAAGCTGATAGGTGTACTTGCACAAAAAGATAGCAGTATTGAAGATCCTGAGGCTAAAGATCTTTGTGAAATAGGCACTATTGCTAAAATAGTGAAACTTATTAAAATGCCTGATGGCGGCACAACCATTATTATACAGGGAAAAAAACGTTTTTCAATTGATGAGATAACAACAGATGACCCTTACTTTAAGGCAAGGGTAACATTGCTTGAAGAAGATGTTATTCCAAAAGATGAAGATTTTTCTGCTTACGTAAGCAATATTAAAGATTTGGCCGGCCAGATTGTTTCTATGTCTCCCAATCTTCCGACAGAAGCTTCCATTATTTTGAAAAACATAGAAAATCCTTCTTTTTTAATCAATTTTGTAAGCAGTAATCTCAACAGCGATCTTTCTGAAAAGCAGCGATTGCTCGAGATACATGATGTAAGACAAAGGTCTGAAGACCTTATGTACATTTTGCAAAAAGAACTTCAGTTTGCGGAACTTAAAAATAAGGTAACTAATAAAACGCGCACAGAACTTGATAAACAGCAACGCGAATATTTTTTGCAACAGCAGCTTAAAAGTATAAAGGAAGAATTAGGTGGAGATTTAAATGATAGAGAGCTGGCAGAAATGAAGAAAAAAGCAGAAGGCAAAAAATGGCCGCAGGCTGCAAAATCTTTATTTAAAAGTAACATAGAAAAGCTGGAACGAATGCATCCCAGCACCCCTGATTATTCCGTCGTGTATAACCATCTTGATCTATTGCTCGATTTACCATGGGAAGAATACACTCAAGACAGCTATGATCTTAAAAAGGCGAAGAAAGTTTTGGATAATGATCATTATGGCATGTCTAAAATAAAGGAAAGGATTTTAGAGTATCTGGCAGTTTTGAAATTGAAGGGTGATATGAAAAGCCCGATTCTTTGTTTTATTGGCCCCCCGGGCATTGGTAAAACTTCATTAGGAAGAAGCATAGCAAATGCAGTTAACAGAAAATATGTCCGTCTTAGCCTCGGTGGATTGCACGACGAAAGTGAATTGAGAGGGCACCGCAAGACTTATATTGGCGCAATGCCGGGCAGAATAATTCAAAGCATTCGTAAAATAAAAACAAGTAACCCAGTAATTATTCTTGACGAAATTGATAAGGTTGGAAACGATCATCGTGGCGATCCAAGTAGTGCTTTGTTAGAAATTCTTGATCCTGAACAAAACCATACTTTTTACGACAACTACCTGGAGTTGGAATATGATCTTAGCAAAGTATTGTTTATTGCAACAGCAAATAATATAAACCAGATACAACCAGCGTTAAGAGACAGGTTAGAAATTATTGATCTAAGCGGTTACGCTATTGAAGAAAAAGTTGAAATAGCAAAAAGGCACCTTATTCCTAAACAACTGGAAGCACATGGTTTAAAAGTTGGCAGTTTTAAAATAACCGATAAAGTGCTTGAGAAAATGATTGAAAGCTATACGCGGGAAAGTGGTGTTCGTGAACTTGACCGGCAACTGGCATCCATAATGCGTTTCCAGGCAAAGGAAATGGCAGTAAAGGGAAAGGTAAAGTCAAGTCTTACACTGGAGGATATAGAAAAAATCTTAGGTCCCCATCGCTATAGCAATGAAATTTATAAAACTATTAATATTCCGGGGGTAGCGGTGGGACTGGCATGGACTTATGTCGGTGGTGATATTTTATTTATCGAAACCCTATTGAGCGAGGGCAAAGGGAATTTGCAACTTACAGGTAATCTTGGTAATGTTATGAAGGAAAGCGCTTCAACAGCTCTTACCTTTTTACAGGCCAATGCTGAGAAATATAAAATTGATCCCGAATTATTTCAGAAGAGAAATATTCATGTTCATGTGCCCGAGGGTGCAGTACCGAAGGACGGGCCAAGTGCCGGTATTACCATGTTCACTTCTTTAGCAAGCGCTTTTTCAGGGCGAAAAGTAAAGCCTTTTTTGGCAATGACCGGTGAAATAACGCTACGCGGACAGGTTTTACCCGTTGGTGGAATTAAAGAAAAAGTGTTAGCGGCTAAGCGTGCAGGTTTAAAAGAAATCATTTTATGTTCTCAAAATGAAAAAGATGTAAATGAAATTGATAGCGGTTTTATAAAAGGTATTACTTTTCATTATGTAAAAAACATGCAGCAGGTACTCGATTTAGCTCTTTTGTAAATCTGAATGACTAATTATTTTATTTTGAAATAATTAGGCTGGAATTTTATTAATGCATGCATCAAAGCCTCTTTATTGAGGCTTTGATTTTTACAGCCTGCAGTAGTTTGTTTCTCTATGCCTTTACAGCTGTAGTTTAATGTTAACAAGGAATATTAACTATTACTGAAGTAATCGCATATCTATTAAAAATTATCTTTGAAGTTTTATCGGCATTATGAGTGTAGGCAACATACCGGGTTGGGAAAAGCGTTCAGCAGAACATCAAAAACAATACAAACAGTTTTTGCAACGAGCTGATAAAAACAAAACTTTAAAACAGCTTCCTGGTTTTCATGAAGAAGCTTTTGACAAAATTGATTGTCTCCAATGTGGTAATTGTTGTAAAAATTATTCTCCCCGTTTTAAAACGACAGATATAAAGCGTATCAGCAAGCATTTGAAGATGAAAGAAGGGGACTTTATTGAAACTTACCTTCGCCTTGATTCCGATGGGGACTATGTTGCTAAAAGTGCTCCATGCCCTTTTTTAGGAAAAGACAATTATTGCAGTATCTACGAAGAACGTCCCGGGGACTGCGCGCGTTATCCCTATACAAATGAAGATGTTTTTTTAAAAAGACCCCAACTCACTCAAAAAAATTCAACTGTTTGTCCCATCGCACATTATGTTCTCGAAAAACTAATTGCTTCTAAATAAGTTCCTCATACTTTAACTAGAGACTAAATCTACGTTATAACTGCGGTTTTGGTGAAGGCGGACAATTGATTTATGCTCAAATTTATCCAAAAGCTATCCAAAACTTTTCACTATTAGTCTTTACCCGTTCAGCATGGCTAAACAAACAAAAAGCCTGATAGGGACTTTGCTTAAGATAAAAAATATTATTATTCTATCTAATACTTTATTTCTTTTTGTGTCTTACTGTTTAACAGCAATTATAGCAGCTACCCTTTCTCCATCCATAGCTGCACTTACAATACCTCCCGCATAACCTGCCCCTTCTCCACAGGGATACAAGTTTTTTACTTGTGGATGTTGTAAAGAGATTTCATCTCTGGGAATACGAACCGGAGACGAAGTACGACTTTCAGTGGCTACAACTACAGCTTCATTTGTAAAATATCCTTTCATTTTTTTTCCAAATGATTTAAAACCTTCCTGTAAGCTGTGGTAAATAAAAGGAGGTAAAGTACTACGCAAATCATTGCTGCTGATACCTGGTAAGTAGCTGCAAAGAGGTAAAGAGGCTGAAAGTTTATTGTTGCAGAAATCAACCAAACGCTGCGCAGGTGCTACGAATTTTCCACCGCCTGCCTTGTAGGCTTTTTTCTCCACCATCTCCTGGAAGTGCATCATACTTAAGGGAGAATTAATGGTAGTTTTTTTCTCATTCATATAATCCTTATAATCCTTTACATCGGCTACATCCTTGGCCTGGCAGGTGACCACAATACCACTGTTTGCAAAGGGATTGTTCCGTTTACTTGGACTCCATCCATTCACAACTAACTCTTCCGCCTTTGTTGAAGCCGGTGCTATAATTCCACCTGGACACATACAGAAACTGAATACTCCTTTGTCTTCAACCTGCTGTACTAATGAATAAGAAGCAGGTGGCAAAAATTCATCCCTGCTACTGCAGTGATATTGAATACTATCAATAATACTTTGTGGATGTTCAATACGTACCCCTAATGCAAAAGGCTTAGGTTCTATTAAAATGTTTTTATGGAAAAGCAAGGTAAAAATGTCTCTTGCAGAATGTCCGGTCGCCAATATGAAGGACTCTCCTTCAAATGCATGACCATCTGAAGTAATTACACGCTGTATGCTATTATTTTTTATATCAAAATCAACTACTTTTTTATTAAATAAAAACTGACCTCCATATGCAATAATGCATTCTCTTATAGCAGTAACAATGTTGGGTAATTTATTAGTGCCAATATGTGGATGAGATTCGTATAGAATCTTTTCATCTGCCCCAAATTGAACAAAAAGGTTTAAGATCCGATTAATGTCTCCCCGCTTGCTGCTTCTTGTATACAATTTGCCATCGCTATATGTGCCCGCACCCCCTTCGCCGAAGCAGTAGTTACTATCCTCGTTTATAATGCCTTCCTTATTCAACGCTGCCAGGTCTCTTCTTCGTGCCCTTACATCTTTGCCTCTTTCTAAAATAATAGGTTGTATACCTTTTTCAATTAATTTTAATGCAGCAAAAAGACCTGCCGGTCCTGCACCGATTATAATTACTTTTCTATTGGCCTTTTTAACATCTGTAAATTCAACCTTTTTAACTTCTCTTTCTACGAATGGTTCATTAATAAAAGCTTTAACCGACAGATTGATAAATGGCTGTATGCCTCTTGCATCTATAGAACTTTTAAGTAAATTGTAACCTGTAACATCGGTTATTTTTTTGCCTGTTGCTTTTGCTATGTATTGTATTACAATATTTTCATTTGCGGCCTCAGATGGCAGCACCTTAACGGATATTTGTTGTTGCATTAGCCCATGCCCTGGGGACTTAAATAAAATTAAAGAATAACATTATTAATTATTATTACTGCTAGTTATAGCCTCACAATTAATTTGAGCAAACCCGTTGTTGGGTCAAGGTAATATTAAAACGGCAAATCATCCACATTGTCTGTGGGAGGTATATCGTTATAGTTTACATCCTGACCCTGGGTAGGGTTACTATTCTGACTCAACTTTAAGCTTTCCATTCGCCATGCGTCAAGATTAGTAATATAATTTGTTCGGCCGTCTTTTTCCCACCGTGTGCCTTTTATATTAAACTGTACTTTTACCTCATCACCTATATTAAATTTGTCAGGCATTGCTGTTTTATCCTGAATGCATTGAAATTTTACATAATTTGTAAATGTTCTTCCATTACTTTCTTCTGAACTTTCGATTACAAATTCTCTTGTTTTAAAGTTTTCATTTCTTTGTACAATATCAAATCGCACAATTAATTTTCCGGTTATTTCGTAAGCCATTATTCTTAATTATTTAAACAAAAGTATCATTTTAAAAATACTTCTGTTATAAAAACCTACCGCAATAGATATTTTTCACTTCTCATTCCGGGAGGCATCATGCTATAGCTATGACTGTTTTGATTATTACCAGGTGCAGGTATAAAAAAAGTGTAATGGCTATAAACTTGTTCACTTCCATTTAATACATACTCTAAAATTACTCTTAACTATAGGAAGAGTAATAGGCGAAATAATTTAAAATAATACAGCAGAAAAAAAATTTTTATTTATGAAAGAAGAGTCTTTTCTGACAAACTTTTTTATTATTTTTAATTTCGATTGAAGCAATGGTTGTACTTCATCTAACTCCAATGCAATCTTATTGCTTAAAATTTAAATCCAAAGATTCAATTCCTTGTATTAAATCCAATTCTGCTGTAAAAAATTGTAGTTTTTGTTTTAGCCCTGTTAAAATTATTGTTAGTAGCAATTATAAAAGCAGGGGTGACTGGAATTAATTTGAGTAAAAAGCTTTCAAAAAATATAAAAATGTGTTTACGCTGGTTCGAAAGATTTAGTGAATACAGCAACGAAAACAGCTTTAAATAAAGCGACCTTCAGACCTGGTTACAGGCCGTGGCGATTAAGCCTTCTATTAGAGATAAATTGTAAAGCATAAGATGTTTACACATTATTTTTAAAAAACTTTTAGAAGAATATGATCAGGTGCCAAGAGCATAAAATATAATGATATCTAAGAATCAACAGCATTGATAAACAATCATTTGTGCAAGAACTTTAAGCTGTTTGACAATTTAGATAATTAGGATAAAGTATGTTTTTAATAAGAGAAAAAAAAATTTTTTTGCGAAAGCTAATAGCTGCATGTAATACAAAAAAAACACACTTTTAAAAATTTTTTTTTAAATAATAAAGTTTGATATTCGCCATCCTTCCAAATTATTTTGTACACATTATGTTAGCAAAAAATGATTGGAAATTAATTTTTAATATCCTTAACTAAATAAAAAAACCTTAATGATCAATATGGCCAAAACTGCTGATATAGTTTGGAGCAATTGCTTAAAAATTATTAAGGACATAGTAGAATGGCAACATTATAAAACATGGTTTGAACCCATTAAACCGGTAGAATTAAAAGGCAACGTATTATTAATACAAGTACCCAGTCAGTTTTTTTATGAGTACCTTGAGGAACACTATGTAAATCTCTTAGCTAAAACGCTTAAAAGAGAATTAGGAAAAGATGCAAGGCTTGAATATAGAATTATGGTTGACAGCGGTAATAGCAGCAATAAACCACTGACTATGGACGTACCTGCAAATAATATAAAGACTTATTCTAATAATGAAATGGACTTTCCGCTTGTTATAAACAATCCGGTTAAAAATCCCTTTGTTATTCCTGGCCTCAAAAAAATGCAAATTGATCCGCAGCTCAATCCTATTTATACTTTCGACTCTTATATAGAAGGAGATTGCAATCGTGTGGCGCGTCGTGCAGGTAAGACAGTGGCGGAGAAGCCGGGAGCTAATTCTTTTAACCCCTTGGTGGTATATGGCGGTGTAGGGTTAGGCAAAACCCATCTTGCGCAAGCTATAGGTAATGAGGTCAAGCGGATGCATCCCCACAAAGTGGTATTATATGTAAGCTCAGAAAAATTTATCAACCAGTTTCAGGATCACAGCCGTAATAATGCAATAAATGATTTTATACATTTCTACCAGCTAATTGATGTTTTGATAATAGATGACGTTCAGTTTTTTAACCGTGCCGAAAGAAGCCAGGATGCGTTTTTTGCTATATTCAATCATCTTCATCAGTCGGGCAAGCAACTGGTATTGTCATCTGATAAGCCCCCGAAGGATTTAGACGGGTTGCAGGAAAGATTGCTTAGCAGATTTCGATGGGGTTTAAGTGCAGATCTTCAAATGCCGGACTACGACACGCGAATAGAGATACTGGACCGTAAGATGAAGAACGACGGGCTCGACATGCCTCGTGAAGTTGTAAAGTATGTATCGTACAATATAAACAGCAATATTCGTGAACTGGAAGGAGCATTAATCTCACTACTGGCGCAATCATCTTTAAACAAAAGAGAAATTGATCTTGACCTGGCAAAAAAAGTGCTTAGAAATTTTGTAAAGACAAGCAGCAAAGAAATTACTATCGATACTATTCAAAAAATGGTGTGCGAATTTTTCGATGTTCCATATGATAAGCTATTGCAGAAGACCCGTAAGCGCGAGATTGTGCAGGCAAGACAAATCAGCATGTATCTTGCTAAAGCTTTCACTAAAAACTCATTAAAGACTATTGGAGAGCATTTTGGTGGTCGCGACCATACCACTGTTATTCATAGTTGCCAAACGGTAAAAGATTTGATGGATACCGACAGTCTATTCAAAGAAAATGTAATGGAACTGCAACAAAAAGTACAATTAGCGGCTATGTAAACTAACCATGAAATAATTAATTGTCCCAGGCTATAAAGGTCTGGGATTTTTTTTGCCATATATTTAAAAATAATTATTTGACAACTGGGGTATTGTACGCTTCAGCTTCAATATTCTAAACAAATTTTTATGCATAAATATGTATTTGAAAAAAGATTTTGAAAAAGATCGCTTGCAATTTTGAAAGTAATTATAAATACCCTTATTTTTGCCACCCGTTTAAAAAAGGAAGTTGTTGGTGAGGTGCCTGAGAGGCCGAAAGGAACGGTTTGCTAAACCGTCGTACGGGTTAAACTGTACCGAGGGTTCGAATCCCTCCCTCACCGCTTCACCGGTTTACTTTTGGGTTTCGGGGCGTAGCGTAGCCCGGTTATCGCGCCTGCTTTGGGAGCAGGAGGTCGCAAGTTCGAATCTTGCCGCCCCGACTAATTATCAAGGGCTTATGAAGCACAACTTCATAAGCCCTTTTTCATTTGCACACAATTTGCACAAAATTTCGTGTATAACTAATAGAAAATATGTTATTCTTTAACGCCTTGGTTATGGAGTATAATGTATTTTTTGATTCTAAAGGCAATTACGGCAGAGCTATATTGATAGAATACAAGCCCCTGACGAACAAAATCTGGAATATTTTATTATCTATTCTTTGTATTAGTATTAAAACTTAATACTTGGGAGGGGCGTGTTTCTTATTCTGGCTCTGATAATAATTTGTCAGTGCATGCATTCTCCTTCTCTAACTTAAAAGTATGGTCAGTTATGCACCCCGTAACTCTGCACCCCCAAGGAGCGGGTTAAGCACTAGTGGTTATATTCTTGGGAATGTCAACTTACGACTGTAAGGAGGAGACCTGCTTTAGCCCTATGATGATATCTGTAAGTCAATTTAGGAGTTGGAGAATTATTCGCGACTCGCAGGCAATAAACATTTTTAAGCTTCTCTTAATAAAAAGGTGTAACTGTTTATATATTTTTAACCCTGTCTTTGCGAGGATAGCTCTGGCTTTCTTATTCCTGTTACTCGCAACTTTTCAACAATCAATACAAACAATATCCCTAAAGTATATGCAATTATATCGCACCAGGCAAACGAACTTCCTAAAATAAGCTTTGCTGCTTTTGATTTTTCCAAACCGATAAATTTTATAAATTTAAAGTGCTGGGAAACTTCTATTGAATATGAAAATAGCAGCACCCACAGGGCAGTTTTGTTAACAGCTCCATTCCAGAAACTCCTTATAAAACAGTAGATAAAAATTACAACAAGAAAATCACCAAAATATGGACGTACGAAGCTATCATTAATAAAAACCGCAATAATGATTTCCACAACAAATAATACGATTGCAATAAAAAAATACCAAGGGTCAAACTTTACCACTGTTAACAGTTTTTGCTTTTAGATTGAACAATTGAGAGTAGCAGTAAATTAAGTTAAAGAAGATGAAATTAACCTCTTAAAAGTTGTAAATCGTTATAATATTTAATAAAATTTATATTATTGCTTAGTACACGCAGGTGGAATGATCTTCATTTGGTTGACCAAGAGTTAGGATTTGTGAAATAGCTAACTGTCTTAGTTAACTGGCAGTTGGAAGCTAAAAACAGATCCTTGGCCTATCTCACTTTCTACCCAAATCTTTCCTTTTTGAGCTTCGACAAATTCTTTTGAAATAGCCAAGCCTAAGCCCGTGCCTTTTTCTTTCGAACCTGGAACCTGGAAATATCTTTCAAACAATCTCGGTATATATTCTTTGTCTATACCTGGACCATAATCTTTGACAGAGAAAATAATGTTTCCATTTTGCTTTGAAGCTTTCACTTCAACAGAGTTGTTGGTAAAAGAATATTTTATTGCATTGGTGAGGAGATTGTTTAAGATCCAAATTGTCTTATCTGCATCTGCTTCTATTACTGGTAAATCTTTATCAGATAAGTTTTTTATTACGACTTCCTTTTCTTTTGCATTACCCGCAACTGCTTCGATAGCGCTTTCAATAATATCACCAGGGTTCACCTTACTAATGTTCAACTGTATTCTTCCCGCTTCTACTTGTGACATATTCAATAGTTCGCTTAAGATTGTAAGCATTCGCTGGTTATCGTGTTTAAGGCTTTCAATTAATTCTTTTTGTTCTGCGGATAATTGCCCAGTTCTCTTATCTTCCAACAATTTCAGACTGAGGTCAGAAGATGCCAATGGAGTCTTTAACTCATGAGATATAGTGGCAATGAAATTTGTTTTAGCTACATCTAGCTCTTTGAATGAAGTGATATTTTTTAAAACAATTACTTTGTTTTTAGCTTCTCCCTGTGCTACTTCAATAATCTCTTTTACAAAATAGTTCTCTCTGTTCTCAACCACTATTTTAAACGGTGTTGTTGTCTCTTTATCAATCAAAAAACTAAATAAGTCATTTTTCTTTTTTATATCCTCAACCGGTTTGCCTACTACTTCTTCTGAATGTAAGCCTAAAAGTTGTAACGCCTGGTAGTTTGCAAACAACACAATATTATTTTTATCAATTCCTATACTTGCATCTTTCAAGCTATTGATTACTGCCTCAGCACGGCTTTTCTCAAACATTAGCTTATTCAGATTACTGCTTTCAAAATATTGTAGTCGTTCTGCCATTTCATTGAAAGCATCGGCGAGTTTTCCGAATTCATCCTTATTAGTAATATGAATACGGTGGTTATAGTTTTTGTGGGCAATTTCTTTTATGGCTTCAGCTAATCGATTGATTGGATCGGTAACGACAGATGGGAAGTTTACAATAAAAGTAAAAGCAATTAGAAAAACAATACAACCAAGTGCTATGATCATAGAGAGTGCATTATCGGCAGTTCTCTCTGCAATCTTACTCTTCCTATGAATGGCTTGCATATTCAGGAGGAGAATAGATTGTATTACAGTTTCTGTTGAGCGGATGTTTTCTTTACTCGTATCACCAGCCTTTAGTTTATTAAAATTGCTTCTTAATTCAGCAGTAACCCTATCCTCTCTAGCTTCTGTTATATTGTTTTCCTGTTTTACTAATGCATCTTCAAAGATTTTGAGTGATTGTTTATTTGCTACCTGAGGGGTATTTAATTGTTGCTGCATTTTATGACAGTAAGAGAGACTTTCATAATTGGCCTTTAAAACATTTTTTCCTTCCTTCTTCAGCTTTGCTACATAAAAAATACCTACTCCGGCGGTTACTAATAGCAGGAGAAACAGGAATAATGTACCGAGCCATATTTTCTTTTTTACACTTATGGCCATTATGATAAAATAACAATATCAATATTGTTTTTAGAAAGTGTCTTCAACAACTGGTTAAACACGCTGGTTCGTAAAATTACCTGGAAGAGGTTGAGATGCGGTTTTCCTAAGCACAAGGTTGTTATTGCTTTTTCATTTACTGTTTCAATAATAATCTTTGCAATGTTGTCACCCTTCTTTTGAATAACTTCTGCACCTAATTCTGCTGCGTTCTTAAAGTTGTTTAATAAATGTCTTTGTGCTGCTAAAGGTATCTTATCGGCAGCTTCTTTTGTCGTTTGAACATATAAAACATACCACTTGCTATTGTAATATGAGGCAAGCCTGGCTGTTTTACGGATTATTTTTTGGGCTATTTCATGATTGGATGAAACGCAGGCTAAAAAACGTTCGTGCCGGAACGCAGTTTGCTTTGCTGTTATCTGGTAGTCAACTTTTCTTTCGACCTGTCCTGCAACTTCTTTTAATGCAAGTTCTCTTAGCTGCAGTATTTTGTCAGGTTGAAAGAAGTTAACCAATGCTTGCTGCACTTTTGCGTGATCATAAATCTTTCCTGCTTTTAATCTTGAAATTAACTCATCGCCCGTTAAATCAATGTTGACTACTTCATCTGCAATCTGCAACATTTTATCAGGTATCCTTTCCTTTACCTCTATACCCGTAATCTCTTTTACATCTTCATTGATACTTTCAATGTGCTGAATATTGACTGCTGAGATAACATTAATACCAGCGTCCAGTACGTCCAATACGTCCTGCCATCTTTTTTCATTCTTACTTCCAGGTATATTTGTATGCGCTAATTCATCAATAAGAACTACTTCCGGCTGTAGCAACAAGATTGCCTGTACATCTAATTCTTCCAGACGTTTGCCTTTGTAAAAGACTTCACGTCGAGGAATGATTGGCAAACCTTCGGTTAATGCCTGTGTTTCCTTTCTTCCATGCGTTTCAATGTAGCCAATCTTGACGTTAACACCACTTTCCATTAATGCATGAGCCTCTTGCAACATCCGGTATGTCTTACCCACACCCGCACTCATTCCCAAATATATTTTGAGCTTGCCACGACTCTCCGTCTTAGCCAATTTTAAAAACTGCTCAACCCTTTTTTCCCTGTCGTTTATCTCTTCCATTAAAATGTAAGTGCAAGTGAAGTTGTAATTGCCGTATTGTTACTTTCAGGGTTTGTTTCCTTGGTAAATATCTTGTCCTTGCTATGTAATATTCTTATTTCTGTTCGCCATAGAAAGTTACCGTTAATTGTTCTATCAATATTCAGGGAAGCCCCAAAAGTTCTAAATCCATTTGGTGTGTTTGTTACAATGATAACGCTATTTTTATCGTTATAATACTCTCCTCTTAAAGCAATGGCCCAGGAAGTAGTTGGCATAAACCGCAAAATGCATGCTGATCCGTACCAAGTATTGAAGCTATTGCTTCCTATAAACTTCTGCTCCTGCCCAAGGTCAAGATCAACGATCCATCCCCATTTCTCGCTTAATTGAAAGATGCCATATAGATTATGAAAATGCCGCCATCGCCTTGCACTATCCGGTTTGTCGGTTCCGAAAAAGGTACTGTAATTGATGGTTGTTTTAGCTGTAGGTTTGTATTGCAACTGTGTGCCCCAGCTCATAAGCGAATTGCCAGCGGCTCTTTGTATGCGTTGCCAACCATTAAGTACCAGCACACTAATCAGCCATTTACCACTATCAGTTGTGTACGTGATTTTAGCGCCTCCTTCAAAATAAGGTGAGTTATCAGCGATAATGCTTCTTGTTAATATCCAGCATTCCGGAGAATGTGCCGATTCAAAACCAATGTGCGATGGCAAAATTCCTGCATCAATCCACAGATTCTTCTTTTTTGAAAGCTTTACTCCAGCATTGGCTTCATAAATGTTTTTTAGTACACCCGGTTCAGCAGCATAATTTGCATTCATGTAGGTGCCTGATGCCAATGCAATATTGGCTCTTGTGTTCTCCGTATTGTACTTTCCTTTTACGTAAGCGAGGTTGATGTTAAACTCATTGTGTCGGTTATGACTGTAAAAGAAAAAGGGCCGGGTGTTATTTGGAGGTTTATTAAAATCATAACTGTAATAGGCCTCTAAAAAACCACTAAATGATAAAGGGTTGGTTGTTTGGGACTGCTTGTATTTGGTTGTATCCTGTGCTATAACAAAAGTTCGAATTAAGATACCCACGCCTACCAAAATCTCTTTCATTTTTATTCTTTTATTTTTTCATTTTGTCCAAATTGATATTTAGTTTCAACACATTTACTCTTTCTGTTCCAAATAATCCGAATAATGGATCATCAATATGTTTTGTGACTAACTCCTTAAGGTTTTGCTCCGGAATATTTCTTGCGACTGCAACTCTTTTCACCTGTACATACGCGCCCTGTACAGAAATGTGGGGATCAAGCCCGGATCCTGATGCGGTCACCAGGTCAGAAGGAATTTCTTTTTTTTGAATGCCGGGATTATGAACTAAAAATGTATCAATTCTGTCCTCAACCGTTTTTAAATAACCAGGATTAGTAGGTCCTTTATTACTGCCCCCTGAACCGTCCGCATGATAATCGACTGCTGAAGGACGGCTCGAGAAGTATTTGTCGTCGGTAAATTTTTGTCCCAACAATTTCCAGCCAACAGTTCTGTTATGTGCAGTTGCCGTTTCACCTTTTCCTTTACCCGGTGCTGCCTGCGCAGTCAACCAGACGATTAAAGTATAACCTCCCATAAAAAACACCATGCAAACAATTGTCAATCGTATTGCGGGTAGAATATTTTGTTTCATTGTTTTTGATTTTAAAACCAGATCGATACTAATAAATCAATCAGTTTAATTCCAATAAAAGGAACGATGACTCCGCCAAAGCCGTAGATCAACAGATTTCTTCTAAGTAAAGCGCTTGCTCCAATTGGCTTATATGCTACCCCCTTTAATGCCAATGGAATTAAAAGGGGTATTATGATAGCATTAAAAATTACTGCAGAAAGAATAGCACTTTCGGGGCTATGAAGGTTCATGATATTCAAAGCCTGCAAACTTGGAATAGATGCAATAAACAAGGCCGGAACAATAGCAAAATATTTGGCAACATCGTTGGCGATTGAGAAAGTCGTCAAGGTGCCTCTTGTCATTAAAAGTTGTTTGCCTATCTCAACAATCTCGATCAATTTGGTAGGGTCGTTTTCCAGGTCAACCATATTGCTTGCTTCTTTCGCTGCCTGTGTGCCGCTGTTCATGGCAACTCCAACATCTGCCTGCGCAAGGGCAGGAGCATCGTTTGTTCCATCGCCCATCATAGCCACCAGTTTTCCACCCTGTTGCTCTTTGCGGATGTAATTCATTTTGTCTTCGGGCTTTGCTTCTGCAATGAAGTCGTCAACGCCAGCTTTTTCAGCAATGTATTTTGCTGTGAGCGGATTATCACCCGTGACCATAACTGTTTTTACTCCCATTCGGCGGAGGCGTTCAAACCGTTGCTGTATCCCCGGCTTGATTATATCCTGCAATTCAACCACACCTTTTGCCTCATTGTTTACGCACACTAACAACGGCGTTCCGCCATTTTGTGCAATCAACTTTACTTTTTCCTCAGTTTCTACTGGTATGCCATTGCCATTTTTTGAAACGATATTCCAAATCGCATCGAATGCACCTTTGCGAATCTTCGTTCCATTAGGCAGATCAACACCGCTACTTCTTGTTTCTGCTGTGAATCTGATGAACCGCATGTTTGATGTATCGGCAAAAGGCTTTACTCCGTTTGATGCGGCTAATTCAACAATTGATTTCCCTTCAGGTGTTTCGTCTGCAAGTGAACTCAACACCACCATCTCCACAAATTCACTTTCTTTTATACCAATAGCAGGATAAAAATTAGTGGCCTTGCGATTACCGATGGTTATTGTTCCTGTCTTGTCTAATAATAATGTATCGATATCTCCGGCAGTTTCAACCGCCTTCCCACTCTTGGTAATTACATTAGCTCTTAAAGCCCTGTCCATCCCTGCAATGCCTATAGCAGATAATAAAGCGCCTATGGTTGTTGGAATGAGGCAGACAAACAAAGAGATGAACGCACCAATGGTAATTGGAGTGTTTGCATAATCGCCAAATGGTTTTAGTGTTACACAAACAATTATAAACACCAATGTGAATGCGGCCAATAGAATCGTCAGTGCAATTTCATTTGGCGTTTTTTGCCTGCTTGCTCCTTCAACCAATGCAATCATCTTATCTAAGAATGTTTCGCCAGGTTGCGTAGTAACTTTCACTTCTATCCTGTCAGATAAAACTTTTGTTCCGCCTGTAACCGATGATTTGTCTCCGCCTGCTTCACGAATAACGGGAGCACTTTCACCTGTAATTGCACTCTCATCAATGGTGGCAATTCCTTTAATAATTTCTCCATCCATGGGAATAATATCGCCGGCCTCACACAAAAAATGATCGCCTAATTCCAGTTTTGATGATGGAACAATATGCACCTCATTTACATACATTTCTCCAACAGGAAATATTTTTTTAGCTGGAGTGTCTTCCCTTGCTTTTCGTAAACTATCCGCTTGTGCTTTTCCTCTTGCTTCTGCAATGCCTTCAGCAAAATTGGCAAACAGCAATGTAATAAAAAGGACCCCCGTGATAATAATGTTGTAAGCTAAGCTTCCCTGGGAAGTTTCACCAGTAGCAATCCATCCAATGACACAAGCCATCACCAATGTTCCAACCCATACGGTAAACATTACAGGATTGCGAAACTGGACAACCGGGTTTAATTTTTTAAAGGACTGTTTGACAGCCTCTTTTACCAGTTCAGTTTCAAATAATTTATTTTTTCTTCTATGTACTGACATAATCAATTCGTTTTATTTCATTCCAAAATGTTCTGCAATTGGTCCAAGGGTTAATGCCGGGAAAAATGATAAAGCGGCAACAATAATTATCACTGCAAACACCATGATTCCAAATGTGCCTGTATCTGTCTTTAGCGTACCTGCACTTTCAGGGATGAATTTTTTGTGGGCCAAGATTCCTGCAATGGCGACAGGGCCTATTATCGGTAAAAATCTTGCAACTAACATCACAGTTCCGCAGGCGATATTCCAGAATGGAGTATTGTCACCCAATCCTTCAAAACCACTTCCGTTGTTGGCAGATGAAGAAGTGAACTCGTAAAGCATTTCACTGAAACCGTGGTTACCGGGATTATTTAACCACCCGGAGTAGGCATCGGGATTATGAGCATAGAGGTACGATGCCAAAGCCGTTCCCGAAAGAATTAATAACGGATGAAGCAGTGCAATGATGGAGGCGATCTTCATTTCTTTTGCTTCTATTTTCTTTCCTAAAAATTCAGGGGTTCGTCCTACCATCAACCCGCTGATGAAGACTGCAATAATGATGAAAACGTAAAAGTTGAGATAGCCTACGCCAACACCCCCATAGAAGGAATTGACCATCATGCCCAGCAAAGCGCTCATGCCAGCGAGGGGGGTAAAGCTGTCGTGCATGGCATTTACGGAACCGTTTGAGGTAACAGTGGTAGTTACTTCCCAATAGGCCGATGCCGCCGGACCAAAACGGACTTCTTTTCCTTCCATGCTTCCTAATGGTTGAGAAATACCGATCCTGCTGATCATTGGATTACCATGCATTTCATTATAAACAGCGTTGAACAGTAAGAATAGGAATCCAAGCGTCATTACACCGACCACCATCCATGCAAACCTTCGCCTTTTAATAATGTATCCTAAAGCAAACACCATTGCAATTGGAATAAGGATGATACTAATGTTCTCTACTATATTGGTGAAATAATTGGGGTTCTCTAAGGGATGCGCAGCGTTTGAACCATAATACCCGCCTCCGTTTGTTCCTAATTGTTTAATAGCGATCATAGCAGCAGCGGGACCGCGGCTTACGTGCACAGTGTCACCCTGCAAAGAAATATATTGAGCTTTGCCTTCAAAATTCATGGGAGTGCCGTTAAACACAAGCATCAATGCAACTACAATGGCCATCGGCAACAATATTCTTGTACACGATTTGATGAAGAAGTTGTAAAAATTTCCAAGGTTTTCTGTGGTTCTTTCTTTCATTGCAATGAACACGGTCGCACAGGCAGCCATACCTGCCGCGGCACTAATGAATTGAAAAAGCATTAGCGTTAGCTGTCCTAAATAGGACACACCTGTTTCACCAGAATAGTGCTGTAGGTTGGTGTTGCTGACAAAGCTTACAGTGGTATTGAAAGCAAGATCCGCTGACATAGATGGATTGTCATCAGGATTTAGAGGCAGCCATCCCATATTCATTAATATGAGCATAGATAAAATGAACCATACCAGATTAATGGTAAGCAATGCCGCCAAATGCTGCTTCCAGTTCATTTCATTAATAGGATTGATACCTCCTAGTTTGAAAAATATTTTGTCTAATGGATGTAAGATGTTATCGAGCCAGGTTTTTTCTCCTTCATACACTTTACCGATATAGCGTCCGATCGGAATAGCCAGCGCAAGGGTAAATGCATACATGAAGATGATACCTGCAATTTCTGTGGTCATGATTACTTGTATTAGATTTAGAATTTTTCGGGTTTTATCAATACATAACATAAATAGAAAAAAACCATGATTGCGATAATGAATAATAGTGTCATACTTTAGATTTTTTCGAACCAATCAATGAATTTGAAAAAGAGCCAGAAGGCAACGAGGCCGGCAACAATCAGTATCAGCGTTTGCATGATAAAATTTGTTAGTGAGTGAATAATTTGATTTTCAGAAACACAATGAAAAGGAGACTTATAGCTATTAACCAGGCTAAAACAATCCCAAACACATCTCTTATATTTCTTTGTTTTGCCATTACTTAAAGTTTGTGCTTGTTGCTGACAATAACTATGAGCAACATCAACAGCAGTCATGCTACCCGTCACCTGGTACACTTTTCAATGTAGCCATCCCAACTTGTAATAAGCTGTCCACGAGAAGGCGAGAAGGATTGCCACGATGATGAACACAATCAGCAATTGTTTCCATGTCGGTGCTTCGTCTCCATATGGATTGTTCGGTATGTTTTCGTCCTGTGCCATGAAAAGTCTGTTAATTGATATTTTCATTTCCGTTATAATGCCAAATGACATGCCTTAATAGGAAAGAAGATGGGCGGATCACGCAGAAAGGACTGAAAGTCACATCGTTAAATACTTTTTTGTTTTATACGAGCAGAATGGCTATAAAAAAAACCTTTCAAAATGAAAGGGTACATTTTCAAATCGGAAAGGTTTAGCTATTTGGATATCTTGTATTCTTCCATCTTTCTGTAAAGTGTTGTCAAACCAATATTAAGCAAACGCGCAGCTTCTGTCTTGTTGCCTTTTGCAAAATCCAATACTTTTTGAATATGTTGTTTTTCCATCACTGATATGTCAAAGACATTTATTGAACTTTGCGAATTGCTTTGAATATCATACGGTAATACTTCTGCTGTCAGTTGGTTACTTTCCTCTAATATCACTGCCCTTTCAATGATATTTTTTAATTCGCGGATGTTTCCTTTCCATGCATGCTCTAACAATAGTTTCAACGATTCTTTTTCAATCCTTCTGATCTTCTTGTTCATTTTCGAAGCGAAAAATTTTGTGTAATATTCAGCAAGTAATAAAATATCCTCTTTTCTTTCCCGAAGGGGTGGAAGGGTGATACTAAAAACATTGAGCCTGTAATAAAAGTCTTCGCGAAACCTGCCTTCCTTCACTTCTTCTTGTAGATTTTTGTTCGTAGCAGCAATAATACGAACACTTACCTTTGTCGATTTTGTATCTCCTACTTTAATAAACTCACCTGTCTCTAATACCCGCAATAATTTACTTTGTAAGTCAACAGGCATTTCACCAATTTCATCTAAAAACAAGGTGCCTTCATTTGCTTCTTCCATCAAGCCTTTTTTATCCTTTACTGCCCCTGTAAATGCGCCAGCTTTATGTCCAAACAACTCACTTTCCAATAGTTCTTTAGTAAAGGCACTGCAGTTAAGTGCAACGAATGCCTTGTTCGCTTTTGTGCTTGCATTGTGAATGGCCTGGGCAAACACTTCCTTGCCTGTTCCTGTTTCTCCTAACAGCAAAACGGTAGCATCAGTGGGAGCTACTTTTTTAGCTAACTCTATCGCAGCTTTTATTTGTTTTGATTGGCCGATAATGCTTTCAAAACTGTATTTCTTCCCTACCAGGTTTTCTAACTGGAGTACTCTCTTTTGCAACTGCACTTTTTCCACTGCCTTACTTAATAATGGAATGACTTTATCATTATCGTCACCTTTTGTAATGTAGTCAAAAGCGCCGTTCTTCATTGCCTGGATACCATCAGGAATGTTACCATAAGCAGTAAGCAGGATAATTTCAATAAACGGGTGTTTTTGCTTTACTTCAGTTACAAAGTCAACCCCGTTGCCATCGGGCAGTTTTACGTCACAAAGCACAACGTCGGGGTCTTCTGCTTCAATCGCCTTGTGTGCAGCTTTCAGGTTTCCAACTTCAGTTATAACATAGCCTTCCAGTTTCAGCAGTCGTGCTAAAAGGCTTCTTAGCTTTTCTTCATCGTCTATAAGCAAGATTTTTCCTGTCATGCAAGAACAAAAATGGCTACTTCTACTGTAAAAAGTACTATCAGCCTTTGATGAAAATGGTCTTTGGCATCTTTTTCACCTGTTATAAACGAAAAGATGAGGGTATTCTTTTCTCTATTTTTATTTCCATATTTATTTATCATAGATAAAGTAAAATTTGTTAAATAAACATTAAAAACTATTTTATCCTCTTTAAAATTTTTATCATTTAAATGCGATTCTAAGGAGCACTTCTCACTAAACTAGCTAGTCAGAGCATAAGTGAATAACACAATAAAGAAGAATGTGGTTATAACAGAAAACACTTAATAACCGGCAACGATTAATAGTTATTTATTAATTTCTCTCTTAATTCCTTTAAAATCAGTGATAACAATTTTTGCGGCGTTTTTATCAACTTTCATTTTTCTTGAAGATTGGGATAAGAATGTAGAGCCATAGTAAAATTCTATCCTTCTTTTTTTGTTATCGTTGTAAATTATATCTGCACAAAAATCATTTTCACCCAGATTGATCCATTTGCCTCTTTCCTGCTGACCGCCTTTGCTGTACACCTGCAGGCTATCCTGGTTTTGAGTAACTACTGTCACGTCCTCATTTTTTGCCGTATGGATCGTGGCTAATCCTTTAGCGTCACCTTTTACAAAAAAACCACTTTTAGCTATTGGCATACTGCTGAAGTTGCCTTTGCCATCACCTTTCATACACAAGCCCATAAAGGCATCATGCCTTCCGCTGCCCGGCTCCATTCCAAAGTCATTACCTACCATTAGCAGGTCGAGGTTTCCATCTTCATCCACATCTTCACTTGCCATTCCATACACCGGTGCCGTCTGTGCTTCTATTGGTAATGGCGTTATTACAAATTTGCCATTGCCTTTATTTTCTATATAACTGGTATTGACATCAACAGCTCTCATCGTTACAGCATTTTCCTTATCTTTTTCTGTCCACAAATCATCCATCGAAGCTTTTCCAAATGATTGATAGGTAGGAAATCGCTTTCTCATCGAAATCATCTGGCTCACCATGTCTTCCCTCGCATGCATCGGGAAAGGCTTNCTGGTGCTGTCTTCAGCCATTAAATAGCAAAAGAGCATGGGGTCAACCAAACCATTATTATCNAGGTCTTTTGCATAAATGGTCATGGGTTCGGCAGGCGAGCCTTTAAAGTTGGAATTAAGGCCAAGGTTACCTGCTACATAATCAATATCGCCATCATTATCAAAGTC
>NZ_KB893336.1 GCF_000374045.1 Segetibacter koreensis DSM 18137 | reverse complement strand
AAAATAAAGTAACTTTAGACTTCTCAAGACCAGGAAAACCAACAGATAATCCCTTTATAGAATCATTTAATGGAAGCTTCAGAGATGAATGTTTAAATATTAACTGGTTTCTATCGATACAGGATGCCGATGAAAAGATAAAAAACTGGAGAGAGGAATACAATCACTTCAGACCTCATAGTTCCTTAAACGGAATGACCCCAAATGAAGTGGTTAAAATGTATATCAACAAGCCCGAATCTCCAATTTAAGTTGGCAGTAAAAATGGGAGGAGGTCAATTTCTGTAAAGAGATGGCTTTTTTTTTATTAATTACATAGCAATAACTTGTTTTGAAAAATTTTTCAAAACAAGTTTTAGGAGTATTATAAATACAATTACTAAAACTATTTATTTGCTTTTATGTTAAAACTATAAAGCCAATTTATGGAAAATGCTTTAATTATATTCGTTCGGAATTCAGAGAAGGGGAAAGTGAAAAAGCGTCTTGCTAAAAGTATAGGAGATGAGAAAACGCTCGAGGTATATAAGTATTTACTGGAGTACACTAAAGATATTACTATACAGTGCAAGTGCAATCTCTTTGTTTTCTATTCGCATTACATTCATATAAATGATGTTTTTGATGACAACGTATTTTCAAAACATGTTCAGGAAGGTGACGACATTGGTGAAAGAATGATGAATGCTTTTAAAAAAGTTTTTGATTTAGGTTTAAAAAATATATGCATCATTGGAAGTGACTGTTATCAACTCGAAACGGAAATATTGAACGAAGCTTTTGAAAAACTGCGTCAAAGTGATATAGTGATCGGCCCGGCAAATGACGGTGGTTACTACCTGGTGGGAATGAGTAAGGTTTACCGGGATGTTTTTACAAATAAAGACTGGGGCAAAACAACCCTATTGAACGATACATTGGAAACCATTAATACGCTCGGATTAACCTGCTCACAACTTTCCCAACTTAATAATTTGGAAGACATCGACGACCTGTTACAAACTGATATATTAACGAAGCTGGAAGAAGAACCACTATAAATTTTTTCTCTAATGAGATTGAAACACAATTTGAAATGTATGCAGCTCAAACCACACCCATATTTTTATACGAAAGAATTTTTTGTTTAAAGTTTTTTGAAAAAGATGTGGTTTTATTTAAAAAAAGCACCATCTTTACAAGGCTGTTTACGAACTAACGATAGTTAGTTTTTGTGATTTTTAATTCTAAGTAAAGAATTAAATTGCTTCATATTTCAAAAAAGAAGTATAACGTTTTCAAACCCCACGGGTTATATGGTGAAAAAGAGCTGGTTCGGCCTCTAACGATTGCTTGCATTATTTCCAATTTGCCAACTTTTTTTCACCATATAAGTTTTTTTCATTTTCCTCTATTTTCTTATGATTTGCTTCTCGCAATAGATTAAATTTATTCCGCAACTACTATATAGGTTTTCACGATAAAAAATTTATTGCCTAAAACAGAAACTAGCCGTCCTTTATAAAAATTTGTATATTTATTTTATGTCTTATGAGAAGAGAAATAACTTCCTGGTATAGCCATGCGCTTAATAAAGAAATGCCTATCGCTTCATATGGCCACTACGGATTTGTTGTTTTATTAGTGCCAACGGCCGCAGCTGATTACCTCGAGTATGAGCGTTTTGAATTAATACAGGCACTTGAGCCAATGATAAATGCTGGCAAGATGCGTGTTTTTAGTATTGATAGCATTAATAAGGAAAGCTGGCTTAATTACCATATGGAACCTGCTCACAGAGCTATACGACACAACCAGTATAATGAATATGTGTTTCATGAAGTAATCCCTTTTATTCGACATGCTACAAGCAATGAAACTTTTATATATACATCAGGTGCATCATTTGGCGCGCTGCACGCTACGAACCTGTTTCTTAAAAGACCTGATATAATAAATGGAGCAATATCAATGAGTGGAGTATATGATTTAACAGAATATACTCGTGGATACTGGGATGAGCAAGTGTATTATAACAGTCCGATTCATTATGTTCCTAATTTGTCTGACCCCTTTTTTCTTGATAAAATAAAAGCAAGCCATCATATTCATATATATTCAGGAAGTGGAGAATATGAAGACCCGGAAGCGTCACGTCGATTTGCCTCTGTGCTTTATGACAAAGGAATTTGGTGCAACCTGGACATCTGGGGGAAGGATGTAAAACATGACTGGCCTACGTGGAGAGCGATGATGCCGTATATTCTCGGTAATAAGTTTTAAAGCAAATATTATCGGTGATGTAACATTTTCGTTCACTACCAATCTAGTTATCGTGGCGACCCTTGTTTGTACAACTGAATAAACTTATTTGTCCTAAACCCTTTACTGGTACGATCCCCTTGCTTGCACTGGATATTGTCATTATTTAAAAAATTATAAGAACTTAATCTATAAGGCCTTTGTTTAGTTGCTATGATGGCATAGATTTTTAACTTTATTAGTCGGTTGAAAAAATATTTACGATATATAGCTAAAGGCATTGGCGTTTTTGTCGCGGTACTTTTATTTGTATATCTCGCGGCTTACACTTACGTAACATTTAATAAAAAAAGTATAATTGAGCAAATAAAAGAACAGGTTGCTGATAAATTAAACGGTGATATACAAATTGGTGATATAAGCCTCGGTTTTCTAAGCACCTTTCCGGGTATTTCTGTTTTACTTGAAAATGTTTCTATAAAAGACACTCTTTTTAGTCAGCATCATCATCCATTTTTTGTGGCAAAAAAGATATATCTTAATTTAAGTGTCATAAGCATTATACAAAAGAGTAACCCCGTAAATGGTGTACGTCTTGATGATGGACAGTTGTACGTTTACAAAGATTCAACAGGGTACACAAACGCCTACCTGTTTTCTCCCAAGTCTGATATGCGGGCAACAACAAAAACGCCTGCATCAAAACTAGAAATAGAAACTATAAGATTAAGAGATGTAAGACTGATTTTTGACGACCGGAAAAAATCAAAACTGTATGATTTTGATGTAAAAAGATACACCTGCAATATCATAAATACCGACTCTGCCCTTACATTTAAAACAAAGAATAATATTCTTGTTCATACCCTTGCTTTTAACACCGCTGCCGGTAGTTTTTTAAAGGATGCAAAAGTTGAAGGAAATTTTGATGTGCATTTTAATAAGATAAAAAAACAACTTGCTTTTAATAATATTGATATTAATATAAAAAATCATCTTTTTAAAATATCGGGGGCTTTTCATTTTACGAAAGCGTCCACATTTTCTTTGAACATAGCTACTAAAAATCTTGATTATGATTTTGCCCGAACTTTATTGCCAGAAGCGAAATCAACTGCTTTGTCAATAGTAAAACTTGACAAACCAGTAAATGAGGTAAAGGCAGAAATAAGTGGTCCACTCAATGGAGGAGACCCTCTTGTAAATGCAACGTATACTTGCCGCGAAAACAACGTGCAGTCTCCTTATGCCAGTTTTACAAATTGCTCTTTTACCGGTTCCTATACCAATGAGGTGGTAGTGGGGTTGCCGCGTAAGGATCCTAACTCAAGACTTCGTTTTCATAATTTCACCGGCACCTGGCAAAACTTGGCTATAAAGTCAAAAGACATTTATATTAATAACCTTCAGGTTCCTGTAGTAAATGCAGATATTAAAACAGATTTTGATCTTTCTCAATTAAATACATTAATTGCAAGCAGCACATTTGACGTGCACCAGGGGAAAGGCACATTAGATATCATCTACTCCGGTCCGCTGCAGGAAAACACCAAAGAAAACACTTTATTGAATGGTAAGCTTACATTTTCAAACGGTATATTAATGTATCACCCGAGGAATATCGAGATGAAAGATGTAAATGGTAATATCGTTTTTAAAAATTCAGATGTGTATGTAAACGATCTCAGGGGTAATGTGCAGGGTAGCAAAATTATAATGAACGGAAGTGGTAAAAATCTGCTTGCACTTCTCAAAACCAATCCCGGCAAAATGTTCCTGGATTGGAACTTGTACTCTCCCTCTCTAAACCTTGCGAGCTTTACTTCTCTTTTACAAAAACGTATCGCGACAACAAGGAAAAATAATTTAAAATCTAAGATTGGTAAAAATCTCGATGAAATAGTTAGCCAGGCAAACTTCCATGTAGATGTCAAGACAGATCAACTAATATACAAGAGATTTACCGGAACGAATGTTAGGGCATCCCTTGGGCTCATAAATGAAAATTGGGTTTTAAATAATATAAGCCTCAGTCATGGCGGTGGATCAATGAGTATAAGTGGTTATTTAAATGAAAAAAGCAGCAGGTATTATTCAGCTAAAATAAAAGCAAACATTCAGAATGCAGATGTGAATAAGGTTTTTTATGCTTTTGATAATTTTGGTCAGAATGGCATCACTTCTGAAAACTTGCGGGGCAAGCTAACATCTACAGCAGATGTTACGATGGACATAGATCGCGATCTGGCAGGAAAACCGATGAATATGGAAGGCTATGTAGACTTTTCACTAAAAAAGGGTGCATTACTTCATTATGAGCCTTTACGAAAAATTCAGGATGCAGCGTTTACCAGAAGAAACTTTGACGAAATATATTTTGCTGAGCTTAAAGACCGGTTTGATATTAAAGACAGGGAGATAATAATTAATAGAATGGAAATTGAGTCAACGGTACTTACACTGTTTGTAGAAGGGGTATATAGTTTGCGCGGCAAAACAGACATAAGTATACAAATACCTATAAGCAATATTAAGAAAAGAGATGATGATTATAAGCTGGAGAATAAGGGTGCTGACGCAAAAGGTGGAGCCAGTATTTATGTGAGAGGAAAGCCGGGCGATGATGGAAATATTAAATTTAAGCTGGACCTTTTTAAAAAATTGAGAAAGAAAGACGATAAACAAAAGAAAGATGATAGAGAAAAGAATAAAAAAGATAATTCAGGTGAAAAATAGCGAAGTTCGGATATGAAAATCGCCCCAAGGCATCTACAGCCATGTTCAGTTTACTAATAACATACCTTTTTACATTCTTTATGTAGACGCTTTTAAATAAAATCTCCAGCAAAACCAATAAATGGTGTTTTTCCTTATGTTGAGTTTAATAATCAAATAGATTCCAGTGCAGACAAACTTATCTTTGCAGCCTGATGGAGAAAACAAACTTTATAGATTACATAAGGATTTTTGCGAAAAGTGGTCATGGCGGAGCTGGAAGCAGGCACTTTATGCGCAATAAATTAACTGCAATGGGTGGTCCTGATGGAGGAGATGGCGGCCGGGGAGGTCATATTATATTACGTGGCAACAAACAGCTTTGGACATTACTACATCTAAGATATTACAAAAATGTGCTGGCTGAGGATGGCGAGAATGGAAGCAAAAATAATAGTACAGGCAGGGAGGGCAAAGACATAATCATTGAAGTGCCGTTAGGTACGGTTGCCAAAGATGAAGAGACAGGAAAAGTAGATGCAGAAATTTTGGAAGACGGGCAGGAGGTGATATGGTTAAAAGGAGGCCGTGGAGGATTAGGTAATGCTAATTTTGCTACACCTACCAACCAGGCGCCAGAACATCATCAACCAGGTGAGCCAGGGGTTGAAGGATGGAAAATAATTGAATTAAAAGTATTAGCCGATGTAGGTTTGGTCGGGTTTCCAAATGCAGGAAAATCTACATTATTATCTGTTATAACTGCTGCCAAGCCTAAAATTGCTGACTATGCTTTTACCACATTGACTCCTCAGCTAGGAATGGTGGAATATAGGGATGGTAAAAGTTTTTGCATTGCAGATCTGCCCGGCATTATAGAAGGGGCGGCAGAAGGTAAGGGATTGGGACATCGTTTTCTCAGGCATATAGAGCGCAACTCCTGTCTCTTATTTTTAATTCCGGCCGATAGTAAGGATCATAAAAAAGAATTCGAAATTCTTCATAACGAACTGGAAGAATACAATCCCGAATTATTGCAGAAAGATTTTGTAATAGCTATAAGCAAAAGCGACATGCTCGATGCAGAATTAAAAGAAGCGATAGCAGAAGAATTGCCCAAAGACATTCCCTACGTATTTATTTCTTCGATAGCAAATAGAGGACTTACAGAATTGAAGGACTTGTTGTGGAAAGTTCTAAATAAACCTTTGTAAAGTATCGTAATATAAAATATGTAATTCGATTTGCTAACAACCGTTTGTTTTTTATTGTTTATATGTAAAAAGTTGCTTAACAATTATTTAATCATATTTTTTTTACTCTTTTTATTTTTATTATTCAGTATTCTCTTATCTTTGATTTATCAAAAGCTGCCAGAGCTAAACCAACTTCTACTATTCTTGCCCTAAATGCGTACAAGATTGCTTCCACGTAACGTTGTTTGATTAATACATTGCTTGTTTAAACTGTTGCTTCCGTTAAGAATTTTTTTATTCACGTTTAAACTGTTAATTTATGAAAAAGCAATTAATTAAATCAATTGAAAAAAAGGTAATTATTTTCTCCCTGGCCTTTGTCATTATTTTCGGTAGCTATTCAAATACTTTTGCCGCTCCCGAACGTCCTGCAAGTGATGCAGCATCTTATGTTAGTTATAAAGGGTTCAAAGGCAATTACCTGGTATTCAAAGTCGATTACAAAAATGAGGCGACACAACCCTTTCAGCTGGTAATAAAGAACGATCATAACGAGGTTCTTTATAGCAGAAGTTTTGATGCAAAACCATTAAACACAGATGTTCTTTTAACCGAAATTCCTGATGATGTTAAACTTACTTTTTCTATTGAAACAAGAAAAAATAGGATTAGTCAAACTTTTTCAATTGATTCTGAAGTTAAAACAACCCAGGAATACATAGTAAAAGGACTATAAATAAAAACGGATCCCACTATTGGTTGGCAAATAAAAATGCCCAACTACAGGTAAAGTCGTTGCTCAGAACTACTTTTGAAAATCACTATAATAAAAGCCCTTACACCAGGGCTTTTATTATAGTGATTTCTGTTTTTTCGCAGGCAGCCCAAGTATTTAAAGTAATTAGTAATAATGTTTGAAAGCCAAATATCAAGAATTGGATTTTTGCAAGAAAAAGCTCTATTTTTATTTTTTTAACGAATAATCCTTAATTCAATTATGAGTGCAGGTACAACAGCAACAGCAGAGACCTTCAATGAAACAGAAAACAAAAGCCCAGTAATTCACCAGGTTTTCTTTTGGTTAAAAAACCCTTCATCAAAAGAAGATTTGAATAAACTGATTGAGGGTCTACAAACACTTAAGCAGATTGAAACTGTCAGGCAAATTCATGTTGGAGTACCTGCTTCCACCGAACAGCGGGATGTGGTAGACGGCAGCTTTAGCGCTTCCGAACTTTTATTTTTTGATGATCTTGCCGGTCAGAAAACATACCAGGATCATCCTATACACTTAAAGTTTGTTGAAAACTGTTCGCCTTTGTGGGAGAAGGTAATCGTATATGATTCTGTGGGGGCTTAAAAGAGTATCTTTTAGTTGTATAAGCAGTAAAGAATATAAAAACCTTTATGATTGAGACTTTAGTAGGTTGTGGTAACACAACCTTTTTTCGTCCTATCAATTGGTTTAGATAAGGGCTGTTTTGTATTTATATCTCACTGACCCGGATGGTATGTCTTTTCTGCATGCTTTACGACATCTTCTTTGTAGAATAGAACATCTTTAAATTGTCCCTTGGTGTACATCAGGGCCTGGTCAGTAAAATGTCGAGATTCTTTATTTCCGCTTTCTCCGCCTGTTAATAAAGATTTTGCCTTTATTCTTTTTCCGAATTCCACTGCGCAAATAAAGCTATTGCCATTATAACCGTAGCGTTTTTTAGTACCAGGATACGTGCGACTTACAAACGAGGGTAAGCATCCCCATATAGACGCTGCAAATCCGTCGGGTAAGCTGGGTTGAATATCATCGTGTATATCTTCCAGATCATCTGTAAGTCTTTGATACCGGTTAATCTCTCCCCATTCTATCTCCCATGTTCCAAATTTATTTTGAAGTTCTGTAATCACTTCTTTGAAGGGGCGCAATAGCACCGGCAGTGAAGCCTCCGCTGCAAATTTTTTAAATTTTTCTACCAGGTCTGCCTTTTCATCATTTTTAAACTGGTTCATTAAAACAGGCAATAACTTTTGTGCCCATTCTATAGCTAAAGTGGTGGCAACTGATTTTTCAGAAGTGTTATGATCCCATTCAGATAAGATTTTTATAGCAGTTTCCACTGACTTGTAAGTTGTGTCTGAGCTAGTCGTTTTATTTGCTTTTAGAAGAGCTGGTATTAAAACATCAAATGCAGTTAGATGGGTATCATAACCTGAAGCAATTACTTTATCAAGTGTATAATCTGATTGGCTGCTTAACACTCTTACAGCATTTATTCCACGAAAATTTTCACCGTTAGGCGCCATATATGAAGGATAATTTTCTTTTTTAGGACTGTTAATACCGGCTGCTGTAAACGGAGTTGAGTTGCAATTTTGTATCCATCCGTTTGCAGGATTATATAAGTGTATGATTTCATCTACTTTATGAAGACCTTTCCATTCTGTTGCGGCTACACTGCCGTCTACCGGCTTAGACCAATCGAAGTTTTTATCTCTTACAGGCACAAAGTTGCCATGCCAGTAAGCAATGTTTCCTTTGTCATCTGCAAATACGGTATTGTTAGATGTATTTGCCCGCAATTGCATGGCTTGTTTGTAATCGTCAAACCCTTTTGATTTTGTTCTTACCCAGCTTTGAATTAAACTGGTCATCGAGCGATTATAAGATTTAAGGCTAATCCATTTTCCATCTCGCTTTGCCATTACAGGACCATGGCCGGTATAATAAGCTGTAAAGGTTTTTGTTTGCAATGTTTTATCTGCATTACGATAACCTATCGTTATCTTTTTTTCTTTTACTGGTTTTAGTATTTTATTATATTCATAAAAAAGAATATTATTTCGTTTTACAATTTTTTCTGAATACAGGTCTGCCACATCTACATCGCTTGAAGTATGCATCCATCCACAATGTTCGTTGAAACCCTGGTAAACAAAAAACTGCCCCCATGTAACAGCTCCATATGCATTCAGACCTTCAAGGCTTTGTACCTGCACTTCGGGCCTGAAGTAAAAAGTAACATGCGGATTAATATACAAGATAGCATTGCCAGAGGCTGTTTTTGAAGGAGCAATGGCAAAACCATTAGAGCCATCAGGGAGTTCCGGCTCTTTATTTTCAGCTTTGGTAACTTCATCATTTCCATTATAAAAAGCCTTTAACTCATCAGTAGTTATATCTGCGGTATTAATTGCACCTATGCTTCCGTCGGTCCAAAGCAATGGAAACCAGGGTTGAAAATGTTGTATCAAAGCTGGCTTAATCAATGGGTTTTTGTAGAGATAATAATTTATTCCATCTGCATAAGCGTTTAATAATTTTCTTAACCACGGTTGTGCTCTGTTATAATCAGCTTTGGCCTCTGTTGTATCTATCAGTAATCTAATAAGCAGATCATTATATAATTCCGGCTCTCCTTTCAATTCTGCCATTCTTCCAAGCTTTTCGACATAATTCATTTCTATTCTTTTAAAGTCATCTTCGCATTGAGCATACATTAGGCCGAATACTGCATCTGCATCTGTTTTGCCATATACATGGGGTATGCCCCAGTTGTCTCGAATAATAGTAACATTTTTAGCTTGTTGATTGCAACGGGTAATTTCTGTTTTAGTCAAAGGCTGCGCCTCTACCATAAGTGGTAAAAGGAGAAGGAGAAAATAAACTTTTAGCATAATAAACTGGTAATTATTAGTAAAGTCAGTTAAGGTAAATATTTTTAACCGCAGCGATAACAGGCGGAAAAAGTTATAAAAACCGAAATTGAATTTATAAATATGTAGTGAATATGTTTTACTTTTTATACTTTTCCTTTTTATTCTTCAAGCAATTTCTTTTCACTTTTACCGCTTTCTCCGTAAATAAAATGATTAATCTCATGTTTTTGAATGATTGTTGTTAAGGTTCAACTTGTTAACCGCAAATAGTTTTGCAGTAAAATAAGGTTTTTAAAAAAACTATTGATTATGACCTGGGGCAATAAATTAATATTGGTATTTATAGGTTTTGCAGTTTTAATGAGTACACTGGTTTATAAGTGCATGAAGCAGAATTTTGAGCTCGTCTCAAAGGATTATTACAATGATGAATTGCGATACCAGGATAAGATAGACGGCGTTAATAACGCCAATAAATTAAGCAATGTACAAATAACTCAAATTGGTGATGAAGTTTCAATACAATTGCCAAAAGAGTTAAACGGTTTGGCAACTACCGGCAAAGCGTGGTTTTACTGTGCAACAAATGCCTCTAACGATAGAAAAATTCCGGTAGAAGTAAATGATGAGGGGGTTATGGTAATAGATAAAACAAAACTTGCAAAAGCTAATTACCAGGTTAAGCTGAGCTGGCAAACAGGCAGCGATAAATTTTATAATGAGCAAAAACTGGAAGTAAAATAATGAGCTTCCAAATCTTCATATCTGCCCTTGTGCTTGGCTTGCTCAGTAGCTTTCATTGTGTAAGTATGTGTGGCGCAATAGCCTTTAGCCTGCCTACTCAACATCTGTCCCCCACTAAAAAATTGTTCGGAATTTTATTGTACAATTCCGGTCGCATATTTACTTATGCTTTGCTAGGAATGCTGGTTGGTATTGCAGGAAGGCAACTGTACATAGGTGGATTTCAACAATGGTTTTCAATCATTGCCGGAGCCGGAATTTTAATAATTGTAATTCAATCATTTTTAGGTCTGCCCGTTTTTCATCTGCCCGGGTTTAAAAAGGTAAATGGCCTTGTGCAAAAACTAATTATACGCTTTATTAAAAAACCTTCTTTTCCCGGTATATTTTCTCTTGGTATAGCTAACGGGCTTTTACCTTGTGGTTTAGTTTATTTAGCTATAACCGGCGCTATGGCGGTAGGATCAATAACGGGTGCGGCGACCTTTATGGTAGCTTTTGGAATGGGCACTTTTCCTGCTTTATTTCTTCTTTCTTATTTTGGTTTTCTTATTAGCATTACAACACGTAATACAATAAAAAAATCAGTTCCATTTGTTGTCGCTTTAATGGGTATATTGCTTATAGTAAGAGGAATGGGTTTAAATATTCCATACTTAAGTCCTGCTATTACAAATACTGCTGCTACTGCAGTCAGGTGTCATTGATCTCATCTTTCGAGGGCGAGTATTATCAATAAAAGTTGTACAAAATGGAAAAAATTGTTACGCTTACATTAAATCCTGCTATAGATAAAAGTACTACGGTGAACAGTATTGTTCCGGATAAAAAATTGAGATGTTCAGTACCAAAATTTGAACCTGGTGGTGGGGGAGTAAACGTGTCGCGAGCCATTAAAAAACTTGGTGGAAGTTCGACAGCGATTTACCTGGCAGGTGGTCATAGCGGAAAATATTTTGAGCATTTACTTTTTGCTGAAGGAATTAATTCATGCGTCGTAGAAATAGAAGAACAAACAAGAGAAAATTTAATAGTAGTTGATAATTCTTCAAATCTTCAATATCGTTTTATAATGCCCGGTCCTGAAGTGCGGGAACATGAATGGCAACAATGTCTAAATATACTCGAAAAATCTTCCGGGGTGGAATATATCGTGGCTAGCGGTAGTTTGCCAAATGGTGTGCCCGAAGATTTTTTTGGCAGATTAGCTGCAATTGCCAAAAAAATAACTGCAAAGCTTGTAGTTGACACATCGGGAGAGCCTTTACGTCACGCTATTAATGAGGGGCTTTTTATGATAAAGCCAAACATGGGAGAGTTAAGCAGCCTGAAAGGAGTGGAAGAACTACACGCAGAAGATGCCATCAGAGCTGCCAAAGAGATAATAAATAGGGGAGGATGTGAGATGATGGTAGTTTCAATGGGCGCATCAGGCGCCTCGTTGGTTTCTAAAGATATTGTATTTAACTGCCCGTCACCTGTTGTTAAAAGGAGAAGTACAGTAGGAGCAGGTGATAGTATGGTAGCGGGTATGGTACTTGGTTTTTTAAGAGGCCTTCCTTTAAGGGAAGTGCTGCAATATGGGATAGCTGCAGGTACTGCCGCTACTATGAACACCGGGACTGAACTGTGTAAAAAAGAAGATGTTGAAAAATTGTTTGCATACTTAAAGGGAGAAAAAGTAGAGGTTTTGGTAACTTAATTATAGACACTGTGATTATCTAACTTTCCTATTTCAATCGGGGGATTCAAGGATTGTAATTATTCTTCCGTAAGAATTTTTAATTTTTACCAGGTTAACGAATTCCCGATTTATCTTCGGTTTATCTGTTTGCTATGAGAAAAGCAATCATTATTTGAAGCTGTTCTGGTAAGTAACACTTAAGCAAAAAATGATGGAGGATTTAGAGCTAAAGGACATATACATCTATCCTATTAAATCTTTAGGAGGCATATCTGTGCAGGAAGCTGAAGTACAGCAAACAGGACTTCAATACGATCGACGCTGGATGCTGACCGATAAAGCTGGTCAGTTTCTTTCTCAGAGAGCATACAGTGATATGGCGCTTTTGCAAGTACGTCTCGTTCCCGCAGGGTTGATGATAACGCATAAAAAAAACCTCCTTTCACCCCTTACTATACCATTTGATGTCACGATGCAAAAGAACATTACCGTAAGTATATGGGACGATGTATGCGCAGCATCAGAAGTGAGTTCGATTGCGGATGAATGGTTTTCATATGCGTTGCATATGCCTGTTCAATTGGTTTATATGCCTGCAACTACTCGCCGGCTTGTTGATCCAAATTATGCAACTAATAACGAGATCGTAAGTTTTGCTGATAGTTATCCATTTATGATGATAGGTCAGTCTTCACTTGACGATCTTAATTGCCGTTTAACTCAGCCTGTTCTCATGAATCGTTTCAGGCCAAATCTTGTCTTTAAAGGTGGTGCTCCGTATTGTGAAGATGCAATGCAAACATTTCAAATTGGTGATATTACTTTTACTGCTGTAAAGCCTTGCGCCCGCTGTATTTTAACCACAATAAACCAGGAAGAAGGAACAAAAGGAACAGAACCTCTCAAAACGCTTTCCAGCTACCGCAGCATCAATAACAAAGTGATGTTCGGCCAAAACTTATTGGCAGAGGGAGTTGGAAATATTAAGGTAGGAGATAAGCTTACAGTACATCAAGCCATCTTTTAGATAAATAAGAAGTGTTATTGCTTTTTACCAAAATAACGCTTATCCTATTTCAATATCAATAAATTCTACTCTACAACGAGTTTGATCAGCTCCGGTTTTTTATCTACTGATTGTATCCATAAATAATAGAAACCTGGCTTTAAGGAAAGTCTTGAAACGTCTACTTCCATGTTTGATCCTCCTTTAGGTAATTTCATTTTACCAATTTCATACATTCTGCCAAGTGCATCCAGTATTTGTAAATGATAATCTCCTACGTAACTGGCAGGAAATTCAACTTTAAGTGTCTTTCGTACTGGATTTGGATACGCTTTCGCTTTTTCAAAATTATGTTCAATAGATTGTAACGATGCCTTGTTGGATGTTGTACTAAAACTGTAAACCTCAACGGCGCAAACCATAGGGCGGTCCACCGTGGAGGAAAAATCAATATTTAATTTTCCATCGGTAACGGTTACAGGTATATTTTTTACAAGCGCCGTTGCTACCGCTCCTATTTCCTGTGTTGGATCGAAATTTACAATTCGTAACTGTCCTTCCAACGCAACACTCATTACCCTTGAACCTGCACCACCATTTAACCCATAACCAGGTACTCCCCAAAAAATTTCAGCAAAATGCAGCCGTACCACATAGTTACCATTTGCAACAGGAAACACATAACTCCACGGCTTTTTGGCTGCATTTGAATGTTGTTCTTTAACGTATAACGCATCTTCATCTGTGCATTCAATTTCCGTTAGTTTACTTTTATAGGGTTGCATGTCTCCTACCACATATACGGTATCAGCACTCCAGGTTTTTCCGTTTAAGGTTAGAGAAGTCGAAGAGCCACTATTGACCCTATATTTTGCCGTAACTGTTGTGCCGGAAGCTTTTGCAATACCATATAGCGGAACCCGAAGGGGTGAATGTGAGTTATTATAATATATTAGTAAGTCTGCTATTTTTAGGCCTTGTGACACTGGCTTAAAGCTTACAAATAATGTAGTTTTTCCCGCTGCATTTAAAGTAGTTTTTAGCGGCATTGAAGCAGAAAATTCTGATTTATTTTCCCCGGCTATTGCAACAGAGGAAATGGTAATAGCCGGATCTTTTGAACCGTCAGTATAACTTTTTCCGAGACTAACTATATTTAATGTAAACGAATTGGCGCTCTGTAAAAGTTTTTCACCAAAGTCTACAGCTGAAGGAGTGCTGCTTAATTTTGAAAAGTAAGCAGTTCCTTTTTCGGGCCGAAGATTTTTTACCAGATACACATTGTCCTGGTAATCATAATTGCTGGCGTTTGCGATAATGTATGAATTTGGAATTACATACCCCTTTGCATCAAGAACTTTCCAAATTTTAATACTTATTTTCCCTCCTGTATTTTTTGCTGCGTCTGTATAATCTTTGTCGCCGATCTTAAACCCAAAAGCAGTTGTAGGAGAAAAAACTGCATCGGCCGGCGTGTTTGGGGCACTTTTGCGAGGCATAACAGTCTGGCCATCCTGTGAAATATGCGTAACAATAGTGTTTGGAATATTTGAACCTTTCGTATACCAGCTAATTGCCGGCGCAGTACTACAACAAATATGGTAGGCGGCAATTTGCACTATGGAAACAGGCCTGGTATTATCTGCGCGCACAAAATAAGAAGGTCGTATTTCATCGCCTGAGAATGGTAAAGAAGTGTCTCCCTTGTTAATATCGGTCACACCAAATCCTGTTCTTGTTTTAAATGCAAAAGCATTTATTATTTCCTGTGCATAAGGTTCATTACTTCCTTCGGCTTTTTTCTGCCATATTCCGGTTAAGAAAATATTTTTAGAAGGAAGTTTGTCATCATTTGAAACGATTGTGAGGGTGTCATATACAACCTTGACCCTAGTTGCCTGATCAATTGCTACAAACTTGACTATAACATCAGCAAAAGTTCCTGAACTTATTGATAAGGGTAAACTTGTTGCCGGTACGTATGCAGCGCCCTTAATTTTGTCAATTTTCCATCTCGAGCTATTCGATAAAACAAGGTTTGTAACAATTAGGGGACTAATTCCTTTATTATGAATTCTTATTCTTAAAGAATCGTGATTGTCTGCATAAACACTATCCCTGGTCCAGGGAGTTTGAATTCTTGAAAATACGAAATGATCATTTGAAGGAAATTTATCGGGATTTTCAACAAACAAGAGGGCATTGCTTTGGGTGGCAGACGCAGTGATAATTAATTGTGGTTTATTTGTTTTATTTTCTTTACTATTAAACAGCAGGTTTTTATTTTGATTTGAAATATCCTGCATTAAAAAACTTACCGTTTTATCACCACTAAATTGAGACTTTACATAAGCTGATACGTCTAAGTCGTAATACTTTGACTGGTCATTAACCGCTGTGGACGCTAAAGTATTGCTTACTGCTGCCGGCGCGTTATTCCAGGTAATTCCACTTTCAGTCCAACTGTCGTTATCTATACCATACAGAGAAAAAGTTATCCCTGCTGTATTATCAGTGTTGCGGCCATATACCCTAAGCTTTGCAGATGTTATTGTACTTACTGAGCCAAGCGAGAATTTAAGATAAGATTTACGTGTATATCCACTTGAAGTAGACCCCTTAACAATTAAAGCGGTATCGCTGCCGTAATTAGTAGATGCATAGCTTCCATTTCTTACAAAAGCATCAGCAGTTGGACTGAGTGTATACGAAGTTTGAGCTAAAGCCGAATAAGTAAAAAACGAAAACAGTACGCAAAAAAAAGATTGTACAATTAATGATAAGACAGCGTGATAAAAAAAAGAAAAGTAGTTTTTGGTCACTGTAGTTTATTTAAAGATTCTGACAGTTTTTATTAGTAAAAGGTAACAAAATTTATGAAATAAACCTTGATCGGGAAGGGTATTACTAGTAATTAACTGTAAGTGACAACAGCAAATCAAACGAAAGATTTTTTTAATTGTAAAAACTTTAGTCTAAAGATGTTTATATTAAAAAAGCACACGCGAGGTATAATAAGAAAGGGGGCTGAGATAGAAATCCCGCCCCGTTTTTATCCAATATTCTATGAAAAACCAAGTATAAGAGTGATTATTTTTAAAAAAGGTTGTCTTACTCTTTATAATTTTTCAATTGCAGTAAAATTACTAAAAGGTGAAACCGGGGAAGTAACCGCTCTAGGAGTAATAATAACAAGATGTAAAATTTTGAGTTGGACGGGCGCTAACGTTACTTTGAATATTCCTGCAGTACCCTCTTCTCTTTCTCGCTTAAACTGTTTATTCCCCTCTTATGAATCTTTTCCAGCACTTTGTCAAGCTCTTCTTCTTTACTTCTTTTTCTTAGGTTGTACTTATCTTCTTTGGTCAGGTTGTGATTGTTTTTGTAGTACAGGTTGTCAATAAGCAGTGCACCAGGTTTTTTTATAATTGAAATTATAAAGACAGAAGCTGGAACTGCTATAATTAAAATAGTGACAAAATTATTAACGAGTACCGAAGGATGAAGCAATATTGTAACCAGCATGCCGGTTAAACCTCCACCCAAATGAGCATCATGACCAATGTTATCTGATCTTGACCGAATGCCATAAATTGAAAATATAACATAACCTAGTCCAAACAGCCAGCCAGGTAGCGAAATAGGTAGAAAAAACAACCCAATTCTCATACCCGGAAATAGGGCGATAGAGCTGAAAATGATACTAAACACCGCCCCTGAAGCACCAACTGAACTGTAAGTGCTATCATGTTTGTGAATTAAAAGGCTGAAAAGATTTCCACCTAAAAGCCCCGCTACGTAGATTAGTATATACTCAGCAGAACCCAAGTAAGCTTCTACTGTCGGACTTAAAAGATACAAAGCAAGCATGTTAAAAATCAGGTGCATCCATCCAACATGTAAAAATCCTGAAGTGAAAAAACGCTTGTAATCTTTGTACACCAATAACTGTTCGACCTCGAAGTTGTACTTTAAGAAGAAACTATGATCCTTAAACCCTCTATACGAAAACAGAAAGTTTGTTATAATTAAAAATAAAGTAATAAAGCCGGAGGTTTCCATGAATAAAATTTTTTTCTATGAATGGATCACCTCAAGTTATTAAAATAATTAGAAAGGTTAGATATGATTTTGTGCTTTTATAAATATTTATCAGAATGCTCGTTCTGGAGGTACCAGTAAATAGAATTTTTAAAACAAATGCTCTTTCCTGGGAATCCAGATACCTATAACCCAACTATCTGCTTACAATCATTCTTTTTGTTTCAATAACTTTTCCGGCAGAATACAAGGTATAAACGTAGGTGCCGGTTGCTAATTCAGCGCTATTTATATTTATTTGGCCTGCTCCTTTACCAACAGTATACGATTTTACCACGCTACCTTTTATATCTGCTATTCTTATTTCTCCATTAAAAGGTGTGTAATAGCTTATGACTGTAGTGCTTACTGCAGGATTAGGAACGTTTTGGTTAAGAAACCCTTCTGATGCATGTTCACCACCTGGGTTAGCGGTTATTAATGCTTCCACTTTGGTCAACCTTGCTTCCAGCTCTTCATTTTTTGCCTTCAGCTTGTCATTTTGAGTACTTAATTCCTGTACTGCTTTTACAAGCGGTACAACAAATTCTGCATACCGTAAACCATATAAATCTTTACTATTTTTTGCGGCATCAATACCGCTGAAATCGTAATTAAGTGCTTTGGCTACCTTTTCTACATCCTGTGCAACAAAACCTGTATAAACTATTTGCTCTTTTGCCTTTCTTGCACTTATTTCTTTTGCATCTGGTTTACTTAATTTTCCTTCTTTATCGTTGGCAGAACGTTGTAATATTTTGTCTGCTGCCTCGAGGTCAAGGTTGTAAGTAACCGGAGATAATTTATTAATAAATTCAAGTCCCGGCACATTAGCTTTAATATTTTTCTTTACTCTTCCATCGGAAATATTGCTCCAGCCGGCATAGCCGCCTATACTTGTAACGTAATCGCTGCCTATGCGAACCTGGTTACTCGCTGTAACAAAGGCGAGAAAACCAATGGCAGTTGAATTGTCAACAGCATCTACAGTCGATGAAGCTTTATGACCAACAAATGTGCAGGCAGAAGATGTATGAAAAGCGCCAGCTGACCAACCTATAGCGGTATTTTTTGCCTGGTTAGTATTTACTCCTAAAGTATTATAACCAACACCGGTATTATAACTGCCTGAATAATTAAAGTAAAGAGCGCCATCGCCAAAGGCAGAATTTTGAATACCATTATAATTTTGATTTAATGCTAAATTCCCGGTCGCCGTATTATTAGACGCATTATTATTAACAAGCGCATTATAACCTACCGCAGTATTACTGTATCCCCCAACGTTAAATTCTAAAGCGTGACTGCCCATTGCGGTATTTGCAGAGCCTGACAAATTATTATATAATGAGTGAAAACCATTGGCAGTATTGTCATGAGACGTTCCATTCCAATATAAAGCCTCAAACCCGGTAGCTGTATTATAATAGCCTGAAGTATTTCTGAATAACGCTTTGGACCCAATTGCTGTATTTTGATACAATCTTGAGGTATCACAAAATTCACAAACCGGGTAGGTACCGAGAGATTGGTTAAACAATGCAGAGTCTCCTACAGCAACCAGGTTATGGCCGACTGTGTTATTGTTTAAAGCATTAACACCAATGGCAACATTACTAGACCCGGATTTGTTGTTATACAAAGCAAGTGCGCCAATAGCGGTATTATTATTACCTGTAGTGTTTCCGGAAAGGGCAAATGCGCCGGCTGCAGTATTACCAGCACCCGAGGTGGTTAAGTACAAAGCGCGGTATCCAAAGCCGCTGTTTCTACCTCCTGTTGCTTTTAACAAAGCCTGGTATCCAAGAGCTACCCTTGCCTGTGAAGTATTAAATCCCAGATAGCCAGCCTGTTGATTATTAGTTTTCAAGACAAGTACTTTGCCATCAGTCGTTCCAATAAAATTTGTTCCGGGATTTGTTCCGCTATTCCCTGTCAGGCTCCAGCTTTGGGCATTTATGATGTTTGCCTGTAGAAAAATGTAAATAAGAAAAGAAAGCTTTTTCATGACTTTAAAATTTTGCAGTTAAAAATTACTGTATGCTAATCAGTATTTTGACTAGCGTTTAAGCGCACTGAAGTTGTGTGGTGCCTTTACTCCAAAAGAGATTTCAGCCATTCCTTTTAAATCAAATCTTTCAAAAAAATGATTTAAACTCTTTTTTTAATAAACTTCAGTTTTAGCTGTATGAATTTTCTATGTATAGTTAACTATAGTGTAAAAGTATCTTTGCAGCAAGCCGGTATCAACCGCTATTGATTTAATGGCGGCAATTCTTTATTTGTTGGAGTATATTTTATGAAAATCGGGAAGTGTGCATCTGCACTTCTTAACCCTTAAATGCTTGCAAGCCGTGCTAAAAATTCATCTTTCTTCCTGCGAGATACGTCTACTTCTGAGCCATCAGACATAGTAATTATTCCTCCTTCCCCTCTCGTATAATTTACAACATGATGAAGATTGATAAGATGTGAATTGTGCACACGAATGAAATCATATTCATTTAAAAGTTCTTCAAATTCTTTAAGTGTTTTTGCAATAACCATTTTTCTTTTATTTGAAAGAAAAAAGTTGGTATAATTCACTTCAGCCTGGCAGCGAATGATTTCGTTTAGTGGAATCATCGCTAATCCGTTGCTGGTTGGCAAAGCAATTCTTTTTGAATTTTTTTGCAGGTTTTGAAGATTGTGAAAAAGTGTATCGAATTGAAGTGCAGATTGTTTCTTATTTTGTTTTTGCTGGTAATGATTTAAGGCAGCGGACAGGTCAGCAAGGCTAAAAGGTTTTAGGAGGTAATCCAACGCTGAAAATTTTATTGCTTGAATTGCATACTTATCGTAAGCAGTCGTAAAAATAACTTCAAAATCTATTTCATCTATTTGTTGTAACATTTCAAATGCTGAACTATTTTCCAGTTCTATATCGCTAAAGACAAGGTCCGGATGAAATTTTTCAATTGCCGCTTTGCCTTCTGCCACATCTTTGCAAAGTGCCATGACAGTAATGTTTTTGAAATGCTCTGTTAGCATATCACGTAACATTTCTCTGCTCCGTTCTTCATCTTCAATAATAATAGCTTTAATCATAGTAATAATAATAAGACGGTTTCAATGAAAGCTTATTTAAATAGTAGTAATGATCACATACTAAGCTGCTAACAACCTGGATAACTGACTAAAATTACAAAGAATGTGCTGATATAAAATAACCAGAAGAAGTGACAGAATGAATAAAAAAAACAGCTTTTATGTAAAATCATTGTTTTTTGTTAAAAAGCCTCTTCGTACGGTAACGATAGCTCTATGCGAACGCCGCGCGGGTTATTGTTTTCATCTTTTAAATCTAAAACGTCTATCGCACTCCTTACTTTCTTTAGTTGATTTATAATGTTCAATCGCTCTTGTGTAATTTTTATTCCAAATGATCTCCGTTTATTTTCTGCACCTTTTTCAAGTACTACAGCTTTTTCCCTGCCGACGCCATTGTCTTCCACAACACAGTGTATGAGGTTTTTTTCTTTATACAATTTTATTTTTATCAAGCCATCTTTCTTATTGGCAACTCCGTGTATAATCGAATTTTCAACAAATGGCTGTAGCAACATTGGTGGTATTAAAGTGTTTTCACAGTCAATTGCAGGGTCTATATCTATAGTATAGGTAAACGTGTTTTTAAAACGCATGCATTCCAACTGTAAATACAGCTCAAGAGAAGCTAGATCTTTTTCAAGGGACACTTCCTGCTCCCTTGAATTCTCTAAAATCAAACGCATAAGATTCGAAAACTTCGAAAGGTATTGTGATGCATTTTCTTTGTCATTATCAAGCATGTATTTATTAATAGAATGAAGGGAGTTAAAAATAAAATGAGGATTCATTTGTGCACGCAAGGCTTTCATTTCTAAGCTTGCTACCTGCGCTTTAAACTCTGCTTCTGTTTTCTGTACTTCTGCATAATGCCTTCTTTTATAAAAAATAAAGGTAACAAGACCTGCAACTAATAGAATTCCTCCGCCGGCCATCATCGCATTTTTTACAGTTCGTTGCCTTTGTATTTCTGCTGTGGAAAAGACCTCTTTTTTGTTGAAATCATACAATAATTCCTGCCTGGTAATATCCTCCTTCTTTTTATTGTTTAAAATACTATCGTGCAAGGGCAATATTTGTTTAAAAGCTTCCAGCGCCAGGAGATAATTTTTTTGCTTTACATAAATATTACTTAAGCTTTCTAAAATTTTTTCCTGGTTAGATAATGAACCAGCCTGTTTTGCCAAAACGAAAGCGTGTTTGTTATATTCAATTGCTTTAAAGTACCGTTCCTCAGGGCCTACTCCATTTTCAAGGAGAGTTTCATTAGGTGAGTTTACATAAGTGTCACCAATTATATTCAGCAAAGAAGAAAAGTTAGTTTTGTCGTCCAGCTCTTCATATATTTTGACCGCTTCGGGGAAATAACGGAAGGCTGCTGAATAATTCTTCCTGGTAAAATATACCATACTAATATTCGTAAGGTTATTTGCAATGTCCTTTTTATTCCCTAAACTTCTATTTATTTCTAATGCTTTCGCATAAAAATGAAGGGCTTTAAGAGAATCTTGTTGCCGGTCATAAATATTTCCTATGCCCTCCAGTTCTGTTGCAACACCATTTTTATTTCCTGCCTTTTTGTATAATTCCAAAGCTTTATTATGCCATTCCAACGATTTGCGATATTCCTTGATTTCCTCATATAAAATACCCATATTGCCTGCTATTGTTGCAGAGGTAACAGAATGTCCTAAACTTTCAGATATATGTAAGGCCTTGAAGTAATATTCAAGTGCCTTATTGTAGTTGGACAAGGAATAGTAAATGGTTGCCGTAGCATTAAAAACGTTCTCTAAAAACTCCTTATCCTTCTTTTCAAAATATTGTGACGACCTTTGCAGGTACTCCAACGCATTAAAATAATCGCCGTGATTAAAAGATACTTCACCAAGATTGTATAACACTGTTGCAGCGCCTTTTTCATCACCTGATTGCTGAAAAATTTGAAGTGATTTTTTATAAGCATCTGTTGCAAGGCTGTCTTCTCCCAGTCGTGAAAGGTTAACACCTTGCGTACTGTACGCTTTTGCTTCATCCAATTTTTTATTGAGCTTCTTTGCAAGTGCAATTGCCCTTGTCGACATTTGTAATCCCTTTGAAGGGTCAATATCGCAATAATCAAAAGCAATGTCATTGAGCAAGTTGAATTTTGTTTCATCTTCCTGTGAATGGTTGCTTAAGAGGTTTAATAAAGAATCCAGTTCTTTTTGTTGGCTAAAGCATGCATTGGTTATTAAACCAAAACCAATAAGAAATAAAATCTTTCTCATTTTTCTTTACTTTATCAATACGAACGATTTAACATTAGAATTTCCATTTTAAACAGTATCTATAGTACCACGTTCAGAGCAATACCCTGCTACTGTATTTTATTGTTGAGTAAGGTTTTAAAGGCTAAAACCAAGTGTGTTCCGCAGATGAAAAAGTCTTATAATTTGTTGGTAAAAGATACTAAATTTTAAAAGAATAAGTGGGCAATGTAGAGCAGTAGTATTTTTTTAAACATTGATATAACAAAACAAAGAGAATTTCTCCTTAAATGATTCATTCCATTAAATAACAACGAAACTCATAATAATTTACCTAAAAGGTTATTATAAATTTTGTTCCTTTATCAACTTCGCTTTCAATTTCTATAGTTCCGCGGAGTGCATTTATTTGCGATTTAATAATAAATAAACCTAAACCATGCCCTTCTATTTCACTATTAAATCTTTGGTAAAGCCCAAAAATTTTATTTTTATGTCTTACTAAATCAATTCCAATTCCGTTATCAGAAAAGGTAAGTTCACAATTTCCATTGGCATTGTAAAAGGTTGAAATTTTTAAAACTAAATTACGTTCAGGTGATCGGTATTTTATAGCATTTGAAATAAGGTTTATGAAAATACTTTCAAGATATGTCTTATGAAAGTTCAGCTCGGGAACTTTAAAATCGGTAATAATAGTTCCTCCCACATTGTTTAATTCATTTATAAATGTTTTCTCTATTTCTTTGAAAATATGTTGAATATTAATTGAGGTAACTTCTACATTTATATTATTTTTTATTATTAGAATACTTGAAAGATCTTCTATTGTTGAACTTAGTTGTTTACCTGATACTTTTAGCATTTCCAGCATAGCACGATTTTCTTCATCTAATGTGGAATAGTTTATAAGATCTAATATGGCAGTGATGTTAGATAGGGGAGCCCTTAAATTATGTGAAGTGATAAATGAAAACTGCTTCAGGTCGGCATTGGTTTTTGTCAGTTCTTTTATTAGTAATTCCCGTTCATTTTCAATTTCTTTTCTCAATGTAATATCCTGCATTGCGCCTACAAAGCGAGTGGGAATATTTTGCTCGTCATACACCAAATTTCCTCTGTCGGACACATACGCTATAGTTCCGTCGGCTTTTATGAATCTATATTCATCTTCCCAATAATTTCCGGCGTTTCCTGATATTGCTTTAATAATTTTATTATATACCCTTTCCCTATCTAAAGGATGTACGCGGTCAATCCAACTCTTAAATTTTTGAGGAGCACCTGAAGTGTTATAGCCAAAGGTAGTTTGATATGCTTCAGACCAGTAAGTCCTGTCATTAAGAAGATCCCAATCCCAAATTGCGTTACTGGTTGCCCTGGTTGCTAACTTATATCGTTCATTTACTTTTAATAATCCTTCTTCTGCGCGTTTTCTTTCGGAAATATCTCTGATTATTATACTTGTCCTTTCCTCTTTACAGCCATCTTTATAGGTAACAGCAGCTATCTCACAAGGGAAAGCGGTTCCATTCTTGCGTAACATGTTGACTTCGCCTTTTGCTCTTCCTGTACCGCGAAGTTCTTCAGAAAGCATCTGTATCCGTTCGTCTGTCGGATCGGCAAGATTAAATATGCTTGCAGCACAAATATCTCTTTCATTCATTCCAAAAATTACTCCGGCTTGCGGGTTGGCCTCTAATATTTGTCCTGTAGAGGTCGTTAGCAGAACAGCATCCATATTGTTTTGAAAAAATGAATGGTATTTTGCTTCACTTTCCTTTATGATCGCTTCTGTTTCTTTGCGTTCCCTAATATCAATTCCCATTCCGATGAGGCAGGGAGTACCTTCGAAAACAGCTGCGGACGCTTTGAAAAAATAAGGAATTTTACCGTTGTTTTTAGTTACAAGATTTGCTTCAACCTTTGCCTTGCCTTTTATAAATACTTCTTCTATTTTTTGAGCAATCATTTCTTTTTCATCCTCATCGAACAGATCAACTGCATTTATTTCGCGCAGTTCCTCAGCGGTATAGCCGGTAATCGTTTCTGCATTTTTATTCCATCTTAAAAATCTTCCATTTATATTTAAAAGATAAAAAATACCGGTTAAATTGTTTATTATAGAATCAGAGAGGTTTTTTTCTTTTATTAATTCTTCTTCGGCTTTTTTACGTTCTGTAATGTTTTGAGCAGTACCATACAGGCGTATTACTTTTCCTGTTGAATCAAGTTCTGCACTGCCTATGTCATGTATAATACGTTTTTCTCCTAAGGGAGTTGTAATATGATATTCAATATCAAATGGCTTTCCTGTTGTTTGTGCGTAATGGGAGCTATTGAGAACGTAGTCTCGGTCAGCCTCGTCTATTAAATCAATAAATGAATTAAAACTTTGGCCAAATAAATTCTTTTCAATTCCAAACACATTAAAAAGCTCATCGGACCAGGTAAGTGTATCGGAGATTAGATCGAGGTTCCAATTTCCATATTTTGCAATTCGTTGCGCCTCGGCTAACAGGGCTTCGTTTTTTCGCGTTACATCTTCTGCAATTTTTCGTTGAGTGATATCTCTTGTATTTGAAACTATGGCGTTTACGCCTTGTACTTTCAGCATATTGGTAATAGTACCTTCCATCCAAATATAAGAGCCGTCTTTTTTCTTGTTTCGCGCTACTACAGGAATAGGCTTTGCCGGATTTGCAAGTACTTTTTTTAATGCCTCCTGAGCCGCTTCCATATCTTCGGGCTGTATTATATGGAAATAGTGGCGATCACAAATTTCATTAGTTGTATAACCCAATATTCTTTTTACTGCCGGGCTTACATATTTTACCTTTTCATCCTCATTAATAAGAGCAAGCAAATCTTCACTGTTTTCAATTAATGCCCTAAAACGTTTTTCATTAAATTTTAAGGTTTCTTCAAATTGCTTTTTTTGAGTAATATCTCTGAAATTAGTAACTATGGCATGAACAATTTCATTATGCAATAAATTTGTTGAAACTCCTTCAATCCATATGTAGTGCCCGGCTTTATGTTTAGTTCTGATTGTAAACCTAAGCGTCTTACCAGGGGTATTTAGTACTTCAACAATATGTCTGTTTATTTTTTTCGCATCGTCGGGATGAATTACTAGATTCAACTTTTTATCAAGTCTATCCTCATCGTTATAGCCCATTATTCTGGTTGCGGACGAACTTCTATAAATGGTTATTAAATCCTTGTCATACAAAACGATGGCATCATGTGTATTTTCAATAAGTGCACGAAAACGTTCTTCACTCTGCATTAATTTCTCTTCTGCTATTTTTCGTTCGGTAACATCTATAACCATGGCAATAGCGCCATTGTACTGCCCCTGTTCATCTATTAAAGTAGAACCCGAGAAATTAAGCCAAACTTTTTTTCCATTTTTTTTGATACAGGGTACATCCATTTTTTCATTCCTTCCCGGTATCCTGCCAATAGCGGCATCCGACGCTATTTTTTTACCATCTTCATCCATGAAAAAACTGTTTTTCTTACCAATCATTTCTTCCGGAGTGTATCCTAATATTTCAGCAAGTTGAGCATTAACAAAAATGGTCTCGTTTTCTTTGTCAACCATCCATATACCTTCCTGTGCTATTTCAACGATTTGCCGGTACAGGCTTTCACTTTCCTCGGCTTTTTTACGTGCCAGTATTAACTCAGTTACATCGCTTGCAAACAAAAACAAACCCTCGATCTCGCCATCCACATTTTTGCAAGCTTCTAAAACTAAATTCACATAATTATCTACCAAAATACCATTGCTTTCGATGTCTATTTTTACTTTTAATTCAGTTGCAGAAAAAGATTGACCGGTATTATAAACATTGTCTAATAGTTGTACAAAACCTTGCTCCTCCAGTGCCGGTTGTACTTCTCTTAGCTTTTTTGCGATAATGTCTTTTTTGCCTATAAATTGTAAAAATCGCGGATTGGCAGTTTCAATAATGTGTTCCTTGCCTCTTAAGATAGCTATCATGCAAGGAGCTTTTGAAAACAAATCTGTATAGCAGTAAGGATTACATTTTTCGGTTTGAAATTTTTTCTGACCCGGGTCGTTTAAAACGTTGTCGTTTTCCATTTTTCACAGGATGTGTTGCATAAAGTTATAGATCACATAGATATATCTGCGATATAATCTGTATTTTATTTTTATAAATAGAATACTTCTTTATAATAAGAGTGCTTTTATTATGAGTAAATCTAATGTTGCTCTTTATCCTGGCTTAGCAAGTCCTTAATGGTGTGGACTCATGGTGTAGCGAAACGGAACTATACAACAAGAAAAAGCAAGGCAGGCACTTCTTGGTGTGCAAGCAACCTAAGTTAAGAAAATATGAATTGATAAAAAATTGCCTTTTAACCTGGAACACAATGGACGTTATCTCAATACTTACAGTTAAGAAAAGCTTTTTAGTGGCAGAAGTGGGAATCAAAAAGAGACGCCTGATTAGCCGTCTCTTTTATTATTTTCTCAGTTGGTAAAACACCTAATTTTAGCACCTGCAATTTTAATCTGTTCAAGCCTTTAAAATTTAAAAACTAACACTTTCCTTTAATTCTTTATCAGTGTAAGCTAGTCCGTATTGTTTTAATACATCATCGGGGACGCCATTCCATTGGTTTGGCCTGTTACCTACATATCCAAGGTCATCCAGGCCCATCTTACTGGTAAAAAAACCGGTGGCTGTAAGACTTCTCATACGATTAAAAAAGGCTACTCCCTGCTGCATTTCAGGCTTTGCTTTAGCAGGATATGCTAACTCGGTAACCATTTGAAGTTGCTGATCAGCAGTGCAATCTTTAAATGAATTATTATAACGGTTAAGCATTTGAAGATCAAGCCAACGCAAACCTCCTCTCATTGGCAACTGGTGGTCGGGTATATCCTTTACGATAAACTCTATAAATTCCGGAACCTTTGCATCAGAAGCGCTTCCTGACTTATCATCTTTTGGAATAATGATGTCTCCTAATACCGTTATGGTAGCCATCTCATGCGGAGTAAAAAATTTTTCAGCATTTAATTCCTTATTTCTATCTAATTCTTCTTGCGGACGGTCAGACTCTGATGTGTTAACTTTGGACGCTTCAACATTTTGGTCCTTTGGTTTACATGCTTTTAATAAAACCTCTGTAGAAAGGGTGCCTATAGTTAGCGCTTTTAATGAATCCCGCCTGTTCATAAAATGTTTTTAAAGAGTTTTAAATTTCAACTTTGCCAAATGCAGTATAGATTTCTATTGTTTAACATGTAACGGTTACTCACATTTTTGCTGCCATGAAAAAGATGCAGTACAAGTGAGTGACACAACCGGAGTTGCTATATGAGCATTGGGTTTTGTTCCACACAATCTCGTTAAACAATAGAGTTTTAAAAAATAGTATTATACATTCTGCTTTTTATTCTGCTCCAATATGTATTCTGCTGTTCTCATGGAAAAAGCAAGGATAGTCCAGGTTGCGTTTTTGTCTGATTGTTGCACTTGAGATGCACCGTCAACAACAAAAAGATTTTTACAATCATGCGCCTGGCACCATTTGTTTAATACTGATTTTTTCGGGTCATTACCCATTCTTGCTGTTCCTACTTCATGTATTATTCTTCCCGGAGCTTCTAACCCCCAGTTGTTTTCAGCATTACGTTCAGAAGATGTGACAATAGCACCCATGGCGTGCATAATCGACTGAAATGTCTCTTGCATATGCTTTGCCTGGTTTATTTCATCATTGTTCCACTTGTAATGAAAGCGCAAAACAGGTATTCCAAATCTATCTACCACGTTAGGATCAATTTCGCAATAATTATCAATTCTTGCCATTCCTACGCCACGGCCAGACATTCCAACACCGGTACCATAAAAGCGGCGATAATCATTTTTTAATGAAGCACCAAAACCTCCAGCTTCTTTCATCTTTCCATCGGCCCCAGCTACCTGGCCGTTTACTTTTGGTACGTCTCCGCCAAACCCATATCCCGGCATACCCATTCCTCCACCAAACTCTATATGATATCCGCGAGGGAAATCAAGTTTTTTATTATCATACACCCACGGTCCTAATAAGTGAATGCTCCCTACGCCATCTTCATTATAACGCTTACGATCAACCAACTGCGGAAGTATGCCGGATAAAGAAGCACCTGTAGAATCCTGCAAATATTTACCTACAAGGCCACTGCTATTGGCAAGGCCATTAGGATGCGTTTTAGATTTTGAATTAAGCATTATTCTTGCACTTTCGCAGGAGCTTGCACCAAGAATTACGGTTTTTCCCTTCACCTGGTATTCTTGCATATCTTCTTTGCTTACGTAAGAAACACCAGTTGCGAGCCCCTTCTCGTCTGTAAGTACTTCCCGAACCATTGCGTTGGAGATCACCTCGAGATTCCCTGTCTTTAAAGCTGGAATAACCAGGCATGATGAAGCAGAAAAATCAGCATACACCTTGCAGCTTCGGTTGCATTGTCCGCAGAAGAAACAAGATCCGCGGTCTTTATTATTAGTAAGTGCTTTGGTTAAAACAGAACCTCTTCCCGGAATTACTTTTACACCTACACTTTCTGCTCCTTTTTTAATAAACATTTCATTTAGTCGAAGCTTCGGAGGTGGAAGATAAATTCCATCAGGGTCATTCTCTAGTCCTTCTTTAGTGCCGTAGACACCAATCAGCATATCTACCTTATCGTAATAAGGTTTTACTTCTTCGTACGTTATCGGCCAGTTTTCGCTGTAACCATCATTAGGTTGAAAATCTTTGGGCCCGAACCGTAGTGATATCCTACCCCAGTGATTGGTACGGCCCCCCAGCATCCTGGATCGGAACCAATCAAACTCGGTATTTTCTTTTTTTGTGTAAGGCTCACCTTCCAGTTGCCAACCACCATAAGCTGCATCAAAGTCACCAAAAGCCCTGAATTTAGTGCCAGCGCCTCTTCTTGGTGAATCGTAAGGGAACTTTAATTGTTGTGAATGTTTAACAGGATCGAAGAAAGGTCCAGCTTCTAATAATAAAACTTTTGCTCCGGCATTAGCTAAAACGTATGCAGACATTCCTCCTCCGGCACCAGAACCAACAACTACTGCATCGTAAATTTTTGTTGATTTTTTAATTTGTATATCGCCCATTATTTTTTGGTAAGCAGTTAGAAAATCATAAGAATTTCTAAATGTAAAAATATAAGTTGAATACAGAAATATTTTTTTGCAATAACCCCCGGCAATAGAAAAAATAAAAAAAGAGAATAAAATTTATTAAATAATTTATAAGCAACTTAAATGATGATGAACCTGCACTGGGCCTACCATAATTACAAACAATTTACCCTAACTTTCCTTTATCACACAAAATTTAAAAACTGCTTTGATCTTAAACGACTTAAAAAAATATAATTGGAAGAATGGCAGTTAATAAAATGATTATATGAAAATAAAGCCACTTGTTTTTCTTTTGCTATCGTTGTTAGCCATGTTGTTTATAGAAGCGGCCATACCACGAAAAAAGCACAGTACTTTTTTATTTTCTCCGGTAGCAACAAAGAAATATTTATATGTAGCAGTGCCGGGGATCAGAGATTACTTAGGATATGGCGGACATGGTCTGCTCGTTTTTGATATTAATAATAATCACCGGTTTGTAAAACGCATTGTCACCGGAGGACTTCACCCGGATAAAACGCCTTCGAATGTTAAAGGCATTGCTGTGAGCCTGCCTCTCAACAGCATTTATATAAGCACGCTTGAATCGCTGCAACGCATAGACCTGACAACAGAAAAAATTGTTTGGGAGAAAAAATTTGATGGAGGGTGTGACCGCATGTCTGTTTCACCTGACGGAAAAACGATGTATCTCCCTTCTTTAGAAAAAGACTTTTGGAACGTTGTAGATTGCACTACGGGCGATATCATAAAAAAGATCACTGTTTTTAAAAGAGCGCATAATACCATATCTGGTCCTGCAGGAAACCTTGTTTACCTTGCGGATATTGCATCACCCTGGTTGTATGTTTCAGATGCAAAAAATAATGCGCTTGTTAACAAAGTCGGTCCTTTCGGAAACTTCGTCCGCCCCTTTACTATCAATGGCAAAGAAACCCTTGTTTATGCGACTGTTGATAGCCTTCTTGGTTTTGAAGTGGGAGATCTTACAACAGGCAAAAAACTTGCACGCATAGAGGTAGAAGGATGGAATATGGGCCCGGTACGGCGACACGGCAATCCCAGTCATGGCATTGGCCTTACTCCCGATGAAAAGGAATTGTGGGTGGCGGACGGGCATAACATGCGCGTACATGTTTTTAATGCTATGAAACCTTATCAGCAATTAACGACTATCCCGGTACAGGACATGCCAGGATGGATTACTTTTAGCATAGATGGAAAATATGTTTATCCATCAAGCGGGGAGGTGATCGATGTTAAAACCCGTAAGATACTCACAACATTGCAGGATGAGTTTTATAACAATGTAGAAAGCGAGAAAATGGTGGAAATAGATTTTGATGGCAATAAGGCTGTAAAGGCTGGAAACCAGTTTGGCACTGGAGGTATAAGAAAGTAACACCACTAAAATTACAAAGTGCAGGGTTTAATACATTTGTAACGGCAACAAGAAGATTAAATGCTTTTGTCTAAGCCTGATAAAGTGCGCAGCATTATTTAGGATAAAGGCTGGAATTATCAAGAGATTAAATAGTTCACATAAAATTACGATTATGAATTCTTCAACGTCTAATACAATATCAAAAAAAATAACGGTCGGAAAAGACTCGGGTTCTCCTTTGGAAGTATATAGAATGGGATATGGCACCATGCGTTTGACGGGTGAAGGAATTTGGGGTGAGCCAGCTAACAGGGATGAGGCTATACAGGTATTGAGAAAAGCAGTTGACGAGGGCGTAAACTTTATTGACACCGCTGATTATTATGGACCGGATGTTACCAACCGGCTGATTGTGGAAGCTTTGTATCCCTATTCTTCTGATCTTGTAATTTGTACAAAGGTTGGAGCCAAAAGAGCGGCTGATAAAAGCTGGCCTGTATTTACCCGACCTGAAGAACTGAGGCAAAGTATCGACAACAATCTTAAACAATTAAAGCTGGAACAATTGCCTGTGGTGCATTTTCGTATGTCAACACATAATAACCCTGTACCTTTTGCCGAATCTGTTGATGCCATGTTTCAGCTTCAGCGCGAAGGGAAAATATTACATGTTGGATTAAGCAATGTAACAGATGCAGAATTGCAATGGGGATTAAAGCATGGCAAAATAGCTACGGTTCAAAACATGTATAGCTTTACACAGCGTACGACTGCAAAGCTACCTATAGGTGAAACCAGGGGCGGAGAGGAAGTTTTGAAAACGTGCGAAGAAAACAGCATTCCCTTAATTCCATTTTTTTCATTAATCACTTCTTTACCACAAGCAGTCGAAAAAATAGAGAAAGTAGCCCAAAAACACGCAGCTTCCAAAGCTCAAATAAACCTAGCGTGGCTTTTACATAAATCTCCTTGGATTCTGCCTATTCCCGGAACATCGTCATTAAACCACTTAAAAGAAAACCTGGAAGCAATCACCATACTTTTAGATGAAGAGGACCTTGCGATGCTGCAATAAGAATGATAGTTGAAATATTTAAAAATGATGGAAAAAGAAAAAGCATTAAATTCTTTAGTTTATACTTGCCTAAGCCCGTATATGCTAACTAACCTAATGCTTCTTTAAAGTAAGAAACTGCTCGCTTCTTAACAAAACAATCAATTCTTAATTCACCTCTAAGATACGGTAATAAATATGTTATTTCCAAATTTATCGTAATATAATTAGGACCATTTTTAAATAATTTTTTTTTTTTTTTTTATCGATTCATAAGGAAAACTGTAAAATGAATTGGAATGGAAAAAGCAAATTTGTAAACAAGATGAGTAGTAAAAGCTGAAATGTTTTCATTAACAAAAGAGAATTTACATTATTTCAATTTCAGCAAAAACAGGAACATGGTCAGAAATTAATCTTGCTTCATGAAAATCTGTATTACGGTTATAGAACGGTATAATACCACACCTTGTTACTTTACACTTCTTTCTTATAAAGAACATATTGTCATACTCCGAAGCCAGGCAATCATTATTAATGCACTTTTGTCGCAAGCTGGTTTTCTGATTTAATAACAAAGGCTCATATCCCATTCCTTTTAAGGGATTAAAGACCGAATGTGATTGGGGAAGATTGAAATCTCCAACAAAAATCAATGTTTGGTTTGGATAAGAACCCGGCAGAAATTTAAGGTACTTTACCTCCGTTTCCGGTTGCTTACTTTTAGTAATCGCGTGAAAATTAACAAGTGTAATTTCTTTACCCTCTGCACTTAAAGTAATATAATACGGCTCGCGATCAATTTCAATATTATATTTCTTTTCAAGCCATGCGCGTCCCTTCCTGGTTGCTTTATTTTTCTTCCAGATGTAAGCATATCTTTCAGTTTTATAAGCACTGCTGCTTGTAGGATCGCTAATAGTATAGTCCCATTTGCTGCCTTTTGTGTCAAGTGCATCAACCAGCCTTGCAACAGCTTGCGCACCTCCATATCCTGCTACCACTTCTTGTATAGCTACAACATCATAATCTTTTAAGACGTTGGCAATAAAGGCAATTTCTGCACAAGATTTACTTTTCCCAAAGTCTTTTAAGTTCCAGGTGCAAATGGAGATAGCAGCGCAAAAGCTTACTATAGGAAAGGCAATTAATAATATTATTACAACAAATATTTTCAAAGTAGAATTTTTCATCTTGATTAACGCCTTTCGTACCCCGTCTAGTCTAAAGCAAGTAGAATTTTCAAAAAGTGCAAATAAACGTTGTTTTTGTAGTAAGTTTTCAAGAGACTTAAGCATACGAATGAATGAAGGGAAAAAGAAAATTAAATGCCATCGAAAAATGTTGTAAGCTTGGTTATAATCCACTTTCATCTGCTTTGCTTTATGCAGCTTTAGCCAAATCCTCTTTCTATTCGGGTGAATAAAAATGCTGCATTACTTACCAGTTTTGCTAACGATTAATCTATAATTTTAGGAAATGCTGCAAAAACTTCCATACCGTTACCGTGTGTTAGCATTGCTCTGCTCACTAACTACGCTAACATACCTCGATCGTATTTGCATTTCTATTGTAGGTGTAAGAATAAAAAGTGAGTTCGCCCTAACAAATGGACAGTTTGGATGGGTACTGGCCTCTTTTTCATTGGCCTATGCTCTTTTCGAAATTCCTTCAGGCATATTAGGAGATAAAATTGGTCCGAAGGCCCTTTTTATTCGTATCGTTTTATTATGGTCTTTATTTACAGCTTTAACCGGTCTGGCAACGGGTCTTTTCTCTTTGATTTTAATCCGTTTTTTATTTGGAGTAGGAGAGTCTGGTACTTATCCCAATTGCATGATCGTAATATCAAGATGGTTTCCTGTTCAGGAAATCGGGCGGTCTTTAACGTGGGTAGGTATAGGTTCACAAATTGGTTCTGCAATAGCACCTCTTATCATTATTCCCATAGCCGTATCTTTTGGCTGGCGTGCCCCTTTTTATGTAAATGCTGCTATTGGTGTTATTTGGGTCATTATCTGTTATACATGGTTTCAAAATTTTCCCGCACAAATGAAAAAAATATCACCGAAAGAGGTTCAATATATCGAAAGTAACTGTCGGTTTAGCAATAGTCACCATCACATACCATGGAAAGTAATTCTTAGAAACAGAAACCTTTGGGCATTGATGCTCATGTATTTTTGCTGCCAATGGGCTAATTATTTTTTTGTAGCATGGATGCCAGTGTACCTGGTTGAAGGAAAGCATTTCTCAGAAAATGGAATGAAAAACATTGTTTTTACATTGTTTATAGTTGGCATTATCGGCTTTTTAGTTGGAGGATTTGCTGGCGATCTTTTGGTCAGGCGAAAAGGCTTGTGTTTCGGAAGACGGTTTGTTGGTATGTTTGGCCTTGGTATTTGTGGCTTACTTATTTTTTTAGCTGCTATCTTACCTCAAAGTAATTTGGTAGCCTTTTGCCTTATTGCTGCGAATGGCTTCTTTTCTTTTGGTGTGATGGTTTCATATGCAGTTTGTACAGACATCGGCAGAAATAATGCAGGAACCGTTACCGGTGCGATGAATTTTTTTGGACAGATGGGAGCTTTTTTTCTTGCCATTATATTTGGTAAAATAGTAGATGTAACCCATAATTTTGATTACCCTCTTTTTGTAGTTGCCCTTGTAATGCTAACAGGTAGCCTGCTTTGGTTAGCCATTGATCCGTTGAAACAAGTTAGCTTGAAGGAAGATGTAATTAAGCCCGTTATTTTAAACGTCTGATACTTGTTTTATAAAAAGTTTTTAAACTCCAGTTATCGCTTAACTGAACTGTCGATTGCAGTGGCGCGTATATTGTCGGGCTATTTATATTTGGCAAACTAATGAAGAAAACATCATTCAACTTGACCAAGCTCACTAAACTACGTTCGGTGAAGGCGTTAGTAGTAGCACTACAGTAAAGTAATGATAAGAGATCATTTTCTGCTATCTTTATAATATTGAATTCGGAATTTGCAATATGGAAAAATAATAATAGCAATCCAGCTTTTTGAAACTGTAAGTGCAAGGCCCAGCTCTACTATAGAGATTAATCTTTATCTTTCCTGACAGGCTGGCTAAGAACAAATAATTTCATTTTAAAAAAAAACCGGTGGATTTTTAAAAACCTTTACTGGTAGAAAAGTAACATAATCAACATAATTTTCATGGCTGATCAGAGTAGAAAACAAAAAGGTATATCAAGCCTGTTGAAGCCATATGCAGGTATGGTTGGCTTGCTGCTACTGTTTGCGGTAATTAGCAACGGGCTTAATTTATGGTTACCTAAAATTATAGGTAGTGGCATAGATGCATTTAATAGCGGCAACTTCTCACCGAAACATTTTATCAGACTATTTGCAATTGCAGTACTAATAATATTTGTATTTTCATATCTTCAAAACGTAATACAGACGTATGTTTCCGAGCGTGTGGCAAGGGATCTCCGCACAAAATTGGCGGATAAAATCTCTAGTCAAAGTTATAGCTGGGTAGAAGCTGCTAATCCAGCTAAACTGTTAACCAATCTTACAGCGGATGTAGATTCAATTAAGTTGTTTGTTTCTCAAGCTATAGTTTCTATAGTGTCATCAGTTTTTATAATTATAGGCGTAACAGTATTACTACTTACCATCAACTGGAAACTGGCATTGGCGGTAATTGCTGTAATACCAATAATAGGGATAACATTTTTCTTTGTATTAAAAAATGTAAGGAAACTATTTATAAAAAGCAGGGAGGTAATGGATTGGCTCAATAAGGTAATAAACGAGAGTATTTTAGGGTCGGCATTAATAAGAGTTATTAATTCGCAGCAATTAGAATATGAAAAATTTCTTGAAGCAAATAAAAAAGCGCTAGGTTTCGGGCTTTCAATTCTGAGGCTTTTTGCAGCTCTAATACCGGTAATAACTTTTACAGCCAACATGGCTGGTTTGGCCATCCTGGCTTTAGGAGGTCATTTTGTTATTAATGGCAGTATGACACTGGGTAATTTTGCTGCATTTAACAGTTACTTGTCCCTGTTAATTTTTCCAATCATTCTTATCGGATTTATGAGCAATGTAATTGCGCAGGCAACTGCATCTTATCAACGAATAAGCACCGTACTGGAAACAACAGAGACTACGGGGGCAGGCTTAATTACATCGAAAATTAGTGGGGATATCGAATTTAAAGATGTAAGAGTAACTTATGGAGAAAAGCCTGTATTAAAAGATATTTCATTTTCAGTAAAAGCAGGTTCTAAGGTCGCTATAATCGGCCCTACGGCTGCAGGTAAAACTCAACTTTTATATCTCTTAACCGGATTATTAAAGCCAACGAAAGGCGCTATTTTCATAGATGGTCACCAGGTGGAAGATTATAAGAGTGAGTCGTTTCATACTCAAGTTGGTTTTGTATTCCAGGACAGTATTGTTTTTAACTTAAGCATTCGTGAGAATATAGCTTTTAGTAATACAGTTACCGATGAATCGCTGGAAAAAGCGGTTTCAACCGCTGAATTAAAAGAATTTATTAATGGTTTGCCTGCAAGATTTGATACAGTTATATCAGAGCGAGGGGCTAACCTTTCCGGTGGTCAAAAACAACGTATAATGCTGGCACGTGCCTTGGCTATAAACCCTGTAATTTTATTACTTGACGATTTTACTGCACGTGTTGATTCTAGTACTGAAAGGAAAATTTTAGCCAACGTACATAATAATTATCCCAATATAACCTTGCTCTCTGTTACTCAGAAAATAGCATCAGTGGAGCAATACGATCAGATCATTCTTTTAATGGAGGGGGAAATCATCGCAAGCGGAACGCATAATGAACTGATGCATTCGAGCCCCGAATACGTACAAATATTCAATTCACAACAAAGCACCAGCAATTATGAATTACAACCTCACTAAGCCTGGTGTACAGAAGGAGAAAACTTCTACGCTCTCTGCACTTAAAAGCTTGCTTAAACTTATTACAGACGAAAAAAAGAATTTGTTGTTAGCACTGTTGGCCATTCTTACCAATTCAGCAATTAGCTTATCGGGCCCATTTTTAATAGGTTATACAATCGATAATTATGTGCAGAAAAAGCAATACAACGGAGTGTTACTTTTTTCCGGCATATTACTGGTTATGTACCTTGTAGGCTTAGCTGCCAGTTATTTGCAAACCAACTTAATGGGTGGTGTAGGACAACGCACGTTATATACTTTGCGTAATGCAATATTTAACAAATTACAGCATCTACCTGTCGCGTTTTTTAATCAAAATAAAGCAGGCGATCTCATATCCAGGATCAACAGCGATACTGATAAATTGAACCAATTTTTTTCTCAATCACTGCTGCAATTTGTTACCAGCATTGTAACTATGACTGGCGCGGGCATTTTTCTATTGGTGATAAATGTGAAATTGGGACTTGCCGCTTTAATCCCGGCAATGATGATTTTTATTTTTACCCGCATACTATCACCATGGGTAAAGAAAAAAAATGCTATTAAGCTAAAAACGGTGGGTGGCATGAGTGCAGAGATACAGGATAGTATAGGAAACTTTAAGGTAATTATTGCTTTCAACCGACGTGATTATTTCAGAAAGCGACTTGAAGAATCAAACCGAAAAAGCTATACAACATCCATAGCTGCAGGACTGGCTAATACGATTTTTCCCCCTTTTTATGAATTTCTCTCAAGTGCAGCCCAACTAATTGTTTTGACATACGGTGTTTACCTTATTGCAGATGGTCAATTTACTATTGGATTGCTGGTAAGCTATTTGGCTTATGCCACTTATTTTTATAATCCTCTACGGCAATTGGCTGCACTTTGGGTCAATTTTCAGCTTGCCATGGCAGGATGGGATAGGATTGCGGAAATACTTTCGCTCGATAGTGACCTCATAACTGTTCCTGTTAACGACCTAATAATAAAAACTCCAGCTTCACTCATTGAATTCAGAAATGTTCATTTCAAATACCCCGATAGCCAGGAGATATTGCATAATATTAATATTAAACTTGAAAAAGGTAAAACATATGCTTTTGTGGGTCCAACCGGAGGAGGCAAAACTACAACAGCGTCCCTGATCGCCCGGTTATATGATCCTACAAAAGGTACGATCCTGCTCAATGGTAAAGATATAAGATCGTATAGTGATGCTGAACGAACACATAAGATCGGGTTCATTTTGCAGGAACCATTTTTATTTACAGGAACAGTGAAAGAGAATATTTTGTATGGTAACGATCGTTACAATAACTACTCTAACGAGAAATTAGAGCGAGTAATAAAAGAGGCGAATCTTGAAAAATTGCTGTCAGTATTTGATAACGGCTTAGAAACATTTGTGCTACCCGGAGGCGATAGTGTTAGCCTCGGGCAGAAACAACTGATCGCCTTTATTCGTGCAGTATTACGCAAACCTGAACTTTTAATTTTGGATGAAGCAACAGCAAATATTGATACTGTTACTGAAAAATTGCTTAGTAAAATTTTAGATGAATTACCAAAAGAAACAACCCGCGTCATTATAGCTCACCGTTTAAACACTATTGAAAATGCTGATGAAATCTTCTTTGTCAATTCGGGTGAGGTTACTCCTGCAGGTTCATTTAGCAATGCACTTGATAAATTGTTGAATGGGGTAAGAGTTAGTTAGCGACATTGTATTTAACAGGAATCAGACAAACAAGATATGCAAAACATATAGTTAACCATTATAAGTAAATGGTGTGAATACCGTCTCCGGAGCCTTTACTGCCCACACCGCTCGTGGTGGCCGAAAAAGTGATGCTTTTACTGTTGAATTTTATACTAAAAGAAGCAGTTGGCGTTGCCCAGCCGTAGCCCCACGCCATTTTAGAACGTGAGCGACGGTTAAGATAATTATTTGCCCATCTTCCCATTGCTGCACCCACAGACATCCACGCATCAACGCTGCCACCATGATCATATATATAATTAGATCCGTTCCAGATTATATAATGCTTAATCACCACTTTTCCACGCGTGCCGCCCCATAACCATTTAATAGTTACATCCCTTACGGTTGATGTAAAACTATATTGTTTGGGTCGTTGAGCAGTGTTTGTTTTAAGGCTTGCAGAGGAAAGCTTCACTTCATCTATTGCTGCTGTAGCTTTGGCAAGAACTATATTAGATAACATGTTGTCGTAAACTATGCCCTCATCATTATATACACATAACGACTTAAATTGCTTTCCATTGGCATTCCATAAAATAGTCAATACTTTCTGGCCTACTTTAAGAATGGGAAAGACTTGCTGCTGCAAATTCTGCACTATATTTTGTTCTTCATTAGGGTCTTTTCTATATTTCAACATACGCTCTTTAATAGTACTTACATTAAAAGAGGCTGCATTCGAACCATCAAATTCCGGCACAAAATTTTCCTCAGCAACTAATTTTTGCCTTAAAGCCGAAACCTGGTTATCATCTTTTAGTTCAGATTCGAGATTGTATGAAATGATGGATGCATCAATTTTTTGAATCTGCAGGTTTTCTTTAGCTAGCTGCAACTGGACCGCCAGTTTGCCTCTAAGTGGAACAGAATTAACAGAAGACGGGGCATTGACATCGCTTGATTTATTACAAGAGAAAATCATACATAAAACAGCAACAAGGGCATACATTCTTGCTAGATTAATCTCTCTCATAAAATCTGTTTTGGATTAAGAAGTATTGTGTTGAAGGACGTTTACTGTTAAATTAAAATAATAGAAATAGGCCTTTAAATACTCCAATACTAAAACTAATAATATTAGCAATATCAGTAACTTAGCTAAAATTTATAGTTAATTATGTTTAAAGGTACTGACATTTTGGAGTTTGCAAGGCATTTTGATACCAAGGAAAAGTGTTTAAAATATCTGAGTTGTTTAAAATGGCAAAAGGAATTTACTTGCTTAAAGTGTGGCAATACATCCTGGAGTAAGACAGGTCTGGAGCATATACGGCGTTGTAATAAGTGCAAAGACAAACAGTCTGCAACTGCCGGCACTTTGTTACATAAGT